>JAYRUQ010000029.1:0-35324 GCA_041919015.1 Inhella sp.
TGATCGGGTCGTTGCAAAGCCGGGGAGATACCGCCGGGTATCTCCCCGGCTTCGCGCCTAGCGCTCATCCCCGTTGCGACCCGTCGCAATGCCACGAATTCCCAACTCATCACACTAGCTTCAGTGCGTCTTGGTGACCTTGGCCAGGTGCTGCGGCCGGTCGGGGTTGCGGCCGCGGGCGCGGGCCAGCGCCTCCACCATCGGGTAGAAGCTCTGCACGGCGGCGATCGGGTCGAGGTCCTCGTGGCCGGTCGGGGCCAGCGGCAGCCACAGCGGCGTGGCCGGGTCCACGCTGCCCTCGGGGGCGGCCAGCAGAACCTGGGCGCCGCGTGCGCGCATGGCCTCGGCGAGCTGCAGCAGGCCGGCCTGCGCCGGACCGCGCGGGGCGAACACCAGCAGCGGGTAGCCCTCGTCCACCAGCGCCATCGGCCCGTGCTGGACCTCGGCGCCGCTGAAGGCCTCGGCCTGGATGCCGCAGGTCTCCTTGAATTTCAGCGCCGCCTCCAGCGCCACCGGCAGGCCGGTGCCGCGGGCGATCACGAACAGGCGCTCGGCGCCTCGCAGCGCCGGCACGGCGCAGAGCCAGTCGAGCGCGGCGGCGCGGCGCAGCGCCTGTGGCAACCCGGCCAGCGCCTGCAGCAGGGTCTCGTCCTGCTGCCAATGCGCCACCAGGCGCGCGCCGGCCACCAGCTGCGCGATGTAGCTCTTGGTGGCCGCCACGCTGCGCTCCTCGCCGGCGTGCAGCGGCAGCGTGAATTCGGCCGCAGCGGCGAGCGGTGAGCCCGGCGCGTTGACCAGCGCCAGCGTGCGCGCACCGTGCTCGCGCAGCTGGCGCGTCGGCGCCACCAGATCCGGGCTCTGGCCCGACTGCGAGAAGGCCAGGCTGACCAGGCCCTCGCCCTGGATGCGGCTGCCGTAGAGCGTGATCAGCGACATCGGCAGCGAGGTGACGAGGCGCCCCAGGCGCGCCATCACCAGGTAGGCGAAGTAATGCGCCGCGTGGTCGGAGCTGCCGCGCGCCACGGTCAGCAATCCGCTGGGGGGGTGCGCGCGCAGCGCCTCGCCGAGCTGCGCGTAGAGCGCTGCGTCGTGCTCGAGCAGGTCTTGCACGGTGTCGGGCGCGCTCAGCGCCTCCTGCAACATCAGGGTCTTGGCTTCAGTCACGTTTCATCTCGACCACGAAGTCGTAGTAATCGCTGCGGCAGTAGGAATGGGTCAGCTCGACGGCGCGGCCGTCGGCCAGGTAGCCGACGCGCGTGATGAAGAGCACCGCGCTGCCGGCCGGCACCTCGAGCAGGGCGGCCAGGCGCGCGTCGGCATTGAGCGCACGGATGTGCTGCAGCGCGCGCACCGGTGCGCGGTCCAGCTTGGCCAGATGACCGTAGAGCGAGGCGCCGACCGCCTCGGGGTCGGGCAGCGCGCTCTCGGGCAGCGCGCTCAGCTCGTAGGCCATCACCACGCCGTCGGCCAGGCGCTGGCGCTCCAGCCTTGCCACGCGCTCGCCGGCGTGCAGCTCGAGCTGCAGCTGCTCGTCGGGCTGGGCGGCGGCGAAGCCGCGGAACAACCAGCGCGAGCCCGGCACGAAGCCGCGCTGGTTGAGCTCCTCGGAGAAACCGCTCAGGCGCGTCAGCGGCTGTTCGAGGCGCGGCCGGATGTAGTTGCCCGAGCCGCGCTTGCGCTGGATCAGGCCCTGCTCGGCGAGGCGCTCGATGGCCTTGCGCGCCGTGACGCGCGACAGCCCCAGGTCCTCGGCCAGCTGGCGCTCGGAGGGCAGGGCCTCGTCGGCCTGGAAGCGCCCTTCGGCGATGGCGCGTGCCAAGGCCTGCGCCAGCTGCAGATAGAGCGGCGAGGCCGCGTCGGCGTCGGGCTTGAAGTCGAAATGGGCCATCAGCGTTCGGGGCTCAGGAGAAGGTTGCGGATCAGTTGCAGCGCGCCGTCCTGGGCGTCGGCCTGCGGTGCCACGCCGCGCGCGCGCACCGCCTCGGCCAGGCGCGGCTGCAGGCGCAGCGCCACGCTGCCGCTGAGCACCAGGGGCAGGCCGGCGCCGCCGTCGAGCGCCTGGGCCAGCGCGTCAAGCTCGCGCGCCGCCGCCTGCAGCAGGGCCTCGGCGGCGGGGTCGGCGCCGGCGTGCTCGAAAACCAGCGGCGCCAGGTCGGCGTAGGCGCGCTGGCTGCCCGCTGCACACCAGGCCAGCACGGCCTCGCGCTCACCGGTCTGGCCGCTGAGGGCTTGCGTGCGCGCCAGCACCGCGGCGGCCAGCGCGCCGCGCGGGCTGCGGCCGTCGAGCGCGCGCTGGGTGTGCTGAATGGCTTGGCGGCCCAGCCAGGCGCCGCTGCCCTCGTCGCCGATCTGCCAGCCCCAGCCGCCGACGCGGCGGTGGCGGCTGTCGCCCAGCAGGGCCTCGCCGACCGAGCCGGTGCCGGCGATCAGCAGTGCGCCGGGCTGCCCGCCATGGGCGCCGAGCAGGGCCGCCACGCCGTCGGTGTCGAGCGCCAGCGCGGCGCAGCGCGGCGCGGCGTCCAGAAAGGCCTGCGCCAGCGTCGGCGAGCCGGCGCCCGACAGGCCCAGGCCGATGGCGCAGTGCGCCCAGGCGTCGGCATCGAAGGCCTGGCCCAGCGCGGCGCGCAGGGCCGTGTCGACGGCCGCCCAGGCCTGCGCCGGACCCTGACCGAGCGCCGAGGCACCGGCCTGTCCTTCGCCCAGCAGTTGGCCGGCGGCGTCGGTGCAGCGCAGCCGCGTGTGGGTGCCGCCGCCGTCCACCCCGATCCACCAGCGCGGGTTGGCGCCGGGGCGGCGGAGCGTGTGTCGGGCTTGAATCAGCATGAATACCACTCTAATACCAAGCCAAGGTTCAGGCAATTGGTATTTGATTGGGTGCCGGGTGATGGGGCTTCCAACCACCCTTGCCGTCCTATGGCGCTTGAAACGGCCCCACCTGCAAGACCACTTGATTACCAGATTGTGCGGCACCGCTATGCTTCGACCGATGACCGACGCCGCGCCACTTCCCGCCTACCCTGCCTCGGCCGAGGGCTTCAGCCCGGTGCTGGTGCGGCTGGCCGGGGTGGCCACCCGCCACCCGGCCCTTGCGCTGGCGCTGCTGCTGCGCCTGCAGGCGCAGCGCGCCGAGCTGGCCGATTGGGCCTGCGCGGCCGACGCCCTGTGCCTGCGCTTCCACCTGCTGGAGCCGCGCGGCCGCGCGCTGGAGTTGCAGGGCGCGCTGCAGCAGATGGCGCAACAGGTGGCGGCGCTGCCGCTGCAGGCGGCGCGCGTGGCCGAGGCGCTCGGCCGCGTCGCCTACCAGCAGGGCAATTACCTGGAGGCCACCGAGCTGTGGTCGCGCGCCGTCGACCTGGCCGACGCGGCGCCGGCGCCGCGCGTCGGCGTGGCGGCGCGCGTCGGCCTGGGCCAGATCCACTACGCGCTGGGCGCCTGGCACACCGGGCTGCGTTTTCAGCGCGACGCCCTGCAGCGCCTGCAGGCGCTGGCCGCGTCCGACAGCTACCTGAGCGCCAAGGTGGCGCTCAACCTCGGCGTCGGCCACCTGGAGAGCAACCAGCTGGAGGACGCCGAGCGCCAGTTCAGCCACGCGCTGGCGGCGGCGCGGCGCGGCGGGCACCGCGAGTTCGAGGCCGAGGCGCATTGGTATTTGGCGCGCGCCGCGCTGGTGCGCGGCCAGTGGCCGCTGGCCACCGCCGACTGCCGGCTGGCGCTCAATCTGGCCGGGCGCCTGCAACACCACTGGCTGGAGGCGGCCGCCAGCCGCACCTGGACCGAGATCGCGCTGGCGCGCGGCGACGAGGCGGCCGCCATCCGCTCCAGCCGCCACGGCCTGGAGCTGGCCGAGCGCATCGCCAGCAAGCCGCAGCAGCGTCAGGCGCACCTGGAGCTGGCGCGCCTGCTGGAGAAACGCGGCGAGTTCGAGGCCGCGCTGCGCCACCTGTGGAAGGTGGTGGCGCTGCAGGCCGAGCTGGAGCGGCACAGCCCGGGCGCCCCGGGTGCCCCGGGCGGCGTGGCGGCCTACACCGGGATCAGCTCGCTGGTGTCGCCCAGCGTCACCAGCGCACCGCTGCCGCGCGTTTCGTAGAGGTCGACGCGGTCGACCTCAGGCAGCACGGCGCGCGCGTCGCGCAGGATCTCGGCGGCCAGCGTGGCGCAGTCGCTGTCGGGCGCGTGGCCCGGCCCCGTGCCGCGCTCGTGCAGCGGGTGGTGGTCGAGGCGCTTGAAGATCGGGTCGAAGCGCGCCTTCACGTCGCCGAAGTCGACCGTCCAGCCCATCACCGCGTCGAGCGGCCCCTGCAGGTGCAGGCGCAGGCAGAAGGTGTGGCCGTGCACGCCGGCCAGCGGGTGCGAGGGCGGCGCATGGCGCAGGCGCACGGCGCTGTCCAGCGTCAGCTCCTTCCAGATGCGGAACAGGCGGCCGTTGAAATTGGCACCGCAGGAGCCGGTCTCGTAGACCGTGATCCAGGACAGCGCCGGCAGTTGCGGCTTCAGGCGCTGCCACAGCCAGGCCGCCAGCACCTCGCTGGTCGGGTTGGCGAGGCCCTCGATCTCGTTCAGGCAGCGGTAGTTCAGTTCGAAATGCAGTGGCGCCCACAGCGCGTCGAGCTGGTCGTAGTCGAGCGCAAGGTCGTCCTGCGCCGCCAGCGTGGTATTGGCGTGCACGATGACCTCGAAGCCATGGCCGTGCAGGCGCCCGCATTTGTGCCCGGCCGGCACCTTGGGCAGCCAGTGCGCGCTCTGGAAGCGGTAGCGGCGCCAGACATGGGCGTGGCCGGCGGCATCGAGGTCCACCCCGCTGTGCGCGGTGGAGTAGACCGAGACCTGCTGCAGCCCCGGCACCTGCAGCGCGCGCAGGCGCTCGCGCAGCCAGCGCGCCAGGTTCTCGTCGGTCGGGTTGGCCAGCTGCTCGTTGAGCAGCGCGTGGTCGAGCGGCGCGCAGGCCGCGGCGAGGCGCTCGCGCAGCGTGCTGACCTCGGCGCCCGCAAACGGGGCCCAGCCGGAGGGCAGTGCGCAGCGCGCCTGCGCGAAGTAGGAATGCCCGTGCAGCCGGCGGCTGCGGTGCCCCTCGGGCAGGGCCGGGATGTGGCAGGCCGCCTCGAAACCGGCGCCGGCGCTGTGCAGGGTCAGGAGCATGGCGGCGATTGTCGGCGCCATGCCCCGGCGTGCCCGGCTGCGCTGAGCCCCAATCCGCTCAGGTCGGCGTCGGCACGCCGTTCATGCGGTCGAAGCGGACGAAGAACTCACGCGCCAACGCCACCAGCTGTGCATCGCTGGGTTTGGCGACCGTCTCGTAGCCGGCCACCTGGGACTTCAGTGCCGGGCGGTGCTTGCTCAGGTAATGCTTGAAGTCGGCCTGCGCCTGATGCGAACCGGTCACCAGCAGCTCGGCAATGCCGGCCATGCGCTCGCAGACCTCGGCGTAGAACTCGTGCTCGCTGCGCACCGCGCTGCCATGCTGCTTGGTGTGGTGGCTGTGCTCGCGGATGCGCTCCAGCTCGACATGTTCGGCGTCGAACTGCAGCAGGCGGGCTTCGTGATGGTCGAGCCAGAGGACGGCGTGGAAGAGGGACATGGGCGGATTCCTTTGCTGTGTGGACCCATGCTGCGCCTGGTCGGGGTGGTCTTCCTTGACCCGGGATAAGGCCGCGCCGGCATCCGCCACCAAACCATCGGCCAAGCCGCGCAGCGCCAGCCCCGGCACCAGCTGCGCGCGCAGGAAGGCCGACTGGCCGTAGCGCGTGATGCGCCGGTAGCGCGTGCCGGCCAGCTCGGCCACCCAGGCGGTGTAGGCCGCACCGAGCTCGGGTGCGAGCTCGAACTGCTCGTAGTTGACGACGCCGTCGACGCGCTGCCCGATGCCCTGCAGCCGCGCCTCGACCACCGCGCGCAGCGCCGCCAGGTCCGCGGCGTCGCGCAGGCGCAGGTGCGAGAAGTCGAGGAACAGCACGCCGTGCTGGGCGTCGAAGCGCAGGCGCTCGGACAGCGGGCGCTGCTGCAGGCGCTCGCGCAGGCCCATCGGAGCGGGCGCGAAGAGCGCCGCGTCCATCGGCCGCGGGTCGCGCGGCAGCCAGGGGCGGAAGTCCATCTGCGCCAGCAGGTCGCGTTCCAGGTCGAGGCCAGGCGCGATTTCCAGCAGCTCCAGCCCCTCGGGCGCGAGGCGCAGCACGCAGCGCTCGGTGACGTAGAGCACCGGTTGGCCGCGTGCCAGCGCCTGCCGGCCGCTGAACGTGCGGTGCTCGACCTCGCGCACGAACTTGCGCACGAAGCGGCCCAGGCCTTCGCCACCGAAGGCGCCGGCAAACACCAGGCGCTGGGCGGCCTGCGAGATGTTGATGAAGCCGCCGGCGCCGGCCAGGCGCTTGCCGAACTTGCTGACGTTGACGTTGCCTTCAAGGTCGCATTGCGCCAGGCCGAGCACGGCGAGATCGAGGCCGCCGCCGTCGTAGAGGTCGAACTGATCGGGCTGGTCGATCACGGCCTGGGTGTTGACCGCCGCGCCGAAGTTCAGCCCGCCGGCCGGGATGCCGCCGATCACGCCCGGTTCGGTGCTCAGGGTGATGAGGTCGATGACGCGCTCCTCGGCCGCCACCGCCGCCACGCCCTCGGGCATGCCGATGCCCAGGTTCACCAGTTCGCCGGTGCGCAGCTCCAGTGCCGCGCGCCGCGCGATCACCTTGCGCGGCCCGGCGGGCATCGGCGCCACCTGCGCCAGCGGCACGCGCAGGCGTCCGGCGTAGGCCGCCGAGTAGGGCGTGGCGAAGGTCTGCGGGTGCTCCTCGGGGCGCTCGGCCCGCACCACGCAGTCGACCAGCACGCCGGGCACCTTGACCTCGCGGGGTTGCAGGCTGCCGCGCTCGGCCACCTGCTGCACCTGGGCGATGACGATGCCGCCGCTGTTGTGCGCGGCCATCGCCAGCGCCAGGGTCTCGAGCGTCAACGCCTCGCGCTCCAGCGTCAGGTTGCCGTCCAGGTCGGCCGTGGTGGCGCGGATCAGCGCGACCTGGATCGGGAAGGTCTTGTAGAGCAGCGCCTCCTGGCCGTCGATGTCGATCAGCCGCACCAGCTCGTCGGTGGTCTGCGCGTTGAGCCTGCCGCCGCCCAGGCGCGGGTCGACGAAGGTACCGAGGCCGACGCGCGTCAGGTGCCCCGGTCGCCGCGCGGCGATGTCGCGGTAGAGATGGGCGATGACGCCCTGCGGCAGGTTCCAGGCCTGGATGCGCCCCTCCACCGCCAGCCTTTGCAGCTTGGGCACCAGGCCCCAATGCCCGCCGATCACCTTGGCCACCAGCCCTTCGTGGCCGAGGTGGTTGAGGCCACGCTCGGCGCCGTCGCCCTGGCCGGCGGCGTACACCAGGCTCAGCGCGCGCGGATGGCCGGTGGCGAGGAAGCGCCTCTCCAGCGCCAGCGCCAGGCCTTCGGCGAAGCCGATGCCGACGAAACCACTGGTGGCCACCGTGTCGCCGTCCTGCACCAGGGCCAGCGCCTCGTCGGCCGTCACCAGCTTGCCGCCTTCGTAGGCGCGCAGGCCTTGCAGGAGTTCACGGGGGGTCTGGGGCATGGGCTTTCTCCGGTGCGCAGGATAGGCCCGCGCCGGCCCCGACCCCCGCCCCCGACCCGCGCTCGGTCAGGCCGGCCGGCGGCGCCGCTTCATCAGGCTGAGGCCGAGCAGGCCGCCGCCCAGCAGCAGCGCGCTGCCCGGCTCGGGCACCGCCAGCACCTCGCCCTCGAGCATCACGCGGTCGAAGATCGCCAGGCTGCCGCCGCTGTTGCCCTCCAGGACGAGCTGGACGCGCAGGGTCTACAGGTCCTGGCGCGTGATGAAGGCGTTCCAGGCGCCGGTCTTCCAGCCGAAGCCGCCCGGCCCCATGTCGTTGAAGACGGTGTCGCCGCCGTAGGCGTTGTACCAAACGACGCTGGGCTCCTGGTTGGGCCAGACGCGGATGGTGCGGTAGACGCCGGCGGTGTTGCGGGTCCGGAGCGCGAAGTGCGCGTCGCTGATCTGGAAGGTGTAGCCGGGGTCGGCCGTCAGCGTGAAGTCGAACCAGTAGCCGCCGTCGGCCTTGGCCAGCTGCATGGCCATGTTGCCGTCGCCCAGGTCGATGAAGGTGTGCGGTGCCACGGCGCCGCCGGACTTGTGACCGACCACCGGGGTGACCGTGAGGTGCGCGGTCACATGCTGTGCGGTGTCGGTGCCGACGCCGCTGCCGAAGGTGAATTCGACCAGGTCGAGCGCCTGGGCCTGGGGTGCCAAGGCCAGCAGCGCCAGGGCCAGGAGCGGCGCCGCGCTGGCGCCCGAGAGCTTGTGGTTCATGAGGAATCCTCCGCGTCGCAGGGCGCTGGGCCCGCTGTCCTCCGGCAGACTGCCGGTGTCGCCATGGTGCGACCGCGCTGACCGATGCGGCCGAGGGTTCGACGAGGTTTGCCCGAGGCTTAGGATGCCCGCGCGGTCCGCATCGTGGGCCGGGAGCGGTGCAGGCGTGGAGCTCGAGGCGGGGTTCAGCGTGGCGGGGCGCGAGGTCATTCCGCTGGAGGGGCGCATCGGCGCCGGCGGTGCCGCGCTGCGCGTCGAGCCCAAGGCCATGGCGGTGCTGCTGGAACTGGCGCGCTATGCGCCGCAGCTGCGCACCCGCCGGCAAATCGAACAGGCGGTCTGGCCGCGCGGCTACGTCAGCGAGGACGTGCTGACGCGCTGCATCGGCCAGCTGCGCCGCGCGCTCGGCGACGATGCCCGCGCGCCGCGCCTGCTCGAGACCCTGCCGCGCCGCGGCTACCGGCTGTGCGCGGCGGTCGAGCCGATCGGCGCCGCCGCCCTGCAGGCCGCGCCCGTTCGCACCGGCGGGCAACCCGAAACCCTGCTGGTGCTGCCCTTCCGGCACCTGGCGGCGCAGCCCGAGGGCTTCGTGGCCGAGGGGCTCACCGAGCTGCTGACCCTGCGCCTGTGCAGCCTGCGCGGCGTGCGCATCCTGTCGCGCACCAGCGCCGCCCAGTTCGCCGACGCGCGCATCAGCGTGGCCGACATCGCGGCGCGCACCGGGACCGACTGGATCGTCGAGGGTTCGGTGCTGCAGGCCGGCGACCGCGTACAGGTGATCGTGCAACTGATCGACGCCCGCACCGACGCGCACATCTGGGCGGCCGACCACACGCGCGGCCTCGGCGACCTGCTGGCGGTGCAGAACGACATCGCGCAAAGCGTCGCCACCGCCATCCGCGCCCAGCTCGGGGTGGTGCAGGCGGCCGCGCCGGCCGCGCTGGCGCTGGGCCCCGCCGCGGTGCGCGACTACCTGCGCGGCCGCCACCTGCTGAGCCGGCGCAGCGTGCCGGCCCTGCGCGAGGCCATCGTCGCGTTCGACACGGTGTCGCAGGCCCAGCCCGACTACGCGCCGGCCTGGGCCTCGCGGGCCGAGTGCGAGATGCTGCTGATGCACTACGGCGCCGAGGCCCCGGCGGCGCTGCTGGCCGACTGTCAGGCGCATCTGGAGCGCGCCCTGGCGCTCGACCCCGATCTGGCCATCGGCCTGTCGACGCGCGGGGCGATGCGCTTCTTCTTCGCGCTGGATTTCGACGGCGCGGCGCGCGATCTCGAACAGGCCCTCGGCCTGCTGCCCAGCTACGGCCTGGCCATGGTGCAGCTGGCCAGCGTGGCGGCGGTGCGCGGGCGCTTCGACGAGGCGCGCGCCTGGATCGAGCAGGCCCTGTTGGTCGATCCGCTGGACGTCGGCGTCAACATGAACCTGGGCGACCACCTGATCCTGCAGCGCCGCCCCGCCGACGCGGTGCAGGCGCTGCAGCGCGCGCTGGCGCTGGCGCCGGCGCACCGCCCGTCGCAGCTGCGCCTGGCCTGGGCGCTGGCGCTGAACGGGCAGGCCGCGGCGGCACTGGAGGCCCTGAACGCCTGCGGCCCGAACGGCGACGCCGACGCCGGCTGGCTCGAGACCGCCGCCCTGGTGGCGGCCGCCAGCGGCGACCGCGCGCTGGCCCAGCGCCACGATGCGGACCTGGGCCGGCTGGCGCAGCGGCAGCGCGTGGCGCCTTGGTCGCTGGCGCGCAGCGCGGCGGCCGCCGGGCGGATCGATGCCGCGCTGGCCGCGCTGACCGAGGCGCAGCGCGAGCGCAGCAGCTCCTGGCCTTTCCTGCGCCTCAGCCCGGCCTTCGAGGCGCTGCACGGCGATGCCCGCTTCGAGGCCCTGGCCGCCGCGCTGCCGGCTGTGCCCTCGGGCCGCTGATCCCATGCAGCGCATCGAGGCCGACCGCATCCCCGCCACGCCATGGCGCAACGGCGGCGGGCGCACGCGCGAGCTCTTCACCTGGCCGGCGGGCGCCGACTGGCGGTTGCGCATCAGCCTGGCCGACATCGAGCAGGACGGGCCCTTCAGCGCCTTCCCCGGCGTGCAGCGCCACTTCGCCGTGCTGCAGGGCGCCGGCGTGCGCCTGCAGCTGCCCGAAGGCGAGCGTCTGCTGCGCGCCGGCGACGCGCCGCTGGCCTTCGACGGCGCGGCCGCACCGGGCTGCCGGCTCCTCGACGGCGCGACGCGCGACCTCAACCTGATGCTGCAGCGCGTGGACGGGGCGATGCGACTGGTCGATGGCGAACCCTGGCCCGACGAGGGCTGCTGGCGCGCGCTCTTCGTGGCCGGCGCCGCGCGCTTTCAGGGCCAGCTGCTGGCACCGCGCACCTTGCTGGTCGACCTGCCCGCGGGCCCCTTGCGACTGACCCGCTTGGACGCCGCGCCGGCGTTTTGGATTGCGGCTCAGACCAGGGGCTGAGCCATCGCCAACACATGCCCGTCGGGGTCGAGCAGGTAGGCGGCGCGATGGCCCCAGTCGCGCGGCTGCAGCGCGCTGAGCCGGCGTGCCCCGGCCGCCAGCGCGCGCTCGATGAAGGGCGTCGGGTCCTCGTCCAGCAGCAGGTAGAGCTCGGCGCGCGGGATGCCCTGTGCCAGCGCCGGGTCGGGCAGGGCATCGCCGAGCAGGCGGCGGATGCCGGCCTCGGGCATCAGACCGAGCACCGCACATCCGCCCGAAGCCGGCAGCACGAATTCGGTCATGCCCGGCACCTCGAGGCGCGGCGCCTGCGCCAGCACGGCGGCGTAGAAGTCACGCGAGCGCAGCGGCTCGGCCACGTAGAGGATGAAGTGGGCGGCGCTCACGGCCCCGGCGAGTCCGGCGGCGTGTGCGTCGGGTCGCCCGCGTCGTCCAACTGGAGCCGTCCCGGCGCCCAGCGCGCCAGCCACTGCGACAAGGGCAGCGGCCGGCCGAAGTGAAAGCCCTGCAGGCGGATCTGCGGTGCCATGCCGGCCAGCAGCGCCACCTGCTGCGGTGTCTCGATGCCCTCGGCCACCACCTCGAGGTTCATGTGGTGCGCCACCGCCAGGATGGTCGAGATGAGGGCCACGCTGTCCGGGTCGCCGACCGCGTCGCGCACGAAGCTGCGGTCGATCTTCAGCTCGTGGATGGGCAGGCGCTTCAGGTAGGCCAGCGACGAGTAGCCGGTGCCGAAGTCGTCCATCGAGAAGCGGATGCCGAGCGCGCCGAGCGTCTGCATCTTGTTGACCACGTCGTCGAGGTTTTCGATCACCAGGCCTTCGGTGACCTCCAGCATCAGATCGTCCGGCGCGGCCCGGTGGCGCTGCAACGCCGACTGCACCCAGCTGACGAAATCGGGCGAATGGAAGTGCCGCGGGCTGATGTTGACGGCGATGCGCAGCGGACGCCCGGCCTGGCGCAGCTTGTGGCCGAAGTCCAGGGCCGCGCCGAGCACCCAGCGATCGAGCGCGACGATCAGCTCGCTGCTCTCGGCCATGGGGATGAAGTCGCCCGGCGGCATCAACCCGTGCGTCGGATGCACCCAGCGCACCAGCGCCTCGGCGGCCACCAGGCGCCCGCGCACGTCCACCTGCGGCTGCAGGTACAGGCGCAACTGCCCGGCGGGAATCGCCTCGCGCAATGCCTGCTCGAGCGTGAACTGCTGGCGGGCGGTCTCGCCCATGCTCTCGTCGAAGAAGGCGACGCGGTGCGCGGCGGCGTGCTTGGCACGGTGCAATGCGGTATCGGCGCGGCGCATCACGTCGCTGAAGCTGTCCCCGCCGCCTTGCGGCAGCAGGGCGATGCCCACGCTGACGCCCATTTCCATGGTGTTGTCGGCCACGCAGAACGGGGCACGCAGCGCAGCCAACGTGGCATCGGCCACGCGCAGCGCCTCGGCGCCGGCATCGGCGGCGCTGCGGCCGCGCTGAGGGGGCAGCAGCAGCACGAACTCGTCGGCGCCCAGGTGCAGCACGGCATCCTTCAACGGCAGCACCTGCTGCAGGCGCCCTGCCGCCTCGCGCAGCACCTGGTCGCCGATCGGACGACCCAGCGCGTCGTTGATGGCGTGGAAGCGGTCGAGGTTGACGATCAGCAGCGCCGCGGGTTCGGTCTGGGCCTGCGGCGTCATCAGCTGTTGCACGCGGTCGTGCAGCAGGTTGCGGTTGGGCAGGCCGGTCAGCGAGTCGAAGTAGGACAGCCGATGGATGTCGCGCTCGGCCTTGCGCGCCTCGGTGAGGTCGCGCCAGATCGACACCACGTAGCCGCGGCCGTTGACCTCGATGCCGCGCCCGCTCACCGCCACCTCGCGCAACTGGCCGTCCTTGCGGCGGTGCTGGGACTCGAACTGAACGGGCTCCGGGCCGGTCATGCGCGCCAGATTGGCCAGGATGTCGTCGCGGCTGTGCAGGGCTTCGACGTCGGCCACCCCCAGTCGGGCGAACTCCTCGCCGCTGTAACCCAGGTTGCGCGCCGCTGCGTCGTTGAACTCGACGAAAAGCCCGCTGGCCGGGTCGACGATGGCGATGCTGTCGAGCGACTGGCTGAACACCGCGGCGAACAGCGCGCGCCGTTCGCTGAGCGCGCGCTCGTCGAGCACGCGGGCGGTGACGTCCTGCACCGTGCCCAGCGTGCGCACCACCTGGCCCTGCGCGTCGCGGTACATCACGGCGTGCTCGAGCACATGCTTGACCCGGCCGTCCGGCAGCAGCACGCGGTGCAAGGCCTGGTAGGGGCGGCGCTGCTCCAGCGCGGCGCCGTACTGCGCCTGCACCGCGGCGACGTCGTCGGGGTGCACGCGGCGCCAGAAGTCGTCCAGGCTCGGGTGATGGTTGGCCGGGTCGGTCTCGAAGATGGCGTGTACCTGCTCCGACCAGTGCAGCCGGTCGCCCTCGACCACATGCTCCCAGCTGCCGAACTGGGCGACGCGTTCGGCCTCATGCAGTTGCGCCAGGCTGCGCTGCAGGTCCTCGCGCAGTCGCACCTGATCGCTCAGGTCGCGTGCCACGCCCAGCACACCGATCAGGCGTCCGCCTTCGTCGTGCAGCGGGGTCTTGAGCGTCTGCGCGTGTTCCACGTGTCCATCGCTGGCGAAGCACAAGCGCTCCTCGTTGACGAGGGTGCGGCCGGCGGCCACGGCGGCCAGGTCGCGGGAGCGGTAAAGATCCGCCATCTCGGCGCTGACGAAGTCGCGGTCGGTGCGGCCGACGATGTCGGACTCGGATGCGCCCAGCAAGGCCTCGAAGCGGCGGTTGCAGGCCAGGAAGACGCCGTCCGGGTCCTTGACCCAGACCAGGTCCGGCAGGTTGTGCACCAGGCTGCGGAAGAACTCCGGCGCCAGCGCGCGCGGCTGTCGATCGGACACGAGGGGGCTCCTTGCGGGGGGCGTGCTGCGACCCGCCATCAGCCTACACCCCGGTGGGCGTTGGACCGTTGCCGATTCGCCCCAGCGCCGGGTCCTGTGTCAGCTTGGCGGTGCGCCGCGGTGTTGCGCTTCTTGCTCCTCGGTGCGGGAGTTCATCCGGCGTCGCCGAACAGATGCGCCAGCACGCGCGGCAGCACGGCGCGCCAGGCCGCCTCGTTGTGCCCGGCCGACGGCTCCT
Source organism: Inhella sp. (assembly GCA_041919015.1). GTDB lineage: Bacteria > Pseudomonadota > Gammaproteobacteria > Burkholderiales > Burkholderiaceae_C > Inhella. The sequence goes on from JAYRUQ010000029.1 coordinate 13,911, forward strand.
CGATGTAGAGCAGATGCCGGCTCTGCCGGCGCAGCAGCTCGGCCATGCGGCGTGCCATGGGCAACATGTCGCGGTCCTCGCGCCCGCCGCCGTACAAGACCAGGCGCTGGTGCGCCAGCAGCGGTTCGCTCTCGGCCAGCATGCGGGCGCGCGGCTCGTTGACCCAGAACGCCGGCGACAGCACGCCGCCCAGGCCGAACACCTCGCGGTGGCGGTGCAGCGCGGCGTGCGTGATGAGCCCGCCCAGCGAACTGCCGATGAGGGCCGTGCTGGCGCTCTCGGGCCGCGTGCGCCAGCGCGCGTCGACGTAAGGCTTGACGGTCTCGACCAGGAAGCGCAGGTAGGCGAAGCCCTCGCCCCGGCCCAGGCGCTCGTGGTCCCAGGGGTTGAGCTCGCTGTTGCGGCGCTCGCCGCCGTGGTCGATGCCGACGGCGATGGCCGCCAGGCCCTGCTGGCGCGCCAGGCGGTCGAGAAGTTCATCCACGCCCCATTCGCCGTTGAAGCCGGTGGCGGCGTCGAACAGGTTCTGCCCGTCGTGCAGATAGATCACCGGGTAGTGGCGCGCCGGCTGCGCCGCGTAGTCGGGCGGCAGGTAGACGCGCAGCCGGCGCGTGCGCTCCAGCCCGGGCATCCACAGTGGCTCGGTGACGATGAGGCGCGCGGGATCGGCGACGCTGGGCGCTGGCGCCTGGGCCTGCAGCAGCGGGGGGGCGCTCAACGCGGCGAGGCCGCTGGCGGTCAGCAGAAGCGAACGGCGGGAGGTCATGGCGCGAGTATCTTTCGCGGCATGACCTCCCATATTGCCTTGCTGCGCGCCGTCAACGTCGGCGGCACCGGCAAGCTGCCGATGGCGGACTTGCGCCGGCTCGCCATGGAGCTCGGCTTCGAGCGGCCGCGCACCTCCATCGCCAGCGGCAATCTGGTGTTCGACAGCCCGCTTGGGGGCGACGCGGCACGAGCACGCCTCGAGGGGGGACTGCGCGCTCTGATGGGCCGCAGCGTGGGCGTGGTACTGACCGCTCGCACCGAACTGCAGGCGCTGCTGGCCGCCAACCCCTTCCCCGACGCGGCGCCCAACCGGGTGCTGGTGACTTTGCTCAACGGGGCCTTGCCGGACGACTGGCCGGCCGGGGTGCGCCACCAGCAGGGCGAGCAGATCGTCGCCGTGGCGCGTGCGCTCTTCGTGCACTACGGCGCCGGCATGGCGCAGAGCCGCCTGCGCATCGCCGCCGCCGAGGCCGGCACGGCGCGCAACCTCAACACCCTGCGTGCGCTGGTCGAACGGGCGAACGATTCCACCGCTTGATGCGCACACTTCTTTGCACGCCGCACACGCGGCGGGCGGCAGCGCGGCGGCATGCTGCATGCATGCGACGCCGCACCCTGCTCAACGCCACCGCCGCCCTGCTGCCGCTGCAGGCGGCGCGGGCCGCCCCCCTCGACCTGCAATGGAACGACGCGACGCGCGACCGCGCGCTGCCGCTGCGCCTGCGCCTGCGCCTGCCCGAAGGCAGCTCGGCCTGCCCCTTGGTGCTGTTCAGCCACGGCCTGGGCGGCAGCGTGGACGCCGGCACACAGTGGGCCGAGGCCTGGGCGGCGGCCGGCATCGCCACCCTGCACCTGCAGCACCCGGGCAGCGACCGCGAGGTGCTGCGCGAGGGCGGCCTGGCCGGCTTGAAGGCGGCGGCGCAGGGCGCGCAGCTGCAGGCGCGCGTGCAGGACCTGCGCTTCGTGCTCGACGAACTGCAGCGCCGCGCCGCCGAGTGGCCGCGCCTGCGCCTGGATCGCATCGGCCTGGCCGGTCACTCCTTCGGCGCCCACACCACGCTCGCAGTGGCCGGGCAGCGCTGGCGCGGTGTGGCACCGCTCGAAGACCCGCGGCCGCGCGCCTTCGCCGCCTTCAGCCCCTCACCGGGTCCGGCGCAGGGCGCCGATCCCCAGGCCTTTGGCGCCATCCGCCGACCGCTGCTGTGTTTGAGCGGCAGCCTGGATGGCGATCCGCTGGCGGGAGGCGAACACGCCGAACGCCGTGAACGCGGTGATTGGCGGCGCGCCGTCTACGACGGTCTTCCCGTCGGCGACAAGGCCGAGCTGTGGCTCGACGGTGCCGACCACATGAGCTTCGGCGGTCACGAGACGGGGCGCCGCCTGGCGCAGCGCCGCCGCCCTGCGCCGGCGCGCGAGCAGGCGGCACGCCACCGCGCACTCATCGAGGCCGTCAGCAGCGACTGGTGGCGCGCCCAGCTGCTCGACGACGCCGCGGCGCGCCGCCGCCTTTCGACCGCGCCGGCCGGCCTGCAGGGTCGGGATGAATGGCGCCGCGCCTGAGGACCTCCGCATGAGCACACGCCGCGACTTTTTGACCAGCCTGACCGGCCTGAGCGGCCTGGCCTGGGCCATTCCCTCACGCGCCGAGCTCGGGCAGGGCGCCGACACCCTGCACGCGCTCAACCGCTTGGCCTACGGCCCACGCCCTGGCGACCTGCAGCGCTGGGCCGGCCGCAGCTGGCCGGAATGGGTCGAGGCCCAACTCGGTCCGCCCGAACCTCTGCCGGCCGGGCTCGGCGCGCGCCTGGCGGCGCTGCAGCAAGGCCTGCCGGCGCGCGCCGAGCGCCTGCGCGCCTTGCGCGAGGCCGAGCGGCGCGCCGGGACCGATGAATCCGGCGCACGCCGCGCCGGGGACGGCGAGACCAGCGCGCGTCGTGCGCTGGTGCAGGGCGCGTACCACGAGGCGGCAGAAGCGCGCCTGGCGCGTGCGCTGTGGAGTCCCAACCCGCTCGAGGAGCGTTTGGTCGAGTTCTGGTTCAACCACTTCAACGTCTTCATCGGCAAGGGCCCCTGCCGCGTGCTGGTGGGCGATTACGAGGCCGGCGCGATCCGCCCGCACGTGCTGGGGCGCTTCCGTGAGCTGCTCGGCGCCACCGCGCAGCACCCGGCGATGCTGGTCTACCTGGACAACGCGCAGTCGGGGGCCGGCGGTGGCTTGAACGAGAACTACGCCCGCGAGCTGATGGAGTTGCACACCCTGGGGGTGGACGGTGGCTACACGCAGCGCGACGTCACCGAGCTGGCCCGCGTGCTCACCGGCTGGAGCGCCGACCCGCGCGACGGCCGCTTCCGCTTTGCATCGCGCCGCCACGACGAGGGCGCCAAGACCTGGCTGGGCGAACGCGTACCTGCTCGCGGTCAGGCGCAGGGTGAGTGGGCGCTCGACCGCCTGGCCGAACACCCGGCCACCGCGCGCCGCATCGCCCACAAGCTGGCGCAGCATTTCATCGCCGACCAACCGGAGCCGGAGCTGGTGCAGGCGACCGCCCAGGTCTTCACGCGCAGCGGCGGCGATTTGCGCGCCAGCACCCGGGCGCTGCTGCTGCACCCGCTGGCGCGGCCCGAGGCGGTGCGTGGACGCCAGTTCAAGACGCCCTACCGCTTCGTGCTCAGCCTGCTGCGCGCCTGCGACGCCCGTCCGGCGCCCGGCGAGGGCTGGCAGCCGGTGCTCGGTGCGCTGCGCCAGCTCGGCCAGCCGCTGTTCGGCTGCGTCACGCCCGACGGCTACAAGACCACGCGAGAGGCCTGGCTGGACCCCGAGGCGCTGGCGCGCCGTGTCGATATCGCGGCGCGCCTGGCGCAGCGCCTGCGGCCCGACCCCGGTGAGCTGCTGCAGACCCTGGGCGACGGCATCGGCGCGGCCACCCGCGCCGCGCTGCAGCGCGAACCCGAGCGCCTGCGCGCCGCGTTGCTGCTGGGCGCCCCGGACTTCCAGAACACCTGAGCACCCCCAGGTCCGGGCCAGCCCGGCCCGCCCCCGGCGGGGGTTAAGGTGCCGGGAAAAGCCCGTTCACCTTAAGAGAAACCTGCCATGACCCTGCCGCGTCGCCAACTGCTGGCTCTGGCCAGCGCCCTGCCGCTGGCGCTGTGCGCCAAGCCCTCTTATGCGCAACGTGCGGCGCCGCGCTGGATCGTCGTGCTGCTGCGCGGCGCGGTGGACGGGCTGTCGGTCTGCGCGCCCTACGAGGAACGCGCCTACCGCGACGAGCGGCCCAACATCGCGCTGCCGGCGCCGGGCCAGGAGGGCGGGCTGCTGGCGCTCGAGGGCGCCGGCCCGCGCTTCGGCCTGCACCCGGCGCTGGCACCGCTGCTGCCGCTGTGGCGCGGCGGGCAGTTCGGTCTGCTGCACGCCAGCGGGCTGCCGGGTCAGGGGCGGCGCAGCCACTTCGAGGCGCAGGACGAGCTGGAAGCCGGCACGCCGGGCCGCAGCAGCACGGCCGATGGCTGGCTGGCGCGCCTGCTGCGCCAGCAGGGCGACGGCGGCACGGCGGTGCGTGCGCTCTACAGCGCGGCGGTACGCCCCAAGCTGCTGGCCGGCTTCGACGGCAGCACCGCGCTGCCGGGCGCGGCGCGCGGCGGGCTGCGCGAGGCCGCGCCGGCCATGGCCGGGGCGCTCGACCGCCTCTACGCGCAGGACCCGCGCTACGCCGAAACCTGGCGCAGCGGGCAGATGGGGCGCCAGCAGGTGGCGCAGGCCCTGCAGGCGGGGGCCGACGCGCCGTCCGACCGGCGCATGGAAGGCGCGAGCGGCGACGCCCCGGACCGCGGCGCGCCGGCGGCTGGTTCGCTGCCCGACACCGCGCGGCGCCTGGCGCAGGCGCTGAGGGCCGATGCGCGCCTGCAGTTCGCCGTGCTCGAACTGGGCGGCTGGGACACCCATGCGCGCCAGGGCGCGGCCCAGGGCCAGCTGGCGAACCGGCTGGCGCCGCTCGGCGCCGGGCTGGCGCAGCTGGCGCAGGCGCTCGGGCCGCTGTGGGACGACTGCGTGGTGACCGTGCTGAGCGAGTTCGGTCGCACGGTGCGCGAGAACGGCAACGCCGGCACCGACCACGGCCACGGCAACGCCGCCTGGCTGCTGGGCGGACGGGTGGCCGGCGGCCGGGTGCTGGGCGACTGGCCGACGCTCGACGCCGCGGCGCGTCACCAAGGCCGCGACCTGGCCATCACCACCGACCTGCGAGCACTGCTGGCGGGCGTGGCGGCACGCCATCTGGGGCTGCGCGACGCCGCGCTGGATGCGGTCTTCCCGGGCTACGCGGGCGGCCTGCTCGCGCCGCTGCGCGCCTGATCAGGCGCTGCGCTGCAGCTTGTGCGAAGGCACCAGCGAGGCCGCGCCGCTGAGCTGGGCCAGCTGCTCGCCGCCGCGCATCACCACGGCGGTGACCTGGTAGGGCTTGCCGTCCCAGCGCACCGACTCGCCGACGCGCAGCGGCGCGGGCAGCGGCGGCAGCTCGATGCGGCGCTGGCGCGGGTCGAGCCGGCCCTGCGTCTCGCGGTTGACGCGCGCCATGGTCTCGGGCTGGGTGGCCGCCAGGTACTCGAAGCCGCGCTGGATCTCGCGCTTCAGGTCGGCGGCGTCGAAGGGCTTCTTCAGCAGGAAGCGCGAGCCCACGCCCGCCGCAGCGGCCTCGATCTCGGGCGTGACCTGGAAGGAGAGGAAGCCGACGCGCAACTCGCGGTTCCTGGCGCGAAGCTGCTCAACGAGCTGCAGCCCGGTGGGGTTGGCGCCGGCAAACCAGTCGGTCAGCAGGAAGTCGGGCGCCTGGGCCAGGCCCAGTTGCAGGGCCTCGGCGCTGCCGGCGCAGCAGTGGATGCGTTGCGGGTCGAAACCATAGCCCTCGAGCAGGCGGCGGACGAAGACCTGGACGCCGTCGAGGGGATCGGCAACCAGGAAGCGCAGGGCAGGGGCGACCATCGGGACAACACAGACTGAGCGAAGGCAGGGCCGCGATTATTCCCAGCGCGGCAGGCTGCGCCGTGACAGTTCGAGCGCGCGCCAGAAACGCGGCTCCTGGCTGGCGGCAAAGTTCACGCGCAGATGCGGTCCGGCGCGCCGCGTCGGGCTGAACAGCGGCTCGGCGGCGATGCGAAAGCCCTGTTCGGCCAGGCGCAGCGCCAGGCGCTCGCTGTCCACGCCGCTGTCGAGCCAGCCGAACAGGCCGGCCGGCGGCAGCGCGAAGCGGCAGCCGGCGGCCTCGGCATGGCGCTGGCAACGCGTGCGAGCGACGGCCAGGCGTTCGTTGACGCGCTCCATGTGCCGGCGCAGCCAGCCGCGCTGCAGCAGGCGCGCCAGTGCCCGCTCGTTGAGCGCCGGGCTGGCCAGCTGCTGGACCAGCTTGCGCTCGGTGAGGCGGTCCACCAGCGCCTGCGGACCGGCCAGATAGCCGACCCGCAGACCGGCGCCGATCAGCTTGGAAAAGCCGCTGATGCGCAACGTGCGCCGCAGGCCATCGAGTGCCGCCAGGCGCGGCAGGTTGGCGGCGGCGAAGCCCCAGTAGGTGTCGTCCTCGACGACCAGACAGCCGCCCGCCTCGGCCAGGCGCAGCAGCTGGTGCGCCTGCGCCAGCGTCAGGCTGTGGCCGGTCGGGTTGTGCAGCACGTTGACGGTCAGGTAGAGGCGCGGCCGGTGCTGCTGCAGCAGCGCCGCCAGCACCGCCAAGTCCGGTCCCTGCGCGCTGCGCGGCACGGCCAGCGCGCGCAGGCCGAGCTGGGCCAGGCGTGCGAAGTCGATCGGCCAGCCGGGGTCGTCGACCAGCACCGCGTCGCCCGGTTGCACCAGGGTCTGCGCCACCAGATCGAGGGCCTGGGTGGCGCCGCCCGTCAACAGGATCTGCTCGGGCAGGCAGGCGATGCCGAACTCGGCCTGCTGCTCGGCCAGTCGTTCGCGCAGCAGCCGGTCGCCCTGCGCGTCGCCGTAGCCCAGCAGCAGCCGCGGCTCGTCCTCGGCCAGGGCCTGGCGCAGCGCCTGGCGCAGGGGCGTGGCGTCGAGCCAGTCGGGCGGCAGGGTGCCGTGCGCCGGGGTCGGGGTGTCCCAGCTGCTCATCAGCCCGCGCATCAGGGTCAGCGAGTCGAAGGGTGCTGGCTGCAGCGCCGGCAGCGCGGCGCGCGCGGTCGCCCTGGCGCTGGCGCCGCGTGGCTCACGCACGAAGAAACCGCGCTTGGGGCGGGCCTCGATCAGGCCGAGCGCCTGCAGGCGGTCGTAGGCGGCCACCAGGGTGGACGGGCTGACGCCTTGCTGGCGCGCGCCTTCGCGCACCGAGGGCAGGCGGCTGCCGGGCAGCAGCAGGCCTTGCTCGATGCGCTGGGCGAGGCGCTGCGCCAGCGCCTCGGTGCGTCCACCACGCGCCTCTGTGTGGCTCGAATCATCCATACAGATCCACTGTTTGATCGAATTTCTGTATTGCTACTGTACTGGTAGTGGCCGGCACACTGCCGCCATGCCGAAGCCGTCTGCCATCCCGGTCCCCCGCTCTGCCTGGCTGCTCGCCGCGCTCGGCGTGGCAGCGTTTGCGTTCTCGGTGCCGATGACGCGGCTGGCCTCGGGCAGCAGCGCGCAGCCCCTGCTGTCGCCCTGGTTCGTGGCCTTCGGTCGGGCGCTGCTGGCGGCCCTGCTGGCCGGCAGCTACCTGCTGCTGGTGGGGGCGCGCCGACCCAGTGCGGCGCAATGGCGTCGCCTGATCGGCATGGCGGCCGGCGTGGTGTTCGGCTGGCCGGTGCTGCTCGGGCTGGCGCTGCGCGAGGTCGACGCCGTGCATGGCGCGCTGCTCTCGGGCCTGCTGCCGCTGGCCACGGCGGCGCTGGCGGCCTGGCTGCTCGGCCAACGCGCGCCGCTGCGCTTCTGGGTCTGGGCGCTGGTGGCGCTCGCCCTGGTGCTGGGCTTCGCCGCCCTGCAGGGCGCCGGGCGGCTGGTGATCGCCGACCTGCTGCTGCTCGGTGCGGTGGCCAGTGCGGCCTACGGCTATGTGCAGGGTGCGCAGCTGAGCCGCGAGATGGCGCCGCTGCAGGTCATCAGCTGGGCGGTGCTGCTGTGCCTGCCGCTGACCCTGCCGCTGACGCTGGCCACGATGCCCGTCCAGTCCGTTCCGTGGTCGGCCTGGGTCGGTTTCCTGTACGTCGGCATCGTCTCGATGTGGCTGGGATTCGTGCCCTGGTACGCGGCGCTGGCGCGCGGTGGTGCGCTGCGCGTCAGCCAAGTGCAGGTGGCGCAGCCTTTTCTGTCCGGCCTGCTGGCGGTGCCGCTGCTGGGCGAATCGCTGCCGCCGCTCACGCTGGCCTTCCTGCTGGCCGTGGTGGGCAGCGTCTGGATGGGTCAGCGCGCGCGCCTTTGACGGCCGGGCTTACCTTTCGTGGTCTGACAATGCATCCATCCCAATTCAGCGAGAGCTCCATGCCGCAAAGCCCCTGGACCCTAGCGCACCGCGCGGCGCGCATGAATCCGTCCATCATTCGCGAGATCCTCAAGGTCACCGAGAAGCCCGGCATCCTCAGCATGGCCGGCGGCCTGCCGAGCGCCGACACCTTCCCGGTGGAGGAGCTGAAGGCCGCCTGCGAGCGCGTGTTGACGAACAACCCGCGCGAGGCCCTGCAGTACGCGGCCAGCGAGGGCTTCGCGCCCTTGCGTGAATGGGCCGCGGCGCGCGTGCAGGCGCAGCTCGGCATCGAGGCCAGCCCGGACCAGGTGCTGATCACCAGCGGCTCGCAGCAGGGCCTCGATCTGGTCGGCAAGATCCTCTGCGACGCCGGCGCGCCGGTGGCCGTGGAGACGCCGACCTATCTGGGCGCGCTGCAGGCCTTCACGCCCTACGAGCCGATGTTCGTCAGCCTGAAGAGCGACGCCGACGGCCCCGACCCCGAGGCAGTGCGCGCGCTGCCGCAACTGGCGCCGGGTACGCGCTTCATGTACCTGCTGCCCAATTACCAGAACCCCACCGGCCGCGTGATGCCGCAGGCGCGCCGCGACGCGCTGATCGCGGCGGCGCAGTCCGCCGGCATTCCCTTCGTCGAGGACAACCCCTATGGCGACCTGTGGTTCGACGAGGACCCTGGGCTCTCGCTGGTGTCGCGCTGGGCGGAAGGGGGCATCTACCTGGGTTCCTTCAGCAAGATCCTCACGCCGGGTTTCCGCCTGGGCTTCCTGATCGCCCCCAAGCCGCTCTACCCCAAGCTGCTGCAGGCCAAGCAGGCGGCCGATCTGCACACCCCGGGCTTCAACCAGCGCGTGGTCTACGAGGTGGTGAAGGACGGCTTCCTCGACCGGCACATCCCCAGCATCCGCGCGCTCTACAAGGCCAACCGCGATGCCATGGCCGAGGCCTTGCAGCAGCATCTGCCCGAGGGCTGCGAGTGGCGCTCCCCCAAGGGCGGCATGTTCTTCTGGATCCGCCTGCCCGAGGGTCTGGACGCGATGGCCATGCTGCCCACCGCGGTGGACGCCGGCATCGCCTACGTGCCGGGCTCGGCTTTCTTCGCGCACGACCCCGATCCGCGCGCGCTGCGCCTGTCCTTCGTGACGCTGACGCCGGATCGCATCCGCGAGGGCGTGGCCATCCTCGGCCGCGTGCTCAACGACGCGCTCAACGGCAGCCACGCGCCGACGCCCTGAACCGCCCCCATGGCATCGAGCGCAGCCGCCCACGCCGCCCTGGCGTGCGCCAACCCGCTCGATGCCGAGGCTTGGCAGCGCCTGATCGCGCGCGCCGCGCGCGACCTGCCGCGCGGCGGCCGCGGTGTCGACATCGGCTGTGGACCGGGCAGCCTCAGCCGGGCCTTGGCGACGCTGCGCCCCGATCTGGACCTGCTGGGGGTCGACCGCGACCCCGACTTCATGGCCCGCGCCGCTCGCGCCGGGCTGCCGCCCGGCCTGCGCCTGCTGTGCGGCGACGCGCCCAGCGCCGCCGCCGCCGAGACCCGGCAGGCAGCGCTCGACCTGCTGCTGTGCGTGGGCGCCTCACAGGCCTTCGGCACGCCCGCCGAGGCGCTGGCGGCCTGCCATGCGCTGCTCAAGCCGGGCGCGCACCTGCTGTGGGCCGACATCGAGTGGGCGGCCGAGCCGCCGCCCGATTTCCTCGACTTCCTCGGCTGCCCGCGCGCGCTTTACTGGCCCTGCGCCGACGCCGACGCGACGCTGCGCCGCGCCGGCTTCGAGCCGCTGGCGCGCGAGTCGGCCAGCGCCGCCGCCTGGCAGGCCTACGAGGACGGCGTGCGTGCCGGCCGCCTGGCGCACGCCGAAGCCACCGGCGACGCCGATCTGCGCCTGCAGGCCCAGGCCTGGCACGCCGCTTTCGAGGACCAGGGTCGGCACTGTTTCGCCTTCGTCGCGCACTGGCTGCGCAGGACTTGAATCCGAACCGCATGAACACGCAGCGCGAGGCGCAGGGGCGCCCCTACCGGATCTGTTTCGACCGGCTCGACGTCGACGCCGTGCACGCCATGCTGGTGCGCGCCTACTGGTGCGAGGGCATCCCGCGCGACACCGTGGCGCGCGCCTGCGCCCACTCGCTTTGCGCCAGCCTGTTCTGCGGCGAGCGGCAGGTTGGCATTGCGCGCTGGGTCACCGACCGCTGCACTTTCGCCTACCTGTGCGACGTGTTCGTGCACGAGGACCATCGCGGCCTGGGTCTGGGTCGTTGGCTGGTCGGCGAGGGGATGCGCCACCCGGACCTGCAGGGCCTGCGTCGCCAAGTGCTCTTCACCAAGGACATGCAAGCGCTCTACGCGCAGCTCGGCTTCGAGCCTCTGGCCACGCCCGAGCGCGGCATGGAAATCGTCCGCCCGAATCTCTACCGCAAACCCGCCCCATGACACGTCGCTACTGCCTGCTCGATGTCTTCACCGACCGGCCCTTGCTCGGCAACCCCTTGGCCTGCGTGGTCGACGCCGAAGGGCTGGCCGACGCGCAGATGCAGCAGCTGGCGCGCTGGTTCAACCTCAGCGAGACCAGCTTTCTGCTGCCGCCCCGCGACCCGCAAGCCGACTACCGGGTGCGCATCTTCACGCCGGGTGGCGAGCTGCCCTTCGCCGGCCACCCGACGCTGGGCAGCTGCGCGGCCTGGTTGCTGAACGGCGGCCGGCCGCGCACACCGGGTCGGGTGCTGCAGGAATGCGGCATCGGGCTCGTGACGGTGCGCCAGGACGGCGCGCACGGCGCTCGCCTGGCCTTCGACGCCCCGCCGCTGCGGCGCCACGAACCCGTCAGCGGGCCGGAGCGCGAGCAGGCCGTCGCGAGCCTGGGGCTGGTGCCGCTCGAGCTGATGTGGATCGACAACGGTCCGGGCTGGATGGGTGCCCGGTTTGAGAGCGCCGCGCAGGTGCGCGCACTGCGTCCCGACTTTGCGGCCATGCGCGGGTTGAAGATCGGCGTGATCGGCGCGCAGGCGCCGGGCAGCGACAGCCTCTTCGAGGTGCGCGCCTTCGTGCCCTCACTGGGGGTGCCCGAGGACCCGGTGACCGGCAGCCTGCAGGCCGGTCTGGCGCGCTGGTTGATCGCCAGCGGCCAGGCACCGGCCCGCTATGTGGCGGCGCAGGGCTCGCAGCTGGGACGCGAAGGCCGCGTGCACGTCGAGCAGGACGGCGCCGCGATCTGGATCGGCGGCGATGTGCTGCCGCTGGTGCAGGGGAGTCTGGCGCTGTGAATCCGCAACGCTATCTCGGCAGCTGCCATTGCGGCGCGGTGCGCTTCGCCATCACCAGCAGCTTCCCCGAACTGACCCAATGCGACTGCTCGATGTGCCGACGCCGCAGCGCCACCATGGTGAAGGTGCTCGAGTCGGATTTCGAGCTGCTGGCTGGCGCCGAGGCTCTGACCGAATACCGCTTTCACACCCAGACCGCGCGGCACTTCTTTTGCAAGGTCTGCGGCATCTACCCTTTCCACCGCAAGCGCGTCACGCCGGACTTCTTCGGCGTCAACGTGGCCTGCCTGGAGGGCTTCGACGCCACCGGCATCCCGCTGCGCCAGGCGGTTGGCGCGGCCATGCCATGACGGGCGTCGGCGTGCTCGACCATCTGGTGATGGGCGCGGCCTCGCTGCAGCAGGCCGCAGCCTGGTGCGAGCGCGAGTTGGGCGTCACGCCGTTGGCGGGCGGCCGGCACGCGCTGATGGGCACGCACAACTGCCTGCTGGCTCTGGCCAGCCCCGAGGCGCCGCGTGCCTACCTGGAGTTCATCGCCATCGACCCCGAGGCCGAAGCGCCGACCGCGCATCGGCGCTGGTTCGGCCTCGACGACCTGGCCACGCAGGCGCGGCTGGCGCAGGGGCCGGCGCTGCTGCACTGGGTGGCCGGGGCCGGCGATCTGCCGAGCCGGCGCGCTGCGCTGCGGCAACTCGGTCTGGATCCCGGCGAACCCGTCGCCGCGCAGCGCGGCCCGCTGCGCTGGCAGATCAGCATCCGGCCCGACGGCCAGCCCCAGCTCGGCGGCGCGCTGCCGGCGCTGATCGACTGGGGCGATGGCGCCCACCCGAGCGAGCAGCTGCCGGCCAGCGGCTGGCGCCTGCATCGTTTCCAGCTCGACCTGCTTCCCGCCGGCCTGAGCGCCACCCTGATCGGCCCGCAAGGCCGGTTCGTGACCCTGCCATGACGACCGAAGAACTGTTCCGCGACGATGCCAATCTCTTGCGCTGCGAGGCGCGCGTGTTGGCGCAGGGCGAGGGCGGCGTGATCCTCGACCGCACGGTCTGCTACCCGTTGGGGGGTGGCCAGGCCGGCGACAGCGGTTGGCTGGTCGCCGACACGCAGCGCTGGCGCATCAGCGACACGCGCAAGAGCAAGGAACAGCCCGGGGCCATCGTCCACCTCGTCGAGGGGGAGTTGCCGGCCGTTGGAACCGCGCTGCGGGTGGAGCTGGACGCCGACCGGCGCCAGGCCCTGCGCCGCTTCCACACCGCCACCCACCTGCTGTGCGCGCTCCTGCCCTATCCGGTGGACGGCTGCTCGATCACCGAGACCAGCGCCAGGCTCGATTTCCACACCGACCAAGGCTTCGACAAGGCGGCCATTCAGGCGGGCCTGGCGCGCCTGGTGGCCGAGGCCCACGCGGTGCGCATGCGCTGGATCAGCGAGGCGGAACTCGACGCCAATCCGGGCCTGGTGCGCAGCATGAGCGTGCAGCCTCCTCGAGGGCTGGGGCGCGTGCGCGTCATCGACATCGAGGGCGTGGATCTGCAGCCCTGCGGCGGCACGCATGTCGACAACACGGCGGACATCGGCACGGTGGTGGTGAGCAAGATCGAGAAGAAATCGGCCATGACCCGAAGGGTGGTGCTCGGCTTGGCCTGATTCGCTCTAGACTGAAGCGCCCCATGCACGAACCCCCCGAACTGACGCTGGCGCCGCCCGCCAGCGAAGCCGACTGGCAGCAGGCCCGCGTGATCCTGCGCGAGTACGCCGCGCAACTCGGCGTCGACCTCTGCTTCCAGCAATTCGACGCCGAGCTCGATGAACTGGGTGCGCATTACGGCCCGCCGCATGGTCTCTTCCTGCTGGCCTGGGTGGACGGCGCGGTGGCCGGCTGCGGCGGTTTTCGGCCGCTGCCCGATGTCGACTATCCGAACGCCTGCGAGATGAAGCGCCTGTTCGTGCGACCGGCGTTTCGCGGCTTCGGGCTGGGTCGGCATCTTGCGCAGGCGCTGACCGAGCGCGCGCTGGAAGCGGGCTACTCGACGATGCTGCTCGACACGCTGGACGACATGGAGGCGGCACGCGGGCTCTACGAGAGCCTGGGCTTCGAGGAGGTGCCGCCCTACTACTTCAACCCGCTGCCGGGGGCGCACTACCTGAAGTGCGAGCTGGCCGCGCCGCGGCCGAGTTTCTACGGGTAACGGTCCTACATTGGGGGCATGAGCGAGATCCGCCCCCTGCACGACCATCGCTGCCAGCTCGGCGAATCCCCGGTTTGGAGTGCCGCCGAGCGCGCGCTGTGGTGGGTCGACATTCCTGGCCGTGAACTGCTGCGCTGGCGCGACGGCGAACTGACCCGCTGGCCGCAAGCCGCCGAGCCGGGCTGCCTGGCCTTGCACGCCGACGGCTGCCCGCGCGTGGCGCGGCGCGACGGCCTGTTCCGCTTTGACCCGGCCACGGGCGAGAGCGAGCCGCTGGCCGCACCGCCCTACGACCCCGGGCGTCAGCGCTTCAACGACGGCAAGGTCGGACCCGACGGCGCCTGGTGGATCGGCACCCTGAGCGACGCGCGCCTGGACGAGGCGGGCCTGTACCGCTGGGACGGCCGGCAGCTTCGGCTCATGGCCGAAGGCGTGGCGGTATCCAACGGCCTGGCCTGGAGCCCGGATGCAGGTTCGATGTACTGGGCCGACACCAAGGCGCACCGCGTCGATCGGCTGGTGAGCGGCGAGACCCTGGGCGAGCGTGCAGTCTTCGCCCGGTGGCCGCTGCGCGACCCTTCGCAAACGCTCGACGCGTACTTGGGCAGGCCCGATGGAGCGGCCATGGATGCCGAGGGCTGCTACTGGGTGGCGATGTTCGAAGGACAGCGCCTGCTGCGCCTGTCGCCGCGCGGCGAAACGCTGCAGACCCTGGTGCTGCCGGTGCGTTGCCCGACCATGCCCTGCTTCGGCGGCGAGGACCTGCGCACCCTGTTCGTCACCAGCGCGCGCCACGGGCGGCCGGACGAGGAGCTCGCGCTACAGCCCTTGGCTGGCGCGGTGCTGACGCTGCGTGTCGAAGTGCCGGGTTGTCCGGTGCCCTTGTTGCGCTGAAGCCCCGGCGCCGTCCGGGGTGTCGATCGGCACTCAGGCCTTACCCCTATACTCGCGCGGTTTTGCTGGCGGGTACGGAACGTTTCATGGATGTCAGGCCGAATGTGGCTGCGGGGGCTGGCCCCCACACCCCTCACCCTGATCCCTGGGGCGACGACGAACTGGCCGGTGAAACGCCCGTCCGACCGTTGAGCCGCGCTGAGGCGCAGGCGCTGCGGGAGGCGCAACCCGGCGTGTCGCCATGGCGGGTGGTGGTGGCGCAGGCCGTGGCCGGCGTCGTCGTGGCGGGGCTGGCGTGGTGGTTGACGCGCCAGATGAATGTTTTCTGGTCCGCGCTGTATGGCGCAGCGGCCGTGGTGGTGCCCAGCAGCCTGATGGCGCGGGGCATGACCAGCCGGCTCACCAGCCTGAATCCCGGCCTTTCTGCCGTGGGCTTCATGCTGTGGGAGTTGGTGAAGTTGGGTTTGACGGTGGTTCTGCTCGCCCTGGCGCCGAAGTTGGTGCCGGGCTTGAGCTGGCCCGCCCTGCTGGTGGCCCTGGTCATCGGCGTGCAGATGGTGTGGGTCGCGCTGCTTTGGCGCGGCCGCGGAAAGAACAGTTGAACGAATAGTCGAGACCCCATGGCAGCAGAACAGCACGCCCCAAGCTCTGGCGAGTACATCGTCCACCACCTGACGCATTGGCGGAACAAGGAGTTCAACGGCACCTTTGATCTGACGGTGTTCTCGATCGACTCCCTGTTGTTCTCGGTGCTGCTTGGCGTCATCGGCTGCTTCCTGCTCTGGCGCGCGGCACGCGCCGCCACCTCGGGCGTTCCGGGCCGCTTCCAGGCGGCGGTGGAAATCCTCTTCGAGATGGTCGAGAACCAGGCCAAGGGCATCGTGCACAACGCCAACAGCCGCAAGCTGGTCTCGCCGCTGGCCCTGACGGTCTTCATCTGGATCTTCCTGATGAACGCCATGGACTTGCTGCCGGTCGATCTGTTGCCTGCCTTGTGGGGCCAGATCTACGGCGCCACCGGCGGCGATCCGCACCATGCCTACCTGCGTGTGGTGCCCACGGCCGACCTGTCGGTCACCATGGGCCTGTCGCTGTCGGTGCTGCTGATCTGCATCGTCTACAACATCAAGATCAAGGGCCTGGGCGGCTGGGCCCACGAGCTGGTGTCGGCGCCCTTCGGCAGCCACCCGGCGCTGTGGCCCTTCAACTTCGCCATGCAGATGGTCGAGTTCGTCGCCAAGACCGTCTCGCACGGCATGCGACTGTTCGGCAATATGTACGCTGGCGAGCTGATCTTCCTGCTGATCGCCCTGATGGGCGGTGCCTGGGCCTCGGTCAGTGTCGGCTCGGCGCTGCTGCTCTCGCTCGGTCACATCATTGCCGGCACCGCCTGGGCCATCTTCCACATCCTGATCATCACGCTGCAGGCCTTCGTGTTCATGATGCTCACGCTGGTCTACATCGGTCAGGCGCACGACGCGCACTGAGTCGCACCCTCTTCGTTCGTTTTCAACCCCTCCCTCACCCACAACACTAGGAGTCATCATGGAAGTCATCAGCTTTGTTGCCCTCGCCGCCGGCCTGATCATTGGTTTGGGCGCCCTCGGTGCCTGTATCGGCATCGGCGTGATGGGCAGCAAGTACCTCGAGTCCGCCGCTCGCCAGCCCGAACTGATGGGCGAACTGCAGACCAAGATGTTCCTGCTGGCCGGCCTGATCGACGCCGCCTTCATCATCGGCACCGGTATCGCGCTGTGGTTCGCCACGGCCAACCCGTTCCTGGCCCAGCTGGCCCAAGTCGCCGCCAAGTAATTGGGTGGAGGGCGGCCCGCCGCGTGCGGGCCTTGCTGGCGCAGGGGGCAATGGCCGTCTGCGCTTCCCATCACCGTGAATGAGGCTTTGAAGTGAGCATCACCGGCACCCTCATCGTCCAGATGATCGTTTTTGCGATCTTGGTGTGGTTCACGATGAAATTCGTGTGGCCCCCGATCACCGCCGCCCTGGACGAGCGCGCGAAGAAGATCGCCGATGGCCTGTCCGCCGCCGATAAGGCGAAGCTGGAACTGGCCACCGCCAACAAGAAGGTCGAACAGCAGCTGGCTGGCGCCCGCGACGACGCTGCCAAGCGTCTGGCCGACGCCGAGCGCCTGGCGCTGCAGATCGTGGAAGAAGCCAAGGGCAAGGCCAGCGAGGAGGGCGCGAAGATCGTCGCCGCCGCGCGCGCCGAGGCCGAGCAGGAAGCCACCAAGGCCCGCGAGCAGCTGCGCGACCAGGTCGCGGTGCTGGCCGTCAAGGGCGCCGAGGCCATCCTCCGGCGCGAGGTCAACGCCGGCGTGCACGCCGAGCTGCTGGGCCGCCTGAAGACGGAGCTCTGACCATGGCCGAGCTCGCAACCATCGCCCGGCCCTACGCCGAAGCGCTGTTCAAGGCGGTCGGCAACGACGATGCCGCGCAACTGGCGCTGCAGGTCGAGGCCGTGGCCGCCGTGGCCGGCAACGAGCAGCTGCTGCAGTTCGCCGCCAACCCCAAGACCAACGCGACCCAGGTGGCCGAGCTGGTGTCGGGAGTGGCCAAGATCGCGCTGCTGCCCAAGATCAGCAATCTGCTGCAGGCCTGCATCGAGAACGGTCGACTGGTGGCGCTGCCCGAGGTGGCGCGACAGTTCCGGGCGTTGGTCAACAACCAGTGCGGTGTCTTCGACGCGAGCATCGAGTCGGCGTTCGCGCTCGACCCGGCGCAGCTGGCCGACACCGTGGCGGTGCTGGAGAAGCGCTTTGGCCGCAAGCTCAAGGCCGAGGTCAAGGTGCTGCCCGAGCTGATCGGTGGCATCCGTGTGGTGGTCGGCGACGAGGTGCTCGATACCTCGGTGCGCGCCCGTCTGGAACAAATGAGAGTGGCGCTCACGCATTGAGCGCCACGCCTGCAACCCCGCTGCGGAGTTAGCAATGCAACTGAATCCTGCCGAAATTTCGGAACTGATCAAGAGCCGCATCGAAGGCCTGGGCGCCTCGTCGGACATCCGCAACCAGGGCACCGTGGTGTCCGTGTCGGACGGCATCGTGCGCATCCACGGCCTGTCGGACGTGATGCAGGGCGAGATGCTCGAATTCCCGGCCGACGCCAGCGGCCAGCCGACCTTCGGCCTGGCCCTGAACCTCGAGCGTGACTCGGTCGGTTCGGTGATTCTGGGCGCCTACGAGCACATCTCGGAAGGCGACACCGTGAAGTGCACGGGCCGCATCCTGGAAGTGCCGGTCGGCCCCGAGCTCATCGGCCGCGTGGTCAACGCGCTGGGCCAGCCGATCGACGGCAAGGGCCCGATCAACGCCAAGATGACCGACGTGATCGAGAAGGTCGCCCCGGGCGTGATCGCGCGCAAGAGCGTCGACCAACCCGTGCAGACCGGCCTGAAGTGCATCGACACCATGGTGCCGATCGGCCGTGGCCAGCGCGAGCTGATCATCGGCGACCGTCAGACCGGCAAGACCGCGGTGGCGATCGACACGATCATCAACCAGAAGGGTCAGAACATGACCTGCGTCTACGTCGCCATCGGTCAGAAGGCGTCGTCGATCAAGAACGTGGTGCGTTCGCTGGAAGCCAACGGCGCGATGGACTACACCATCGTCGTGGCGGCCTCGGCCTCGGAATCGGCCGCCATGCAGTACGTCAGCGCCTACTCGGGCTGCACGATGGGCGAGTACTTCCGCGACCGCGGCCAGGACGCGCTGATCATCTACGACGACCTGTCCAAGCAGGCCGTCGCCTACCGCCAGGTCTCGCTGCTGCTGCGCCGCCCGCCGGGTCGCGAAGCCTACCCTGGCGACGTGTTCTATCTGCACAGCCGCCTGCTCGAGCGCGCCGCGCGCGTGAACGCCGACTACGTGGAAGCTTTCACCAAGGGCGAGGTCAAGGGCAAGACCGGTTCGCTGACCGCGCTGCCGATCATCGAGACGCAGGCCGGTGACGTCTCGGCCTTCGTGCCGACCAACGTGATCTCGATCACCGACGGCCAGATCTTCCTGGAAACCAATCTGTTCAACTCCGGCATCCGCCCCGCCATCAACGCCGGTATCTCGGTGTCGCGGGTCGGCGGTGCGGCGCAGACCAAGCTGGTCAAGGGCCTGTCCGGCGGTATCCGTACCGACCTGGCGCAGTACCGTGAGCTGGCAGCCTTCGCGCAGTTCGCCTCCGACCTGGACGCCGCCACGCGCAAGCAGCTGGACCGCGGTGCCCGCGTGACCGAGCTGCTCAAGCAGGCCCAGTACCTGCCGCTGCCCATCAGCCTGATGGCCGCCTCCATCTTTGCCGCCAACAAGGGCTATCTGGACGACGTCGAGCTGAAGAAGGTGCAGTCCTTCGAGCACGGCCTGCACCAGCACCTGAAGAGCAGCCATGCCGCTCTGCTGGCCAAGCTGGAGCAGAACAAGGCGATGGACAAAGACGCGGAAACCGAACTGAACGACGCAATCGCGGCGTTCAAGAAGTCGTTCGCTTGATCTGACAGGGTTGCAGGGGCAGGCCCCCTGCACTCCAGCAAGGAGAAGAGATGGCGGCAGGCAAGGAAATCCGCACCAAGATCAAGTCGGTCGAGAACACCAAGAAGATCACCAAGGCCATGGAAATGGTCGCGGCGGCCAAGATGCGCAAGGCGCAGGACCGCATGCGCACCGCGCGTCCGTACAGCGACAAGGTGGCGGTCATCGCCGGACACCTGTCGCTCGCCAACCCCGAGTACAAGCATCCCTTCGTGGTGGCCAACGACGCCAAGAAGCCCGTGGGCCTGGTGCTGGTGACGACCGACAAGGGCCTGTGCGGCGGGCTGAACACCAACATGCTGCGTGCCGTCACGGCCAAGCTCAAGGATGTTCAGGCGGCCGGCAACCGGGCCGAGGTGGTGGCCATCGGCAACAAGGGTCTTGGCTTCATGAACCGCATCGGCGCCACCGTGGTGGCGCACGCGACCCAGCTCGGCGACACGCCGCACCTGGACAAGCTGATCGGCCCGGTCAAGGTGCTGCTGGACAAGTACGCGAAGGGTGAACTCTCGGCCGTCTACCTGTGCTTCACGCGCTTCATCAACACGATGAAGCAGGAGCCGGTGATGCAGCAGCTGCTGCCGCTTTCGAGCGAAGGCCTGCAGGCCAAGGCCAAGGCCGAACACGCCTGGGACTACATCTACGAGCCCGACGCGGCCACCGTGATCGACGAACTGCTGGTGCGGTACACCGAATCCTTGGTCTACCAGGCGGTGGCCGAGAACATGGCCTCCGAGCAGTCGGCGCGCATGGTGGCCATGAAGGCGGCGACCGACAACGCCGGCACGCTGATCAAGGAGCTGAAGCTGGTCTACAACAAGACCCGCCAGGCCGCGATCACCAAGGAACTCTCGGAAATCGTCAGCGGCGCTGCAGCCATTGGCGGCTGAGCACGGAATTCGCAAGACAAGGAAACACTCATGACTCAAGCTCAAGGCAAGATCGTTCAGTGCATCGGCGCCGTGGTGGACGTGGAATTCCCGCGCGACCAGATGCCCAAGGTCTACGACGCCCTCAAGATGGAAGGCACGGCGTTGACCCTGGAAGTGCAGCAGCAGCTCGGCGACGGCATCGTGCGCACCATCGCACTGGGCTCGTCGGACGGCCTGCGCCGCGGCTCCATGGTCTACAACACCGGCGACACCATCCGCGTGCCGGTCGGTACGGCCACGCTCGGTCGCATCATGGACGTGCTGGGCAACCCGATCGACGAGCGCGGCGAGGTGTCCAGCGCCAGCACCGCCTCCATCCACCGTGCCGCACCGGCCTACGACGAGCTGTCGCCGTCGCAGGAATTGCTCGAGACCGGCATCAAGGTGATCGACCTGATCTGCCCGTTTGCCAAGGGCGGCAAGGTCGGTCTGTTCGGCGGCGCCGGCGTGGGCAAGACCGTCAACATGATGGAACTCATCAACAACATCGCCAAGGCGCACAGCGGCCTGTCGGTGTTCGCCGGTGTGGGTGAGCGCACCCGCGAGGGCAACGACTTCTATCACGAGATGTCCGACTCCGGCGTCGTGAAGCAGGACAACCTGAGCGAGTCCAAGGTCGCGATGGTCTACGGCCAGATGAACGAGCCCCCGGGCAACCGTCTGCGCGTGGCGCTGACCGGTCTGACCATGGCCGAGGCCTTCCGCGACGAAGGCCGTGACGTGCTGTTCTTCGTCGACAACATTTACCGCTACACCCTGGCCGGTACCGAGGTGTCGGCACTGCTGGGTCGCATGCCCTCCGCGGTGGGCTACCAGCCCACGCTGGCCGAGGAAATGGGCCGCCTGCAGGAGCGCATCACCTCGACCAAGGTCGGCTCCATCACCTCCATCCAGGCCGTCTACGTGCCTGCGGACGACCTGACCGACCCGTCGCCCGCCACCACCTTCGCCCACTTGGACGCCACCGTGGTGCTGAGCCGTGACATCGCCGCGCTGGGCATCTACCCGGCCGTCGACCCGCTCGACTCGACTTCGCGCCAGATCGACCCCAACGTCGTCGGCGAGGACCACTACCGCACCACCCGCGACGTGCAGGCCGTGCTGCAGCGCTACAAGGAACTGCGCGACATCATCGCCATCCTCGGCATGGACGAGCTGTCGCCGGAAGACAAGCAGGCGGTGGCCCGCGCACGCAAGATCCAGCGCTTCCTGTCGCAGCCCTTCCACGTCGCCGAGGTGTTCACCGGCACCGCCGGCAAGTACGTGCCGCTGAAGGAAACCATCCGCGGTTTCAAGATGATCGTCAACGGCGAGTGCGACCACCTGCCCGAGCAGGCCTTCTACATGGTCGGCACCATCGACGAAGCGATTGAAAAGGCGAAGAAGCTCCAGTGACGCCCTCACT
>JAYRUQ010000030.1:0-33714 GCA_041919015.1 Inhella sp.
GCCGGGCGCCGTCAACCTGCCCATCGTCAACCAGCAGGAGTTCGCCGAGGTCGGCACCCTGCACCAGCGCGACCCGCACGCCGCCTACCTGCTGGGTGCGCAGTACGCGCTGCGCAACGCCGCCAACCACATCGGCGAGGTGATCGCGCCGTTGCCGCGCAGGAGCCGGCTGCTGGTCTACTGCTTCCGCGGCGGCAAGCGCAGCCGTGCCTGGGCCGAGCCGCTGGCCAACATCGGTTTCCATGTCGACGTGCTGCCGGGGGGCTGGAAGGCCTACCGGGCCTGGGTGCGCGAGCGCCTGGAGGCGCTGTGCCCCGAGGTGCCGTGGCGCGTGCTGACCGGCAGCACCGCCAGCGGCAAGACGCGCATGCTGCAGGCGCTGCGCGAGGCCGGCGCCCAGGTGGTGGACCTGGAGGCGCTGGCCAGCCACCGCGGCTCGCTGCTGGGCGACCTGCCGGGCGAACCGCAGCCGAGCCAGAAGCGCTTCGACTCGCTGCTGCTCGAGGCGCTGCTGACGCTCGACCCGGACCGACCGGTGTGGGCCGAAGACGAGAGCAAGAAGATCGGTCGTCTGCAGCTGCCGCTGACGCTGCACCCCGCGCTGCAGGCCGCGCCGCTGTGGCGGCTGGAGACGCCGATGGCGGCGCGCGTTGCGGCGCTGCGCGAGGACTACGCGCACTTTGTCGCCGACCCGCTGGCGCTGGTGCGCTGCCTGCAGCCGCTCAAGCCCTTGCTGGGTCAGGCCGTGCTCGACGAATGGGAGGCCCTGGCGGCGGCCGGCGCGGTCGATCAGCTGTTCGAGCAGCTCATGCTGCAGCACTACGACCCGTGCTACCGCCGGGCGCTGCGTCCGCATCGGCAGCCGCAGCCCTTGCCGCTCGCGGATCTGCAGGAGCCGACGCTGGCTCGGGCGGCCCGCCAGCTGCGGGAACGGGCAGAGCCGGCAGGCGCAGCGTGAACAGCGCGCCGGGCGGGGTGTCGGCGCTGCGCCGCTCGCGGGCGTCGCTCAGCTCGATGCGCGCGCCGTGGCGCTCGGCGATCTGCCCGGCAATCGTCAGGCCCAGTCCCGAGCCCTCGACCCCCGTGCCGAGCTGCCGGTAGAAGGGCTGGAAAACCTGCTCGCGGGCCTCGGCCGGGATGCCCGGACCGCTGTCCTCGACCTGCAGCACCAGCACCTGTCCGTAGAGGTCCTCGCGGATGCGCACCGTCACCTCGCCGCCAGCGGGCGTGTAGCGCAGCGCGTTGTCGACCAGGTTCTTCAGCAGTTCCTGCAGCTGCCAGCGCTGCCCCGGCACCAGCAGGCCGCTGCGTGCCGGGCCCTCGAAACCGAGGTCGATGCGCTTTTGCAGCGCCTGCGGCACGAAGTCCTGCGTCACCTCGCGCGCCAGCTCGGCCAGGTCGATGGGCTCGCGCGCCATCGGTGCGCCCTCGGCCCGCGCCAGCGCCAGCAGCTGGTTGACCATGGCCGTGGCGCGCTGCGTGCTCAACGCGATCTGCGCGAACGAGCGCTCGAGCTCCTGCGCGTCGAGCTCGCCGGCACGCAGCGCGCGCGCCGCCAGCTCGGCCTGCGTGCGCAGCCCGGCCAGCGGCGTCTTGAGCTGGTGCGCGGCGTCGGCCAGGAACTGGCGCTGCACCTGGTTGAGTTCGCGGTGGCGTTCGAGCAGGCCGTTGATGGCCTGCACCAGCGGCACCAGCTCCTTGAGCACCTCGTCCTCGTCGATCGGGCTGAGGTCCTCGGGCGCCCGGAAGCGGATGCGCTGCTGCAAGGCCTCCACGGGCTTGAAACCCCGCACCAGCGCCAGCCAGGCCAGCACGGCCGCCAGCGGCAGCAGGCTGAGCAGCGGCAGGGTGACGCCGCGCACGATGGCGTTGGCCAGGTGCTTGCGCTGGCCCAGGCTCTCGCCGATCTGCACCAGCATCAGCTCGCGGTCCTCGGGCTGCGCGCGCACCCACAGCGCCACCACGCGCAGCTCCTCGCCGCCCAACTCCTCGTCGCGGAACCGCGCCTCGCCGGGGTTGCGCCGGCTGTCGGAGGGCACGCTCAGGCGCGACTCGCCGGCCAGCAGCTCGCCGCGCCGGCCCAGCACCTGGAAGCTGACCACCTCGCTGTCCTCGGCCTGCAGCCAGGAGCGCGCCTCGGCGGTCAGGTCGGCGGCCGAGCGGCCCTGCGCCAGCTGGGCGGCCAGGCGGCGCGCCGCTTCGGCCAGCGCGGCGTCGTAGGGCTGGGTGGCCAGGCCCTGCGCAATCCAGAAGGTCAGCGCCGCGCCCAGCGGCCAGATCAGCAGCATGGGCGCCAGCATCCAGTCCAGCAGCTCGACGAACAGCGAGCGCTGGCCGCGCCGGGCGGGGTCCTCGATCATGGTGAACCGGACCGCTCAGCCGGTCGCATCGTCAATCGGGGATCTTCTCGAGGCAGTAGCCCAGACCGCGCACGGTGGCGATGCGCACCGGGCCGACCTCGATCTTCTTGCGCAGGCGGTGCACGTACACCTCGATGGCGTTGTGGCTCACCTCCTCGCCCCAGGAACACAGCTGCTGCACCAGTTGCTCCTTGCTGACCAGCCGGCCGACGCGCTGCAGCAGGGCTTCGAGCACGCCGACCTCGCGCGCCGACAGCTCGATGAGCTGCTCGTCGAGGTAGGCGACGCGACCTGCCGGATCGAAGCGCAGCGGGCCGTGCTGGATGCTCTGCCCGCTGGTGCCCAGGCCACGGCGCGTCAATGCCCGCACGCGCGCCTCCAGCTCCTGCAGCGCGAAGGGCTTGGCCATGTAGTCGTCGGCCCCGAGGTCCAGGCCCTGCACGCGCTGCTCGACCGAGTCGGCCGCCGTCAGGATGAGCACCGGCAGGTGGGCATTGGCGCTGCTGTTGCGGGCGCGCAGCCGGCGCAGGATCTCCAGGCCGCTCAACTTCGGCAGGCCGAGATCGAGGATCAGCAGATCGAAGGTCTGGGTCGACAGCGCGGTGTCGACCTCGCTGCCGCTGACCAGATGGTCCACCGTGTAGCCGGCCTGCTTGAGGGCGCGCAGCAGCGCGTCGGCCAGAACCTGATCGTCTTCGGCTACGAGGATGTGCATCGTGCGAGTTTACGGACTTGGCTGACCCCGCCCTGACACCGCCACGGAGCCCTGCTATGCTGTATGCATATCCAGTACCCGGAGGCTCCGATGAACGCCGTCACAGAGAAGCAAAAGGCCCTGCAGGCCGCGCTGTCACAGATTGAAAAGCAGTTCGGCAAGGGCTCGATCATGCGGCTCGGCGAGGGCGAGCAGATCGAGGACATCCAGGTCGTCTCGACCGGCTCGCTGGGTCTGGACATCGCGCTGGGGGTGGGCGGCCTGCCGCGCGGCCGGGTGGTCGAGATCTACGGTCCGGAAAGCTCGGGCAAGACCACGCTGACGCTGCAGGTCATCGCCCAGATGCAGAAGCTCGGCGGCGTGGCGGCCTTCATCGACGCCGAGCACGCGCTCGATGCGCAGTACGCGCAAAAGCTCGGTGTCAATCTGCAGGAGCTGCTGATCAGCCAGCCCGACACCGGCGAGCAGGCGCTCGAGATCACCGACGCGCTGGTGCGCTCGGGCTCGGTGGACCTGATCGTCATCGACTCGGTGGCGGCGCTGACGCCCCGCGCCGAGATCGAGGGCGAGATGGGCGACCAGCTGCCCGGCCTGCAGGCCCGCCTGATGAGCCAGGCGCTGCGCAAGCTCACCGCCACCATCAAGAAGACCAATTGCATGGTCATCTTCATCAACCAGATCCGCATGAAGATCGGCGTGATGTTCGGCAACCCCGAGACCACCACCGGCGGCAACGCGCTGAAGTTCTATGCCTCGGTGCGCCTGGACATCCGCCGCATCGGCTCGATCAAGAAGGCCGAGGAGGTGATCGGCTCGGAGACCAAGGTCAAGGTGGTGAAGAACAAGGTTGCACCGCCCTTCAAGACCGCCGAGTTCGACATCCTGTACGGCGAGGGCATCAGCCGCGAGGGCGAGATCGTCGACATGGGCGTGCAGCACAAGATCGTTGACAAGAGCGGCGCCTGGTACGCCTACCAGGGCGAGAAGATCGGCCAGGGCAAGGACAACGCGCGCGAGTTCCTGCGCGAGAACCCCGACCTGGCGGTGGAGATTGAAAACCGCATCCGCGCAGCGGTCGGCGTCGCCCCTTTGGGCGAGGCCAAGGGCACGACTGAAAAGGAGTGACCGATCTTGTTTCGCCAAAACAAGATCCGCGCAGCGGTCGGCGTCGCGCCGCTGGGGGGCGGCGTCGCCAATGACGGCGCCGGCGACTGAAGCGCGTCGCTACGGTGGACGCCGCCGAAGCCCTGGTGCGCCGGTTCTGGGATTGCGCCAACACCCAGGACTGGCCCGGTCTGGTGCGCCTGCTCGCGCCCGATCTGCGCTATGAGCTGCCGCAGACGCGCGAGTTCATCCACGGCGCCGAGGGCTTCGTCGATTTCTTCGTCACCTGGCCGCAGCCCTGGCGGGTGAGCCTGGAGCGGGTCGTCAGCGACGGCACGCAGGTGGCCGTGCAGATGCGCTTTCACGATGCGCAGACGCAGCAACTGGCGCTGGGCTTCTACACGCTGCGCCAGGGTTGCATCGCCGCCATCACCGAGTTCTGGCCCGAGCCCTACGAGCCGCCGGCGCGGGCCAGCCGCTTTGTCCAGCGCGCCTGACTTCGCCCGGCTGCTGCGCAGCCGTGCCCTGGCCTGCCTGGCCCGGCGCGAGCACAGCCGCGCCGAGTTGCAGGACAAACTTTCCGCCACGCTGCGGCGCGCCGCCGAGCGCAGCGGTCAGCCGGCTCCGGCCGACGGCGCCGCCCTCGTCGAGCGCCTGCTCGACACACTGCTGGCGCAAGGCCTGCTGAGCGAACAGCGCTACATGGACAGCCGCCTGCGCACCCGCGCACCCCGGCTGGGCGCACGACGGCTCGCCGCCGAGCTGTCGCGGCAGGGTCTGCAGCCGCAGGGCGACACCTGGCAGGAGGTGCTGGCCAGCGAGACCGAGCGCGCCCAGGCGCTGCTGCTGCGGCGCTTTGGCGAGGCGCCGCCGGACGACGCCCGCGAGCTGGCGCGGCGGGTGCGGTTTCTGGTCAGCCGCGGCTTTGCCACCGAGCTGGCCTTGCGTCTCGTCAAAGGAAACCGTAAGTAAGTGCGGGGCACAATCGCGGCCCGCATGGACGCCGCCCCTGTCTCCCGCATTCCCATCCACCAGCGCCGCGTGGACGTGCGGGTGTTCGAGCGCAGCGACGGCTTGTTCGACGTCGAGGCCACGCTGCTCGACGTCAAGCAAGTCGACATGCCGCTGAGCTCCGGGGTGCGCAAAGCCGGCGACCCGGTGCACGACATGCTGCTGGTGCTGCTCGTCGACCGCCGCTTCAACGTGCTGCGGTCGCACTCCGAAACCCTGGCCATGCCCTACGCCGGCCACTGCAGCGAGCACGGTGACGCCTACGCCCGCTTGGCCGGCCTCAATCTGCTGCAGGGTTGGCGCATCGGGCTCAAGGAGCGGGTCGGCGGCACGCGCGGCTGCACCCACCTCAGCGAGCTGGCGGCGCTGCTGCCGACCGCCGTCATCCAGGCCTTCGCCGGCCGGGTGCTGGACACGCAGCGCGGCCGCTCCGAGGACGAACTACCGTTCCAGCTCGACCGCTGCCACGCCCTGCGCCGCGAAGGCCCGGTGGTAAAAACCCATTACCCGCGCTGGTTCGTTCCCGAAGCCAGTCCCAGATCCACTCCCCCGACCCCGCCATGAAGATCCACGAATACCAAGGCAAGGAAGTCCTGCGCCAGTTCGGCGTACCCGTGCCGCGCGGCATTCCCGCGTTCACCGTCCAGGAAGCCGTCGAGGCCGCCCAGAAGCTGGGAGGTCCGGTCTGGGTGGTGAAGGCCCAGATCCACGCCGGTGGTCGCGGCAAGGGTGGCGGCGTCAAGGTGGCCAAGAGCATCGAGGACGTCAAGGCCCGCGCCGAGGCGATCCTGGGCATGCAGCTCGTCACGCACCAGACCGGCCCCGAGGGTCAGAAGGTGCGCCGCCTCTATATCGAAGAGGGCGCCGACATCCAGAAGGAGTACTACCTGTCCTGCGTGACCGACCGGGCCACGCAACGGGTCGCCTTCATCGCCTCCTCCGAAGGGGGCATGGACATCGAGGAAGTGGCGCAAAGCCACCCCGAGAAGATCATCAAGGTCTTCGTCGACCCCGCCACCGGCCTGACGGCCGCGCAGGGTGACGAGCTGGCGGCCGGAGTCGGCATGCCGGCCGACTCGAAGGCGCAGTTCATCGACGTCTGCCAGAAGCTCTACACCTGCTACATGGAGACCGACGCCTCGCTGGTCGAGATCAACCCGCTGAACCGCGACGGCAAGGGCAACATCATTGCGCTGGACGCCAAGTTCAACTTCGACGCCAACGCGCTTTACCGTCACCCGGAGATCGTGGCCTACCGCGACCTGGATGAAGAGGACCCGGCCGAGGTCGAGGCCAGCAAGTTCGATCTCGCCTACATCTCGCTGGACGGCAACATCGGCTGCCTGGTCAACGGCGCCGGTCTGGCCATGTCCACCATGGACACCATCAAGCTGTTCGGCGGCGAGCCGGCCAACTTCCTCGACGTGGGCGGTGGCGCCACCGCCGAGAAGGTCACCGAGGCCTTCAAGATCATGCTCAAGAACAAGAGCGTGAAGGGCATCCTGGTCAACATCTTCGGCGGCATCATGAAGTGCGACACCATCGCCGACGGCGTCATCGCCGCCTGCAAGGCGGTCAACCTCTCGGTGCCGCTGGTGGTTCGCATGAAGGGCACCAACGAAGACCTGGGCAAGAAGATGCTGGCCGAGTCGGGCCTGCCCATCATCTCGGCCGACACCATGGCCGAGGCGGCGACCAAGATCGTCGCCGCCGTGAAATAAGCCCTAGGAACCCAGACCATGTCCATCTACATCAACAAAGACTCGCGCGTCATCACCCAGGGCATCACCGGCAAGACCGGCCAGTTCCACACCTTGGGCTGCCAGGCCTATGCCAACGGCAAGAGCTGCTTCGTGGCCGGCGTCAACCCGAAGAAGGCCGGCGAGAAGTTCAGCGACATCCCCATCTACGCCTCGGTCAAGGAAGCGCGTGATCAGCAGGGCGCCAATGTCAGCGTGATCTACGTGCCGCCGGCCGGCGCCGCCGCCGCCATCTGGGAAGCCGTCGAGGCCGACCTCGACCTGGTGGTCTGCATCACCGAGGGCATCCCGGTGCGCGACATGCTGGTGGTGCGCAACAAGATGAAGGCCAAGGAGGCCGCCGGTGGCAAGAAGACCCTGCTGCTCGGCCCCAACTGCCCGGGCCTGATCACGCCCGACGAGATCAAGATCGGCATCATGCCCGGCCACATCCACCGCAAGGGGCGCATCGGCGTGGTGTCGCGCTCCGGCACGCTCACCTATGAGGCGGTGGCGCAGCTGACCGAGATCGGCCTGGGGCAGTCCAGCGCCGTGGGCATCGGTGGCGACCCCATCAACGGGCTCAAGCACATCGACGTGATGCAGGCCTTCAACGACGACCCCGAGACCGACGCCGTGATCATGATCGGCGAGATCGGCGGCCCCGACGAGGCCGAGGCCGCACGCTGGTGCAAGGACCACATGAAGAAGCCCATCGTCGGCTTCATCGCCGGCGTCACCGCTCCGGCGGGCAAGCGCATGGGCCACGCCGGCGCGCTGATCTCCGGTGGCGCCGACACCGCCGACGCCAAGCTCGCCATCATGGAGGAGTGCGGCTTCACCGTGACGCGCAACCCCAGCGAGATGGGCAAGCTGCTCAAGGCCTTGCTCTAATGCGGGCCCGCGATTGATTTCACCAACGGGGGCTGCGGCCCCCTTTGTTTTTGATGGATTGGCTTTCCGACCCCAATTTCTGGCTCGCCGTGGGCCAGATCATCATGATCGACATCCTGCTCGGTGGCGACAACGCGGTCGTCATCGCGCTGGCCTGCCGACGCCTGCCGCCCGAGCTGCGCCGCCAGGGCATCTTCTGGGGCACGGCCGGCGCCATCGTGCTGCGTGTGGTGCTGATCTTCTTCGCCATCAGCCTGCTCAAGCTGCCGGCGCTCAAGCTGATCGGTGCGCTGCTGCTGGTCTGGATCGGCGTCAAGCTGCTGCTGCCCGAGGACGACGACGCGCATGGCAACATCCAGGCCAGTGACAAATTGTGGGCGGCGGTGAAAACCGTCATCGTGGCCGACTTCGTGATGAGCCTGGACAACGTGATCGGCATTGCCGGCGCCGCAGAGTCGGCCGCCCCCGGCCACCAGATGAGTCTGGTGGTGTTCGGCCTGCTCGTCTCGATCCCCATCATCGTCTGGGGCAGCCAACTGGTCATCAAACTGATGGACCGCTTCCCGGTCATCATCACCGCCGGCGCCATGCTGCTGGGCTGGATCGCCGGCACGCTGGCGGTCGGCGACCCGCTGCTCGCGCCCTGGTTGGGAACGTCCGAGCGCTGGCTGGGTTGGGCGGCGGGAGCGGGCGGTGCACTGCTGGTCTGGGTGCTGGGCCTGTGGTTCCAGCGCCGCGCGCTGGCCGCCAAGGTGGCGGGGTAAAGCGCTTGGGCCTGCTCGACCGCCTCAAACGTCTGGTCGGCGCTGCGCCCGCCGCTGTGCCGGTCGACGCAGCCTCCACGCTGACGCGCGGCATGGCCACCACGCAGGCGCTGTCGACCCAGCCCCTGTCCACCCAGCCGCACGACAAGGGCGGCGTGCGCCAGGTGGCCGGCGACGTGCCCGACTACCTTGAGCTGCAGGAGGAACTGGGGCGCGGCGCCATGGCGGTGGTGCACGCTGCGCTCGACCGCCGCAACGGCGAGCGCGTCGCCGTCAAGCGCCTGCTGCTGTCCGCCGAACTGGGCCCCGGCGATCTGGCCGAGGCGCGCGCGCGCTTCCTGCGCGAGGCCCAGGCTGCGCGCGCGCTGACGCACCCCGACATCCTGCGCGTGTTCGATTTCGGCACCACGGTCCAGGGCGACGCCTGGATGGTGATGGAACTGGTGCAGGGCCACGACCTCAGCCACTTCACCCAGCAGGGCCAGTTGCTGCCGGTCGGTCTGGTGCTGGGCATCGGCGTGCGCGTGGCGCGCGCCTTGCAGCACGCGCACAGCCAGGGCGTGGTGCACCGCGACATCAAGCCCGCCAACATCATGCTCGACCCCGCCAGCGGCGCGGTGCGCATCATGGACTTCGGCATCGCCCGCATGGCCGACGGCAGCCGCACCCGCACCGGTCTGGTGCTCGGCACGCCCAGCTACATGGCGCCCGAGCAACTGGCCGGCCAGCGGGTCGACGGCCGCTCCGACCTCTACGCGCTGGGCGCCGTCATCTACCAGCTGCTGACCGGCCGCCTGCCGCACCAGAGCGAGAGCATGGCTCGCCTGATGTACGAGATCGCCAACGTCAAGGCCACCGATGTGCGCGAGCTGCGCCCCGGCCTGCCCGAGGCGCTGGCCATGGTGCTGGCGCTGGCGCTGGAGAAGCGCCCCGAACTGCGCTACGCCAACGGCGAGGACCTGGCCCAGGACCTCGAGGCGGTGCTGTCCCAGGTGCAGGAGGGCGACGGCCCGGCCACACCCGGCGTGGCGCCCCTCCCGGCCGGCGGCGCCGTCGCCGATCTTGATCCCTTCTCGGCCACGCAGCGCATCGAGCCCACGTCATGAAGCTGCCCTACCCACTCCAGTTGCACGGCCTCACCGACGTCGGTCGCGCGCGCAGCAACAACGAGGACGCCTTTGCCCTCGTGCCCGCCTCGGGCCTGGCCGTGCTGGCCGATGGCATGGGGGGCTACAACGCCGGCGAGGTGGCCAGCCAGATGCTGACCAGCTTCCTGCGCGACGAGCTCGGCCGCTGGCTGGCCGAGGCCGATGGCGCCCCCCCCGCCGCCGTGCAGCAGGCCATGACGATCTGCGTCGACAACGCCAATCGCGCCATCTTCGACTCGGCGCAGGACAACCCGCGCTACGCGGGCATGGGCACCACCCTGGTGCTGGCGGTGTTCCGCCCCGAGGGGGTGTGCCTGGGCCACATCGGCGACTCGCGCGCCTACCGCATCCGCGCCGGACGCATCGAGCAGCTGACCCGCGACCACTCGCTGCTTCAGGAGCAGCTCGACGCCGGACTGATCACGCCCGAGCAGGCACAGTTCGCCGCCCACAAGAACCTGGTCACGCGCGCCGTCGGCGTGGAGCCGCAGGTCGAGCTGGAATGCCATGCCCATGCGCTGCAGGACGGCGATCTGCTGCTGCTGTGCTCCGACGGACTGTCCGATATGGTGAGCGACGCCGACCTGCTGGCGCTGTGCCAAAGCAACAACGACGGCGCTGCCGATCTGGTCTCACTGTCACAAGCCCTGGTCAATGCCGCGAACGAGCGCGGTGGCCGGGATAACATCACCGCCGTCCTGGCGCGCGTCGGTGGGGGTCGAAGCGGCTCCGCTCCGAGCAAGCCCTGGTGGGGGCTGGGACGGCGCTGATGCGCATGGCAAAAACCAAATAACGAGGTCCCGATGGCCAAACTGGTGTTGTCGCTCGACGGCGTGGTGATCAAGGAAGTCCAACTCACGAAGGACAAGACCACGCTTGGCCGTCGTCCGTACAACGACATCGTGATCGACAACCTGGCGGTCAGCGGCGAGCACGCCGTGCTGCAGATGATCGGCGCCGAGGTCTTCATCGAGGACCTGAACTCCACCAACGGCACCTACATCAACGGCAAGGCGATCAAGAAGCAGCAGCTGCGCGCCAACGACGTCATCGAGATCGGCAAGTACAAGGTCAAGTTCCTGGCCGACGAGCACCAGGACTACGAAAAGACCATGATCTTCCGGCCCGGTCAGGCGCTGCCCGGCGTGGCTGCGCCAGCCCCGGCCCTGCAATCACCGAGCCATTTCGGCAGCTTCAGCGCGCCGTCTCAGGCGCCGGTGGCCGTCGGTCCGGCCAGCATCCGTGTCGTCAACGGCGCAGCGGCCGGCCGCGAAGTGCCGCTGACCAAGGTCGTCACCACCGTCGGCAAGCCCGGCGTGCAGGTCGCCTCCATCACCAAGCGCCCCACCGGCTATGTGTTCTCGCATGTCGAAGGCCCCGCTCGGCCGTCGATCAACGGCGCCCCGCTGGGCAACGAGGCGGTGCCGCTCAAGCATGGCGACGTCATCGAGCTGGCTGGCACGCAGATGCAATTCATGCAGCAGTGAGGCGCTGACGGCGTGACGGTCGTGTGATCGCCGTCACGCTGCGGGCCCTGGGCAACGCCAATCTCCCCCGCTTGTCGAGTTTTGCACTGGACGAACCGGGCATCGGCCCTAAAGTCGTCGGCCTGACTGCTCCGGCCCCTGCGGGCCCATGCCTTCCGTGAGTGTTCGCGTCCTCGGCTGCAGCGGCGCCATTGCCGCCGGCTGCCACACCACCGCCTTCCTGCTCGATGCCTCGGTGCTGATCGACGCCGGCACCGGCGTGGGCGACCTGAGCCTGGACGAGCTGACGCGCATCGACGCCGTGCTGCTCAGCCACTCGCACCTCGACCACGTGCTGGGCATCCCGCTGCTGGCCGACGCCGTGATGCGCCGCCGCCGCGCCGCCGGGCGCGGCCCGATGCAGGTCTACGGCCTGCCCGAAACGCTCGAAGCCCTGCGCCAGCACCTGTTCAACGGCGTCATCTGGCCCGACTTCACCCGCCTGCCCAGCCCCGAGGAACCGGCCCTGCAGCTGCGCCCCATTGCCGTGGGCGAGCGCCTGCGCCTGGGCGCGCGTGTCGTCGAGGTGCTGCCGGCGCGCCACACCGTTCCGGCCTGCGGCTTCGCGGTACGCCACCTCGGCGAGGAGCGCTGGTGGATCTTCAGCGGCGACACCGGGCCCAACCCGCTGCTCTGGCAGCGCCTGCGCGAGCTGTCCGTCAGTCACCTGGTCATCGAGACCGCCTTCAGCGACGACGAGGCCGAGCTGGCCGGCCTGGCGCAGCACCACTGCCCGCGCTCGCTGCGCGCCGAGCTGATGCATTTCGACCAGGCCCAGGCCCAGGTCTGGCTCACCCACATCAAGCCGGGCGAACTGCGCGCCGTCATGCAGGGGCTGCAGGGACTGACCCGGCCGCTGCAGCCGCTGCTGGGCGGCCAGTGCTTTCAGCTGAATTGACGGATTGCGTCGGCCTTGACCTTGTGCCGCCTGACGCAGAACGTCAGTCCGAGGGACTTCCAGCGTGAACTCGATCACGGAATCGCCGCAGAATCAGGTTGGCACGCCCCCTGCAAACGTGGGATGTCCGTGACCCCCATCTCTCCCCGAAGGAGTTTCCGCATGAAGCGCGTTCAACAGGGTTTCACCCTTATCGAACTGATGATCGTCGTCGCGATCATCGGCATCCTGGCCGCCGTGGCACTGCCCGCCTACCAGGACTACACCACCAAGGCGAAGATCAGCGAGGCTTCCTCGCTCGCCACCACCGCCATCCGCAACGTGCAGCTGGCCTTCAACGCCGGCGATCTGCACACCGTGGCCAAGGACAACGCGACCTTCGGCATGGCCGCTGCCGCCGACATCAAGGGCAAGAACGTCGCCTCGGTCACCGTCGCGTCGGTCAGCGAGACCGAAGCCACGATCACCATCGTGATGCAGGGCACCGGCAACGCCGATGTCGACGGCAAGAACGTGGTCTACACCGTGACCTGTGTACAGGGCGCCTCCTGCACCACCAAGGTCAGCGGCTCGGTCCCGGCCAAGTTCTACCCGAAGGGTGGCACGACCTGATGATCTGATCCTTCAGATCGACGAACAGCGGGGGCTCTGCCCCCGCTGTTTCTTTTTGGGCGCCCCCTTTTCGCGCCGCGCGTCTTGGCCCGCAAGCCATTCGGTCCTCGCGCTGCGCCCGGCATGGTCCGCGCCGACCACCCGCGACGCTTTTGACCCCCACAGACTTGGCGCACCTTCCCCGCGTGCCGACGTATGCACCGTCCAGTTGAGGCGAGCCGCATCGACGAACCGCATGCGCGAAGGCGCGTGAATCAGCCAAACGCTGGTTCGGCCAACTCCCCGTTCAATTCCGCTGACGAGATTCGTCGGCCGCGTTGCGACAGCTTCTGACAGAAAGTGTCAGTCTCGGGGTCAACCAGCGTGAATCGCTTCACGAAAGCCCTGCAGAATCAAGCTGGCACGCCCCCTGCATTTGAGGGGATGTCCGCAACCCCATCCCGTCCACTCAGGAGTTTCCGTATGAAGCGCATTCAACAAGGTTTCACCCTCATCGAACTGATGATCGTCGTCGCGATCATCGGCATCCTGGCCGCCGTGGCACTGCCCGCCTACCAGGACTACACCACCAAGGCGAAGATCAGCGAGGCCTCCTCGCTCGCCGCCACCGCCATCCGCAACGTGCAACTGGCCTTCAATGCCGGCGAACTGCACACCGTGGCCAAGGACAACGCGACCTTCGGCATGGCCGCTGCCGCCGACATCAAGGGCAAGAACGTCGCCTCGGTCACCGTGGCCTCGACGAGCGAGACCGAAGCCACCGTCACCATCGTGATGCAGGGCACCGGCAATGCCGACGTCGACGGCAAGAACGTGGTCTACACCGTGACTTGCGTGGCAGGCGCCTCGTGCACCTCCAAGGTCAGCGGCTCGATCCCGGCCAAGTTCTACCCGAAGGGTGGCACGACCTGATGATCTGATCCTTCAGATCGACGAACAGCGGGGGCTCTGCCCCCGCTGTTTCTTTTTGGCTGATCCGATCCATGCACGCAGCCTTCTCTTTGCGGCTTGGTGCCCGCTGGGTCGCGCTGTGCCTGCCCCTGTTGGCGCTGCTGAGTCCGGCCTGGATGCAGTGGCGGCACCCACTCCACGCGGTCTCGCCCGCCGACGCGCTGGCCGGCTGGACCAGCAGCCCGCTGCTGCTGACCCTGGCCGGGCTGTGCGCGTGCTGGGCCATGGTGGGTCAAGCGCGAAGGGCGCGCTGGCTGCTGGCCCCGCTGGCCCTGTTGGCGCCGGCCGAGGCGCTTTATGTGGCGCACTTCGGCGTACCCAGCGGCGCACACGTCTACGCGGTGGTGGCCGAGACCCATTGGGAAGAGCTGAGCAGCTTCATCGGCGCTGACGCCCTGCTGTACCTGGCCTTGCTGCTGGCCTGGGCCTTGCTGCTGGCCTGGACGTTCCGGCGCTGGGGAGAACCGAGTTGGGGGCTGTCGGTGCGTGCGCGCGGCTTGCTGGCTGCACTGGCCAGCGCCGTGCTGCTGCCGCAGGCTCTGGGCCACTGGCTGGCGACGCGACTGCCAGACCCGGTGGAGGCCGAGTTCGGCGCGGCGCCGCTGCCCATCCAGCATGCGATGGACCTGCAACAACCGGGCTTCGTCACCCACCTGGAGATGAGCTATCCCTGGGGCCTGCCGCAACGCCTGCTGCGCTGGGCCGAGCACCGCGAGGCCGCGCGCCGGCACGCCGAGATGGCCGGCGCGCACCGTTTCCGGCTGCAAGCGGGCGACGCCCTGCCGCCCGACGCGCCACCGCAGGTGGTGGTGATGGTCATCGGCGAGGCCTCGCGCGCCGATCGCTGGCAGCTCTACGGCGCGGCGCGCGCCACCACGCCGCGGCTGCAGGCACGCCGCGCCGAGCTGCTGGTGTTTCGCGACGCCGTGTCGGCCGCCTCGGCGACGCGCGAGTCGGTGTCACTGATGTTGACGCGCCGCCCCCCCGAGCAGGTGCTGGGCATGCGCACCGAGGGTTCGGTGGTGTCGGCCTTCCGCCAGGCCGGCTTCAAGACCTACTGGTTGAGCACGCAGGGCAGTGCCGGCCCGCACGAGACACCCGTCGCCGTGATGGCCGCCGAGGCGCATGAACGGCGCTTCCTGAGCCGCTCCGACTACCGCGGCCAGACGGCGCTGGACGGCGAGCTGCTGCCGCTGCTGGAGCAGGTGCTGGCGCGCCGCGAGCCGCGGGTGTTCATCGTGCTGCACACCCTGGGCAGCCATCTGCACTACGCCAATCGCTACCCGCTGGGCGCCGAGCCCTTCCGCCCCGCCCTGCAGCGCGGCGACCCGCCCAACATCTGGCGCAAGGAGCGTTTCGAGGAGTTGGTGAACGCCTACGACAACAGCCTGCACCACACCGACGAGGTGCTCGACGGCGCCGTGGCCCGTCTGCAGGCCTCGGCGGCCGACGCCCACCTCAGCTACATGCCCGACCACGGCGAGACCCTGTTTGACGGCCGCTGCCCGCGCGGCGGCCATGGCTTTGCGTCGATCGCCAACTACCGCGTGCCGCTGCTGATGTGGGCCTCAACGGGTTGGAAGGCGCGCCACCCGGCACGCTGGGCGCTGCTGGAGGCGCGCCAGCAGCAGCCGGTCAGCGCGTTGGCGCTGTTTCCGACGCTGCTGGGCCACGCCGGCCTGAAGATGGACGACCCGGTGTCGCACGCCGACCTGGGTGCGCCCGACTGGCGCCCCGGCCCGCGCATCACCGCGCATTTCGGCGACTTCGACCGCAGCCTGGCCCCCCGGGCCTGCGACGCGGATTAGGGCCGAGCCGGCAACCAGCCGTTCAGGGCGCCGAACAGCGGTGCCTGGCCGTGGCGGTATTCGTTGACCGGGTCGGCATCTCGAATCAGCTGCACGGCCTTGCCGGCGGTGAGCACCTGCGCCGGTTGCAGCGGCTCGTGCAGCAGGCGGTGGCCGACGCGGCCGGGTGCGAACTGGGCATCGCCGAACGCCGCTTGCCCGCCGAGCCGGGCCCGGCGCAGCAGCGCCTCGGCGCCGGGCTGGCGCTGCAGCGGCAGGTCGGACGCGAAGGCGAAGTTGCGGTAGCGCAGCGCATGCGCAAAGTTCTGCTGCGCGGTGTGCAGGGCGTCCAGGCTGCCGGTGGTGTTGAAGGCCAGGATGCCACCCGGCGCCAGACGCGCCCGCACCAATTGCATGAACTCCTGCGACAGCAGCAACCCGACATGGCTGCGCCAGTGGAAGCTGGTGTTGGAGAACACCAGGTCGTAGCGCAGCTCGGGGCGACGGCGCAGCCAGCGCCGGCCGTCGTCGACCTGCACGCGGACGCGCGGGTCGCGCAGCGCCGCCGCCACGGCCGGCCGTTCGGCGATCAGCTGCAGGTAGGCCGGGTTGAGCTCGACCACATCGATGCGCTCGATGCCCGGCAGGCCGGCGATGGCGCTGAGCCAGGCGCCGCCGCCCAGGCCGATGAGCAGCACGCGCCGCGGCCGGGGGTGCAGCACAGCCATCAGGTAGGCGCGGTCCAGCCCGTTGCTGTTGTTCGCCATGTCGAGCACGAAGCGACCGTCGTAGGCGTTGCCGCCGTAGACGATCTCACCGAGCGGATCGTCCGAGGTGTGGACGATGCCGTGGCGGTTTTGCAGCAGCGGGCCGCGTTCGCCCAGGCCGACGTTCTGCGCCACGGCGTGCAACGCAGGGGGCGGCGCGCTCATTGCCCAGCCGGCCAGCCCCAGCAGCAGGGCACCTGGGACCCGCGAGCCGCCGCAGACCAGGGCCAGCAGCGCCGTGCCCAGCGCCACCGCGGCGAAGGCCGACTCGGCGGCGAGCCGGTCGAGCAGCCAGTAGCCCGTCAGCAGCGGTCCCAGCGCCGAGCCGCAGACGTTCAGCAGGTAGATGCCGGACAGGCTGCGACCGAGGTTCGCCGACTGCTCGCTGCCCCGGCTGCCCAGTTGGTGCACGAGCGGGAACAGGCTGGCCTTGGCCGCCGCGCACAGCACGATCAGCAGCAGCACGGCCGTCAGCGCCTGGGGTTCGGGCTGCAGCAGGACCGGCAGCAAGGCCAGGGTCAGCAGGTCCAAGCCGGTCGCCAGCAGCAATTGACGGCGCGCCAGAGGACGCAGGGCGTCCGTACGCTGGCACAGCCCCTTGCCCCAGAAGGCGCCAGCGGAGACGCCGAGCAAAAAAGCCCCCAGCACCAGGCCGAAGACCTGGGGGTGCCCCTGTTGCGCGAAGCCCAGCATGCGCATCCACAGGATCTCCTGGCTGAGACTGAGCAGGCCGACGCCGAACGACAGCAGGGCGGCCAGGCGGCGATCGCTCATCGCGCGCTCGGCCGCAGCAACAACGCCACCCCCGCGGCGGCCAGCGCGTTGAGCAGCGCCGCCAACCGGATGGCCTCGTGGACGCTGACCCAATGCAGCAGCAGCAGGCCCATCGCCAACGCACCCAGCGCCGCGCCCAGGGTGTTGAGGGCATAGAGCGTGCCAGTGGAGCCGCCGATGCCCATGCCGCCGCTTCGCACGCTGTGCGCGATCAGCACCGGCAGGGTGGCGCCCATGCCCAGCGTGGGCGGCAGGAAGAGCAGGAAGCACAGGCCGGCACCCAGGCCGCGGTCCAGCGGCGCGAAGGCGGGGCCGGCGTACGCCAGCAAGGCCGGGCTGATGAGACCGAACAGGCCGATGCCGACCTCGATGGCGCAGAACAGTCCCAGGCCCGAGCGCGGCCAGCGGTCGGCCAGCCAACCGCCCAGCCAGGCTCCCAGGCCGAGACCGGCCATGAAGACCGAGACGATCAGCGTCACCGACTCCAGGTCGCTTCCCACCACGGCCACCAGCAGGCGCTGCCAGGCGCTCTGGTAGACCAGCGCGGCCGCGCCGGAGAGGAAGAAGGCGGCCCCCACAATCCAGGCCGGTCGCCGCGTCAGTAGCCCATGCATGGCGCGAGTGTCGCCAAGCCGCGCGCAGCGCCCGGCCCGCCCTGCACTTTCTTCACCGCCACGATGCACGAACGACTCGGACCTGCGGCACGACTGCGAACCCTCATGGCGCTGTTCGCGCTGTCCGGCTTCTCGGCCCTCATCTACCAGTCCATCTGGACCCAGTACCTCGGCCTGGTGCTGGGGCACGCGGCGCATGCGCAGACCCTGGTGCTGGCGCTCTTCATGGGCGGCATGGCCTTGGGCGCCTGGGGCGCCAGCCGCTTCGCCCTGCGCTGGCGTCGGCTGGTGCTGGTGTACGCGGTCGCCGAGGCCCTGATCGGGCTGGCGGGGCTGGGCTTCCATGCCGCCTTCCAGGCCTACAGCGCCTTCAGCGAACACACCATGCTGCCGCTGCTGGGCGCACACGCGGCTTCCTGGGCCTGGCTGAGCGCCGGCGCCCTGATCGCGCCGCAGACGGTGCTGCTGGGTGCCACCTTTCCGCTGCTGGCGGCCGGCCTGCTGCGCGGTTCGCAGCGCGATGCCTCCGAGCAGCTCGGCGGCCTCTACTTCGCCAACAGCCTGGGCGCGGCGGCCGGCGCGCTGGCCTCGACCTTCGTGCTGCTGCCCTGGGGCGGACTGCCCGGCGCGCTGGCCGCGGCGGGCGCACTGAACCTGCTGGTGGCGGCGGGTGCCGCGCTGGCGGCCGGCCCGGCCTGTGCAGCCCGACCGGCTGATTCGGTCGCGACCGGGCCGGCGGGCGGGGGGTCCTTGCGCCGGCTCGGCCTCATCGTCATGGCCGGCAC
Source organism: Inhella sp. (assembly GCA_041919015.1). Taxonomy (GTDB): domain Bacteria; phylum Pseudomonadota; class Gammaproteobacteria; order Burkholderiales; family Burkholderiaceae_C; genus Inhella. Next base: position 18,450 of record JAYRUQ010000030.1, read on the forward strand.
CTTGCTGTCCAGCGCCGCCTCGTTCGGCTATGAGATCGGCTGGGTGCGGATGCTCAACCAGGCGCTGGGCACCACCCTGCACGGCTTCGAGCTGATGCTGGCCGCCTTCATCGGCGGGCTGGCGCTGGGCGGCGCCTGGGTGCGGCACAAGGGCGCGTCGATCGCCGATCCGATTCGCTACGCCGGCATGGCGCAGCTGGCGATGGGCGTGGCGGCGCTGCTGTCGATCCCGCTGCTGGCGCAGAGCTTCGATGCGGTGGCCTGGATCATGTCGGCGCTCGGTCGCACCGACCCGGGCTATGTGCTGTACCGCTGGGCCACCGCCTTGCTGGCGCTGGCGGTCATGCTGCCCGCAGCCTTCCTGGCCGGCATGACCTTGCCGCTGTTCACCGCCGGCCTGCTGCGCGCCGGCGCCGGCGAGCGCGCCATCGGCCGCGTCTACGCCGCCAACACCCTGGGAGCGATCCTCGGCGTGCTGCTGACCGTGCACGCGCTGATCCCGACCCTGGGCGTCAGCCTGACGCTGGTGGCCTGCGCGGTGCTCGATGTGCTGGTCGGCGTGGCGCTGCTGCGCGGCGTCAGTCCGCGGCGCTGGTCGGCCACGGTGGTGCTCGCGTCCCTGGCGGCGCTGCTCGTGGCGCTGGCTGTGGTGCGTGTCGGACTGCCCGACCGTGCCAAGCAGGCCACCGGCGTGTTCCGACACGGCAACGCGGTGGCGCGACCCGACGAGCTCGTCTTCTTCAAGGACGGCGCCACCGCCACCGTCAGCGTGCGCTCCGACGGCACCACCTCGATCATCTCGACCAATGGCAAGCCCGACGCCGCGCTGCGTGGCTTCGAGCAGCTGCCGACGGCCGACGAACCCACCATGCTGATGCTCGGCGCGCTGCCGTTGGCGCTGCACCCGAACCCGCGCCGCGTGGCCATGGTGGGCTGGGGCTCGGGGCTGAGCACGCATGTGGCGCTGGCTTCGGATCGCATCGAGCGCATCGACACCCTGGAGATCGAACCCACCATGCACGAGGCCGCGCGCTGGTTCATGGCGCGCACTGCGCGGGCCTACCAGGACCCGCGCAGCCGCGTGCATTTCGACGACGCGCGGCGCTTCCTGGCCAGCCAGACCGAACCCTACGACCTGATCATTTCCGAGCCCTCCAACCCCTGGGTGAGCGGTGTGGCCAGTCTCTTCACGCAGGAGTTCTACGGGCAGGCGCGCCGGCGTCTGGCGGCCGACGGCTTGTTCGTGCAATGGATCCACCTCTACGAGATGTCCGACGCCTTGCTGGCGCAGATGCTGCGGGCGCTGCAGCAGGAGTTCCCGCACACCGAGCTTTACCTCACCAACACCGCCGACCTGGTGATTGCGGCCGGCACGCGGCCGCTGCCCGAGCTTTCGACCACGCCCTGGGCCCTGTCCAAGCTGCATCCGGAGCTGAGCCGCGTGGGTCTGGCCACACCGCTGGACCTGCAGCTGCGCCGGCTCGGCGGCAGCGCGATGCTGCGCACCTTCCTGCGCATGCACCCGGGCCAGCCGCACTCGGACTTCCACCCCACGGTCGCGCTGCAGGCGCCCTCGCACCGCTTCGCCGGACGCAACGCCGCCCAACTCAAGCAGCTCGTCACCCTGGGCCTGCCGCTGCTGCCGACCCTGGAATGCCGACCGACCCTGGGCGCCGGGCTGCCGACCGAGGCCGCGCTGGGCAGCGAGCTGGCACGCCTGCATCGCGATGCCCACGAGGCCGCGCTGGCATTGACCGAGGGCCAGGCGCAGCCGGCCCTGTACGTGCGCAACACCCCGCTGGCCGAAACGGTGGCGATGCTGGCGGCGCTGCGCCGCCGCGCCATCGCGCACGACGATTCGGCGTTGGCGATGCAGATGTCCTACCTGGCGGGCTACACGCTCGGTTTCCTGGAGCCGCCGCTGGCCCGGCGGCTGTGGGATGCCGCCGCCTGGCGCGCCGAGCTGCCCGATCTGCCGCCCGATGTGCAGTCCCTGCTGGCGCTGTACGAAGCCGTGGCGCACGCCGACTGGGCGCAGACGCAGACGCGGGCGGCCGAGGTGCTGGCGGCCCAACGCTACGCGCAGGCGCAGGCCCTGCGCGAGCAGGTGATGGTGCTGGGTCAGCTGGCCGGGCTGGCGGCCGGCGACGGCAGCGCGCCGGCGCGCTGGGAACAGAAGTGGGGCAAGAGCGTGCAGCGCGGCAGTCGCGCGGTGCAGCGCGACTTTCTGCGCGCCTGGGCCGACGGCAAGGAGCCGCGCTGCCCGGCGCCCTGACCCCGGCCCTGGACAATGCCGCGCGCGGCAGACGCCCGCGCCGGACCCGATCGATGCCCGCCCTCACCCATTTGCGCAGCGCGCTGCTGCTGCTGGCCTGCCTGTTGCCCACGCTGCTGGCCTACCACCGCAGCCCGGCCTCGACGCTCTACAACCAGCTGCTGTCGCTGGGCCTGTGGGCGGCCCTGCTGTGCGTCAGCCCTCACGCCGGGCTGCTTCGAACCGGGACGCCGCGCGCGCCGCTGCTGGCCGCGCTGGGCCTGGCGCTCGCCGCCGGGCTGGCCATGCTCGGCTCGCACAGCCTGCAGGACGGCGTGGCGCTGGTGTTCCTGCTGGCCGCGCTGCTGCTGCTGACCCTGCCGGCACGCGGCAATGCGACCGAGCTCGACGAGGGCCTGGGCCTGGGCCTGCTGCTGACCGGACTGGCCGGATTGGCGCTCGGCCTGGTGCAGGTCTTCGTGCCGCACTGGGCCGACGGGGAGTGGATTGCGCGCAGCGGTTTCGTCGGTCGCGCGGTGGGCAATGTGCGCCAGCCCAACCACCTCGCCACCCTGCTGCTGATGGCGGCCGTGGCCTGGGTCTGGCTGGGCGTGCGTCGCCAACGGGGCGCACGCGAAGGCGCGCTGGTGCTGTTCCTGCTGGTGTTCGGCGTGGTGCTCACGGCCTCGCGCACCGGCCTGTGGTTCGGCGTGCCGCTGCTGCTGCTGTGGGGACTGCTGGACCGCGAGCTGCCCGGCCGCTGGCGGCTGCTGCTGCTGGCCACGCCCTTGATGGCCGCCGCCGCCTGGGGGCTGCTGCACCTGTGGGCCTCGTCGGGCGCCGGGGTGTTCGGCGCCGAGGCCCGGCTCGATCAGGAGGGCGCCGGCTCGCCCTCGCGCATCGCCATCCTGAAGAACGCCTGGGTGCTGCTGCAGATGCACCCCTGGACGGGGGTCGGCTGGGGCGAGTTCAACCGCGCCTGGACGCTGACGCCCTTCCCCGACCGACCGATCGCCTTCTTCGACCACACGCACAACCTGCCGCTGCAGCTGCTGGTGGAGCTGGGCTGGCCGCTCGGCATGGCGGTGCTGGTCCTGCTGCTGGCAACCTTTCTGCAGGCCCTGCGCCTGGCCTGGCGGGCACGCGGTGCCGACGCGCTGCGCCGCCGCGCGGCGCTCATGCTGGTGCTGGTGGTGGGGCTGCACAGCATGCTCGAGTACCCGCTGTGGTACGCCTATTTCCTGCTGCCCACGGCGCTGGCGCTGGGCATCGCGCTGGCGCCCGAGGGCGGCCCGCGCCTGCCGGCAGCACGCTGGCCGCGCGCCGTCGGCCTCTTGCTGCTGCTGCTCTGCCTGTTCGCCTACGCCGAGTACCAGAAGGTGGCGGCCATCTATGCGCCAGGCCCGGCCGACGAGGCGCTGGCCGAGCGGGTCGAGCGCGGCCAGCGCACCTGGCTGTTCGGCCGCCACGCCGACTACGCGGCCGCCACGGCCCTCGGCCACGACGCCGCGGCGCTGGCCGCCGCGCAGCGCACCGGCCACCAGCTCATCGACGCCCGCCTGCTGATCGCCTGGGCCAAGAGCCTCAACGCCCAGGGCCAGACCGACAAGGCCCGCTACCTGGTCGAGCGCCTGCGCGAGTTCCGCTCACGCGAAGGCACGGCCTGGCTGCAGGCCTGCGAGCTTGAGCCCGAGCGCTGGATGTGCCAGCCCTCGACCGGGCGCTACGGCTGGCGCGATTTCTAAGGCGACGGGGCGCTCAGAGCGCTTGCGCCTCGCTCAGCACGCGATCACGCATTTCCGGCGACAGCGAGGACCACTCCACCACATCGGTCCGAAACGGCAGTTCGCTGGCTTCGAGCCCGTCCTGCAGCGCCACGCGCTCCTGCCAGCTCAACGCGGGGGGCTCCAGAAGCAGGAGATCCAGGTCCGAATGCGGTCGAGCGCGCCCCGTTGCGCGCGAACCGAACATCGCCAGCCGCGCTGTCGGCAACACCGTTCGCACGGTGGCCAGCAGCAGCGCCCTGTGCGCGTCGGTCAGCGCTGGCTTGCTCACCTGGCCAATGCCCCTTCCAAGCGCTGCAACAAGCTGACCGCCTCGGGCAGGAAATAGGCCGTCGACTCGGCGATCGACTGGGCCTGCCCCTCGTCGTAGGCATGGCTGGTGCGGTTGCGCAGTTCACGCCAACGCCGCCAACCCAGTGCGTCGTCCAACAGGCCGGCGTCGGCGCCGGCACGCAGCAGGTCATTGAAGGACAGATCGGCCACCTGCGGTGCCACGGCGGCCCGCTCCATCAGGACACGGCGCAGACAGCGAACGGCCAATTCATAGCTGAACTCGAAAGACTGAACCACCCCGGCTCGCAGATGCGGCTTGCGCCCCGACTCCGGCGGCTCATCCAGCCAATAGCGGCGCGCCGACGCAAGCGCGTCGAGCGCCTTGCGCAGCGCGTGCAGGCTGATGGGCGGCGGGTTCATGGCGAAGATGATAGGTTGCCACCCACTGCCTCAGGCCTTCCAATCCCCGCTCTTGCCGCCGCGCTTCTCCAGCACCCGCACGGCGTCGATGACCATGTGCTTGTCGGCCGCCTTGCACATGTCGTAGACGGTCAGCAGGCCCACCTGCACGGCACACAAGGCCTCCATCTCGACCCCGGTGCGACCGAAGGTGGCCACCTCGGCGGTGCAGCGCACGGTGTCGGCTTCCTCGAACTCGAACTCGACCGCCACACGCGTCAGCGGCAAGGGGTGGCACAGGGGCACCAGATCGGCACAGCGCTTGGCGCCCTGGATGGCGGCGATGCGGGCCACCGCCAGCACATCGCCCTTGGCCGCCTGCCCCTGGCGCACCAACGCCTGCGTGGCCGGCTGCATGCGGATGCGCCCTTCGGCCCGCGCCACGCGCTGCGTGGGCTCCTTGCCGCCCACATCCACCATATGCGCCTGGCCGGCGTTGTCGAAGTGGGTCAGCGGCGGGGTCATGGTCGGCAGCAATGAAGCGGATACAAGGGCCGGGCATGATAGGCAACGCGTTCCCCGAGATGCCCTGATGCCCCGACGATTTCCGCTGCGCCCCCTGGTGGCGCTCACGCTGGCCCTGAGCACGGCCGGCGCGCCGCGCGCGCAGAGCCCGGCCCCCGCCATCAACCTGCCCACCCTGGGCGATTCGGTGTCCGAGGTCGTGCCGCTGGGCGAGGAGCGTCGCTACGGCGACTGGATCATGTCGCAGGTGCGCAGCGACCCCGCGGTGCTCGACGACCCGCTGCTGCAGGCCTACGTCGAGTCGCTCTGGCAGCCGCTGATGCGCGCCTCGCGCGCCCAGGGTCACATCAGCGAGGAGTTGGGCGAGCGCTTCGCCTGGGAGACCTTGCTGATCCGCGAGCGCGCCATCAACGCCTCGGCCTGGCCGGGCGGCTACTTCATGTTCAACCTGGGCCTGATCGCCATGACCGCGCAGCGCGACGAGCTGGCCTCGGTGATGGCGCACGAGCTCAGCCACGTCACCCAGCGCCATATCGCGCGCGGCGTGGCCGGCGAGGGCAAGAACACCGCCATCAACATCCTCGGCCTGCTGCTGGGTGTGCTGGCGGCCTCGGCCACCGGCTCGGTGGATGGCGGCATCGGCGTCATCTACGCCGCGCAGGCCGCCGCCCAGCAGCAGCAGCTGCGCTTCAGCCGCGACATGGAACGCGAGGCCGATCGGGTCGGCCACGCGGTGCTGGCCGAGGCCGGCTTTCAGCCCTCGGGCATGGTGCGCATGTTCGAGCGCCTCGACCTGGCCAACCGGCTGATGGACTCGGGCGCCTTCCCCTACCTGCGCTCGCACCCGCTGACCAGCGAACGCATCGGCGAGTCGCGCCAGCGCATCAGCCTGGCCGGCACCGAGCTGCCGCCGGCCGGATTGGCCCTGCACAGCCTGATGGCGGCGCGTGCCCGCGTGCTGATGGACGAGCGCGCCGAGACCCTGGGCACCCTGGTCGGCCTGGATGCCGGGGCGCGCGACGCCGGTGCGCTGCCGCAGCTGGCGGCGCGCTACACGGCGGCGCTGGCCGCCTACAAGGTGCGCCAGCGCGAGCGCGGCGACGCCGCGGCACTGGCGGCGCGCCGCTACCTGACCGACCTGCCCGAGGCCGAGCGCGCCGAGGTGGACCAACTGCTCACCCTGCTGCGCGCCGAAGGGGCGGCGCTGGCGGGCGACGGTGCCTCGGCCCAGGCCTTGCTGGGCGAGCTGCCGGCCCGGGCCGAGCGCGCGCTGCTGCTGGCCCACGCACAGGCCGCGGCGGCGCCCGGCGCGCCGCTGCGCGACCGCTTGCGGGTGCTGGAGGCGCTGCAGACCCATCTGGCGCTGCAGCCGCGCGATGCCGGCGCCTGGCTGCGCAGCGCCAGGCTCTGGGAGCTGCAGGGGCAGCCGCTGCGCGCCATGCGTGCCCAGGCCGAAGTGCATGCGGCACGCGGCGACCTGCGCGGCGCCATCGACCGCCTGCGCGCCGGACTGCGCCAGGCACGCGGACTGAAGGGCGCCGACCAGATCGACGTGGCGGTGCTCGATGCGCGGCTGCGCACCCTGCTCACCGAGCGGCGCGCGATGTTTCGCGAGATGTACCCGAACGCCGAGCTGCCGCCCGGCGAGTGATCAGGCTTTCCGGGTCAGCAGGTCGACCAGCAGCCCCAGTGCGCTGTAGATCAGCGAACCGATCAGCGCCGCACCGAAGCCGTTGACGTTGAAGCCATCCAGGGTCTTGGCGGCCAGCCAGAACATGGCGGCGTTGATGACGAACAGGAAGAGGCCGAGCGTGAGCAGGGTCACCGGCAGCGTCAGCAACACCAGCAGCGGACGCAGCAAGGTATTGAACAGACCCAGCACGGCGGCAGCGATCAACGCGCTGCCCAGACCGGCGATCTGCACGCCCGAGTAGAAACTGGCCACCAGCAGCAGGGCGCCGGCCAGCAACATCCAGCGAAAGAAGAAGCGCAGCATGCAGCCAGCATAGCCCCGGAGTGTTTGCGGGCTTGGGCGAGGTCACGACAATCCGTGTTCTCGAAAGGGGAGTAGCAGCCCGCGTCGGTGGTACCGACGCGGGGCGTCGGGTCCGTCAGTACGCCGTGCGATGCATGGCCGGGCCCCGCAGCCGACCGGCCTCTGCGCCGGTCGTCCCCGCAAGACCTTTTGAGACCCACTCGCTTGCCCGGCCGCCCGCCTGGCGACCGGTCATGGTCTTGGTCTGGAGAAACATCGCATGCAAACCATCGCCCCGCTCTGGCTTTGGGGATTTTTCGTCGCCACCGTCGTGGTGGCCCTGTTCATCGACTTCGTGGTGCTGCGCAAGCAGGGCGCGCATGAGGTGGGCTTTCGTGAGGCCGTGAACTGGTCGCTGGTCTGGGTCGCCGTGTCCTTCGCCTTCAACGGTCTGTTCTGGTGGGCGGTCAGGGACAGCACCGGCGACACCGAACTGGCCAACACCAAGTCGCTCGAATTCCTGACCGGCTACCTGATCGAGAAGAGCCTGGCGGTCGACAACATCTTTGTCTTCCTGATGATCTTCACCTACTTCGCGGTGCCGCCGGCCTACCAGAAGCGGGTGCTGATGATCGGCATCATCGGCGCCATCGTGCTGCGCACGATCATGATCCTGGCCGGCGGCTGGCTGCTGCAGCAGTTCCACTGGATCCTCTACCTGTTCGGTGCTTTCCTGCTGCTCACCGGCATCAAGATGTGGTGGGCCGCGGGCCAGGAGCCTGACCTGGAGAGCAATCCGGCGCTCAAGCTGCTGCGCCGGCTGATGCCCGTGAGCAAGCGCTTCGACGGCGAGAACTTCTTCACCGTCGAGAACGGTCGGCGCATCGCCACGCCGCTGCTGCTCGTGATCTGCCTGGTCGGCGTGACCGACGTGATCTTCGCGGTCGACTCGATCCCGGCCATCTTCGCCATCACGACCGATCCCTTCATCGTGCTGACGAGCAATGTCTTCGCCATCCTCGGCCTGCGCGCCATGTACTTCCTGCTCGCCGCCGTGGCCAGCAAATTCCACCTGCTGAGCTACGGCCTGGCCATCATCCTGGTCTTCATCGGCAGCAAGATGCTGCTGATCGACATCGTCAAGATCCCGGTGCTGGTCAGCCTCGGGGCAGTAGTGGCGATCCTGGCGGCCACCATGCTGATCAGCGTGAAGACCGCGCCAAAGATCGCGGCGCCGAAGTCCTGAGCGTCGGCGGCCATACTGACCGCCGTTCTTCTGGATGGGGTCGACCATGGAGATGGGCATTCGCGGGCGCTGGGCGCTGGTCTGCGCGGGCAGCAAGGGGCTGGGGCGCGGCTGCGCGCTGGCACTCGCCGCGGAAGGCGTGAACCTGGTCATCACGGCGCGCGGCCGCGAAGCCCTGCAGCGCACGGCCGACGAGGCCCGGCAGCACGGCGTCGAGGTGCGCATGGTGGTCGGCGACATCACCACCCCCGAGGGCCGGGCCGAGGCCCTGGCCGCGGCGCCGCAGGTCGACCTCCTCATCACCAATGCCGGTGGCCCGCCGCCCGGCGATTTCCGCGACTGGGATGAAGCCAACTGGCTGCAGGCCGTGCGCGCCAACATGCTGACGCCGATTGCATTGATGCGCGCCTGCGTGGACGCGATGGCCGAGCGCAGCTTCGGTCGCGTCGTCAACATCACCTCGGGCGCCGTGAAGGCCCCCATCGAGGTGCTGGGCCTGAGCAACGGTGCGCGCGCCGGACTGACGGGTTTCGTGGCCGGGCTGGCGCGCGACCCCCGGCTGGCGGCCCGCAACGTCACCGTCAACAACCTGTTGCCCGGCGCCTTCGACACCGAGCGCCTGCGCGCCACGCTGGCCGCCGGCGCGGCGCGCCAGCAGCGCGATGCGGCCGAGGTGGTCGAAGCACGTCGGCAGGCCATTCCGGCGCGACGCTTCGGCACGGCCGAGGAGTTCGGTGCGTTCTGCGCCTTCCTGTGCAGCGCGCAAGCCGGCTACCTGACCGGACAGAACCTGTTGCTCGATGGCGGCGCCTACCCCGGGGTGTTCTGAAGCGGCGGCCGGTACGCTGTGCAGCGCAGCGCTGCCGCGTCGAAGCGACACCAAGGGTTTGAGAGCATCGATTCCTCTATGAAAAATCTTCGTCTTCATAGAGGCGCGCAGTACGATTGCGCCCGCTGTGGGTAGCGCAGAGAACGCAAGGCGCAATCAGAGCCTTCACCCGTCCCCGGCAACCCCCCTCAAACGCACGGAGAGATTCGAAATGGCAACTGCGAAGAAGGCTGCTCCCGCCAAGAAGGCGGCCCCGGCCAAGAAGGCCGCCCCGGCCAAGAAGGCGGCGCCCGCCGCCAAGAAGGCCGCTGCGCCCGCCAAGAAGGCGGCCCCGGCTGCGAAGAAGGCCGCTGCGCCCGCCAAGAAGGCCGCTCCGGCCAAGAAGCGCACGCCCAACGCCGCCTTCATGAAGGCGCTGACCCCGAGCGCCGCGCTGGCCGCCATCGTTGGCGACAAGGCCCTGCCCCGCACCGAGATCACCAAGAAGGTGTGGGAATACATCAAGAAGAACAAGCTGCAGGACGCCGTGCAGAAGCGCGTCATCATTGCCGACGCCAAGCTGAAAGAAGTCTTCGGCAAGGCAAAGGCCGACATGTTCGAGATGACCAAGCTGATCAGCAGCCATCTGAAGTAAGCGCATTCGCCGGCTTTTGCCGGCGTTGCAGGCAAACAGCAAACCCGGCCCCGGCCGGGTTTGCCTTTTTTCGTGCATTGCTACCGCTGCACGCCCCCGTCACTCGGGGGGTCGGGCGAAGCGAATGTGACAGGGTGTGACGGATTGCGCAGGGCGTTCGGGCCTCGCTCCATAGAGTGCCGCTTATCGCGTCGAGCGGGCCTTCCGCTTGACCACCGTCAAACCTCGCCATGTCCTTGCTTGCCACGTTGGTGCTCGCCGCCAGCGCCTCCACCGCCACCCTGCCCAACTGCTCCTGGGACCGCCCCGGGGTGAATCCCTTCATGGGCGACGTGGTGGCTGCGGTCGATCGCTACCGAGACATTCCGGCAGCCACGCGGGCCAAGCTCAAGGCGCGCTTGAAGGACCGCGCCTACGACGAGATCGCCGTCATCCACCGCGACAGCATCAGCGGCCAGGCGCAGTACGGCGCCGAGATCCGCGACATGCATTTCGGCCGCGGCAGCGTGTGCCGCAGCGTCACGCGCAGCAAATGGAGCCCACAGCACCAGGAGCGCGGGCTGGTCTACTGCGAAGACGGCCAGTGCCTGATCGTGCCGACGGTGTGCCGCAACGTCAGTCGCATCACCCGGCTGGGCCCCAAGCCGGTTGCCGGTGCGGCCCAGGACGAGGTGGTGACGCCGCTTGCTCAAGCCCAACCCGAGGCCCCGCTGCTGTTCGAACCGCCGGCCGCCGGTGGCGAGACCGCGCCGACCAGCTTCGTGCAGGCGGCCGCGCCCAGCGCCCCGGCAATGGCGTTGGCCTCACCCCCCCTGCCGGGCCCCGGCACCCTTGGCGGAACGCCGCCCGCCTTGCCGCCCATCGGTGGCGTGCCGCCGCTGCCCCCCGGTCTGCCGCCCCTGCCGGCCGTCACCCCCCCGGCGCCCGAGCCGGCCAACTGGTTGACCCTGGGGCTGGGCCTGACAGCGTTGCTGCTGCGCCGCCGCCGGCGCGCCTCCCTCAGCGTTTGAGCAAGCTGGCCAGATAGCGCCCGGTGTGGCTGGCCGCGTTGGCCGCCACGTCCTCGGGCGTGCCGCTGGCCACCAAGCGGCCGCCACCGTCGCCGCCTTCCGGCCCCATGTCGATCAGCCAGTCGGCGGTCTTGATGACGTCGAGGTTGTGCTCGATGACGACGATGGTGTTGCCCGCATCGCGCAACTGGTGCAGCACGCTGAGCAGCATCTCGATGTCGGCGAAGTGCAGGCCGGTGGTCGGTTCGTCCAGGATGTAGAGGGTGCGACCGGTGTCGCGCTTGGACAGCTCCAGCGCCAGCTTGACGCGTTGCGCCTCGCCGCCCGACAAGGTGGTGGCGCTCTGCCCGAGCTGGATGTAGCCCAGTCCGACGTCGAGCAGGGTTTGCAGCTTGCGCGCGAGGGCCGGCACGGCGCTGAAGTGCTGGAAGGCGGCCTCGACCGTCAGGTCCAGCACCTCGGCGATCGACAGGCCCTTGTAGAGCACCTCGAGGGTCTCACGGTTGTAGCGCCGGCCATGGCAGGTGTCGCAGGGTACATAGACGTCGGGCAGGAAGTGCATCTCGACCTTCAGCACCCCGTCGCCCTGGCAGGCCTCGCAGCGGCCGCCGGCCACGTTGAAGCTGAAGCGTCCGGCACCGTAGCCGCGCTCGCGCGCCGTGGGCAGCTCGGCGAACAGCTCGCGCATCGGCGTGAACAAGCCGGTGTAGGTGGCCGGGTTGCTGCGCGGCGTGCGGCCGATCGGCGACTGATCGACGTTGATCACCTTGTCGAACGCATCCAGGCCTTCGAGCCAGCCGTGCGCGGCCGGCTCGGCATGGCTGCCATAGAGCTTCTTGGCCACCGCGGCGTAGAGCGTGTCGTTGACCAGCGTGCTCTTGCCGGAGCCCGACACCCCGGTGACGCAGGTGAACAGGCCGACCGGGAAGGCCACCTCGACGCCCTTGAGGTTGTTGCCATGGGCGTTGTGCAGGGTCAGCCAGTCCTTGGGGGGCGTGCGCCGACGCGGCACGGCGATGCGCCGCACCCCGCTCAGGTACTGGCCGGTGATCGAGGCCGGGTTGGCCGCCACTTCGTCGGGCGTGCCCTGCGCCAGCACCTGGCCGCCGTGCACGCCAGCGCCGGGTCCCAAGTCCACGCAGAAATCCGCCGCACGGATGGCGTCCTCGTCGTGCTCGACCACCAGCACCGAATTGCCAAGGTCGCGCAGGCGGCGCAGCGTGGCCAGCAGCCGGTCGTTGTCGCGCTGGTGCAGGCCGATCGAGGGTTCGTCGAGCACGTACATCACGCCGGTCAGCCCGGAGCCGATCTGGCTGGCCAGGCGGATGCGCTGCGCCTCGCCGCCGCTCAAGGTGTCGGCGCTGCGCTCCAGGCTCAGGTAGGACAGTCCCACGTCGTTGAGGAAGTGCAGGCGCGCGCCGATCTCGCGCAGCACCTTGGCGCCGATCTCGGCCTTGGCGCCGTGCAGGCGCAGCCCCTCCACATGCGCCAGCGCCTCGGCCAGGGTCATGCGCTCGACCTCGTAGAGGGCCTTGCCCTGGGTGCCACCCAGGCGCACGAAACGCGCCTCTTTGCGCAGCCGCGTGCCGGCGCAATGCGGGCAGGGTTGGGCGCACTGGTAGCGCGACAGGTCCTCGCGCACCGCCGTCGAGTCGGTCTCGCGCCAACGCCGCTCCAGGTTCACGAGGATGCCCTCGAAGGGATGGGCGCGCTTGACGCTGCGCTTGCGCCCGCTGGCCGTCTCGCTGACGTAGACGAACTCAACCTCGGTCTCGCCGCTGCCGTACAGCAGCACGCGCTGGTGCTCGGGCGCCAGCGACTCGAAGGCCGTCTCGATGTCGAAGCCGTAGTGCCGGGCCACGCCCTCGAGCAGTCCGAAGGTGTAGGGGTTGCGGCGGTCCCAGCCCTTCACCGCGCCGCTGGCCAGGCTGAGTGAGGGAAAGCTCACCACACGCGCGGCATCAAAACCCAGCACCTGGCCGAGGCCCTCGCACTGCGGGCAGGCACCGCTGGGCGAGTTGAAGCTGAACAGGCGCGGCTCCAACTCGGCCAGCGCGTAGCTGCACACCGGACAGGCGAACTTGCTGGAGAACAGCAACTCTTCGCCGGAATCAACACCAACCGCGATGGCGCGGCCGTCGGCCAGGCGCAGCGCGGTCTCGAAGCTTTCGGCCAGGCGTTGGCGCAGGCTCGGCTTGTCGGCCGGCAGCTTGACGCGGTCGACCACCACATCGATGTCGTGCTTCTCGCTCTTCTTGAGCGGCGGCAGCTCGCTCGCCTCCAGCACCTGACCGTTGAGGCGGAAGCGCACGAAACCCTGCGCCTGCAGCATCTGCAATTCCTGCGCGAACTCGCCCTTCTTCTGGCGCGCCATCGGCGCCAGCAGCATGAACTTGCTGCCCTCGGGGTAGGCCAGCACGGTGTCGACCATCTGGCTCACCGATTGCGCCTCCAGCGGCAGCTCGTGGTCCGGGCAGACCGGTGTGCCGGCGCGGGCATACAGCAGGCGCAGGTGGTCGTGGATCTCGGTCACCGTGCCGACGGTGGAGCGCGGGTTGTGGCTGGTGGCCTTCTGCTCGATGGCGATGGCCGGCGACAGGCCCTCGATGACGTCGACCTCGGGCTTGTCCATCAGCTGCAGGAACTGGCGCGCATAGGCGCTCAAGCTCTCCACGTAGCGGCGCTGCCCCTCGGCATACAGGGTGTCGAAGGCCAGGCTGCTCTTGCCCGAGCCCGACAGGCCGGTGATGACCACCAGCTTGTGCTTCGGGATGTCGAGATCGATGGCCTTCAGGTTGTGCGTGCGCGCGCCGCGCACGCGGATGAAGGCGGACTCGCTGGTCATGGTGCAGATCCTTCGGGCGAACCGGGCATCATAGGAGCGGGTCGGATCGGGAGCAGCGATGCAGCGCAGGGTGAAGTGGGGGGCCGCTTGGGCGGTGGTCGTGCTGAGTGCGTGCGGGGGCGGGGGCGGCGGCGGCGCTGACCCGCCGGTGTCCGGCCCGCCGGCCGATCTGCCGCCCTTGTCGACGCAGTGCGTCAGCGGCGCGGTGGCGCGTTTCGAGGCCGAGCCACTGGTGGTGGGTCGCAGCAGCGAGCTGCACCTGGTCGGCTGTCGCCCGATCACGCTGCAGCGCATCCGCTGGAGCTTCGAGGGGCCGAGCGCGCTGGCACCGCTGTCGGCACGCTCGGCCTCGGTCAGCGTCACGCCCAGCCAAGCCGGGGCGCACCGCGCGACCGTGCGCTACACCGACGACCTGGGCCGTTCGCACAGCGCCAGCTTCGAGCTGAACGTGGCGCCCAACGATCTGCCGCGCGGCCTGCTGACGCGCGGCGAGCCCAGCGCCTGGAGCGGCGACCGGCTGTCGCTGCGCGCCTGGCCGCAGGGTTACGGCGAGGCCGAGCTCGGCGGCGCCAGTTGGCGCTGGGAACGCGTCAGCGGCCCCGAGGTCGAACTGAGCGACGCCGGCACGGCCCGCGTGCTGCTGACGGCGCCCCCGGTGTCGCAAGACCAACTGCTGGTGCTGCGCGCCACGCTCACCCTGGCCGGCGGCGCCAGCGTCAGCGACGAGTTCCGCCTGCTGGTCCAGGCGCCGCCGCAGCCGGCGGCCGACCCGCTGTTCGGCGACGCCAACCGCGCCACGCGCGTCCTGCCCTGGCTGGAGGACGGCCCCTGGTCCGCGCAGCTGGCGCGCTGCGTCTACAACCCGGCGCTGCGCAAGAACGGCGAAAACCTCTGCACCCTGGGCGAGCTGCCGCTGCTCGGGCAGGCCTCGGCCAACCCCAGCGTCGAGAGCATCCTGCAGCGCCTGCTCGTCAGCCACGACTGGCAGGCCGAGGTCTTCGAGCGCTTCCTGCGCGAGCAGGACGAGAGCGGCGACCTGCGCCGCATGCTGGCCGCCACCACCGCCATCGTCATCGGCGGCCGGGTGCGCCCCTCTTTCTACTGGAGCGCCACCGGCGCCATCTACCTGGACGCCAGCTACCTCTGGCTGACGCCCGAACAGCGCGACAGCGTGAGCGAGGCGCCCGACCCGCGCTCAAGCTACGGCCAGGAGCTCAGCTACAGCAGCCCCTGGCGCTATGTGAAGGACAACCGCCATGCCACGCCGGCGCGCCCGGTGACCGAACGCGCCGGCCGGCCGCTGGAGGAGATCCGCGTCGAGCTGGGCCGCCTGCTGTACCACGAGCTGGCGCACGCCAACGACTTCCTGCCGCCGCGTCGCCATGCCAGCCTGCCGGCCGGCAGCCGCGTCTACCAGGCGGTGGCGAACGACACGCCCTCACAGACCCTGCAAGAGCGGCTGCCCTTCTTCTCGCAGCAGATGGTCGGGCT
>JAYRUQ010000031.1:0-33201 GCA_041919015.1 Inhella sp.
TCGAGCGCGCCGCCGCCGACCCACGCCTCACGCTCGACCTCAAGCCCGAGCGCCAGTTCTACGAGGAGCAGAGCCGCGGGCTGGCGATCTTCATCAACGTGCTGGGCCTGGCGCTGTCGGCCATCTTCAGCGTCGGCGCCATCGTCGGCGCCATGATCACCATGTACGCCGCGGTGGCCAGTCGCACCGGCGAGATCGCCACGCTGCGCGCGCTGGGCTTCCGCCGCCATGCGGTGCTGTGGGCCTTCCTGCTCGAAAGCCTGCTGCTGGCACTGGTGGGCGGGCTGCTCGGGCTGCTGGCGGCCTCCTTCATGCAGGGCGTGAACCTGAGCACCACCAACTTCCAGACTTTTTCGGAGGTCGCGTTCCGTTTCGTTCTGACCCCCGCGATTGCCGTACAAACGCTGCTGTTCGCGCTGGTGATGGGCCTGGTCGGCGGCTTCCTGCCGGCCTGGGCGGCGGCGCGCCTGAACATCGTCGACGGCCTGCGCGCCGCTTAGGAGAAACCGGATGCGAAGCCTTGCTGCCCTGTCCCTGGCCCTGCTGCTGCAGGCCGCCCATGCGGCCGAGACCCCGAAGGACTGCCCGCCCACCGCCCAGGCACCGACGGCCGAGCAGATGCAGCAGGCCAGGGCCGCCGCCAAGGACCGCGGCGCACTCTGGCGCCTCAGCAAGGACGGCCGCAGCTCCTATCTGTACGGCACCGTGCACGTCGGCAGGATGGCCTGGGCCTTCCCCGGGCCGCAACTGCAGAAGGCCCTCAAGAGCACCGAGGTGGTGGCGGTGGAGATCGACCTCAGCAGCCCGACCCTGGGGCAGGAGATGCAGGCCGCGCAGCAGCGCGCCGCGGCGCTCGTGCTCACGCCCGCCGAGCAGCAGCGCCTGGACGCGCAGGCCGACGCCGCCTGCCTGCCGCGCGGCGCGCTGGCCGGCTTCCACCCGGTGATGCAGGCCATCACCTACGTCAGCCTGGCCGGCCGACGCGACGGGCTGGATCCGGCCTTCGCGCAGGAGGGCATGCTGCTGGGCACCGCCAAAGCGCTGCAGCGCAGCGTGGTCAGCCTCGAATCGGTGGCCTCGCAGATGGCGCTGCTGCTGCCGCAGGACGCCCAGAAGGCGCGCTGGCTGCTGCGCAACAACCTTGACGCGCTGGAGAGCGCCGAGTCACGCGGCTCGCTGCTGCGCCTGAGCAGCGCCTGGGAGCGCGGCGACCTGGCCGCGCTGTCCGACCCCGCCAAGCTCTGTGCCTGCACGCCCAGCGCCGAGGAGCTGGACTTCTACCGGCGCCTCAACGACGAACGCAATCCGCATCTGGCGCAGCGCATCGCCGAGGAGCACGGCAAGGGCCGGCCGGTGCTGGCGGCGGTGGGCCTGTTGCACATGACCGGCCCGCAGGCGCTGCCCAAGCTGCTGACCGCGCAAGGGTTCAAGGTCGAGCGATTGCATTGAAATGCGCACTGAGATGCGCACTGAGTTGCGTACCGAAATGCGCAGCGAGCTGCGCGCCGCGCTACCGCGTCTCAGCCTGGCGGTTCTGCTGACGATGCTGGGCACGCTGGCGCGCGCCGACGCGCCGCCGGCCTCGGTACCGCTGCGCGAGGCCATCGAGCGCGCCATCGGCACGCCGGCCTGCCGCACCGACGCCGACTGCGCCAGCCTGGGCTTGGGCGAACGTGCCTGCGGCGGCCCGGAGCACTACCTGCCCTACGCGCCCGCGCAGGTGAAGGACCCGGCAAGACTGCAGGCGCTGGTGCGCGAGCACGCGGCAGCACGGCGCCGGGAACAGGCGGGCCGCGTCAGCCATTGCGCCATGCAGATCGACCCCGGCGCGCGCTGTCAGGCCGCGCGCTGCGTGGCCGGCGCGGGCAAGACCGCAGCCCCCGGAGGCCTGGACTGATGCGCATCCTCTGCGTGCACGGCGTGGCCGGCCACCCGGCCGGCGGCGCCTGGGAAGCCGGCTGGAAGGACGCCCTGGCCGAGGCACTCGGCACCGGCCACGACATCGCCTTCTGCCCCCTCGACGCTCCGTTCGCCGCCACACGCCTGGGTCCGGTGCAGACCGCGCGCGCGCTGGCCCTGCTGATGGGCCAGTGGCTGCGGCCGCGCGAGCAACAGCAGGCCGCCGGCACCGCCAAGGCCTGGCGGGGCGAGGCCTACGAGCGCACGGCCGGCATGGTGCTGGAGTGGGTCGGCCAACCCGCCGTGCGCGCCGCCGCGCGCGCGCTGCTGGCCGAGGGCTTGCGCACGCACCGGCCGCAGATGCTGGTGGCCCACAGCTTGGGTTCGCTGGTGGCGCTCGACACCCTGCTGCACGAGGACACACGCGACGCCGCCCATCAGCTGCACCTGGTGGTGCTGGGCTCGCAGCTCGGTCACGACGCGGTGCGCCCCTGCTTCGGTGGCCGCCTGGCCGTGCCGCCGGGCGTGCGCCGCATGACGCAGCTCTACAACCCGCACGACCGCGTCTTCACCGAGCCGCTGCCGCTGCGCGACGCGCGTTTCCAGCGCCTCGACCTGCCCTTCGAAAGCGACGCGCCGCTGCAGCACGAGGCCACCGACTACCTGCGCCGCGCCAGCGCGCTGCGGGTGCAAGCCGGCCGTCGCGCCGCGCCTCCGGCCCCGGCCGTGGACCGCGCCCGCGCACCGCGCCGCCGCGCGCTGCTGGTCGGCATCAACGAGTACCTGGACCCCAACACCGCCCCGCTGCGCGGCTGTGTGAACGACGCCTGGCTGCTCAGCGCGCTGCTGCAGGAGTCGGGCTTCGCGGCCGACGAGATCCGCATGGTGCTCAACCACCGGGCCAGCGCCGACGCACTGGTCGAGCGGCTCGACTGGCTGGTGGACGGCGCCCGGCCCGGCGACAGCTGCGTCTTCTACTACTCGGGACACGGCGCCCAGGTGCCGGTGTATGGCGGCGACGGCCAGCATGTCGAGGCGGTGCACGAGAGCCTGGTGCCGCATGACTTCGACTGGACGCGCGGTCGCGCCTTCAATGACCAGCAGTTCGCGCGCCTCTACGCGCAGCTGCCCTACGAGCTCAATTTCCTGGCGCTGTTCGACTGCTGCCACAGCGGCGGGCTGACGCGCGCCGGCAGCCAGCGCGTGCGCGGCCTCAACCCGCCCGACGATGTGCGCCACCGCATGCTGCGCTGGGACGCCGAGCGCGAGATGTGGCTGCCCCGGGCGTTTGCGTCGCCGGCCGCCGAGTTCGCCGCACGCCATGCCCGACGCGGCGGCGGCGAACTGCTCAGCCCCACGCACCGCATGGGCCTGGCCCAGGTGCTGCGCGCCGACGGCAGCCGCGCGGCGCAGCGCAAGCTCGCCGCCCAGTACCAGCACCTCGGCCCCTACATGCCGACCCTGCTCTACGCCTGCGAGGACGCCGAGTTCGCGCACGAGTACGAGCACGGCCCGATCCATCACGGCGCCTTCACCTACAGCCTGGTCAAGCGCCTGCGCGCCGCGCGCCGCCAGCAGCAGACGCTCAGCTTCGAGCAACTGGTGCGCGGCGTGCGCCAGGAACTGCGGCAGCTCGGCTACACGCAGACCCCGCAGCTGGTCGCGCCCTCGGCCGTGCGTGGCCGCGCGGTGCCGCTGACGGTTTGAAAGTCCGAAAAAAAGCCCGCACGCGGCGGGCTTTGTCGGTCGAGGCTGGCCGCTTCAGGCAGCGCGGCGGCGCTTGAACGCGCCGATGGCCAGCAGGCCGGCACCCATCAGCGCCATGCTGGCGGGCTCGGGCACGGCGCTGACGCGCACGTTGTCGAGCATGGCGCCCTGGTTGTCGCCGCCGGCGTTGGCGAAGCTGAAGCTGAAGTTGCCGCTGGCCACCGGGGTGAAGACCAGGCTGGCGCTCTGCCAGGGCGCGTTGGCGGCGGCGTTGGCCAGGGTCAGCGTGCTGCTGGCGCTGCCGAAGCTGACCAGCACCGTCTCGCTGCCGGCGTTGCGGCGGTTGCCGGCGATGTCGAAGCTCAGCGTGTAGGTCCAGCCGGCGTTCAGGTTCAGGGACTGCGAGAGCACGCCGGCATTGCCGGTCGAGCCGTCGAGGTCGACGCAACGGCCGCTGCTCAGGCACAGGCCGCCGAACCAGCCGGGGTAGACCACGTCCACCGAGCCGTCGCTGACCGTCCAGCCGGTGGGCGTGACGTTGCCGCCCTTGACGCCGGTCTCGAAGTCGTCGCTGAACACGGTCAGGGCCTGGGCCGGCAGGGCGGCGGCGGCGGTGAGGGCAAGGGCGATCAGGGTCGGGCGCATGGCGGTGACGGCTTGTTGAACGAAGGCCGCCATTGTCGAAAGCGCTGCCCCCGCCCGACCCCCCGCGCCCTGGGGGCACGGGCGGCAATAGCGCACGTTCAGCGCCCGTTCAGCGCACGTTCAGCGCACGTTCAGCAGACGTTCAGCGCCCGTTTGGCGCCGGTTCAGCGCGTTGAAGCCAGCGCTTCGAGCGTCAGCAGCGCGCCGTCGGTCTGTCGCAGCTGCAGGCGCCCCTGGGCATCGAGGTCGAAGGCCCAGACGCGCGGCAGCTGCTCAAGCACGCGGTTCTCGGCGGCCTGGGGGCCATCGCCCCAGCAGGCGCGCCGCGTCATCGGCCCCGGCATCAGGCTGAGTGCGCCGGCCTCGATGCGGTAGCGGCCCTGCAGGCGGTTGCAGGCCAGCTGCGCGCTGAAGCGGCCGTCGCTCTCGAAGCGCAGCTCGCGCACGGCGTCGCCGGCCTGCCAGGCGCTGGCCTGCAGCAGCGCGGCGGGTTCCCCACCGCAGCCATGGAAGACGCGTCCGGCCAGCGTGACGCTGATGCGCCAGGGGTAAGGGTGGCCGCTCTTCAGGTCATGGCAGAGCGTCGCCTCGCTGCGCAGCAGCAGCGGCTCGCCCTGCCACTGCAGGCCGAGCTGCAAGGGCGCGGCGCCGGCCCGGGGCCGGGCGTCGATGTCGAGCGCGAAGCGCGTGCCATCGGCGGCCTGGAAGTCGAAGCGGCGCTCGCCGAGCTGGGCCTGCCAGGACGGCTCATGGCCCTGGGCGGTGGTCTGGGCCTGCGCGCTGCCGAGCAGGGCGATCAACAGCGGCAGCAGCAAGCGCATCAGAACGGGATGTCGTCGTCGAGGTCGTCGAAGCCGCTGGCCGGCTTGGCGGCCGGTGCCTGACGCGGCGCCGGACGGCTGGCGGCCGGACGCGCCGGCGCCTCGTCGTCGCCGGAGCTGCCGCCGCGGCCGTAGCCACCACCGCCACCACCACCAGCGCCGTCCTCACGACCGCCCAGCAACTGCATTTGCTCGGCAATGATCTCGGTGGTGTAGTTGTCCTTGCCGTCCTTGTCCTGCCACTTGCGGGTCTTCAAACGGCCCTCGACGTAGACCGGGCGGCCCTTCTTCAGATACTCGCCGGCGATCTCGGCCAGCCGGTCGTAGAACACCACGCGGTGCCATTCGGTCTCCTCCTGGCGCTCGCCGCTGTCCTTGCTCTTCCAGTTGCGCGTGGTGGCGATGCTGACGTTGCAGACCGCCGCGCCGTTGGGCGTGTAGCGCAATTCGGGGTCGCGCCCCAGGTTGCCAAGAACGATGACCTTGTTGACCGATGCCATGTCGAGCTCCGCACGCTGCGTGAAAAAAGGGGCGCGCATCATAGGCTCGGGGCCTGCCCCCACAATGCCTTCCCAGTGCCCCGACGAGCCGTCCGTGCCGCCCAGCGACCCCACCCGTCAGCGATCCGAACCCGAGCTTGCGCAGCGCGGCGCGCACGCCCTGGTCGAGGACGCGCAGCTGCGGCGCATGCTCGTCGCGCTGCTGGGCGTGGCGGTGCTGGGCGTCCTGACCCTGATGGTGGCGCAGCTGCTGCAGGGCGAGTCGCCGCGCCGCTTCGTCGCCATCGGCTGCGTGCTGGCGGGCAGCCTGGCGGCTGGGCTGGCCCTGCGGCGCGATCGGATCCGACGGGCCAGCCAGTGCTTTCTTGTTTCCCTGTGGGTCGGCGTGCTCTTGCAGGCGCTGGCCTTCGGCGGGCTGGACAACGCCGGCCTGTTCGCCCTGCCGGTGCTGCTGCTGGCCACCGGCTGGCTGCTGGGCCTGCGTGCGGCGCGCTGGCTGACGCTGGTCAGCGTGCTGGCGCTGATGGCGATCGGTGCGCTGGTGCACGGCGGCTGGGTTGTACCGCCACCGCCACCGCCGGCGCTGCGCCGCGTGCTCACCCTTTGCGTGCTGCTGGGCATCAGCTACATGGCGATGCGTCTGCTGATCCGGGCGCACTGGCGCAGCATCGAGGAGCTGGCGGCACTGAACCGTTCGCTGTCGGAATCCGAGGCGGCGCTGCGCCAGCTCAACGAGAGCCTCGAGCAGCGCGTGGCCGAGCGCAGCGCCGCGCTGGCGCGCGTGCAGCAGGAGCTGGTGGAGGCCGAGAAGCTGTCGGCGCTCGGGCGCCTGGTGGCCGGCCTGGCGCACGAGCTCAACACACCGCTGGGCATCGCGCTGTCGGCCACCAGCGGTGGGCAGGAACGGCTCGAGCGCCTGCACGCGCTGCTGCAGGGGGGCGGCGGGCTCAAGCGCAGCGTGCTGGAACAGGATGTCGACGCCGCCCGGCAGAGCAGCGCGGTCTCGCTGCGCGCCCTGGAGCGCGCCGCCGAATTGGTGCGCAGCTTCAAGCAGGTGTCGGCCGACCAGGTTTCGGGCTGGCGCCGCCGCTTCGACCTGGCCACCGTGCTGCAGGAACTGGCCGACGCGCTGCGCCCGCAGCTGCGTTCGCAGGCGCACGCCGACGCGCCCGGCGCCGCGCCGCAGCTGCAGCTGGACTGCCCGGCCGCAATGCAGCTCGACAGCTACCCCGGCGCGCTCGGGCAGATCGTCATGAACCTGGTGATGAACGCCCACCGTCACGCCTTCGAGGGGCGTGCGGCCGGGTGCATCCGCCTGCGTGCCCGTGCCACGCGGCTGGACGACGGACGCCAGGCCGTGGAACTGGCCTGCGAGGATGATGGCGTGGGCATCCCCGCAGACCTGCAGCGCCGCGTCTTCGAGCCCTTCTTCACGACGCAGATGAGCCGCGGCGGTACCGGACTGGGGCTGGCCGTCAGCCGCAGCCTGGCGATGGGATTGCTGGGCGGCCGCCTGACGCTCGACGCCGACCACAGTCCGGGCTGCCGCTTTGTGCTGCAGCTGCCGCTGCAGGCGCCCGAACGGCCCGAACGGCCCGAGGGGCCCGAACAGCACGAGATCGATGTGGCAAGCCCCTGAGGCAGCGCGCCGCTGCGGGCCGCAACAATCGCTGATCGCACTCCGCCCCACGCCATGACCCTGCCGCAGCCCGACTTCAGCCGCTTCTACCGCCACACCGAGCTGCTGGCGCTGCTCGATGCCTACGCGGCCGCACGACCCGAACTGGTCGAGCGCCTCGTCATCGGCCACAGTCACGAGGGGCGCGAGATCGTGGCGCTGGCGCTGACCCGCCAGACCACCGGGCGCCACGCGGACAAGCCGGCGCTCTGGGTCGACGGCAACATCCATGCAGCCGAGCTGCTGGCCTCCACGGCGGCGCTCTATTACCTGCATCGACTGCTCAGCGGCTACGGTGAAGATGCCGCCATCACCCGGCTGCTCGACACGCGCACCGTCTACCTGGTGCCGCGCCTGAACCCCGACGGCGCCGAGCTGGCCTTGGCCGAACGGCCGCGCCACATCCGCTCCAGCACGCGCCGCTATCCCTGGGACGAGCTGCCCGTCGACGGCCTGACGCCCGAGGACATCGACGGCGACGGGCGCATCCTGGCCATGCGCGTGCGCGACCCGCATGGCGGCTGGAAGTCCCACCCCGAGCAGCCGCGCCTGCTGGTGGCGCGCGAGCCCGGCGAGTTCGGCGGGACCTATTACCGGCTGATGCCCGAGGGCTTGATCCAGGACTACGACGGCTTCATGGTGCGCGTCAACCGCGACCCCGAGGGCCTGGACCTGAACCGCAACTTCCCCGAGGCCTGGCGCCCCGAGAAGGAACAGCTGGGCGCCGGACCCTACCCGACCAGCGAGCCCGAGGTGCGCGCCTGCGTGGACTTCGTGGCCCGGCACCCCAACATCGGCGCGGCGGTCAGCTTCCATACGCATTCCGGTGTCATCCTGCGCCCCAGCGGTCTGCGCGGCGACGACGATCTGCCCGCCGAGGACCTCTGGCAGCTGCAGAAATTCAGCGCGCTGGGCACCCAGCTCACCGGCTACCCGGCCGTCTCGGTCTGGCACGACTTCAAGTACCACCCCAAGGAATTCATCACCGGCACGCAGTCTTACTTCTACGAGCTGCTGGGCGCCATGCACTGGGTGGTCGAGCTGTGGAGCCCGAACCGCGAGGCCGGCATCCAGGGCTACAAATGGATCGACTGGTACCGCGAGCACAGCGCCGATGACGACCTCAAGCTGCTGGCCTGGAGCGACCGCCTGGGCGCCCAGGACGGCTGCAGCGCCTTCGTCGACTGGCGACCGTTCCGCCACCCGCAGCTCGGCGAGGTGGAGATCGGCGGCTGGGACCTGATGAACTTCTGGCGCAACCCGCCGCCGTCGCTGCGCGAGCCGGAGGTCGAGCGCTTCCCGGCCTGGCTGAGCCAGATCGCGCTGGCGCTGCCGCGCCTGGAACTGCTGCAACTGGGTGCCACCGCGCTGGGCGACCAGACCTGGCGCGTGCGCCTGGCGGTGGCCAACAGCGGCTATCTCGGCACGGCGGTCACCGAGCAGGCCAAGGCCAAGGCCCATCTGCGCGGCGTGGTGTTCGAGCTGCATCTGCCCGAGAGCGACCCGCAGGTGCAGCGCATCAGCGGCGCGGCGCGCCAGACCGGCCCCGAACTGACCGGGCATGCGCCGAAGTCCAGCCAGCACCATTTCCTGGCCAGCAAGGACGTGACGGCAGACCGCGCGGTGGCCGAGTGGCTGGTGCGGGCGCCGCGCGGCACGCGCCTGGCGGCCAGCGCCCGGCACCCGCGTGCCGGCGTGGTGCAGGGCGAGCTGGTGCTCGACTGATCCAGCAGCCTGCGCGCCGAGAATGCCGGCATGAACGCCGCCGCGACGCTGGCCGACCGCCTGCCGCTCTACCTGAACCTGATCCGCTGGGACCGCCCGGCCGGCTGGCTGCTGCTGCTGTGGCCGACGCTGACCGCGCTGTGGCTGGCGGCCGACGGCTTTCCCGGCTGGCATCTGCTGGCGGTGTTCACGGCCGGCACCGTGCTGATGCGCTCGGCCGGCTGCTGCATCAACGACGTGGCCGACCGCGAGTTCGACCGCCACGTCAAGCGCACCGCCGGTCGGCCGGTGACCAGCGGCGCGCTGAGCGTGCGCCAGGCCTTGCAGTTCGGCGCGCTGCTGGCCTTCCTGGCCTTCCTGCTGGTGCTGAGCACCAACCCGCCGACCATCCTGCTGAGCATTCCGGCCCTGGCGGTGGCGGTCGCCTACCCCTATGCCAAGCGGGTGCTGGCCATGCCGCAGGCGGTGCTGGGCGTGGCCTTCAGCTTCGGCATCCCGATGGGCTTCACGGCCGTGCTGGGTGGCAGCACGTGGAGCCTGCAGGGCATCGCCGACGCCGTGCCGCCGGCGGCCTGGGGCTGGGTGCTGGCCAATCTGTGCTGGGTGCTGGCCTACGACACCGAGTACGCGATGGTCGACCGCGACGACGATCTGCGCATCGGCATCCGCACCAGCGCCATCACCCTGGGCCGCTTCGACGTGGCCGCCGTGATGCTGTTCTACCTGGCGGCCCTGGGCGGCTGGCTGTGGCTGGGCCGCGCGCACTTCGGGCTCGGCTGGGGCTTCCAGATCGCCTGCAATCTGGCCTTCGCGCAGGCGCTCTGGCACGGCCTGCTGATCCGCGGCCGCCGCCGCGAGGGCTGCTTCAAGGCCTTCCGCCTCAACCACTGGATCGGCGCCACGGTGTTCGCCGGCGTGGTCTTCGACCTCAGCCGGTTGTAGGCGCCTGTTCCTCGGAGCGCGCCTTGCGCGCGTCCTGCCAGCGCATCCAGGCCTTGATGACCAGATGCGGCAGCAGAAGCTGCGGCGGCATGCGCAGGTAGTGACCGCGCAGGTAGAGCAGGAAGGCGGCCGGCGCACTGCCCGGCAGCCGGCTGCCGGCATGCGCGCAGCTGAAGCCGCGCCGCAGCAGCGCGTTCATCCACGCCGCGTGCAAGCGGCCCGGGCGTGCCGGGCAGTCGGCCAGCGCCGCATCGGGCACCGGGCAGCGCAGCAGGTCGCGGGCGTGGAAAAGCGCGAACCACAGCGGCCGACCCAGGTTGAGCTGGGCGGCACGCTCCAGCAACTGCGTCCACATCGCCTCGCCGCGCCGCGCCAGCGCGTCGCGCAGCAGCAGATCGAGGTCGGCCAGATCGCGCAGCCCGTGCACCCATTCGCCCTCGTGGAACCAGTGGCAGGCACTGTGCAGGATCAGGTCGAGGTCCTGCGGCCGCTGCAAGCGCGGGAAGTCGGCCAACGGCACGGCGCACTCGAACAGCGGCTCGGGCGGGGTCTGGATGCGCGCGGTGAGCGGCAGCAGGCGGTGGTGCAGGTCCAGCGCGGTGCCGCGCGCCACCTGGGTCATGGGCGGCAGCTCGTGCATCCAGCGCCGGTAGTAGCGCTGGTCGTAGTCGGTCTTGGGCTCGCTGACCCAGCCGCCCAGCATCAGCGCCGCCTCGGCCTCGGCCAGGCGTTCGCGTGGCAGCAGCAGGTCGATATCGGCGAACAGGCGGCCGGCGGCCGGCGGCAGCTCGGCCGCGCAGTAGGCGGCGCCCTTGAGGATCAGCACCGGCCCCGGCAGTTCGGCCAGCAGGCGCTGCAACTGCACGAGTTCCCAGCGCACGGCGCGCTGCTGCTGCTCCACCAGCGTGAGCATGGCCTGCATGGCATGCCAGACCGGCCTGGGCAAGCTCTCGGCGGCGCCCAACTGCACCACGCCATGCGCCAGGCGCCCGAGCAGGCCGGCCGCGTAGGCCTGGCGCAGCAGCAGGTCCCAGTCGGCCTCGCTGTGCGCCAGCAGGCTGCGCGGGTCGATCAGGGCCTCCAGCAGCGGCTGCCACTGCGCATTCATGGCCGGCCCTCCTGAAGCAGGCGCTCAAGCGCCGGCAGGGCCTCGTCGAGCTCGCTGTAACGCAGATGCCAGGCGCCGCAGGTCTCGATCAGCCCCTCCACCAACTCGAAACCGAGCCGCCCGAGCAGGCTGTAGTTGAAGCCGTTGCGCGCCAGGATCTCGAAGGCCTCGGCGCGGTCGTGCTCGCGCCATTCGGTGGCCGCGCCGGCACTCCAACGCGGGAACACGATTTGCGCGGCCCGCGCCGCTCGGTCCACCTGCGCCACGCTGTCCGCCGAGGGGCGCAGGTGGCCGACGCTGCCCTTGTGCGTGTCGTGCGCCACCCGGCCCATGCGACCGGCGGGGGCGCGCTCTCGGATCACGTCCAGCGAGGCGTTCTTCAGGCTCACCGGCCGGCCCAGACCGAGCAAAGCGCCACTGTCGCGGTCGATCAGAGTGATCTCGTCGGACAGCAGGCGCCAGCCGGCCAGCATCAGCGCGGCGGTCAGCGTGCTCTTGCCCGAGCCGGGCGCGCCCGGCAGGATCAGCGCGCGGCCGTCGCGCTCCAGGCAGGCGGCGTGCAGCATCAGGTAATGGTGCGCACAGCCGGCCACGCAGAAGTTCATCGCCCACTCGAGCAGCGCGTAGCCATGCTCCAGCGGCAAGGGCACGAAGGGCGCGAAGCCGTCCAGCCAGGCGTTGACCTGCGGTCGCCAGTGGCCACGCAGGCCCGGCATGCGGTCCACCGTGAGGTGGAAGTCGGCCAGTGGCGAGTCGGACAGCGGAAAGTCGGCGTACATCGCCGCCAGCCCCTCGGCCACCCCTTCCAGCCGGCTGCGCAGGCAGTAGACGAAGGGACCGGTGCGCAGGCGCAGGCCCGGCCCGGCCAGCGCCTGACGCAGCGCCGCTGCGCCGAGCTCGCCGACGCGGCGCGTCACGGGCAGCGCTCCACCAGCAGCAGCGGACGCAGCTGCTCCAGCAGGGCCTCGGCCTCGTGCGGCGCCAGATCGTCGAACTGGGCGGCGAGCTGCTCGCTCGTCTGCGGCCCGGCATCGCGCAGATGCTCGAGCAACTGCCCGGCGCCGGCGGCCAGGCGGTGCGTCTCGTTGCTGGCACGATGGTGCAGCACGCAGGACTCGCCCCAGAAGCGCAGGCGCAGATCGTGGCCGGGCGTGAGCTGCCAGCGCTTCATCGGTGGGTGCAAAGCAGATCGGGCGCCCTGGGGCGCCCGATGGTGGCTGGAGAGGGGCTGGCCGCGCTCAAAGGGCGCCGTACAGGCTCTCGAAGTAGGTCTTGACCTGATCCGCGTTCCAGCTGACCCCGGCGGAGACCGGATAGGCGCCTCCGGTGCACACCGCGTTGAACATCTCGATGGCCTTGTCCGGCTTCAGCGGGTAGCGCAGGCCGAAGGCAAGGCCATTGAGAATGGTCGCCACCGTGGCGCGGCCAAGCGCCTTCAGGCTGGACTCGTTCAGGCCACCGCCGGTTTCCAGCACCTGCAGCATGGTGGCCTTGCTGGTGGTCGACGTGAAAAGCGCACCCTCGAGCGCATCGACCACCATGCAGCTGGCTTCGCTGTCGGTGCCACTGCTCTTGCGGTGGAACTTGTCGCTGAGCACCTTGCCGTTGTAGGTGTAGCCGCCGAACACAGTACCCTTCGGAGCCGTCGTCGTGAAACTGCAGGTGGCCGTGGGCAAACCGCCCTTGGTCAGCCCGCCCGGCCAGACATCGTGCGTCTTCCAGTAGCCCGGCGACCGCCCCAGGGTCTTGCAGTCGGTGCTGTCGGGCGCGCGCGACTTGCTGCCCGAGAGCTGACCGGAAATGGTGCAGTGGTAGGGCGGCTTGGTCGTGCTGTTGGTGGCCAGCACCGGTGGCGAGCTCAGGGTTCCCAGGACGACGGGTGCGGCCAAGCCGGCACGCGCGAAACGGCGTCGGCCCGTGTTGACGGCGGCTTGACTCTCGGCAGGGGTGGGGTCGCGGTGCTTCATGGCGGATTCCCTGAGCAGCCCTCGGGATTGCGGGCATTTGGGCAACGGAGTGTTTCACAGCTGGCCGGAGCGCCGTTGCCCGCGCCCCCCTCAGACAAGGGGCGGACGCTGTCAACAAAGCCTCACGGGGCCCCTGCCGCGAAGGTGTCACAGGACTCGATGCGTCCGCTCTGCAGCCCGGCGCGGAACCAGCGTTGGCGCTGCTCGGCCGAGCCGTGGGTGAAGCTCTCGGGCACCACCACCCCGCGCGCCGCCTTCTGCAGCACGTCGTCGCCGATGCGCGCGGCGGCATTCAAGGCCTCCTCGACGTCGCCCTGCTCCAGCCAGCCCTTGCCGCGCTGCGAGTGGTGCGCCCAGACGCCGGCAAAGCAATCGGCCTGCAGCTCCAGCCGCACGCTGAGCTGGTTGCCCTGGGCCTGGGAAAGGCGCTGCCGGGCCTGCTGCACCTTGCCGCTGATGCCCAGCTTGTGCTGCAGGTGGTGCCCGACCTCGTGGGCGATGACGTAGGCCTGGGCGAAATCGCCCGGCGCTCCGAGCTGTTGCGCCAGCTGGTTGAAGAAGCCCAGATCCAGGTAGACCTTTTCGTCTCCGGGGCAGTAGAAAGGACCCATGGCCGACTCGCCGCGACCGCAGGCGGTGGCGACCGGTTCCCGGAACACGGCCATGCGCGGCGCTTCGAGCGTCTGCTGCCGTTGCGCGAAATAGGCCTGCCAGACATCCTCGGTGTCGGCCAGCACGGTGGCGACGAAGGCCTCGGCCTGGCTCTGCGCCTGCAGGGGCTTGCCGGCTTGGGTCGGCGACGGCGCTGAACGGGGGGCGTCGCCCATCAAGCCCAGCACCGTCATCGGGTTGATGCCGAACAGCCAGGCGGCCAACAGGGCCAGCACGATGCCCCCGATGCCGATCCCCCGCCCGCCCACTCGCGGGCCGCCGCCACCTCCACCGCGTAAATCCTCCACCCGGTCGCTCTGACGGTGGCCTTCCCACTTCATGGCAGCTCCTTGCCGGTCGCGCAGCGCTGCAGTCTAGGCGCGCATCCCGACAGTGCGTCGCATGGCGCGGTGGGCCCGGCCACGGCCAGCGCCAAACTGCTGCCCAAACCAACCGGAGGATCCACCATGCGCCGTCCCCTGCCTGCCCTGCTTGCCCTGCTTGCTTCCCTGACCCTGGCCAGCGCCGCCCACGCCGAGGACCAGGAATGGGTGCTGAAGCTGAAGAAGGAGGCCCAGAACATCAGCATCAGCATCGGCGGCAACAGCCTGTACGGCAGCGGCAAGGAGCGTATCCGCGGCTCCGGCAAGGTGGTCGAGCTGGCGCGCTCCGTGGGCGCGTTCTCGCGCGTTCGCGTCGATGGGCCGATCGACGTGCGCATCGCCATGGCAAGCGGCGATGCCGCGGTGCGCGTGCGCGCCGACGACAACGTGGAGCCGCTGATCACCACCCGCGTGGACGGCGACACCCTGGTGGTCGGACTGAAGGAAGGCGCAGCCTTCATGGTCAAGGAGCCGGTGCGGGTGCTGGTCGACGCGCGTCAGCTGCAGTCGCTGCAGCTGCGCGGCTCGGGCGACGCGGAACTCGAGACGCTGAAGACCGATCGCTTCAGCGTCGACCTGAGCGGCAGCGGCGACCTGCACATCGGCCTGCTGGAGGCCAAGGACTTCCAGGCGCGCCTGTCGGGCAGCGGCGATCTGCGCATGGCCGGCCGGGCCGACCAACAGGACTGGGATCTGAGTGGCAGCGGGGACGCCAGCGCATCGAGCCTGACCGGCAGCAAGGTGCGCGCACGCCTGTCGGGCAGCGGCGACCTGGCCCTGGGCGTCTGCCAGGAGCTGGACGCACAGCTCAGCGGCAGCGGCGATCTGCGCTACGCCGGCCGGCCCAGCGTCAAGAGCCAGGTCAGCGGCAGCGGCGAGTTGCTGCGGCGCTGATCAGCGGTTCAGCGGTTCAGCGGTTCAACAGTCCGCTGAGCTGGCCCAGCAGGTCCTGCATTCCGCCCGCCGGCAGCTGACCCTCGGGGGTCAGCCGGTCGACCATGCCGGGCAGCTGCTCGGACAACTGGGCGGCAACCTGGCCCGGCTCGATGCCGAACTGCTGCGCCAGCTGCGCCAGCTGCCCGCCACCCAGCACCTGCTCGAGCTGCTGCGGCGAGATGCCGATGTTCTGGCCGGTGCCGATCCAGCTCTGCACCGCTTCGCCCAGACCGCCCTGGGTGAACTGGCGCACCAGTCCTTCCAGCGGGCTGGCCGCCGCGCCCCCCTGCTGACCGGCGAGCATCTGCAGCAAGGCGCCGACCAGCTGCGTCGATCCGCCGTTGCCACCCGCCACCGCCCCGACGATTGAATCCAGCAAGCCCATCGCGCACTCCGGTTGAGAAATGAGGACGCTCAGCATAGGCGCCGGCGGCCGGGGCATGCCGCCGTTTCCGTTACGAAGCCTTGCGGGAGACGAGCCACAGGCCGCCCAAGGTGAACAGGGCGTTGAGCAGCAGCATCTCCAGGCCGATGCGGTAGCTGCCCAGCAAGGCGGCCTGATGGGCGTCGATGACCCCACAAGCCAGCGGCGCCAGCAAGGCCACGGGCAGCACCCCGGCGGGACGCAGGCGGCGCGCCTGCGCCAGCAGCGCGAACAGGAACAGACCGAGCAAGGGCCCGTAGGTGTAGCCAGCCAGCTTGAGGATGAGCTGGATCATGCTCGGGTCGTCCAGCCAGCGGAACAGCAGCACCAGTGCCAGAAAGGCCAGCGCATACAGGCGGTGCACGCGGCGGCGCAGGCGGGTCCGCTCGGCCTCGGGGCGTGCCTGGCTGCGCAGCAGGTCCAGGCAGGTGCTGGCGGTGAGTGCCGTCAGCGCCCCATCGGCACTCGGCAGAAGCGCCGACACCAGCGCCAGCACGAAGACCACCTGCGCCAGCAACGGCAGGTGGCCCAGCACCACGGCCGGGAAGAGGGCGTCGCCACCTGCCGCCAGCCCGGCGCGTGCCGCGAACAGATGCAGCAGACCCCCGAGCCAGAGGAACAGGAACACCACGCCGAGCATCAGCGTGCTCATCAGCAGCACGTTGCGCTGGGCATCGGCCAGCCGCGGCACCGACAGGTTCTTCTGCATCATTTCCTGGTCCAGTCCGGTCATGGCCACGGCGATGGCCACGCCCGCCAGCAACTGCTTGGCCCAGAAGTTCGGCGCATCCGGGTCGTGTTGCCAGACCCGGTTCAGCCCGAGCTCGCCCATCGCCGTCCAGGCCTGCCCGATGTCCATCTGCAGCGCCTGCAGCACCCAGGCCGCGCTGGCCAGCAGGCCGATCAGCATGCCGCTGGTCTGCAAGGTGTCGGTCCAGACGATGGCCTTGACGCCGCCTTCGATCGTGTAGAGGAACACCACGCCAACCAGCACCGCCGCCGTGACGGCGAAGGGCAGCTCGAAGGGCACCAGCGGCTGCAGCACGCCGTCGTGCAGCACGCGCCCGACCAGGTACAGGCGCGCGGTGGCACCGAGCAGGCGCGAGACGACGAAGAACAGCGCGCCGCTGCGCTGCGCCTCGCCGCCCAGGCGCGCCGCCAGCAGCTCGTAGATGCTGGTGACGCGCAACGCGTCATAGAGCGGCAGCAGCACGAAGGCGATCAGCGCGTAGCCCACGAACTGGCCCAGCGCGATCTGCAGGTAGCCGAACTGCCCGGCCCCGACGCTGCCCGGTACGCTGATGAAGGTCACGCCCGACAGCGAGGTGCCGATCATGCCGAAGGCCACCAGCAGCCAGGGGCTGCGCCGGTTGCCGATGAAGAAGCTGTCGTTGTCCGCCGCGCCACCGCGCCGCGCCGCCCAGCGCGCCACCCCAAACAGCAGCAGGAAATAGCCGGCAACGACGGTCAGCAGCAGGGCAGCGCTCATGCGGGCATTGTTCCGGCGCTCCCGTACATTGCCGGTCGGCGCCAACCCGGAGTGGCGCGTTGGTCCGCACCGTGAGATTTGCCGCCCTGTCCCTGCTTCTGCTGCTGGTCGCCTGCACCGGGGGCAGCAAGCCCCTGATCGGCCGCGCCGCCGACCCGGTCTACACCCGCGAAACCTTCGAAGCCGACGAGAAGCACTCGCGCCTGCTCGATGCGCCGCCGGCCGAGGCCTGCGAGGCCGCGCGCCGCGCCCTGCTCAGCCAGGGTTATGTGGTGACGCGTGCCGAAACCCGTCTGGTGCAGGGCGCCAAGCGCTTCCAGCCCGAGGGTGAGGTGCATGTCGAGATCAGCTTCCACATCGTCTGCGCCGGCGAGGGCGAACGCACCGCCACCTTGTTCGTCAGCGCGCAGCAGGATCGCTACGTGCTCAAAAAGAACCCGACCGCCGCCACCGTCGGGGTCAGCGCCTTGGGCTCGATCAGCATGCCGGTCGGCTCCACCGAGGATTCGCTGGTCAAGGTGGCCAGCGAAACCATCCCGGCCGGCCGCTTCTACGACCGCTTCTTCGCGCTCGTTCAACAGACCTTGCGGCAGGAACGCACGACGCCTTGATGGCGCCGATGCAACGCCGGCGTCCATTTCGCCGCACTTGCGCAGACAATGCGCGCCGCTTTGCCGCTCTTGACCCTGAGGTTTCGGGTCGTGGCCGCCGCCCAAGGGCGCGGTTTCGGGTTTTCGGTTTTCGGTGTGATGGGGCTGTGCAGCGCGATTGGGTCGATCGTTTTGATCGACCATCCATGACATATCAGCTAGGAAATCCATGAGCACCTCCAAGACCGGCACCGTCAAGTGGTTCAACGACGGCAAGGGCTTCGGCTTCATCACCCCCGACGACGGCGGCCAAGACCTGTTCGCGCACTTCAGCGCGATCACGGGCAAGGGCTTCAAGTCGCTGCAAGAAAACCAACGCGTCGAGTTCGACGTGGTGCCGGGCCAGAAGGGCCCGCAAGCCGCCAACATCCGCCCGCTGTAAAACAGCCGCGCGAGATACCAGCAACGCCCGGGTCGCCCCGGGCGTTTTCGTTTCCAGGAGCAAAAGGATGGCCAAGGAAGAACTGATTGAAATGCGCGGCAAGGTGGACGAGGTTCTGCCGGACTCGCGGTATCGCGTCACGCTGGAAAACGGGCATCAGTTGATCGCCTACACCAGCGGCAAGATGAAGAAAAACCACATTCGCATCCTGGCCGGGGACTCGGTAGCGCTCGAACTGAGCCCCTACGACCTCGGCAAGGGACGCATCACATTCCGCCACCTGCCGGGTCGCAGCAGCACCTGACACCGAACTGCAACACGTTCGGGGCAACCTGTCCTCATGGCCAAAGACTTTGAATCGATGGAGGCCAGCAACGCCTCCGGCAACCCGAGCATCCACGAAGTCAGCGACCCCGCGCGTCGCCTGTGGCTGCGCGGCGGTTTGGGTGCCAGCGTGGCCGGCCTGCTGTCGCCGTTGGCGGTGCAGGGCGGTGCGCTCGGCGCCCTGCTCGCCGGCTGCTCGACCGCGCCGCCGCCGCGCTCGACCTCCTTGCTGGGCTTCAGCTCGGTAGCGCTCTCCGAGGCCGACAGCGTGACCGTGCCCAAGGGTTACGTGGCGCAGGTGCTGCAGGCCTGGGGTGAGCCGGTCGGCGTGCCCGGCAATGCGCCGGCCTTCCGTTTCGACGGCAGCAACAGCGCCGCCGACCAGGCCGTGCAGATGGGCATGCACCACGACGGCCTGGGCTTCTTCGCGCTCGACGGGCGCAGCGACCGCGGCCTGCTGGTGTCCAACCACGAGTACGCCGACCACGGCCTGCTGTTCACCGACGGTGGCCGCGAATGGGGCCCCGAGCAGGTGGCCAAGAGCCAGGCCGCGCATGGCTTCTCGGTCACCGAGATCGCCCGCCAGGCCGACGGCCGCTGGCAGGCCGAGCGCTCCTCGCGCCGCGCACGGCGCATCACCGCCGCCACCCCGCACGCACTGGGCGGTCCGGCGGCCGGCCACAAGCTGATGCGCACCGCCGCCGACCCCGAGGGCCGGCGCGTGCTGGGCACCTTCGCCAACTGCGCGGCCAGCCGCACGCCCTGGGGCAGCTACCTGGCCGGCGAAGAGAACTTCATCGGCTACTTCCTCGGCCCGAACCGCCCCAACGAGCACGAGCGGCGCTGGGGCATGCGACCCGGCGAGCAGTACGGCTACCGCTGGGCCGAGCACGACGAGCGCTTCATGGTGGAGCGCCACCGCAACGAACCCAACCGCTTCGGCTGGGTGGTCGAGTTCGACCCCTACGACCCCGACAGCGTGCCGGTCAAGCGCACCGCACTGGGCCGCGCCGCGCACGAGGGCGCCACGGTGGCGATGACCCGCGACGGCCGTGCCGTCGTCTACTCGGGCGAGGACGCGCGCTTCGAGTACATCTACAAATTCGTCAGCCGCGACAAGGTTCGGCCGGGTGGCTTCAAGGCCAACGCCGAACTGCTCGACCATGGCACGCTCTACGTGGCGCGCTTCGACGCCGACGGCCGTGGACGCTGGCTGCCGCTGCTGCACGAGCGCGGCGGCCTGACGCCCGAGAACGGCTTCGCCGACCAGGGCGAGGTGCTGATCAAGGCGCGCCAGGCCAGCGACCGCCTGGGCGCCACCAAGATGGACCGCCCCGAGTGGATTGCCGTCGACCCGCAGGGCAACGTCTATTGCACGCTGACCAACAACAGCCAGCGCGGCGCACCGGGGCGCCCCGCCATGGACGCAGCCAACCCGCGCGAAAACAATGTGGGCGGGCACATTCTTCGCTGGAAGGAAGACGGCGACTTCGACGGCGAGACCTTCGCCTGGTCGCATTTCGTGCTGGCGGGCGACCCCCGGGAGGCACGCGATGGCGCGCGCGGCCGGATGCAGGGCGACGCGTTCGCCTGCCCCGACGGCTTGTTTGCCGACGCCCGCGGTCTGCTGTGGATTCAGACCGACATGAGCAGCTCCGAAATGGGCGTCGGAGTGGCTTACCTGAAGCGTGATCCGACGCTGGGCGAACTGGGCCCCAAGGAAGTGGCGCGCCTGGGCAACAACGTCATGCTCGCGGCCGATCCGGCAACGGGCGAAGTGCGTCGCTTCCTGGTGGGGCCGGTGGGCGCGGAGATCACCGGCGCCGACATGACGCCCGACGGCCGCACCCTGTTCATCAACGTCCAGCACCCCGGCGAAACCCCGGGCGACCGCAGCGACCCGGCCAACCCGCGCCTGTTCTCCAACTGGCCCGACCAGCGCCCGGACGGACGTCCGCGCAGTGCCACGCTGGCGATCCGCAAACTGGACGGCGGAGTGATCGGCAGCTGATCGCCCTGGCCTTGGGGGGCACGCATTCGCTCGCTTGCCAAAGCAGGGCGAATGCGTCCCAGGGGCTGGCGTCGAGGGGAAGACCTTGTTTCATCTCCGCTCAGACGCGAAAAGGGGCCGCCGGCGACAGCGACCCCGCGCTGGGGGCGAAGGCTCTTAAGGTGAACGGGCTTTGCCCGGCACCTTAACCCCCGCCGGGGGCGGGCCGGGCTGGCCCGGACCTGGGGGTGCTCAGGAGTACTTGATCGAGCAGCCGTAGGGCGTGCTGCTGGGCTTGCTCACGGCCTGCCCCGCCTTCAATTCGCCCAGCGTCTGCCGCACATAGTTGGTGGCGGCGGGGATGTCGGCCGGGTTGGCGCTCGGCTTGGAGTCGATGGCGCCGGCATAGACCAGGGTGCCGGCCGGGTTCACCACATAGAGGTGCGGCGTGGTGCGTGCGCCCCAGGCCTTGCCCACCTTGCCGTCGTCGTCCATCAGCAGCGCGCTGGCGCCGCTGCCCTGCTGCTGCATCCACGAGGCCAGCTCGGCGGGCTGCTTGTAGTCGGCGTGGCCGGGGTGGGTGGAACTGACCGACAGCCACACCACGCCGTCGCCCGCGGCAGCCTTCTGGGTCGCCTGCATATTGCCGGCGCCGTAGTGCTTCTTGACGAAGGGGCAGCTCGGATTGACCCATTCGAGCACCACGGTCTTGCCGCGGAAATCGGCCAGGTTGACGAGCTTGCCGGCGCTGTCCTTGAGCGCCAGCGCCGGGGCGCTCTGGCCGACGGTCTGTGCCAGACCCGGGGTGGACAGCAAGGCGGCGGACAGGGCCGCACAGGCAACGAGGGAACGACGCAGCATCGGGTAACTCTCCTAGGGGGCGGTGGGGGGAAGAGCGGCCAGCGCCTCGCGCACGCCGGCGGCGGACAGGATCTCGGGCAAGAGCTGGGGCTGCGCTCGGCCCGGCGCGTACAGCGCATAGACCGGCACACCGCTGCGCCCGAGGCGGCGCAGCTCTTCGCTGATGACGGCGTCGCGGCGCGTCCAGTCGGCGCGCAGCTTGAGCACCCGGCGCGTCTCGAAGTCGGCCAGCACCTGGGCGTCGGCGAGCGCGCCGCGCTTGTTGAATTGGCAGCTGATGCACCAGGCCGCCGTGAAGTCGACGAACACCGCTCGGCCGGCGGCCAGCGCCTCGGCCTGCGTCTGTGGCGACCAGGCCTGCCAGCCCTCGCCCGCCGGCTGCGCGCCAGCTGCCGCGTCGCCCGGTTCGGCCCGCAGCACCGGCAGCGACCACCACAGCCCGAGCGCCAGCGCCGCCAGCGCCAGCGCGCGCCATCCCCTTGTGCCCTGCGACCAGGCCCAGACGGCCAGGCTCAAGGCCAGCAGCAGGGCCACCAGGGCCACCAGGGCCGCCAGCCCGAGCTGCATGCCCAGCACCCAGGCCAGCCACAACACCGTGGCCAGCATCGGGAAGGCCAGCAGCGTGCGCAGCCGCGCCATCCAGGGCCCCGGTCGCGGCAGGCGCTTCGCCAGCGGCGGCCACAGCGCCAGCAGCGCGTAGGGCGCGGCCAGGCCGAAACCGAGCGCGGCGAACACCGCCAGCCCTTGCGCGGCCGGCAGGGTCAGCGCCGCGCCGAGCGCCGCGCCCATGAAGGGGGCGGTGCAGGGCGAGGCCACGGCCACCGCCAGCACGCCGGTGGCGAACTGGTCGAGCCAGGGCTGGCGTGCGCGCCAGCCGGCCAGGCTGCCGGGCGCGAGGTTGCCGAACTCGAAAACGCCGAACAGGTTCAGTGCGATCAGCGTGAAGAGCAGGGCCAGACCGATCACCACCGCCGGCTGCTGCAACTGGAAGCCCCAGCCGATCTGGTCGCCGCCGGCGCGCAGCAACAACAGCAATCCGGCCAGGGCGAGGAAGCTCAGCACCACACCGGCCGTGTAGGCCGCTGCGCCGACGTGGCGTTGGTGCGGCTCCTCGCGCACCAGCGCCAGCGCCTTCAAGCTGAGCACCGGGAACACGCAGGGCATCAGATTGAGCAGCAGGCCGCCCAGGAAGGCCAGCAGCAGGCTGAGCGCCAGGCCGGTGGCCGCCGGCGCGTCGTCCTGGGTGGCCGGCACGTTGCCGGACGAGGCGTTCGAGGCGGAAGTTGCGGCCGGGTCCCAGCCACCGTTCAGCGTGAACTGCAGGCTGACGGCCTCGTCACCCTGGCGCAGCACGGCGCCCAGGGCGCTGGGGCTCTCGCTGCGCTGCGGGTTGAGCGGCACGCGCAGCTGCAGGGCGTCGCCCTGCCACTGCTGCTGCTCGGGTTGGGCGTGGTCGATGACGCCCGGGTCGACCGCAAAGTAGGCCAGCGTCTGCCCCTGCCAGGCCGGCGGCAGACCCTGCACGCGCAAGGCCAGCGCCTGACCCTCGACGCGCGCCTGCACCCGGGCCGCCGCCAGCGGCCGGGGCTCGGCGGCCAGCGCGGCCTCGAAGGCCGCGCGGTGGGCGTCGACCACGGTGCCGGGGCGCAGGCGCAGCAGGTACTCGCCCTGCTCGGGGATGCAGCTCTCGCGGCACACCAGCCAGCTGGCCGACAGCTTCACCACGAAGTCGCCGCTGGGCAGCGCGGCCGGCAGGCTCACCGACACCGGCAACAGCAGCTCGCCCTCGTAGCCGTAGTTCAGCAGCGGCCCGAAGGGCAGCTTGTGCGGCGCCGGCCAGCGGATGTTGCCGGCCTGCGCGCCCTCCGGCAGGGTCCAGTTCAGTTGCGTGGCCAGGCCGGAATCGCCCGGGTTCTTCCAGTAGGTGTGCCAGTGCGGCGCGTGCCGGATGGACAGGCCGAGCCACAAAGGCTGGCCCGGCGCCAGGCCCTGCGGGGCGTGGGCCAGCAGCTCGGTGCGGGTGTATTCGGTCTGCAGCGGGGCCGCCGACGCGGGCGGGGTCAGCACGGCCAGCGCCAGCGCGACGAAGAAAAGGATGCGGTTCATGGGCGGGGCGAACTCTAGAGCTTCGGCAGCGTCCCTGCCGCTCGTCAGGCATGCTGGGGGCATGGCATGGATTCGCACCGCGCTCGCGCTGGCGCTCGGCGCCGGGCTGTCGCTCGGGCTGGCGCGCTTCGCCTACGCCCTGCAGCTGCCGGCCATGCGGGCGGACCTGGGCTGGAGCTACGCGACCGCCGGGTCGCTCAACACGCTGAACGCCGTCGGCTACCTGATCGGCGCCCTGGCCATGCCGCGGCTGCTGCGGCGTCACGCTGCCAGGGCGCTCTTCCTGGCCGGCGGCGCCGGCGCGGTGCTGCTGCTGGGGGTCTGTTCGGCGCTCACCTTCGTGGCCGGCGGCCTGCTGGCGGCGCGCCTGGGGCTGCGGCCCGGCGTCCGGCCGGCGCAGGTGCTCGGCCTCTATTACGGCGGCACCGGGCTGGGCATCGTGGCCGCGGCGCTGGCCCTGCCGCCATTGCTGCAGCCGGGTTCGGCTTGGCCGGCCTCGTGGCTGGCGCTGGCCCTGCTGGGCGCAGTCGCGCTGGCGTTGATGACGCTGGGCACGCGCGGGCTGGACGAGACCGTGCAGCGCGCCGCGACCGGCACCCCGGACGGCCGCGCGCACTGGCGCTGGCGCGACTTCGGCTTCGGTCTGGCCGGCTACCTGTGCTTCGGGCTGGGCTATATCGGCTACATGACCTTCGTGGTGGCCCTGCTGCGACAGCAGGGACGCAGCGAGACCGAGGTGGCAGGCTTCTACGTCCTGCTCGGGCTGGCGACGCTGGCGTCCGCCTGGCTCTGGGCGCCGCTGCTGGCGCGCTTTCGCGACGGCCGGCCGATGGCCCTGCTCAACAGCCTGCTGGCCCTGGCCACGCTGCTGCCGGTGCTGGGCACCGACGCGGCCTTGCTGCTCGCCTCCGGCCTGCTGTTCGGCGCCGTGTTCCTTGCCGTGGTGGCGTCGACCACCGCGCTGGTGCGCCATAACCTGCAAGCGGACGCCTGGCCGGCCGGCATCGCCGCCTTCACCAGCGTGTTCGCCGCCGGGCAGATCGCCGGGCCGTTGCTGGTGGGCTGGGTGGCCGACGGCAGCGGCGGCCTGCTGCGCGGCTTCGCGCTGTCGGCGGCGCTGCTGTTGGCCGGCGGCCTGCTGGCGCTCGGCCAGCGACACTTGCGGCCATGACGTACGCGGTCAAGGAATGCTTCTACACACTGCAGGGCGAGGGCGCACAGGCCGGCCGGCCGGCGGTGTTCCTGCGCTTTGCCGGCTGCAATCTGTGGAGCGGGCGTGAGGAAGACCGGGCCGGCGCGGTCTGCAATTTCTGCGACACCGATTTCGTCGGCACCGACGGCGAGGGCGGCGGCAAGTTCACGACGGCCGAGGCCCTGGCCGACTGGGTGGCGGCACGCTGGCCGGGCGGAAGGAATAAATATGTGGTCTGCACCGGCGGCGAACCGCTGTTGCAGCTCGACGGCCCGGCCATCGAGGCGCTGCATGCGCGCGGCTTCGAGGTCGCGGTGGAAACCAATGGCACGCAGCCGGCGCCGCCCGGGCTGGACTGGATCTGCGTCAGCCCCAAGGCCGACGCGCCGCTGCAGCTGACCCGGGGCGACGAGCTCAAGCTGGTCTACCCGCAGCCGCTGGCGCCGCCCGAGCGCTTTGCCGGGCTGGATTTCCGCCATTTCTTCCTGCAGCCCATGGACGGCCTGCTGAAGGCCCGCCACACGCGCGCCTGCATCGACTACTGCCTGCAGCACCCGCAGTGGCGCCTGTCGGTGCAGACGCACAAGCTGCTGGGGATTCCCTGATCAGGGCGCCGGCACGATGAGCCTCGCGCAGCGCAGCAGCCCCATCGCCGCCATCGCCACCGCGCCCGGGCGCGGCGCGGTGGGCATCGTGCGCGTCTCCTCGCCGCAGCCGCTCGAAGCGCTCGTCGAGGCCCTCACCGGCGGGCTGCCCAAACCGCGCCACGCCCGCTACGGCCCCTTCCTGGCGGCCGACGGCAGCCCCATCGACCATGGCCTGGCGCTGCACTTCCCGGCCCCGCACAGCTACACCGGCGAGCATGTGCTGGAGCTGCAGGCGCATGGCGGGCCGGTGGTGCTGCAGCTGCTGCTGGCGCGCTGCCTCGACCTGTTGCCCGGGGCGCGGCCGGCCGAGCCCGGCGAGTTCACGCAGCGCGCCTTCCTCAACGGCAAGCTCGACCTGGCGCAGGCCGAGGCGGTGGCCGACCTGATCGACGCCAGCACCGAGAGCGCCGCGCGCAGCGCCGCACGCGCGCTCGACGGCGCGCTGTCGCGCGAAGTGACCCAGCTCGGCGACGCGCTCGTGCAGCTGCGCCTGTTCGTCGAGGCGACGCTCGACTTTCCCGAGGAGGAGGACGTCGAGTTCGTGCAGCAGGCCGATGTGCAGGGCCAGTTGGCGGCGCTGTTGCAGCGCCTCGAACAGGTGCTGCAGCGCACGCGCCAGGGCGCGCTGCTGCGCGAAGGGCTCAAGGTGGTGCTGGCCGGCCAGCCCAATGTGGGCAAGAGCGCGCTGCTCAATGCGCTGGCCGGCGCCGAGCTGGCCATCGTCACCCCCATCGCCGGCACCACGCGCGACACCCTGGGCAGCCACATCCAGATCGACGGCGTGCCGCTGCACATCAGCGACACCGCCGGTCTGCGCGACACCGAGGACCTGGTGGAGAGAATCGGCGTGCAGCGCAGCTGGGCCGCCATCGCCGAGGCCGATGTGGTGCTCTTCCTTCACGACCTGACACGCCTCGCCGACCCCGACTACCAGCGCGAGGACGCCGTCATCCGTGCCCGGCTGGCCGCGCACGACGGGCAGCTGGAGCGCCACCTGCTGCACGCCTACAACAAGGCCGACGCGGCGGCACCCGAGCTGGCGCCGGCCGGTGCGCTGGCCTTCAGCGCGCAAAGCGGCGCGGGCCTGCAGGCGCTGCGTCAGGCGCTGCTGCAGCGCGTCGGCTGGCAGGCCGTCCCCGAGGGCCTGTTCATCGCCCGCGAGCGCCATGTGCGCGCGCTCGCCGCCACCGCCGCGCACCTGCGCGAGGCGCTCGCCCAGGTCAGCCTCCCGGCGCCGCCGCTCGACCTGGTGGCCGAGGAGCTGCGTCTGGCCCACGAGCAGCTCGGATCGATCACCGGGCGCATGAGCGCCGACGAGTTGCTCGGGGAAATATTCGGCCGCTTTTGCATCGGAAAGTGAGTTCGCCATGAAGCTCCATTTCCTCGGCGCCGCGCAGGAAGTCACCGGCTCCTGTTTCCTGGTGGAAGCGGGCGGCGCGCGCTTCCTCGTCGATTGCGGCATGCACCAGGGCGGCCGCGACGCCGAGGCGTGCAATCACCAGGCCTGGCCTTTTGACCCGGCGGACATCGACTTCGTGCTGCTGACGCATGCGCACATCGACCACAGCGGCTTGCTGCCGCGCCTGGTGGCGATGGGCTTCAAGGGGCCGATCGTCTGCACCCGCGCCACGGCCGACCTGCTGGGCGTGATGCTGCTGGACTCCGCGCACATCCAGGAGGCGAGCTGGGCGCGCTGGCAGCGCCGCCGCCAACGCGGCCGCCCGGCGCGCGAGACGCGCCTGCTCTACACCGTGCGCCAGGCCGAACAGAGCCTGGAGCAGCTGCAGGGCGTGGCCTACGGCGAGTCGCTGCAGCTGCACCCCGCGGTGCGCGTGCGCTTCCAGGACGCCGGGCACATCCTGGGCTCGGCCAGCCTGGAGATCTGGCTGAGCGAAAGGACCCGCGAAGGCGCGTGCACGCGCAAGCTGGTGGTCAGCGGCGACCTCGGCCAGCCCGGCCGGCCCATCGTGCGCGACCCGACGCCGATCGACGAAGCCGACCTGCTGCTGATCGAGAGCACCTACGGCAACCGCCTGCACCGGTCCATGGACGCCACGGTGGAAGAGCTGGTGCAGGTGGTGGACGACACGCTGACGCGCGGCAAGGGCAACCTCATCGTGCCGGCCTTCGCGCTGGGGCGCACGCAGGAGCTGCTGCTGCTGCTGACGCGCCTGGTGCGCGAGGGGCGGCTGCCGCGCCTGCGCGTGTTCGTCGACTCGCCGATGGCCGACCGCGTCACCCAGCTGACCTGGAAGCACCTCGACTACCTGGACGACGAGACGCGCGCGCTGCTGTCGGCGCGCAAGGCCCACCCGGAATGGCTGGAGCTGCGCTTCACGCAGTCGGTCGAGGAGTCGATGGCGCTCAACCGCATCCACAGCGGCGCCATCATCCTGGCCGCCAGCGGCATGTGCGACGCCGGACGCATCCAGCACCATCTGCGCCATCACCTGGGGCATGCCGGATCGGCGGTGGCGCTGGTCGGCTACCAGGCCGAAGGAACCCTCGGCCGCCGCCTGGTGGACGGCGCCCGCCAGGTGCGCGTGCTGGGCGAGGACATCCGGGTGCGCGCGCGCATCCACACCATCGGCGGGCTGTCGGCGCATGCCGACCAGGCGGCCCTGCTGGACTGGTGCCGGCACTTCGGCCGACCGCCGCAGCAGACCTTCGTGGTGCATGGCGAGGCGTCGATCTCCCAGGGCTTCGCGGCGCTGCTGCACGAGCGCCTGGGCTGGACGGCCGAGGCACCGCAGGCCGGGCGCTGCGTGAGGCTGTAGCGGCCGGTCGGCTCAGGTCCGCAAGGACTCGGCCAGCCAGGCTTCGAGCGCCGTGCGGGCCTCGCCCTTGAAGAGCGGCAATC
Source organism: Inhella sp. (assembly GCA_041919015.1). Classification (GTDB taxonomy): domain Bacteria; phylum Pseudomonadota; class Gammaproteobacteria; order Burkholderiales; family Burkholderiaceae_C; genus Inhella. The sequence goes on from JAYRUQ010000031.1 coordinate 27,888, forward strand.
GACCGTGGCCGACGCCGGGCGCGCGCACATAGCGCTTCCAGCGCGCCTGCGCAGCCGCCTCGTTCAGGCGGTCGCCGCAGCGCACCGGCAGTTGCGCGTCGGCCTCACCGTGGAACAGGAAGATCGGTGCGCGCACCTCGGCGATCTCGTCGACCGGCTGCGGGCGCATCTCGAACACCGGGTCCCAGCTCAGCTTGACGAAGGGTCTGGCGAACCAGGGCATGCCGCCCTCCAGGCCCGCACGCACATCGGGAAAGTCGGAGAAGCCCGCCAGCACCGCCAGGCCGGCCAGCGGGCGCCGCGCGGCCAGGTGGATGGCCGGCATGCTGCCCATCGAGTAGCCCCAGGCCAGCAAGGGCAGGCCGCCGCGCTGCGTCGCCAGCGGCCGGGCCAGATCGTCGTGGATGCGCAGCGCGTCGCTGCGCAGGTTGAGCAAGCGCTTCTGGCCGCCGCTGGCGCCGCTGCCGCGGTAGTCGAGGGCCAGCACGTCGACCTGGAAGTGTTGGGCGATCTCGTGGATCTGGCCCGCGTAGGCCAGCACGTTGTCACCGTTGCCGAGAAAGTCGATCAGCAGCGCGCGCGGCTGCGGATGCTGCAGATGCCAGCCGTGCAGCAGCACATCGTCCTCCACCTTCAGCGTGACGTTGACGCGCCGGATGCGTTCGTCAATCAGCGGCGTCGGCGCATTGGGCAGGAAGTTGCGCTCTTCGAGATGGACCTGTTTGAGTGCGCATCCTGTGCCGGCCGCCAACAGCGGGGTGGCGGTGAGGGCGCGCAGCGCGAGGCGACGTTGCATGGAAGATCCTGAAGTCCGTGGACAAAGCGCGCGCACTGTGCACCGCTCGCAGCGGTGCACCGCGCCCTGCCCCCTCGGGCGAGGGGGCCGTTCAGCGCAGCGAACGCTGCCAGGCGCCGAACTGTCCGAACAGATGCTCCATGGTGCTGGCGCGGTCCTCGGGCTGCAGCCAGTCCACGGGGTTGAGGTTCACCGCACGCAGCAGGTCCTGGCCCGGCGCGGCGCCGAGGTCGATCAGGTTCAGGCAGGCCGGGTTCTGCTGCCAGCCGCCGAACACCTGGCCGCTGCCGGCGCTCAGCAGATGGCTGAGCAGCACGGCGTTGACCACGCCGTGCGCCACCAGCAGCAGGGTGTCCCAATCGGGCGTGGCGCGCAGTGCCTCGAAAGCCGGCAGCACGCGCGCCTGGCAGTCGCCCAGGCGCTCGCCGCCGAGGAATCGGGTGTCGGGCGTGAGCGGCCCGCGGTTCAGCGCCGTGAAGGCGTCGTGCAGCGCTTCGGCCGGGAGGTCGCGCAGCCGCCCGCCCTCGATCTCGCAGAACGCCGCGTGCACCTCGGGCGCGGGCCCGCCGCACTCGGCCAGCACGGCGTGCGCGGTCTGCACGGTGCGCGGCAGGCCGCTGACGCAGACGCGGTCGAGGCGCACCCCGGCCGCCCTCAGCAGCCGGCCTGCGGCCTGCGCCTGCGCAACGCCCTCGGCGGTCAGCGCCACCGACTCGGGCGGCAGCGGCCGGGTCTGGCCGGGCTCGAAATAGCGCACCGCGCCATGGCGCATCAGGATCAGGCGGCGGCGCCGCGGCGTCGGTGGGGTCGGGCTCGTCGGCGTGCTCATCGGATCAGGCGCTCCTCGACGCGCGCCAGCTGCTCGGGGGTGCCGCTCAGCACCAGGGTGTCGCCGCCCTGCAGGTCGGTCTGGTCGTCGGGGCTCAGCACCTTGCCGTCGGCGCGCCGCAGCGACACCAGCTGCACACCCTGCTCGGCCAGCAGCAGCTCGGCCACCGGCTTGCCCTGCAGGCGGCTGGCCTGCGGCAGCGTGACGGGGCGCAGGCGCGCCTGGTCGATCTCGCCGACGCCGTCGTCGTCGGCGCCGTGGAAGTAGCCGCGCAGCAGGCCGTAGCGCGCGTCGCGGGCGTCGCGCGTCAGGCGGATCACGCGCCGCATCGGCACACCCACCAGTGCCAGCGCGTGGCTGGCCAGCATCAGGCTGCCCTCGATGGCCTCGGGCACCACCTCGGTGGCGCCGGCCTCGCGCAGCCGGTCGAGGTCGGCGTCGTCCAGCGTGCGCACGATCACCGGCACGCTGGGCGCGTGCGCACGGATCTGCCGCAGCACCTTGAGCGCCGACGGCGTGTCGTGGTAGCTGATCACCACGCAGGCGGCGCGGTTCAGGCCGGCCGCCATCAGGGCCTGCAGGCGCGCCGCATCGCCGAACACCACCGAGCGCCCGGCCGCCGCCGCCTGGCGCACGCGGTCCGGGTCCAGGTCCAGGGCCATGTAGGGGATGCGCTCGCCCTCGAGCATCTGCGCCAGGTTCTGCCCGCTGCGCCCGAAGCCGCAGATGATGACGTGGGCGTCGGTCTTGAAGGCCTTCTTGGCGATCGAGGTGAACTGCACCGACTGCAGCAGCCAATCGCTGCTCGACAGCCGCATGACGATGCGGTTGGCCGACATCACGATGAAGGGCGTGGCCAGCATCGACACCACCATGGCCGCCAGCACCGGGCTCAGCCATTCTTGGCCCACCAGCGCGTGTTCGGCGCCCAGGCCCAGCAGCACGAAGCCGAACTCACCGGCCTGCGCCAGGTACAGGCCGGTGCGCAGCGAGGTGCCCGGCGGCGCGCCGAAGCCGCGTGCCAGCAGCGCGATGAGGGCGAACTTGGCGGCGATCGGGAACAGCGCCAGCAGTCCCACCAGCCACCACTGCTGCAGCACCGGCTCGTAGTTCAGCTTCATGCCGATGGTGATGAAGAACAGGCCCAGCAGCACGTCATGGAAGGGCCGGATGTCGGTCTCCACCTGGTGCTTGAACTCGGTCTCGGCGATCAGCATGCCGGCCACGAAGGCCCCCAGCGCCAGCGACAGCCCGGCGTGCTCGGTCAGCCAGGCCATGCCCAGGGTCACCAGCAGCAGGTTGAGGATGAACAGCTCTTCGCTCTTGCGCTTGGCCACCACGGAAAGCCACCAACGCATGGCGCGCGGACCGCCCCACATCAGCAGGCCGAGCACCGTCACCGCCTTCAGCCCGGCCCAGGCCAGGTGCTCCACCATCGCTTCGGCCGGTCCGCTCAAGGCCGGGATCAGCACCAGCAGCGGCACCACGGCCAGGTCCTGGAACAGCAGCACGGCGATGACCCGCCGGCCGTGCTCGCTCTCCAACTCCAGGCGCTCGGCCATCAGCTTCACCACGATGGCGGTGGAGCTCATGGCAAACGCCGCCCCCAGCACCAGCGCGCCGGCCCAGCTCAGACGCCAGGGCTCGCCGGTGACCGACTGCCAGGCCCAGGCCAGCAGGGCGTTGCCGGCCATCGCCCCGCTGATGGTCAGCAGCACCTGCAGCAGCCCGAGACCGAACACCAGCAGGCGCATGGCGCGCAGCTTGGGCAGATTGAATTCCAGGCCGATGACGAACAGCAGGAACACCACGCCGAACTCGGCCAGGTAGCGCAGGCTCGGCGTGTCCGGCGCCAGGCCGGCGGCGTTCGGGCCGATCAACACCCCCACCACCAGATAGCCCAGCATGGGCGGCAACTTCATGCTGCGACAGGCCACCACGCCGAACACCGCAGCGACGAGGTAGAGCAGGGCGAGGGAGAGGCCGGTCATGGGCGGGCGGATGGTAAGCGGGGGGCCGAGGCGCCGACCCGCAGGGGCTCACCCTGGTCGATTCAGGTTCGACGCGAATCGCCAAACACCAAGAGGCCCCCGGCCGGTGCCTCTGCGCGGCGCATCCATTTCTTGATTGATGAATGCAGGCCAAGGGCGGAATGCTCGGTATCGGCCTGGGGCCGATCCCTCGGCACTCGCTGCGCTCGGCCCGGTGCTTCGCACCGTCACGTTGCGCTAAATGAGCGCGGCGACCTCTCTCATGCGCTGGGCTGTGGAAACAAGACCACTGCGCTCAAGGAGAGCTGCGAACTCTTCAGCATCGCGCGGCGGCTTCATCATCCGAGCCCGCATTTCCTTCATTGCTGTGAATCCGGCAACTTCATCGATGTCAAGCTGCATGACTATGAAATCGTCCGGGTGGATTACCTCAACGCTGTGGACGGCCACCACCTCAGCAGGGAAGTCAGCAAGGTTCGCCGTAACGATGCAGTCCGCATGACCTGCTATAGCGGCGGCGAGTACGTGTCGGTCGTCCGGGTCTGGCAATTCCAGGCCCTGAAGCAGCTCTTGGTACGCATGCCGAGGCACTTCCCAATCTGGCGCAGCCAAACGCATGTTGTCGCGGCGTCGCTCTAACTTGCCTTCCAAGTGAGGGAACTTCTCATGCGCGCGCGTCAACCACTCATCCTCGATCTCCAAAGACCACTTTGGCGCGAACAGCCCAGCACTTGAAAGGCTAAGTAGCGCGTCGGTGACCGTATTTGGGAACAGGACGCAAGCATCGAGAAGAGCCGTGTAACGCGCGTGGCCAGCCATAGCTATTCGATGCCAAGCTCCTGTGCTTCGTCCGAGAGTGCTTGCAACGCGGCCTTCTGTTTCGCACGCAACTTGTCGCGGTACTCGACCAACTTGGAGTACTCGATCCTTCTATGAGTGCCAACTTTGCGGCAATCGAGGCGCCCCGCTTCGATCTCCTTGATCACGAATGGCCTCGAAACGTTCAAGAAGTTGGCGGCCTCAACCGTAGTTAGTTCAAGATTCCTCGGAACCAGCATGATGGGCTTCTGATCACCCATCGCCCCTAGCACCCGTGCGATCAGGCGAAGCGCCGCCGGTGGAAGCTCAAGAATTGGTGCTCCGCCAAGGTCTCCCGTCTCATCCACTAGCGCAATTGCCTTGGCTCGCGAATGGTCAAGCGCTGCCATCAGGCATCGCTGCGCAGCCTTTGTCATCGCCGCTTCAACGTCATTCAAGATCGGAGGCTGAAGCTCGCCTCGGATTCGTTCTGCTGTCGTCATTTGCTCTCCTGCACGTGCCCGCTGCGCCCTCTGGTGCAGCTAGTTCCCCAGCACTCACACGTGTGACCACGACTCTACAGCGTAAGTGCAATAAATGCAGCGGATGAAACGAATGAAAGCACCCAAATGAGTGGCTAGCCTTTGCGCAAAACAGACTTTGTAGAAGTACGGGCGAAATGTAGAAAAGCCCCGCGCGGCGAACCGGGCGGGGCTTCCTATGAAGACTTGGTGGCCAAGGGCGGAATGCTCGATATCGGACTGGGGCCGATCCCTCGGCACTCGCTGCGCTCGGCCCGGTGCTTCGCACCGTCCTGTGACAGTCCACCGGACTGTCACAGAGCAAACCGTGGTTCTCATCCGCTGCTGTCGCCGCCAAATGCAAACGGCCCCCCTCGCG
>JAYRUQ010000032.1:0-29975 GCA_041919015.1 Inhella sp.
GTCGTCGGCCAGCCGCACCTGCTGGGCGAGGGCAAGCCGCTGCGCGTGGCCGCCGAGTCGGGGCAACTGCATTCGATGATCCTCTGGGGTCCGCCGGGCGTGGGCAAGACCACGCTGGCGCGCCTGCTGGTGGCGGCCTCGGGCCTGCCCTTCATCGCCATCTCGGCGGTGCTCGGCGGCGTGAAGGACATCCGCGAGGCGGTCGAGATGGCCCGGGTGCACGGTCGTGCCGCGGTCTTCGTCGACGAGGTGCACCGCTTCAACAAGGCCCAGCAGGACGCCTTCCTGCCGCATGTGGAATCGGGCCTGTTCGTGTTCATCGGCGCCACCACCGAGAACCCGTCCTTCGAGGTGAACTCCGCGCTGCTCTCGCGCGCCAGCGTGCACGTGCTGGAGCCCCTTCAAGGCGCCGAGCTGCACGAACTTTTCGACCGCGGCTGCCGCGTCCTCCACGCGCAATGGACCGAGGAGGCTGCGGCCCAGCTCATCGCCTATGCCGACGGCGACGCGCGCCGCATGCTGGGCAGCCTGGAGACGGTGAGCCGCGCGGTGCCGGGCGTGGTGGGCGAGGAGCAGCTCAAGCAGGTGCTGGGCAAGATGCTGCGCCGCTTCGACAAGGGCGGCGACGCCTTCTACGACCTGATCTCGGCGCTGCATAAATCGGTGCGTGGCAGCGACCCCGACGCCGCGCTGTACTGGTTCGTGCGCATGCTCGACGGCGGCGCCGACCCGCGCTATCTGGCGCGCCGCCTGGTGCGCATGGCCAGCGAGGACATCGGCCTGGCGGACCCGCGCGCGCTGCGCATGACGCTGGACGCTGCCGAAACCTATGAACGCCTGGGCAGCCCCGAGGGCGAACTCACGCTGGCGCAGGCGGTCGTCTACCTGGCCGTCGCCCCCAAGAGCAACGCTGTCTACACGGCCTACAAGGCGGCGCGTGCCTTCGTCGAGAAGGACGCCAGCCGCCCGGTGCCGATGGAGCTGCGCAACGCGCCCACGAAGCTGATGAAGACGATGGGCATGGGCCAGGGCTACCGCTACGCCCACGACGAACCCGACGGCTTCGCGGCCGGCGCGCGCTACCTGCCCGAGGGGGTGGAGGCGCGTTTCTATGAGCCGACCGAGCGGGGCTTGGAAGGGAAGATTGCCGAGAAGCTGGTGCGGTTGCGCGACGCGAACCGGCTGGCGCAGGACCCGGCTGCAGGACCGGCAGCGCCCTCCTGAAGTCAGGCTCAGGGCGCCTGCAGCGCCCGCAGGGCCTCGCGGATGGGTTCGGGCAGGGGCACGGGGCGCTGGCTGATGCGGTCCACATAGACATGGACGAAGGCGCCGACCGCGCTGGCCAGTGCCTCATCGTTGCGGAACAGCGCCGTCTCGTAGCGCACGCTGCTGCGGCCCAGGTGCAGCACGCGCAGGCCGACCTGCAGCCGGTCCGGGAAGGACACCGGGGCCAGATGGCTGCACGTGGTCTCCACCACCAGGCCGATCACCTCGCTGTGAGCCGGCGCCAGCAGGCCGGCGTCGATCAGGTGGCGGTTCACCGCGGTGTCGAAGAAGGCGTGGTACTGCACGTTGTTGACGTGGCCATAGACGTCGTTGTCGGCCCAGCGGGTCGTCAGATCGCACCACCACAGGTAGCGCTCGCGTGGCGTACGTTCGGGCTTGCTCATAGCGCGCTGGCGTAGAGCCGGTGCGCGTCATCGCGCGTCAGAGGCCGCGGGTTGTTGACCAGCAGACGGGTCTGCAGCAGGGCGTCGTCGGCCAAGCGGTCCAGGTCGGTCGGCTGTACGCCCACCTCGCGCAGCCGGGTCGGCAGGCCGAACTGCGCGCCCAGGCCGGACAGGTGCTCGATGAAGACCTCGCAGGCCGCCGCGTCGTCGTGGTCCGCTGTGGCGCGGCCGATGGCCCGCGCCAGCTGCGCGTAGAGCGGCTCGGCCACTGGGGCGTTGAAGCGCAGCACCGCCCCCAGCACCAGCGCGTTGGACAGGCCATGCGGGACATGGAAGCGCGCGCCCAGCGGGTAGGCCAGCGCATGCACGGCCGCCACCGGCGCGTTGGCAAAGGCCATGCCGGCCATGCAGGCGCCCAGCAGCGTCTGCTCGCGGGCCTGCAGGTCCTCGCCCTGCGACCAGGCTCGGGGCAGCCAGCGGTCGAGCAGGGCCAGCGCCTGCAGGGCCAGCGCGTCCGACAGCGGGTTCTTCAAGCGCACCGAGGTGAAGGCCTCGACGGCGTGCACCATGGCATCGATGCCGGTGGCGGCGGTCACCGCGGCGGGCAGGCCGGTGAGCAAGCTGGCGTCGAGCAGGGCCAGGTCGGGCAACAGCCAGGGCGAGACGATGCCCTGCTTGCTCTGCGCCCCGGTGGTGACGATGGCGATGGGGGTGACCTCGGACCCGGTCCCCGCCGTGGTGGGCAGCAGGGCCAGCGGCAGGCGGGGCCCGTGAGCCTGGTTGACGCCATAGGTTTGGTCGAGCGACTGCCCGTTGGCCGCCAGCAGTGCCACCAGCTTGGCGCTGTCCAGCGAACTGCCGCCACCCAGGCCGATCACCGCGTCGGCGCGGTGCCGGCGGGCCAGCGCCAGCGCCGCCTCCACCACCGCGGGCGGTGGATCGGACTGCACGGCGTCGAACACCGCGACCTCCCGGCCCGCAGCGCGCAGGGCCTGGACGACCGGTTCGGCCAGCGCGCGCACCCCGCCGTCGGTCACCAGCAGCGGCCGCCGCACGTCGCCCAGGTACTCGGCCAGGCGCAGCGCGCCGCCCTGCGCCACCAGCAGTCGCGGTGTGCTGCGGAATTCGAAGGATGGGGGAGCGACGGGCATGGGGGAGCTAGTTGCAGATCCAGCGTAGCGGTGCCAGCGGCAGGCCCTCGATCAGGGCTTCGCAGCGCTCGCCGGCGCGCAAGGGCAGCGAGGGCGCCAGCGCACCGGTGGTGACGATCTCATCCGGCTGCAAGGGCGGCGCATCCTGCGCTTGCAGCAGGGCGGCCAGCGCCTCCAGCGCGGCCAGCGGGCTGCCCAGCACACGCTCGCTGCCGCCTTCGCTGCGGGCATCGCCCACCTGCAGACGGGCGCGCAGGCGCGACAGTAGCGGGCCATGGGCCGCCCGGTCGAAAGCCTGCCAAGGCCCGTGCAGCAGCGCCGCGTGCACGCCGCCCGCGGCGATCGATGCGGCCACCGGGAAGTCCCAGCTCGGGTAGGGCCGGTCCACGATCTCGATGCCCAGCGCCATCGCCCGTGGCTGCCGGTCCGGGCCCAAGCGCAGCACCAGTTCCACCTCGGCCTTGGGCTCGCGCCAGGCCGAGAGGCCGAGGGTGGGGGCCATCTCGGCCGTGCTGCGGGCGTACAGCCAGCCCCAGCTCGGCGCCGCGATGCCCTGCGCCGCCCAGGTGGCCGGCCAGGTGTGGCCGATCTTGCGGCCCACCGCGTGCGCTCCTTCGGCCAGGCGGCGGGCGTGGTTGCGCTCGGCCGCGGCGTAGGCCTGGTCGAGCGACAGACCCTCGGGCACGGTCACGGTGCCGCCCTGCAGGCGGGCCTGCCAGAGCGCGTCGGCGATGGCGTTCACAGCGGGTAACCCCGGCTCGGCACCACGGCGCGCATGGCGAAGGCGGTGCGCACGCGCGCCACATGCGGGAAGGCGGCGAGCTGCTGGCGGTGCAGGCGCTCGTAGTCGGCCATGTCGGCCACGGCCACGCGCAGCAGGTAGTCGAAGTCGCCGCTCATCAGGTGGCATTCCAACACCTGCGCACAGGCGGCCACGGCACGCTCGAAGGCGTCGAGCGCCGCGTGCCCCTGGTTGGACAGCGTGACCTCGACGAATACCGTGCTGCCCCGGCCGATGGCCGCGCCATTGAGGCGGGCCGCGTAGCCCTCGATCACCCCGCTGCCCTCCAGGCGCTGCAGGCGGCGCAGGCAGGCCGAGGGACTGAGCGCCACAGCCTCCGCCACCTGGGCGTTGGAGAGCCGCCCGTCGCTCTGCAACAGGCGCAAGATTTGGCGGTCAATACGGTCCAGATCGGCGGTCATGGCGCGCAGTTTCGCGTGGTTTCCGCAGCAAGTTGCAAGAAACGCGGGTTTGCCCAGGCCAGCTTTGCAGCCTTCTGCACGCCCTCAAGGCCGAGCATGGCGGCCTTTCATTGCATCCGCATCGGCAAGGAGTTCCCCATGCACATCGGCGTCCCCAAGGAAATCAAGAACCACGAATACCGCGTCGGCCTGACCCCCGGCGGGGTGCGCGAACTGGTGCACCACGGCCATCGGGTCAGCGTGCAGACGCAAGCGGGCACCGGCATCGGCTGTACCGACGCCGACTACCAGGCCGCCGGGGCGCAGATCCTGCCCGACGCCGCGGCGGTGTTCGCCGCCGCCGACATGATCGTCAAGGTGAAGGAACCTCAGCCGCAGGAATGCGCGATGTTGCGCGAGGGGCAGATCCTCTTCACCTACCTGCATCTGGCGCCGGATCCGGTGCAGGCCGATGGCCTCTTGAAGAGCGGCTGCACCGCCATCGCCTACGAAACCATCAGCGACGCGCGTGGCGGCCTGCCGCTGCTGGCGCCGATGAGCGAGGTGGCCGGGCGCATGGCCATCCAGGTCGGCGCCGTCGCGCTGCAGAAGGCCAACGGAGGTTCGGGCGTGCTGCTCGGCGGCGTGCCCGGCGTGCCGCCGGCGCGCGTGGTGGTGATCGGCGGTGGCGTGGTGGGCACGCACGCGGCGCGCATGGCCATGGGCCTGGGCGCCGAGGTGCTGGTGCTGGATCGCAGCCTGCCGCGCCTGCGCGAGCTCGACGAGGTGTTCGGCGGCCGCCTGCACACCGGCTATGCCAGCCTCGACGCCACCGAGGCGGCGGTGCTCGGCGCCGATCTGGTGGTGGGCGCGGTGCTGGTGCCGGGCGCCTCGGCGCCCAAGCTGATCCGCCGCGAGCAGCTCTCGCGCATGAAGCCCGGCAGCGTCATCGTCGACGTGGCCATCGACCAGGGCGGCTGCTTCGAGACCAGCCGCGCCACCACGCACGCCGAGCCCACCTATGTGGTGGACGGCGTGGTGCACTACTGCGTGGCCAATATGCCCGGCGCCGTGCCGCGCACCAGCACCTATGCGCTGACCAACGCCACCTTGCCCTTCGTGCTGGCGCTGGCCGACAAGGGGTGGAAGGCGGCCTGCGCGGCCGACCCCCATCTGGCGCGCGGGCTGACCGTGCACGCCGGCGCCATCACCCACGAGGCGGTGGCGCGTGACCTCGGCAAGCCCTACGCCAGCCCGAGTTCGCTGCTGTCCTGAACCGGGGTAATCCCGCAGCAGCACCTGGGGCGCGACCTTCACACAATCGGCCGCGCCCCGGCCTCCGGCCTGGGCAAGGAGTCTGAACTTGGAAATCTTCTTTCAGCAGGTCATCAACGGCCTGGTGCTGGGCAGCATGTATGCCTTGGTGGCCCTGGGCTACACGATGGTCTACGGCATCATCAACCTGATCAACTTCGCGCACGGCGAGATCCTGATGGTGGGCGCGCTCACCAGCTGGACGGTGGTCACGGTGTTGGCCGCCAGCGGCATGCCGGGCTGGCTGCTGATGCTGCTGGCCTTGCTCTGTGCGGCCGTGATCTGCTCGGCGCTCAACTTCGCCATCGAGAAGGTCGCCTACCGGCCGCTGCGCAACGCGCCGCGGCTGGCGCCGCTCATCACCGCCATGGGCATGAGCCTGCTGCTGCAGACCCTGGCCATGGTGGTGTGGAAGCCCAACCCCAAACCCTTCCCCTCGCTGCTGCCGCAGGAACCCATCAACCTCGGCGGGCCGGTCATCTCGGTCACGCAGCTCGTCATCCTCGGCGCCACCGCCATCATGCTGGCGCTGCTGATGTACGTGGTGAACTACACCAAGCTGGGCCGTGCGATGCGCGCCACTGCCGAGAACCCCAAGGTGGCGGCGCTGATGGGCGTCAAGCCCGACCGCGTGATCTCCGCCACCTTCGTCATCGGCGCCGTGCTGGCCGCCCTGGCCGGCCTGATGTGGGCCGCCAACTACGGCACCGCGCAGCACACCATGGGTTTCCTGCCCGGGCTGAAGGCCTTCACCGCGGCGGTGATGGGCGGCATCGGCAACCTGGCCGGCGCGGTGGTCGGCGGCATCCTGCTCGGCCTGCTGGAGGCGATCGGCGCCGGGTATCTGGGCGAGCTGACCGGCGGCGTGCTGGGCAGCCACTACGCCGACATCTTTGCCTTCGTGGCGCTGATCCTCGTGCTGACCTTGCGGCCCTCGGGCCTGCTGGGCGAGCGCGTGGCGGACCGGGCCTGAGGGAGACGCCATGTTCAACAAGATGAATCCGGCGCAGAAGCTGATTGCCTTCCTGGTCTGCGCGGCGCTCGCGCTGGTGCTGCCGCTGTTCCTGCAGCAGTACGGCAACGGACCGGTGCGCATCGTCGACATCGCGCTGCTCTACGTGCTGCTGGCGCTCGGGCTGAACATCGTGGTGGGCTACGCCGGCCTGCTCGATCTCGGCTACGTGGCCTTCTACGCGGTCGGTGCCTACATGTTCGCGCTGCTGGCCAGCCCGCACCTGACGCAGAACTTCGAGGGTTTCGCCGCAGCCTTCCCCGACGGCCTGCACACCCCCTTGTGGCTGATCATCCCGCTCGGTGCCGGCCTGGCGGCGATCGCCGGTGTGCTGCTCGGCACGCCGGTGCTGAAGCTGCGCGGCGACTACCTGGCCATCGTCACGCTGGGCTTCGGCGAGATCATCCGCGTCTTCATGCTCAACCTCGAGCACCCGGTCAACATCACCAACGGGCCGCGCGGCATCGCCGCCATCGACCCCATCACCGTGTTCGGCGTGCCGCTGTCGCAGAAGCAGGAGCTGTTCGGCTTCCAGATCTCCGGCGTGTCGATGTACTACTACCTGTTCCTGCTGCTGGTGGTGATCAGCGTGGTGATCTGTCACCGGCTCGAGAACTCGCGCATCGGTCGCGCCTGGATGGCGATCCGCGAGGACGAGATCGCCGCCAAGGCCATGGGCATCAACACGCGCAACATGAAGCTGCTGGCCTTCGGCATGGGCGCCACCTTCGGCGGCGTGGCCGGCGCCATGTTTGCCGGCTTCCAGGGCTTCATCAGCCCCGAGTCCTTCGCGCTGCAGGAGTCGATCATGATCGTCGCCATGGTGGTGCTGGGCGGCATGGGCCATCTGCCCGGTGTGGTGCTCGGTGCCTTGCTGCTGGCCGCGCTGCCCGAGGTGCTGCGCTACGTGGCGGGTGATCTGCAGAACCTGACCGACGGGCGGCTCGATGCCTCCATCCTGCGTCAGCTGCTGATCGCGCTGGCGATGATCATCATCATGCTGTTGCGACCGCGCGGCCTGTGGCCCTCGCCCGAGCATGGCAAAGCGGCCCCCGCCAAGGAGGTGGCATGAACAGCCCCCACGCTGCGGTGCTTCGCATCCTCGCTGCCCCCCAAGGGGGCTGTGCTCCGCTCGGGAGCGGCCCTTCGCTGGAGCACGCATGAGCACGGTTCTCAAAGTCCAAGGCGCCTCGAAGCGCTTCGGGGGCTTGCAGGCCCTGTCCGAGGTCGGCATCACCATCGAGAAGGGCCAGGTCTACGGGCTGATCGGCCCCAACGGCGCCGGCAAGACGACCTTCTTCAACGTCATCACCGGGCTCTACACGCCCGACGGTGGCAGCTTCGAGCTGGGCGGCCAGCCCTACCGGCCGCAGTCGGTGCACCTGGTGGCCAAGGCCGGCATCGCCCGCACCTTCCAGAACATCCGCCTGTTCCCCGAGATGACGGCGCTGGAGAACGTCATGGTGGGCCGGCATGTGCGCACGCACAGCGGTCTGCTGGGCGCGGTGTTCCGCACGCCGGGCTTCAAGGCCGAGGAGAAAGCGATCGAGGCCCGCGCCCGCGAACTGCTCGACTACGTGGGCATCGGCCGCCACGCCGACTTCCGCGCCCGTACGCTGAGCTACGGCGACCAGCGCCGGCTCGAAATCGCCCGCGCCTTGGCCACCGACCCGCATCTGATCGCGCTCGACGAACCCGCCGCCGGCATGAACCAGACCGAGAAGGTCACGCTGCGCGAGCTCATCGACCGCATCCGCAAGGACGGCCGCACCATCCTGCTCATCGAACACGACGTCAAGCTGGTGATGGGCCTGTGCGACCGCGTCACGGTGCTCGACTACGGCAAGCAGATCGCCGAAGGCACGCCGGCCGAGGTGCAGCGCAGCGAGAAAGTCATCGAAGCCTATCTGGGCGCCGGACACAAGGCACATTGACCATGGCAGACGTACTTCTGGAAGTCAGCGGACTGAAGGTCGCCTACGGCGGCATCCAGGCCGTCAAGGGCGTCAACTTCGAGGTGCGCGAGGGGGAACTGGTCAGTCTGATCGGCGCCAATGGCGCGGGCAAGACCACCACCCTGAAGGCCGTCACCGGCCTGCAGCCGGTCAAGGAGGGCGAGATCCGCTTCCTGGGCCGGTCCATCAAGGGGCAGGGCGCCTGGAACCTCGCCAAGCAAGGCCTGGTGATGGTGCCCGAGGGTCGCGGCACCTTCACGCGCATGACCATCACCGAGAACCTGCAGATGGGCGCCTATGTGCGCAAGGACGACGCCGCCATCGCGCAGGACATCGAGATGGTGTTCGGCATCTTCCCGCGCCTCAAGGAGCGCAAGGACCAGTTGGCCGGCACCATGAGCGGCGGCGAACAGCAGATGCTGGCCATGGGCCGCGCTCTGATGGCGCGCCCCAAGGTGCTGCTGCTCGACGAACCGTCGATGGGCCTGTCGCCCATCATGGTCGACAAGATCTTCGAGGTGGTGCACGACATCCACGGCAAGGGCGTCACCGTGCTGCTGGTGGAGCAGAACGCCAGCCGCGCGCTGGCGCTGGCCAACCGCGGCTACGTGATGGAGTCAGGGGCCGTGACCATGAGCGGCCCGGGGCATCAGCTGCTGGCCGATCCCAAGGTGCGGGCGGCCTATCTGGGCGAGTAAGCTGGCGCCATGCCCGCCACCCTGTACCGCAAGACGGCCGCCGGCCAGGCCGAGGTCGGCAGCAAGGCCCACGCCCTGCCACCGCGCGCACGCAGTCTGTTGATCATGGTGGACGGCAAGCGCAGCCTGAGTGACTTGCGCGCCATGCTGGGGCCGGCGGTCGATGAATCGATTGCACTGCTGCAGCGAGAAGGCCTGGTGGAGGCGCTGGCCTCCACGGTCCCGCAACCGGTCCCGGTTCCGGCCCCGGCCGCTGCGGTGGTGGTCGACCTGGACCGCCTGCGCCGCGAAGCCGCGCATGCCGTGACCGACGCGCTGGGGCCGATGGCCGACGCGGTGGCCTTGCGCATCGAACGCGCCAAGGACGCCGATCAGCTGCGCTCGGCCCTGAAGCTGGCCGCCGAGGCGCTCGACAACATCGGCCCGCACGCGCGCGCCGAGGCCTTCCGGGCGCGCTTCCTGAACTTCTGACCGGTCTTTCACCGGCTTTTCCGGCTCAAGTCCGGGCACTCGCGTTTTGACAATGCGACGGCGTCCCCGTCCATGGTGGACAGGGCGCCCATCGCATGGCCGAGCAAAACGCCCAGGACCACAACCTACCTGCCTCACAGCGCAAGATCAAAAAGGCGCGTGAGGACGGACAGCTGCCGCGCTCGCGCGATCTGCCGCACTTCCTGGTGCTGGCGGCGCTGCTGCTGTTGGTGGCGGCCTGGATGCCGGCGGCGCTCGACGAATGGCGCGGCCTGCTGCGCGACGGCCTGCGCTTCGACGCCCAGCAGGTGCAGCGCGCCGGGGCCATGCAGGCGCTGCTGGCCGACCAGGGCCTGCGCTTCGCGCGCCAGGTGCTGCTGATCGGCACCGTGCTGGGCGGTGCCGCGGTGCTGGCCAACCTCGCCAGCGGCGGCTGGAACTTCACTTGGAAGGCGCTCGGACCGCACTGGAACCATCTCGATCCGCTCGCCGGGCTGGGGCGGCTCTTCAGCGGGCAGGCCGCCGGCACGGCGCTCAAGGCCGTGCTGCTGGCCGTGCTGCTGGGGGCCGTGGCCACCTGGGCGCTGATGGACCGTTTCACCCAGTACGTCGGGCTGATGGCGCTGCCCTTCGACGACGCGCTGGCGCGCGCCGGCGGCCTGTTGTTGGCCGGCCTGCTGGCGCTGCTGCTGGTGCTGGCGCTGTTTGCCGCCGTCGACCTGCCGCTGCAGCGCCAGCTCTATCTGCGCAAGCTGCGCATGAGCCGCACCGAGGCCAAGCAGGAGCACAAGGAGACCGAGGGCTCGCCCGAGGTCAAGGCACGCCAGCGCCAGATCGCGCGCGAGCTGACGCGCCGGCGCATGATGGCCGCGGTGCCCAAGGCCGACCTGGTGGTGATGAACCCCAGCCACTACGCGGTGGCCTTGCAGTACGACGAGGCCCGCGACGCCGCGCCGCGCGTGGTGGCCAAGGGTGCCGACCTGATCGCCCTGCGCATCCGGGATCTGGCCCGCGAGCATGCGGTGCCGGTGCTGCAGGCGCCGGCGCTGGCGCGTGCGCTGTACGCGCATGCCAAGCTCGACCAGACCATCCCGGCCGCGCTGTTCGCCGCCGTGGCCCAGGTGCTGGCCTATGTGATGCAGTTGAGGGGCCGGATGACCGGGCGCCGTTTCGACGCGCCGCCCGACCCCGCCGTGCCGCCCGGCTTCGACCCGCACGAGTCCGGCGCGTCGCCGGCCGGCGACGTTGACGAGGCCAGCGCATGAAGGAACTGATGCTGCGCCTGCAGACCCTGCTGGGTCCCTACAGCGGCGTGATGCTGAGCCTGGGCGCGCCGATCGCGGTGCTGCTGGTGCTCGCCATGATGGTGCTGCCGCTGCCGCCCTTCGTGCTGGATCTGCTGTTCACCTTCAACATCGCGATGGCACTGATGGTGGTGATGGTGGCGGCGCAGATGGTGCGCCCGCTGGACTTCGCCGCCTTCCCCACGGTGCTGCTGCTGACCACCCTGCTGCGCCTGTCGCTGAACGTCGCCTCGACCCGCGTCGTGCTGCTCGAAGGGCATACCGGCCCGAGTGCGGCCGGCCAGGTCATCGAGAGCTTCGGCCACTTCCTGATCGGCGGCAACTTCGCGGTCGGCCTGATCGTCTTCGCCATCCTGGTGGTCATCAACTTCATCGTCGTCACCAAGGGCGCCGAGCGCATCGCCGAGGTCGGCGCGCGCTTCACCCTGGACGCCCTGCCGGGCAAGCAGATGGCGGTCGACGCCGACCTCTCGGCCGGCCTGATCGACGACAAGGAGGCCAAGCGCCGCCGCGCCGAGCTGGGTGACGAGGCCGACTTCTTCGGCTCCATGGACGGCGCCAGCAAATTCGTGCGCGGCGACGCCATCGCCGGCATCCTGATCCTCTTCATCAACGTCATCGGCGGCTTCGCCATCGGCATGACGCAGCATGGCCTGTCGGCCGGTCAGGCGGCCGACAGCTACATCCTGCTGGCGGTCGGCGACGCGCTGGTGGCGCAGATCCCCGGCCTCTTGATCTCGGTGGCCTCGGCCATGGTGGTGTCGCGCGTCGGCAAGGAGCGCGACGTCGGCAGCATGATCGGTTCGCAGCTGTTCGGCAGCTGGCGCGCGCTGGCCATCAGCGCCGGCATCGTGCTGACCCTGGGCCTCATTCCGGGCATGCCGCACCTGGTCTTCTTCCTGATGAGCGGCCTGCTGGGCGGGCTGGCCTACACCCTGTACGAACGCGAGCGCGCGGCCAAGGCGGCCCCGCCGCCGGCGCCGGCCGAACCGCCGCGCAGCGACGAGGCCAGCTGGGACGATCTGCAGCCCGTCGACACCCTGGGTCTGGAGGTCGGCTACCGCCTCATCACCCTGGTGGACAAGAGCAAGGAGGGCGACCTGCTCAGCCGCGTCAAGGGCGTGCGCAAGAAGTTCGCCCAGGACGTCGGCTTCCTGCCGCCCAGCGTGCACATCCGCGACAACCTGGAACTGCGCCCCAGCCAGTACCGGCTGCTGCTGCGCGGCGCGGTGATCGGCGAGGCCGAGGCCTACCCGGGCCTGTGGCTGGCCATCAACCCCGGCCATGCCACCCAGCAGCTGCCCGGCACGCGCACCACCGACCCGGCCTTCGGCCTGCCCGCCGTGTGGATCGAGGAACGCCAGCGCGAGGCCGCGCAGATGGCCGGCTACACGGTGGTGGACTGCTCCACCGTCGTGGCCACCCACCTCAGCCACCTGATGCAGGTGAACGCCGCCAAGCTGCTCGGCCGCGTCGAGACGCAGCAGCTCGTCGAGCACCTCAGCAAGCTGGCCCCCAAGCTGATGGAGGACGTGATCCCCAAGCTGGTCGCCATCCCCGTGTTGCAGCGCACGCTGCAGCTGCTGCTGGA
Organism: Inhella sp.; assembly: GCA_041919015.1. Lineage (GTDB taxonomy): Bacteria > Pseudomonadota > Gammaproteobacteria > Burkholderiales > Burkholderiaceae_C > Inhella. The sequence continues at coordinate 12,349 of JAYRUQ010000032.1, forward strand.
GGAAGGCGTGCACATCCGCGACATGCGCTCCATCGTCGAGGGCCTGGCCGAGCAGGCCGGCAGCTCGCTCGACCCGGCCGAGCTGGCGCGGCGCGTGCGCGTATCGCTGTCGCCGGCCATCGTGCAGCAGATCTACGGTCCGGTGAAGGAGCTCGACGTGATCGCGCTCGAACCCGAGCTGGAGCGCCTCGTCGTGCAGGCCCTCACCAGCCCGCACGGCCAGGCGCTCGACCCCGGCGTGGCCGACCAGCTCAGCCGCCGCGCGTTCGACGCCAGCGAGCAGCAGGAAGGGCGCGGCGTCCCGGCCTGCCTGCTGGTCCCTGACCTGATCCGCGCGCCGCTGGCGCGCCTGCTGCGCCGCGCCGCGCCGCGCCTGAAGGTGCTGTCGCACAGCGAGGTGCCCGAGACCCATTCGATCCGCATCGGTTCCGTCATCGGAGGCCCGGCATGAGCAAGCCGGTCTGTTCCAAAGAGCGAGTTGCGCTGCGCGCAGTGCGAAGGAGATTGCCATGAACATGAAGCGCTTTGCCGCCCCCACCACCCGCGAGGCCATGCAACTGGTGCGCGCCGCCTTCGGCGAGGACGCCGTGGTGCTCTCCACCAAACCCTGCCCGGTCGGCATCGAGGTGCTGGCCATGGGCCCCGAGGGCCTGGCCGAGGTGCAGCGCCAGGCGGCGCCCAGTGTTTTGAGCGTTTCGAGCGTGCCGAGCGCGCCCGACAGCACGGTGCGCGAGGACGTCAACCGGCTCGCCATGAGCACCCTGTCCTTCCAGGACTATGTGCGCGAGCGCATGCTGCGGCGGCGTCAGGCCGAGATCAGCGGTCAGCCCGACCCCTTCCTGGCGCCGGCGGACAGCTTCCCCTCGCTGAACAAGTCCGGCAGCACGCCCGAGCAGCGCAGCGAGCGGGCCCGCGCGCAGATGCAGGCGCTGGGCGCCCAGCGCCTGCCGGCTGCGCGCCAGGAGCCGACGCTCGATGAGCCGCCGGCCGAGCGGCGACCGGTGGGCCTGAGCGCCACCCGCGAGGCCGCCGCGCGCGCCCTGCAGCAGCCGGCCAACCCGCGCGACGCGGCGCGCGAGCGTGTGCGGGCCGCCAGCGCGAACCCCCCCATGCCTACGGCATCCACCGACTCCGCTGCCACCGCACCCTCCGCGGCGTCGGCTGTCTCCCGCGCCGCAGGCGCCAACAGCCGCCTGCAGCGCAACCCGCCGGTGCTTCGCGAAGAAGTGGCGGCGCCGGCGCACGATTTCGGCGCCGCCGCCAGCCGCAGTCAGCGCGAGACGGCGCAGCTGAGCGCCGAGTTGCAGGCCGTCAAGGGTCTCATCGAGCAACGCTTCGGCGCGCTGGCCTTCATGGAAAAGCTGCAGCGCCAACCGGCCCAGGCGCGGCTGGCGCAGAGGCTGCTGGAGGTGGGCTTCTCGCCCTTGCTGACGCGCCGACTGGTCGACGCCTGCCCGAGCACCTTTGCCGGTGGCGCCGACGAGCTGCAATGGGCGCAGGCCGTGCTGGCGCGCAATCTGCAGGTGGCCGAGCAGCCGCTGCACGAGCGCCAGGGCGTGTTCGCGCTGGTCGGCTCGACCGGTGTCGGCAAGACCACCACCACGGCCAAGATCGCCGCCGCCTTTGCCGCCCAGCATGGCGCCGGGCAGCTCGGCCTGATCACGCTCGACGCCTACCGCATCGGCGCGCACGAGCAGTTGCGTGCCTACGGCCGCATCCTGGGCGTGCCGGTGCACACCGCGCACGACCGCGCCTCGCTTGAGGACCTGCTCGACCTGCTGGCCAACAAGCGCCTGGTGCTGATCGACACCGCCGGCATGGCGCAGCGCGACGTGCGCGCGCAGGAACTGCTGGCCATGATCTCGCACGCCGCCGTGCGCCGCCTGCTGGTGCTCAACGCCGCCAGCCAGGGCGAGACCCTGGAGGACCAGATCCAGGCCTGGCGCGCCGCGGACCCCGCCTGTGAGGGCATCGTGCTGGCCAAGATCGACGAGGCCGCGCGCCTGGCGCCGGCGCTCGACGGCCTGATCCGCCACAAGCTCAAGGTGCAGGGCGTGGCCAACGGCCAGCGTGTGCCCGAGGACTGGCTGCGCCTGTCCGCCGACGCGCTGCTGCAGCACGCCTTCCAGGTGGCCGAGGCCGGCCCGGCCTGGCAGCTTGACGGCGCCGAGCTGCAGCTGCGTCTGGCCGCCCACTGACGAGGACCGCCAGCGCATGGACCAAGCCGCAGGGCTGCGTGCCCTCTTCACCCCACGCCTCGGACAGCTGGTGCCGGTGGTGGACAACCCGCAGGTGGCGGGCAGTGAGGGCCTGCTCGACGCGCTGGTGGGCGCCTACCTGGAACGTGGCCTGCAGGTGCTGGTGGTGGACGCCGGCCTGCGCGCCCGAGCGCTGGCCGATCTGGCGCAGATCAATCTGGCGGCCTGCATCGAGACCCTGTCGCCCCAGGTGATGTGGCTGGATGCGCGCGGCCTGGTCGCCCACCACCTGGACGCCCGCGGCAGCGCGGCCGAGCTGTTGCCGGCCCTGCAGGACGCCGCGCCGCAGGCCGATGTGATCCTGCTGCGCGCCCCGGTGGCCGAGCTGGCACGCGTGCTGGCGCCGCCGCTGCGGCAGAGCACCCGACCGGTGCTGCTCACCGATCTGGCGCCGGAGAACCTGCGCGCCGCCTACGCCGCCATGAAGTGGTTGCGCGAGCGCGCTGGCAGCGTGGTGTTCGGCCTGCTGGTGGCGGGTTCGCCGCAACTCAAACTGACGCAGCGCATCGCCGCCCAACTGGCCGACTGTGCCGAGCGCTTCCTGGGCGCGGCGCTGCCGGCCTGGGCCGGCATCGTGCCCGGGCGTGAGCTCGGCAACCCGTTGCGCCGCCTGGCGCGCGACTGTTTGCTGTGCGAGGGGCCGCTGCTGCAGCCACCGCGCCACGAAACGGTTCTGTGGACGCGCTAAATTCGCTCCCGATGTACACGGCAAAAGGCACGCTCAACCCCAATCTGCTGCTCAAGCAGCACAGCCCCTTGGTGCGCCGGCTGGCGCACCAGATGATTGCCAAGCTGCCGGCCAATGTGGAGCTCGACGACCTGATCCAGGTCGGCATGATCGGCCTGACCGATGCGCTGGCGCGCTTCGATATCAACCAGGGCGTGCAGTTCGAGACCTTCGCCACCCAGCGCATCCGCGGCGCCATGCTCGACGAACTGCGCGGCACCGACTGGCTGAGTCGCGGCACGCGGCGCCAGCAGCGCGAGATCGAGGACGCGGTGCGCAAGGCCGAGCAGAAGCTGGGCCGCGCTCCGACCGAGAGCGAGGTGGCGCAGCAGATGGGCATCGCGCTGGCCGAGTACCAGGACATGCTGACCAAGGTGCGCGGCACGCAGCTGGTGTACCTGGAGGACATCGGCGGCCACGGCGAGGAGGGCGACGACTTCCTCGACCGCCATGTCGTCGACGACGCCGACAACCCCTCGGCCCTGCTGCAGGACCAGCGCATGCGCAGTGCGCTGGTCGAGGCCATCAAGGCCCTGCCCGAGCGCGAGGCCTACGTGATGAGCATGTACTACGAGCACGACATGAATCTCAAGGAGATTGCCGCCGTGCTCAAGGTCACCGAGAGCCGGGTCTGCCAGCTCCACAGCCAGGCCATCGCGCGCCTGCGCGTCAAGCTGCGGGAGCATTAGCCCTCAGGCGCAGAACGCCCCGACTTGGGCACACTGCGCGGGTTGACAGCAGCGACAGGGAAAGAAATGGCAGGCGACCTCAACGAGGCGATCTCAACGCTCGGGCGCAGCGCCTCGGGGCTCGGCCAGGGCGCGGCCGAGGTGCGCGGCCTGCTCGACGACACCCACAAGACCCTGCAGGCGCAGGACGCGGCGCTGCAGTCGCTGGCCTCGGCCATGCAGGAGGTCAGCAGTGCGCAGCAGCGCATCGGGCATGGGGCGCAGGCCAGCCAGCAGGCCGTGGTGCGTGCGGTGCAGGCGCTGGCCGATCTGGCCGGCGAGGTGCAGGGCATTGCCGCCAGCTTGAAGCAGGTGTCGGAGGCGGCCCAGGACATCACCCAGGTGGCATTGAACACCCGCCTGGTGGCCTTCAACGCCACGGTGGAGGCCAAGCGCGCCGGTGAGGCGGGGCGCGGCTTCGCGGTGGTGGCCGACGCGGTGAAGGACCTGGCCGGCAAGGTCGAGCAGGCCAGCAAGGGCATCGTCAGCTCGGTGCAGCAGCTGGACCAGCGCATCGAGCGCTTCCGCGGCGAGTTGCAGGTCGGATCAAGCCAGCGGGGCATCCACGCCGCCATGGCCGGCATCGAGCAGGACGTCGGCGCGATGGCCGCCGCCGCGCAGCAGTCGCATGCGCTGTCGCAGCAGCTCGACGCCCAGACCCACGGCCTGCAGAGCGATCTGCGCCAGGCGGTGGGGGCCGTGCAGCGCGCGAGCGGCCACGCCGATGGCTTTCTGACGATGAGCGAGAACCTCATCGAGACCCTGGCGGCATCGGGCGTCCGCACCGACGACACGCCCTTCATCGAGGCGGCGCAGGGGGCGGCTGCGGAGATTACCGAGCTGCTGGAGCAATCGCTGCGCAGCGGCCAGATCGATACCGCCCGCCTGTTCGACAGCCAGTACCGGGCGCAGCCCGGCACCGACCCGCAGCAGCACCTCGCGGCGTTCTCGCCGCTGGCCGAGAAGCTCTTCAGCCCGGTGCAGGAGCGCATGCTGGGCTTCTCGCCGCAGGTGGTGTTCTGCATCGCGGTGGACCGCAACGGTTATGTGCCGATGCACAACAAGAAGGTCAGCCAGCCGCAGCGCCCCGGCGACACCTTGTGGAACACCGCCAACAGCCGCTGGCGGCGCATCTTCAACGACCGCACCGGGCTGGCCAGCGCGCGCAACACCAAGCCCTTCCTGCTGCAGACCTACCGGCGCGACATGGGCGGCGGCAACTTCATGGTGCTCAAGGAATGCGCGGCGCCCATCGTCGTGCAGGGGCGCCACTGGGGCGGCCTGAGGCTGGCCTACCGCTTCTGACGGTGGCGCTGCCGCATCAGCCCACGCAGGTGCGGTTCTTGCCGGTGCGCTTGGCCTCGTAGAGCGCCTCGTCGGCGCGCTCCAGCGCCGCTTCCAGCGCCTCGCCGTCCTGCACCAGGGTGACGCCGGCGCTGAAGGTCACGAAGACGTCCTTGCCCTCGTGCATGAAGAGGCCGGCCGACAGCGCCCGCTGCAAACGCCCCAGCACCTGACGGGCCTCGTCCAGGCCGGTGGCCGGCAACAGCAGCACGAACTCCTCGCCGCCGTAGCGCGCCACGCTGTCACCGGGCCGCAAGATGGCCTGGGCGCGCGCCGCCAGGCCGCGCAGCGCCTCGTCGCCCGCGGCGTGGCCCAGGCTGTCGTTGAGCTTCTTGAAGTTGTCGATGTCCAGCAGCGCCACCGCCAGCAGGCCGCCCTCGCGCGCCTGGCGCGCGCGCTCCTGCTCGAAGGCCGACAGCAGGCCGCGCCGGTTGGCCACCTTGGTGAGCTGGTCGGTCTGCACCTCCTCGGCCAGCCGGCGCAGTTCGTCCTCCAGGCTGCTGACGCGTTCGCTCAGCTCGGCGGCGCGTGCGTGCTCGCTGTGCAGGCGCCCCTGGGCCGACTGCACCAGGCCCTGCACGGTGCGTGTCTCCTGCAGCATCTCGCGCACCAGGCCGGTCAGGCTTTCCAGCGAGTCGGCCTGCTCCACCCCCTCGGCATAGCGCCCCAGGTTGTGGCTGAAGCGGTCGGTCTGCTCCGACAGGCCGGCCAGTTCGCTGAGCAGGGTCTGGACCAGGTTCTTCAGCGCGTCGCGTGCCTCGCGGCGCTGCTCGCGCAGCTGCTGCTGGCGGTCGCGTGTCTGCGCCAGGCGCTCGGTGACGCTGCGGATCGTGAAGGCCGACAGGCCCTGGGCCAGCGCGTCGTGCATCACCGCGGCCTGGCCGCGCGCCCAGCTCTCGTCCTCGCTGAGGTCGATCAGGCTGCCGCTGAGCTGCTGGCACAGGCTGCCGAGCTGCTCCATGACGTGGCGGCGGTGCGCCAGCAGGCGGCGCGCCTGTTCGGCAACGCGCGACAGGGCCTCGGCGCGCGCGCTGCTCGGGTCGCCGTCCTGCGCGGCGCGGTGCTCGTGGGCCAGCTGCGCCATCAGGGCCTGGGCACGCGCGGCCGAAGGGTCGCCGGCCGGCGCCAGCAGGGCGGTCTGCGTGGTCTCGTGCAGTTCGGCGGCGATGTCGTGCCAATGCGCCGGCACCTCGGCGCCCAGGTCCAGCTGGATGCGCTCGAGTTCCGGCTCGGCGGGGGCCGGCGTGGAAAGGGCCTCGGTCTCGTCGAAGAACTGGCTGGGTGTGCCCTCGCGATCCTCGGCATCCGCCTCGGCGCTGCTGCGGGCGGGCACGCCGGCCTCGGCATCGCTGTCCCAGCTGGACACCAGCTGCCTGAGCCGCTTGGCCAGGCGCGCACCGTCGCCGCGGTTGGCGGCCAGCACGCGGGCCAGGCCGTCCTTCTTGCGCGCCAGGGTCCATTGGCGGCCGCCGCGCTCCAGGCCACGCACCAGCTGGTCGATGGTGGCAGCCAGCTGTTCGCCCAGCGCCGCCGGCCCGTCGCTGCCCATCAGGCGCTCGGCATGGCGCAGCGCCTCGTCCCAACGCGCGCTCTGCCAGGCCTGCAACAGGTTCTGCCGCTCGGCCGGGTCGCCGACGCCGAGCTGCACCAGGCGCATCAGCGGCGCCACCGCGCGTTCGGGCAGCGCCGGCTCGGGCAGGGGGCCGCCCGCCTCGGCCGCGTAGGCGCGTGCGTAGTTCTCGGGGGTGGGTTCCAGCTTGGACGTCGCCAGGCGCCGCAGCGCCTGCTTGGCAATCTGGGTCGCGTTGCCCTCGCTCATGGCTGCATCCTTTGGAGCGCGGCGCGCAGCGCGGCCAGCTCGGTGTCGAAACTCGCCAGTTCGGCGCGCAGATCAAGCCCGTCGTCTTGCCGCTCCAGGCGCTCGCAGCGCGCGGCCAGGTGCAGTGCACCGAGCTCGCGCGTGGCCGACTTCAGCATGTGCATGGCCTCGCGCAGCGCCGCACGGTCGGGCGGCTCGGCGCGCGCAGCGGCCAGGCGCGGCCGCTGGCCCTCGAGCAGGCGTTCGAAGGCCGCCGCCAGCCGGCCCAGCAGGCGGCCGTCGCGGTCCAGGGCGCGCAGCCGCGCCAGCTGGCCGGCGTCGAGTTCAATCGAGCTGGGCACCCTTGGCCAGCGCCGTGAGCAGCGCCTGGTTGGCCTCGGCCGGCCCCAGCATCAGGGCCTCGCAGGCATCCTTGAAGTCAAAGGCCGACTCGCTCTCCATGGCCCGCACCAGGCCGAGGTAGGGCGCGTAGGGCCCACTGCCATCGACCAGGGCCTGGCGCACGCGCTCGGGCATCGGGATGGCCTGCAGCAGCTGGGCGAACGGCGTCTTGAGCAGGTGGTCGAGCAGCGAGAAGAGGCCGCAGATGAACATCTCGTCCTTGGCCTCGCTGTCCTGCAGCGCCTTGCTGAGCTCCTCCATCACCAGGCCGCGGCGCAGCGCGGCCCACATGACGGGGCGCATGGCGTTGTCCTTGCTGGCGGTGGTGAGCAGCAAGGCCAGCCAGCGCTTCAGACGCGGGTAGCCCAGCAGCATCATGGCGTGGCGGAAGCTGGTCACCTCGACCGGCAGGCCGAAGGCGGCGCTGTTGAGGTAGCGCAGCAGCTTGAAGCTCAGCGAGGCGTCGCGCTTGAGCGTCGCCTCCATGCGGTCCAGCGGCAACTCCTTGTCGACCTGGCTCATCAGTTCGACGATCACCGAGAGGTCGGCGGTGATCTCGCTCTTGACGGTCTTGCCCGGTGGCGGCTCGTAGCTGCCGTCGACCGGCAGGCCGAACACCGCCACGGCGCCGCGCTGGAAGGCCTCGTCGGCCTCGGGCGCGCTGCGCACCGCGTTGCACCAGAGCGGCAGACCGTTGGGGTCCTTGATGCCGCGGCGCAGGTCGTCGAGGTCCAGTTCGGTGGCCTTGAAGGCGCCGCGCGAGGCCAGCGGCGCGTTGCTGGCGCCCTTGAGCAACTGGCCCTTGAGCCCTTCGAGCGTCATGCCGGCGGCGAGGAAGGCGGGCAGCTCCAGCGCCAGATGCGGCGGCACCCCGGCGCCCAGCAGCGCGTTGAGCGCCGCCTCCTGCGGCAGACCCAGCACACCCGGCTTGTGCTCCGGGGGCAGGCCCTCCAGCACCGCCGCCAGCACGGCGGCGGCGGGCAACTCGGCGTCGGGCTTGAGCGGCAGCAGCGACAGGCGGGTGCCCATCACCTGACGTTGCTTGTCGTAGAGCGGCGCGTAGCCCAGTGCAAGCTGGGCGAGGACGGGGTGCTTGACGGTCATGGGGCGGGCATCCGGGGAGCGGCGGTGACCCGCCCACTGTACTGACAGCTTGCAGCCGGCATGCGGTCGGCGAGCAGGACTTTGTCCGTGCGTGCGTGCCGCGCCAGCGCGGAGTCCTTCAGCGGATCGGCCGCAGCTTGCCGCGGTAGCTCTCGCGCAGCGGCTCGCCGGGCAGGGGCGGGAAGGCGATGGTCTCGTCGGGCACGCTGGTGTCGGGCAACTGGTCGAGCAGGTGGCGGATCAGCTTCAGGCGGCCGCGGCGCTGGTCGTTGAAGTCCACCAAGGTCCAGGGCGCGTGGCGGCTGTGGCTGGCCTTGAGCATGGTCTCGCGGGCGGCGGTGTAGGCGGCGTACTTCTCGCGGGCCTGCAGGTCGATGGGGCTGAGCTTCCAGCGCTTCATCGGGTCGGCCAGTCGCTCGGCGAAGCGCTGCTCCTGCTGCGCCTGGTCGACACACAGCCAGTACTTGAACAGCAGGATGCCGTCGTCGACCAGCAACTGCTCGAAGCGCGGCACCTGGTCGAGGAAGGCCTGGCTCTGCTCGGCGCTGCAGAAACCCATCACCGGCTCGACGCCGGCGCGGTTGTACCAACTGCGGTCCATCAGCACGATCTCGCCGGTGGCGGGCAAATGGGGCACATAGCGCTGGAAGTACCACTGCCCGCGCTCGCGGTCGCTGGGCTTGCCCAGCGCCACCACATGGCATTGGCGCGGGTTCAAGGTGTCGGAGAGTGCGGCGATGGCACCGCCCTTGCCGGCCGTGTCGCGCCCCTCGACCAGCACCAGCACGCGCTGCCCCTGCGTCTGCACCCAGCGCGCCAGGCGGTTCAGTTCGAGTTGCAGCGGCGCGAGCTTCTCCTGGTACTCGGCCTTGCCCATGCGCTCGCCGCTGGCGCGCCGATCGTTCTTGAGACTTTTCTTCGCCATCGCTTGCTCCGTGCAGCTCAAGGTTTCAAACGGGTGGCGGGGCATCGGACCGAGCAGGTCCTGGCGCACGCCACACCCCGGTTCGGTCGCAGTGTCCTGCAAGCGGACGCAGGCGCCCCTGGCCGCGAAAGCCGGGGCCGAGCGGCACCGGCGGTCAGGGCGGGCCGCGGCAGCCAGGATTCCCAGCCGGCCGCAGCGATGGGAGACTGTTGCAACCGATCGTCTCTTCCGCCCCGTGAACCTTGTCCTGTCTAGGCCCTTCTGGATCCTGGTCCTTCGGGCCCTCCTGACCCTGCTGGCCGTCCTGCCGTGGCCGGTGGCGGCGATCGAGCCGGCGACATTGGTGATCGTGGCGGCCCGGAACAACACGGAGCCGCTGGCCCGCTTCGATGGGGATCGCCTTGAGTCCGGTCTGCTGCGCGACCTTGGCGATCTGCTGGCCGAGCGGCTCGGACGCCGGGCGAGCTACCTGGTGTTGCCGGCGCGACGCACCGAACGGGCGCTGATGGAGGGGCAGGCCGACCTGATGTGCTACGTGATGCCGGCCTGGGTCTCCTCACCCCTGAAATGGACCCTGCCGGTGCTGCCGGATGCCCAACTGCTGGTGGCACGCAGCGATGCCCCCAAGCTGGAGACCTTGCAGCAATTGGTGGGCCGACGCGTCGGCACGGTCCTCGGCTACACCTACCCGAAGCCCCATCAGGTGTTGGGCGACCGCCTGATGCGCGAGGACGCGGCCAATATGGAGGGCAACTTGCGCAAGCTGATGGTCGGTCGCATCGAGTTTGCGTTGACCGAGCAGTTGGCGTTTTCCGCCTTCATGAAGGGCCATCCGGACGCAGCCCTGCGCATCGAGCTGGTGCTGGAGCCCTTCACGGCGCCCTGCGCGCTGTCGCCGCGCAGTCGCGTTCCTTTGGGCGAGCTGAATCGTGTGCTGCGCCAACTGCAGCAAGAAGGCGCGATCGAGCGGATGCTTGCACGCTACCGCTGAGGGCTGTTGAGCCCCCCGTTGGGCAGCCCGGCCCATAAGATCCCGCGCATGCCCCAACCCAGCCTGCTGGAGCTTCCCACGTCCCTGCTCGCCAGCACCCTGTCGGGTTGGCGCGGCACGGCGGCGTTCCGCCCGGCGCGGCGCCAGCCCGATCAATGGCTGGAGCTCTACGACGTCGAGGCCAGCGCGCCTTGCCGGCTGGTGCGGGAGGCGCTCACCGAAATGGACCTGGATGCGCTGATCCGGCCCTGCCCGCTGGGCGGCACGCGTTTTCGCGCCGCTCTGTTGAAGCAGGGCGCCGGGGAGCGGTTGCCCTTGCTGGTCGATCCGAACACCGGCCGGCGCCTGGACGACGCGCAGGCCATCGTGGCCTATCTGGCGAAGACCTATGGCGCCAGGACCTCGGGCGAGACCGGCCTGGCGCGGCGGCTGCGTCTGGCCGGCGGCCGGCTGGCGCGCGAGCTGCGCCGCTCGCGCGGGCTGCACGCGCGCGCCTCGCGGCCGCCGGCGCAGCCGCTCGAGCTCTACAGCTTCGAGTCCAGCCCCTACGCGCGGCGGGTGCGCGAGTGCCTGTGCGAGCTGGAGCTGCCCTACCTGCTGCGCAGCACCGGCAAGGCGCTGTGGCAGGACATGGGACCGCCCTGGGTGCACGAGCGCTTGTTCCGCGACACCCCGGTGCAGGGCCGCAACCGCCTGCGCCTGCAGGCGCTCACCGGCCGGGTGCAACTGCCCTATCTGGTGGACCCCAACACCGGCACGGCGATGTTCGAGTCGGCCGCCATCGTGGCCTATCTGGAGGCGAGCTACGCGGCCTGATGCCGCGAAGACCGCTCAGGTCTTGTCGGCGTGCCGCCCCATGAAGGGGGCGTAGAAAGCGCGGATGGTGATCAGATCGCGTTCGTAGTCGCCGCTGGGCTGGATCAGCGGCCCGAGCCCGGCGCGGCGCTGCGCGTAGTCCATGTAGGCGAGCTGGATGGGCACGCCGGCGCCGTGCGCAATCCAGTAAAAGCCGCTCTTCCACACCGTGACCTTGTCGCGCGTGCCCTCGGGCGGAATGATGAGCTGCAGGCGCCCCTCGGCCTCGCGCAGCGCCTGCGCCGAGTCGGCCACCAGATTGTTCTTCTGGTGTCGCTGCACGGCGATGCCGCCCAGCCAGCGCATCAGCGCCCCGAAGGGCGGGCGGAACAAGGTGTGCTTGCCCAGCCAGTGCAGACGCAGGTCGAGCACGAAGGCCGTCATCAGCGTCAGCGGCAGGTCCCAGTTGCTGGTGTGCGGCGCGGCGATGAGCACGCATTTGTCGACCGCCAACTGCCCCTCCACGCGCCAACCCGCCAACCGCAGCATCAGCCGCGAGAGCCCGCGCAGCAGGGTGTTGACGAGCGGGGTGGTGAAGAGCGTTCGGGGCAGGCGCATGCCGGCATTGGAACCGGGATGGCGGCCCGTGCCGCGTCAGAAATTCATGTACTCGAACAGATTCAGGCGCTGCACGGCGGCGTAGGAGCGCAGCGCGGCCTCGTAGCTGGTCTGCTGGATCTCGAAGCGCGAGATGGCCTCGGTCATGTCGAGGTCCTCGGCGGCACTGCGCTCGGTCTGGTTGTAGAGCTTGAGGCCGGCCAGACGCGTCTCCGAGCCGTCGAGCTGGTTGAGCCGCTCGCCCACCAGGCTGCGCACGTTTTGCAGATTGCCGAAGCTGGCGTCGAGGTCGCGCAGCGCCTCCACATTGGCCTGTTGCACCTGGGCGCCGGTGCGGTTGGGCGCGCGCAGATTGGCGGCCGCGTCCTCGAGCACCTTGAAGACGTTGAGGTCGTTGGCGGCGGGCTTGATGGAGAAGCGCTCGCCTTCCGTCAGCGGGCCGTTGATGTTGACCGCCAGGCCGTCGAAGACGATGGTGCGGCCGGCCTCGAAGGGGATGTTCTGCACGATGCCGGTGTCGAGGTCGGTGACCACCGCCTCGGCGATGCCGACGGTGCCCACGACCTCGATCTGGTACTCGTGACCGGTGAGCAGCGAGGGGTCGGTGACGCGCCCGCTGTCGATCCAGTTCTTGGTGTTGGGCAGGCCGGTGATGCTGTTGTCGAGCGCGCCGGTGACGAAGAAGCCGTTGCCGCTGCGCGCTTGTTCCCAGGTCAGGCGACCGTCGACGGTGAGTGCGAAGTCCTCCAAGGTGCCGGTGAACTGGCTGCCCGGCACGCCGTTGAAGCGCACGCCGCTGGCTTCGTCGAGGAAGGGCGGCTGGCTGCTGCCCTGGCCGCTGAAGACATAGCCACCGCTGCCGTCGGGCCGGTTGGCGATCGACAGCAGCTGCGCGCGCAGCCCGCTGATCTTGTCGCCCAGGCCGCGTCGCTCGGCGTCGGTGTAGCTGGCGTTGCCGGCCGCCACCAGGGTCTCGCGCACCTGCTGCAGGATCTCGCTGGCGTCGCCAATCGCCGACTCGGCCAGGTTCATGCTGTTGCGGCTGGCGGCCAGCGCGCGCTCGTTGGCCTCCACCTTGCCGATGGCGGCCAGCGCGCGCTCGATGCGAGCGGCACCGGCCGGGTCGTCGCTGGCGCGGGCCACCTTCTTGCCGGTGGTGAGCTGGATCTGCGTCGACTGCAGCTCCTGCTGGCGCTTTTGCAGCGAGGCAACCGTCAGGTTGAACTGGTTGGCGGTGGTGACACGCATCAGCGGATCGCTCCGATCAATTCGTCGAAGGTCGACTGCGCCACCTGCAGCAGGCGGGCGCTGGCCTGGTAGGCCTGCTGGTATTGCAGCAGCCGGGCGGCCTCCTCGTCGAGGTTGACGCCGGCGTCGCCGGCCCGGGCCGCCTCGGCCTGCTGCTCGACGTTGGCCGACACCTCGGCGAGGAACTCGGCGCTCTGGGTGCGCGTGCCCACATCGCCCACCACTGCGGCGTAGGCGTCGCCCACATTGCTGCCCAGTGCGATGGCGCCGCCGCCGAGGTCGCGCTGGCCGATGAAGCCGGCCGCCTGCAGATCGAGGAAGGCCTTGACGTTGCCGTTGTTCTGCTGCGGGAAGCGCGTCGGCTCCAGGGTGATGCGGTCGTTTTCCTTGGGCACGCCGGTCAGTCGCAGCTCGAAGCCCAGCGCGATGCCGAGTTCGTTGCCGAGCGGCTCGCCAGCCTTCCACACGCCGTTGTAAACGCCGGTCTGCGTGGTCAGCGTGTAGTTCACGCTGCCGTCGAGGTTGGCGGGGCCGAACAGCAGATCGGCCGGGTAGTCTGCGGCGTTGAAGGTGGCGGCGTCCACGGCGTAGACGCTGTCGACCGTGGCGCTGCCGGTGTTGTTGCGGTCGGTGGTGGCGGTCAGCGGGCTGGCGGCGGCAATGCCCTGGGCCTGGTCGAGCACGCGCTTCATGTCGATGGCGGCGGCGGCCACCGGCTCGAGCCGGTACTGGTCGAACTGCCCCGGGGGCGCCGGTGTGAAGGTGACGCGGAAACCGTCCACCACGTCGCCGTCGGCCACGCTGCGGGTGAAGCCGTCGCTCTCGCGTTCGATCAGGTACTGGCCGGCATTGGCCGGATCGGCCTTCAGGATGTAGCTGCTGGCCTGCAGGAAGTTGGCGTCGACGCGATCGATGGTCACGCCGGAGAGGAACTGCCCGGCGCCGTCGCGCGCATTGGTGCTGGCCGGCAGCACGCGCGCCGCCCCCACGGCGAACACCGGCACGCCGGCGCCCGGTGGGTTGGACAGGTCCAGGCCGAGCGCCTGCTGCTCGTTGACGCGCAGCGCCAGCGCGGTGGCGATCTGTCCGATGCCGTTGCGCGCCGCCTGCAGCGCGTCGTTCTGGAAGCCCAGCAGGCCGGCCATGCTGCCGCCGGCCACCAGGTCTTCGTTGAGCGGCAGGTTGCCGCCCTGCTGCACCAGGGCCAGGCGCGAGCGCTGCGAGTCGAAGGGGTCGGCCTCCACGGTCAGTTGCTGCGCCTCGCCGGCCAGCACCAGGCGCTGGCCGCCGCCGATGAACACCGACACCGTGCCGTCGCCGGGCTCGATGGTCTTGATCGACAGGTACTGGCTGATCTGCTTGACCAACTCGTCGCGCTGGTCGAGCAGGTCGTTGGGCAACTGACCGGTGCCACTGGCGCGCGACACCTGGACGTTGACGTTGGCCAGTTGCCGGGCCAGGTCGTTGACCTGCTGGACCTGCAGGCGCAGCTCGGTGTTGACACCGGCTTGCAGATCGGAGAGCTGCTGGCCGGCGCCGGCAAAGCGCGCCGCCATCTCCTGCGCGCGGCCCAGCACCACCTGGCGCGCCGAAGGGTCGGCGGGCCGGCTGGCGACGTCGATCAAGGCGTTCAGGAACTGGTTGGCGGCGTTGCCCAGGCCGCTCTCGCCGGGCGGGAAGATCTGCTCCAGGCGCAGCAGGTTGTCGCGCAGCGCACCGTCACGCTGTGCCTCGGAACGCGCGCTGTTGGCCTCGGCGGTCATGAAGCGGTTGTAGGCGCGCAGCACGGTGTCGACGTCGACCCCCTTGCCGATGAAACCCGAGCCGCTGAACTGCGCCACGGCGGTGGACAGCAAGGGGCTCTGGCGCGAGTAGCCGGGCGTGTTGGCGTTGGCGATGTTGTGGCCGATCACGCTCAAGGCCGCCTGGTTGGCGAGCATGGCGCGGGCGCCGACGTTCAGCAGGTTTCCCATGCAATCACTCCTTGAGCTGGTTTTCGGCGGCCCGCGCGCTCAGGCAAGGGCGCGCTGGACGCGCAGCGTGGTATTGATCACGCGCCCCAGCTTGTTGGCGTACTCGGGGTCGGTGGCGTAGCCGGCCGCCTGCAGGTGGCGGGCGAAGCGCTGCGCCAGCGCCGGCGTGCCGGCCTCGCCCTGCTGCAGGCTCTGCACCGCCGCAGCGTAGCGCCGATTGCCGGTGATGAGCTGCGCGTAGTCGCGGAACGAGGCCTCGGGGCTGTCGTAGGCACGGAACTTCGCCATGACCCTGCGCGGCTGGCCGTTGATGTATTCGGTGGTGGCGACCTCGGCGACCTTGCCGGTCCAGCCGGCGGTGGCCTTGATGCCGAACAGGTTGTGGGCGGGCTGGCCGTCGCGCGTCTTCATGGCGGCGCGGCCCCAGCCGGTCTCGTGCGCGGCCTGCGCCAGCATGAAGGCGGCCGGGATGCCGGTCTCCTGCGACACCTTCTTGGCGGCGGCGTCGTGCTGAAGCAGAAAGCGTGCGGCGTGCTGCGGCACGTTCTTGCGGGCCAGGTCGGGCAGCGGCTCGGTGGCGGACAGCTTGGCGCCGCCCATCGGCAGCGCGGGCTCGCTGGAGCGCGGCTGCAGGCCGCCGCGCAGCTGGCGCTCGATGGCGGCGGACAGGCCGCCGGGCAAGCCGCTCATGGCCTGGGCGTACTGCTGGTCGAGCATCTCGGTGCCCAGCTTCGTCATCTCGTTGTCGAGCAGGCCGCTGTCGAGGCTGGCGGCGCGCATGCGCTTCATGACCTCCTGCATGAACAGGGTCTCGAACTGGCGCGCCGCTTCCTTCACGGCGCCCTCGGGGTCGCGCGCGGCGCGGCCCTTGAGCGCGTCGAGGTTGCGGCCGTCGGCGGCCAGCGAGGCGGTCGGGTTCATCAGATGACCTCCAGCTCGGCCTGCAGCGCGCCGGCCTGCTTCATGGCCTGCAGGATGGCGAGCAGATCGCCCGGCGTGGCGCCCAGGGCCGACAGGGCCTTGACCACGTCGGCCAGCTTGGCGCTGGCGGGCATCTGGATCAGCGGACCGGGTTCCTGCTTGACGCTGATGTCGACCTTCTCGGTCACCACGGTCTGGCCGCCGCTCAGCGGCGCCGGCTGGCTGACCTGCGGCGTGGCGTTGATGGTCACCGAGAGGTTGCCGTGCGCCACGGCGCAGGGGCCGAGGGTCACGGCCTGGTTCATCACCACCGAGCCGGTGCGGGCGTTGATGACGACGCGCGCCGCCGGCGTGGCGAGATCGAACGCGAGGTTCTCCACGTCGGCCAGGAAGGCCACGCGGGCCTCGGGGGAGGGCGGGGCGTTGAGGCGCACCACGCGACCATCGAGCGCCTGCGCGCTGCCGGCGCCCTTGGCCTTGTTGATGGCCTCGGCCACCGCGCGGGCGGTGGCGAAGTCGCTGCTTGCGAGGTCGAGCTGCAGCGGGGCACCGGCATGGAAGGGCGAGGGCACGCTGCGCTCCACCGTCGCCCCGGCCGGGATGCGCCCGGCGCTGAGGTGGTTGATCTGCACCTTGGAGCCGCCGGCCGAGGCACCGGCACCGCCGACGATCAGATTGCCCTGCGCCAGCGCGTAGATCTGCCCGTCGGCGCCGCGCAGCGGGGTGGCGATGAGGGTGCCGCCGCGCAAGCTCTTGGCATTGCCGATCGAGGCCACCGTCACGTCCAGCGCCTGGCCGGGCTGCGCGAAGGGCGGCAGCTGGGCCGTGACCAGCACCGCGGCGATGTTGCGCGGGCTCGGGTTGGCGCCCGGCGGCAGCGTGATGCCGAACTGCTGCAGCATGGCCTGCAGGCTCTGGTTGGTGAAGGGCGACTGCGTGGTCTGGTCACCGCTGCCGTCCAGCCCGACCACCAGGCCATAGCCGGTCAAGGGGTTGGAACGCACGCCGGCCACGCTCGCCACCTCCTTGATGCGGGTGGCGGCGTGCGCCTGCGCGGCGAACAGCAGCAGGACGGCGAGGAGGAGGGACTTCACGGTGCGCGGTATGGGGGGAGGCTCGGCCGATTGTTGGAAGGCTTGAGGGTGGGGGAAGGGCAGAGAAGCCGGACGAATGCGGCCTTCATCGCACAAGTGCCGTGCCCGGGTCGACGCTGGCAGGGCGTCGCCCCACGGCGGCCCGCTCGGGCGAAGATGCGCACCGGCATCGTTGCCGATCCCGGCGGCGGGCTGCCGCGAAAGGGGCGTCATGAAGGTCCTTCTCACCTGCTTTGCGCGGCGCGCAGCCCTGGCCATGACGCTGGTTCTTGTCATGGCCGCTTGCGCGCCGACGCCCACCCGGGTCTCCAAGCCGTTCGATGGCGCGCACATCGACGCCCAGGTCCAGGAAGCGCTGCGGGCCACCGCGGCGAGGGGCTTGGCCATCGCCGTCGTCGACGACGGTCAGCTGGTTTTCGCGCGAGCCTACGGCGTGCGCAACGCGGCAGGCGACCCGCTGCAGGTGGATACGGTGATGTATGGCGCCTCCCTGACCAAGACCGTGTTCGGCCATCTGGTCATGCAGTTGGCCGAGGAGGGCCGTATCGACCTGGATGCGCCGCTGGCGCGCTATCTGCCCATGCCCTTGCCCAGCTACACATCGCCCGACATCGTGCGGCGCTACTCGGCGTTTGCCGGGCTGGCCGGCGACGAGCGCTGGCGCAAGCTGACGGCGCGCATGTTGCTGACGCACAGCGGCG
>JAYRUQ010000033.1:0-29801 GCA_041919015.1 Inhella sp.
TGGCCGCCGGTGACCTTGACGGTCGGGATCTGGTACTTGTCGACCACGTCGGCGATGCGGCGCAGTTCGGAGGCCGTGGTCTCGCCGCCCCACATGCGCGGGATGACGCTGTAGCTGCCGTCCTTCTGGATGTTGGCGTGGCTGCGCTCGTTGATGGCGCGGCTCTGCGGGTCGTCCTGCGCCTCCTTGGGCCAGGTGCTGGTGAGGTAGTAGTTGATGGCCGGGCGGCAGCTGGCGCAGCCGTTGGGCGTGCGCCAGTCGAGCGCCTTGAAGACCTCCTGCTGGGTCAGCAGATGGCCGTTGCGGATGGCGTCGCGCGCGTCCTGGTGGCTGGCGTCGGTGCAGGCGCAGACGGCCTTCTTCTTCGGCGCCGCCGAGTAGTCGCCACCGGCCGTGAACATGATGAGCTGCTCGACCAGGCCGGTGCAGCTGCCGCAGCTGGCGCTGGCCTTGGTGTGTTTGCGCACCTCGTCGAGCGTGAACAGGCCCTTTTCCTTGATGGCCTTGCAGATCGCGCCCTTGGTCACGCCGTTGCAGCCGCAGACCTCGTCCGTGTCGGCCATCGCGGCGGCCTTGTTCTGACCCTGGTGACCGGCGTCACCGAGGTTGGCGCCCGACTCGCCGAACATCAGCTTGTCGCGGATGTCGGCGATGCGGCGCCCTTCCCTGAGCATCTTGAAGTACCAGCCGCCGTCCACCGTGTCGCCGTACAGGCAGGCGCCGACCAGCTTGTCGCCCTGGATGACGAGCTTCTTGTAGACCCCGGCGAAGGGGTCGCTCATCACGATCTCCTCGCAGCCCTCGCCGCCGGTGAAGTTGCCGGCCGAGTAGAGGTCGATGCCGGTGACCTTGAGCTTGGTGCTGGTCTGCGAGCCGCCGTAGCGGCCGATGCCGAACTGCGCCAGGTGGTTGGCCAGCACCTTGCCCTGCTCGAACAGCGGCGCCACCAGGCCGTAGGCGATGCCGCGGTGCGCCGCGCACTCGCCCACCGCGTAGACGCGCGGGTCGGTGACGGTCTGCAGGGTGTCGCTGACGACGATGCCGCGCTGGCAGTGCAGGCCGGCGGCCTCGGCCAGCTGGGTGTTGGGGCGGATGCCGGCGGCCATCACCACCAGGTCGGCGGGGATCTCGCTGCCGTCCTTGAACTTCACGGCCATCACGCGGCCGGCCGCGCCCTCGGCCTGGTCGCCGATCAGCGCCTGCGTGACCGCCCCGGTGAGGAAGCGCAGGCCGCGCGCCTCGAGGCTGCGGCGCAGCAGGTTGGCGGCGGTCTCGTCGAGCTGGCGCTCCATCAGCCAGTCGGCCAGGTGCACCACGGTGACCTGCATGCCGCGCAGCATCAGGCCGTTGGCAGCCTCCAGGCCCAGCAGGCCGCCGCCGATCACCACCGCGTGGCGGTACTTGGCGGCGGCGTCGATCATGGCCTGGGTGTCGGCGATGTCGCGGTAGGCGATCACGCCGTCCAGCTCCTTGCCCGGCACCGGCAGCATGAAGGGCAGCGAGCCGGTGGCGATCAGCAGGCGGTCGTACTCGGCCACCACGGGCGGGTTCGTGCCGTCGTCGGCCACCACCTTGCGGCGCACGCGGTCGATCTGCGTCACCTTGCGGCCCAGGTGCAGGGTGATGCCGTTCGCCTCGTACCAGCTCAGCGGGTTGAGGATGATCTCGTCGAGGGTCTGCTCGCCGGCCAGCACCGGGCTCAAGAGGATGCGGTTGTAGTTCGGGTGCGGCTCGGCGCCGAACACGGTGATGTCGTACAGGTCAGGGGCGAGCTTGAGCAACTCCTCCAGCGTGCGCACGCCGGCCATGCCATTGCCCACCATCACCAGCTTCAACTTCTTCATCGCGAGGATCTCCTGGTCTCGCTCTTGCTTTGCAAGCCATGTGCCAGCTGTGGGGGCGCTCCGGGAGGGCCTGACGCCGACGGGGCGCCCCGGCCTGGAGCGTCGGCGGCCCGCAGCGGGCCACACTCGCACCAAAACAGCGCAAGACGCCCCAAACCCGCCCCTCTGCCCCGCCCTGCCCCTGCGCACCCGATCCGTGAGCTTTGAAATCGATATCGGCCTGACCAGCCTGCAGGGCCGCCGCCCGCGCAACGAGGACTTCGCCGGCGTGCAGCGGCCCGCCGCGCACGAGCTCGAGCGTGGCCTGGTGGCCGCGCTGGCCGACGGCGTCAGCCAGGGCGAGGACGGGCTGATGGCGGCGCAGACCACGGTGATGAGCCTGCTCAGCGACTTCCACGCCACGCCGCCGGGCTGGGACGCCAGCGTGGCGCTGGAGCGCCTGCTCAGCCAGCACAACGCCTGGCTGCTGGCGCACAACCGCCGCAGCGGCCGCGATGCGCTGAGCACCCTGACCGCGCTGGCGCTGGCCGGTCGGCGCTACGCGCTGGCGCATGTCGGCGACAGCCGCGCCTGGCTGCTGCGCGACGGCCAGTGCCTGCAGCTGACGCAGGACCACCGCCGCGCCGGTCGCGACTTCGCGGCGCTCACCCGCGCCATGGGCCTGGACGACCAGCTGCACCTCGACCACAGCCAGGGCGAGCTGAAGGTCGGCGACCGCCTGCTGCTCTCCAGCGACGGCGTGCACGGCAGCCTGCCGGCCAAGCGCATCGCCGCGCTGCTGCGCGAGCACGCGGGCGCCCAGGCCGCCGCCGACGCACTGGCCGAGGCCGCGCTGGCCGCCGGCAGCAGCGACAACGCCACCGCCCTGGTGCTCGACGTCAAGGACCTCGCCGCACCCGACCTCGGCGACCTCGGCCAGCGTGCCGCCGAGCTGCCGCTGCCGAGCCTGCTGGGCGTCGGCGCGCAGCTCGACGATCTGCAGATCACCGCCCTGGTGGCCGACAACGGCGTGCGCCGCCTGCTGCAGGCGCGCACGCCGCAGGGTGAGCTGGTGGCGGTCAAGCTGCTGCACCCCAGCCGCGCCGCCGACGCCGAGGAGCGCGCCATGCTGGCGCACGAGATCTGGCTCGGCCAGCGCCTGCAGGAGAGTCGTCGTCGCGGCAGCGCCGCCTACCCGCTGGTGCGCGTGCACGCCACGCCGGCGGCGCGCCACTTCTACGCGCGCTTCGACTGGCACGGCGGCCAGACCCTGGAGCAGTTGCTGGCCGCCGGCCCGCTGGCGGTGGACGCCGCGGTGGCGCTGGCGCGCTCCGCCGGCCAGGCCCTGAGCCTGCTGCACGCGGCGCGCTGCGTGCACCGCGACCTCAAGCCGGCCAATCTGCACCTCAGCCAGGACGGCCAATGGCGCCTGCTCGACCTCGGCGTGGCGCTGAGCCCGCGCGCGCCGCGCGCGCTGGCCGGCCTGCACGCAGGCACGCCGAGCTACATCAACCCCGAGCAATGGGACGAGCCGGCGCGCCCGCCCGACGCCGGCAGCGACCTCTACGCGCTCGGCGTCACGCTCTACCAGGCGCTGACCGGCCGCCTGCCCTTCGGCGAGCTGGAGCCCTGGCAGGACGCACGCAAGCGCCGCGCGCCCGTCGCCGTCAGCCGCCTCAACCCGCAGGTGCCGATCTGGCTCGACCGGCTGGTGATGCGGGCCATCGCCCGCGAGAGCAAGGAGCGCTTCGAGACCGCCGACGAGTGGCTGCTGGAGCTGGAGCGCGGCGCGGCGCGCGAGCCCGCCGTGCTGCCGCGCTCGCGCACGCTGGGCCAGCGCGACCCGCTGCTGCTGTGGCAGATCGGCCTGGGGGTGTCGCTGCTGTTCAACCTGCTGCTGGTGCTGTGGCTGCTCGTGCTGCCCAAGGGTTGAGACCCGCCCGCGTGAGGAAGACGAGCGCCGCCGGCGGCGCCCCGGGCGCTCAGGCGCGCTGGTAGGCCACCGGCTCCTCGTCGGCCTGGGCCGGCACCACGCGGGCCCGCCCACCCTTCTCGGCCCAGGTGCGGGTCCAGCGGATCTGCACCACGCGCAACATGGCCAGCATCACCAGCGCCAGCAGCGCGAAGGCCAGGAAGCCCCAGCGGTAGCTGCCGCTGTGCTGCATGCTCTGGCCCATGGCGTTGGGGATGAAGCCGCCACCCAGCGCACCGACCTCGCCGATCATCGAGCCGGCCACCGCGGTGCTCAGCGGCCAGCGCAGCGGCACCAGCTGGAACAGCGCGCCGTTGCCGGCGCCGAAGGCCGCGAAGCACAGCATGAAGCACAGCGTGGTGAGAACCAGCGAGCCGCCGGCGAAGCCGCAGGCCACCAGGCTCAGGGCCGACAGCAGCAGCACGCCGCTGAGCGTGTGGACGCCACCGATGCGGTCGCTCAGCGCGCCACCCACCACGCGCACCGCCGAGCCCATCAGCGTGGCCAGCATGGTGAGCTGCCCGGCCTCGACCTTGCTGACCTTGAACTGGTCGTGGAAGTAGGTGGGCAGGAAGCTGGCCAGGCCGATGAAGCCGCCGAAGGTGACGATGTAGATCAGGCTGAAGGCCCAGCCGTCCTTCTCGAACAGGCAGCCGATGTGCTGGCGAAAGCTCTGGTGCTCGACGTCCGGCGGCTCCTTGGCCATCAGCGCCATCACCAGCATGGGCAGCACCATGGTGGCGGCGGCGATGCCGTACACGGCCTGCCAGCCGAACTGCTGCGCCAACGGCGGCGCGAACAGCACGGCCAGCACGGTGCCGCTGTTGCCGGCGCCGGCGATGCCCATGGCCAGGCCCTTGTACTTGGCCGGGTACCAGCCCGAACCCAGCGACAGCGCCACGCCGAAGCTGGCGCCGGCGATGCCCAGCAGCACGCCCATGGCCAGCACCGCGTCGTAGCTGTCGACCAGGAAGAAGCCGAAGCCCAGCGCCGCGACGATCAGCGACATCTCCACCAGCGCCGCGTTCTTGCGCCCGATGTACTGCGCCAGCACACCCAGCGGGAAACGCATCAGCGCACCGGCCAGGATGGGCACCGAGATCATGAAGCCCTTCTGCGCCGGCGTCAGGCCGAAGCTCTCGCTGATGAAGGGCGCCATGGCGCCGTTCAGCACCCAGATGGCAAAGCAGAAGTCGAAGTAGAGGAAGGCGGCGAACAGGGTGGGCCAGTGGCCGGCCTTGGCGAAGGTCTTGAAGGCGCTCATGGGTGGGCACTCGTGACAGGACGCCCACCGACGCGGCGGGCCTGGTCGCTACAGCGCAAGCCCCGTGCCCGGTGCATTGGGGCCGTTTGACGCGGATTTGCCGCCCTGGCGGCACCCACGCGCACCGCCCTGCAGCAGCGCGCACTGCGCTGGCGCAGCACGGGCGCACCGGCTTGGCGCGCCGCGACCGATGCGCAGATCCTGGAGTTCGGCCCCTATGGAGGGTCTGCACAACCCCGTGCAGCCCGCAGGGAGTTATGCAGACCCTTCCAAAATGCGCAGGAATGCCACAACGCCCAGGGTTTCAACGGAGGTGAACCGGTCCGCCGCTTGCTCAACATGCGACACCCTTTCGCCACGCCCCTGCCAGCCCACCATGCGCCGATTCGCCGCCCGCCTTGCCATCGTCCTGGGATTCGTGCTGCCGCTGGCCCAGGCCGCGGCCCAGCAGGCCGTGACGGTGGAGGGTGCCAACTTCGAGCGGGCGTTCTATCTGGTCGGCCACAAGGTCTTCCTCAACGGCGCCGGCCTGGGCAGCCAGGGCGACGCCAAGCCCTACGCGGCGGGGCTCTACCTGTCGCGGCCGGCGCGCCAGCTCGGCGACGCCCAGGCCGCACCCGGGCCCAAGCGCCTGCAGATCGTGCTCAAGCAGGAGATGGACTCCAAGCAGCTCGGCAACCTGCTGTCGCAGGCCCTGCGCAGCAACCTGACGGGCGCCGAACTGGCCGGCTGCCTGCCGGGGCTGGCGCAGCTCGGCCAGATGCTCGGCGCCAAGAAGAAGCTCGCTGCCGGTGACCAGCTCAGCCTCGACAGCGTGATGGGCCAGGGCACCCATGTGTCGGTGAACGGTCAGCGCCAGATCCTCATCGAGGGGCCGATGTTCTTCGACTGCGTGCTCAAGGGCTACCTGGGCGCCCAGCCCAGCGACACCGCGCTGCGCCAGGCGCTGCTGGCGGCCATGCCGCGCTGAGCGACGGCCGCGCAAGCTACTGCAGCGACAAGGTGCTGCTGAACACCCAAGCGCGGCGGATCTCCAGCACGTCCAACTGGCTGGCCAGCAGCGGCGGGAAGGGCGGATAGGGCGCCAGGCCCTGCACCAGGGCTCGCACGGCCGCGTCGACCTCGCTGTGGCCGCTGGACTGCACGAAGACGATGGACTCGACGCTGCCGTCTTGGCGGATGGCCACGGTGACCAGCGGCGCGCGGTGCGGCCGTTCGGCCAGTTCGCGCAGCTGCTGCGCCGGCGTGTTGAGCTGGATGCGCCGCGCAAAGCTTTCGGCGTACTGCAGCAGCTCGGCGTTGGGGTCGCTGCGGCCGAACAGACGGGCGCGCCGCAGGCTGCTCCACGACGCCGGGCGCGCGTCCGCCGCGGCACGCTGAGCCGCCTCGCGCTGCGCCGCCTCGGCGTCGAGCTGGCGGCCCATGGCACGGCGCGCCGCCTCGCGGCGTTCCTCGTCGGCCGCCGCCTGGGCCAGCCGGGCGGCCTGCGCCTCCCTGGCGACACGCGCGGCCGCCTCCCGCGCCAGCGCGGCGTCGCGCTCGCGCCGCGCCAGCTCGGCGGCTTGCTCGGCGCGCTGCGCATCGGCCTGCACGCGCTGCGCTTCGGCCTGTCGCTGCGCCTCGGCCTGTCGCTGCGCCTCGGCCTGTCGCTGCGCCTCGGCCTGGCGCTGCGCCTGCTGTCGGGCGCTCTCCTCGCGCGCCGCCTCCAGCCGCGCCGCCTCCTGCCGTTCAGCTGCCTGCTGCGCGGCTTGCCGGCGTGCGGCGGCCTGGCGCTCGAGCTCCAGGCGCTCGGCTTGCTGGCGGGCCAGCGCCTGTTCACTGGCGAGCCGTTCGGCCGCCAGCCGTTCATTCACGAGCCGCTCGGCCGCGAGCCGCTCGTTCGCCAGGCGTTCGGCCGCCGCGCTTTCGTTCGCGAGCCGTTCGGCCTCGACGCGCTGCGCCTCGGCCCGCTCCAGGGCCTGCCATTCACTGCGCTGGCGCGCCAGCTGCTCCGTCATCGAAGCCAGCGCAGGGTCGTTCGGCGGGGCGTCAAGCGCCGGCAGCTCCACCGGAGCCTCGCGGGCGCGGCGTGCCGGGCGGCCCGGTGCCTCCACGGCCAGCAGGCGCGGCGCCTGCGCCGCCACGGCGCTCAGCGGGGTCTCGGGTGCGGCGAGGGCGGCGCGGTCGACCGCCGTGCTGCGCAGCGCCGGCAATGCGGCCACCGCCAGCCCGGGGCGCAACACGGGCGCCGCCGGAGGCACGACCGCCGCGGCGGGTGGGGGGGTTGGCGCGACAGCCGACTCCACAGCCGACTCCACAGCCGGCAGGACGGCCGGTGACATGACCGGTGGTACAGCCGGTGGTACAGCCGGCGCTTCAGCGGGCGCCCATTCGGGGGCAAGGACCGGTTCGGTTGCGGCCGAGGGCCGCAAGGCCGACGGCGGCGGGACCCGCTGCAGCAGGGTCGGCGCGTCGGCCCGCGCGGGGGGCACGGCCGGGGCCGGACTCAGCTCGATGCGCAGCAGCGGCTCGGCGGCACGGCGCTCGGTCCACGGCAGGGCAAAGCCCGGCAGCCCGTCGCCGGCGCCGCCGAAGCTCAGGCTCAGCAGCACGGCGTGCAGCAGCAGCGAGCCCAGCAAGGTGGCGCCCAGGCGGCGCGGCTCGCTGCCCGAACCGCGCGTGGGCAACGCAGCGCCCCAGGGCAGGGGGGCCAAGGCCGCCGTCACGCGCCCGCGGGCGTTCCAGCGCGCACGTTGCGCGGCGGGCGACGCCGGGTGGCCTTGGGTTCCATGCCGGCATTCTCAAGGCCGGCGCCGCCCTTGCTGGCCGCTCAGCCCGGCTCGATGTCGCGCAGCAGGCTCTTGACCTTGGTGGTGATGATGTCCACCGCCGGGCCGTTGGCACCGTGGGGCAGGATCACGTCGGCGTTGCGCTTGGTGGGCTCGATGAACTGCTTGTGCATCGGGCGCACGGTGTCCAGGTACTGGTTCACCACGCTCTCGGTGGAGCGGCCGCGCTCCGAGAGGTCGCGCTGCAGGCGGCGGATGAAGCGCACGTCCGAGGCCGTGTCCACGTAGATCTTCAGCGACATCATGTTGCGCAGCTTGCTGTCGTAGAGCGCAAAGAGGCCCTCCACCAGGATGATCGGCGCGGGCTTCACGGTGACGGTTTGCTGCGAGCGGTTGTCGGCCGCGAAGTCGTAGACGGGCATCTCGATGGCCTCGCCCTTGCGAAGGCTTGCGAGGTGCTGCGTCATCAGCGGCCAGTCGAAGGCATCCGGGTGGTCGTAGTTCTGCTTGCGCCGGTCCTCGGGCGGCATGTGCGACTGGTCGCGGTAGTAGTCGTCCTGCATCACCACCGCCACCCGCTCCGGCCCGATGGCGGCCAACACCTCGCGCGTCACCGTGGACTTGCCGCTGCCGCTGCCGCCGGCGACGCCGATGACGAAGGGTTTGGGTTGGGGTTTGGGCATGGGGAAAGCACGGCGGCGGGGAAGAAGGCGCGCAATTTTCGCAAGCTGGTGACAATGCGCGCCCGCCAAGTCTTGGCCCCACTCCCTTCTTTTGCACCCGACGCACGGCCATGGACCTGAAGCTACCCATCCAGATCACCGACGAACTCAGCGACGACGAGGTGCGCTCGCAGGGCGAGCTGGACCTGGCCAGCGGCGAGATCCGCCACGTCCGCTACGAGGATTACGACGTGGCCACGCAGGGCATTCCCGCCGCGCGCGAGGACTACGAGTTCAGCGTGGGCACCCTGCGCAGCGGCACGCGCGAGGTGGAGTTCCGCGTCGAGGCCGACGCCCAGAGCGGCCGCTACTCGCTCACCGCCAGCGAGCTGCTGGAGCTCAAGGGGCGAGCGGCGAAGCTGTTCTCGCAGCGGCCGGGTTGAGGCCAAGACGGACCGAAGGGTTCACGGAGGCACCCGCCTGACCGAGAGTCAGGCTGGGGAAAAGTCAACCTAGAAACGGCAGTTGGACACGGCCGAGTGCGTCGTGATGTGGTGCGCTGGCAAGGCGTGACGACGCAGCGGGCTCATGCCCGCCAGACTGAGGCCGGACACAAGCAGTCCTGAGGACGGCTTGTGCCTGCCGAAGGCCAAGGCCGCCCGGCCTTGGCGTGGCAACGCCGCCAGCGTGCCGCAGCGCGGTGCAATGGGCCGTGTAGCGCTTTCACCCAAGCGGTGCGGGTGTTCGTAGGCGGAAATCTCAGTCTTGCTGCGGACTTGCATGCGGAAGCGAGCGGTCAACTGCCGTTTCTAGGGTCAATGCAAGGCGCGGCCGAAGCCAGGTGCGTGGTCGAGCCGGGAGGGACGAGGGTGCCGCGGCTGGGGGGGTCGAGGGAGGGAGCAGGTCAGGAGGCTTGAGGTCGCTTGTCTAGGCAAGGTGATGGGGCTGCAAATGAAAGGCCTCGATGCCCCCGATGCCCGTGACCCCGCTGCCCCGATGCGCGGCCATTGCAAGCGCTTGGCGCGAACGCCCGGTGTTCACAACCTGATCCGCCGCAAGCCCGGCCACGCGTCTGTTTCAGGACGTGACGAAAGCTCAGGGGGCACACGCCCCCTCGCACCCCCGAATCACGCACGCCGCCGCGCGCGCCACCCGATCAACCCCAATCCGGCCAGCATCAGCGCAGCCGTCTGCGCCTCCGGCACGGCGCCGACATCGCCCGGGCTCACAGCCCAGGCGTGGAACTGGTTGTGCTTGGGGTCCGCGCCCTGGCCGCCGTCGTTCATGCCGAAGTTCCACGCGTCGCTTACGTAGCCCTCTGCATCGTTCGACCAATACAGGAAGGCCTGAGGGTTGCTGAAGGGGCCGACGTTGTCGAGGCAGGTGTCGGCCGGGGAAACATAGCAGCCGCTCACTACGCCCGCGGGCGTGTAGAAGCCGGGGTTGCCGAGGTTGACATAGAACATGTAGGCCAGTTCGCTGGCGGTGCTTCCAGCGTATGTCGTACCGGAGGCGCTGATGTTGTAGCCGACGTCGGTGCTGCCGTCGGCCGCAGAGTTGAAGTTGAAGCCGATACCGTTGACCGGCAAGGTTCCGGGCAGGCGCCAGTTGTCGTAGACATTGATGCCGTCGGTAAAGCTGAGCGTGTCGGCCCAAGCATAGGCACTGGCCCAGGTCATGCGGCCGTCGCTCGAGTTGGCTCCGTCGTCGTAGCTGGAACCCGCGCCCTGATTGGCATTGGCCAGCCAGGTGGCGTTTAGCACAGTGTCATAGTAGGCCTCGAAGGTCGACAGATTGCCGTCGAGGTCGCGCCCCTGCAGCGCGGCATGGGCGGCGCCGGAAAGCAGGCCGGCGGCCAGCAGGGCGGAGGCGATAAGGGTGGTGCGGGTGTTCATGGTTCGTCCTCCTGTCCTTGTGTGCGTCTGATCGCTATTCACGCACCCGGACGGGTGAGCAGGCTGTGGCGCTCTTCCAGGGCGAGGCGCTGGCTGGCGGCGCTGTCGCTGACCGCGGCCGAGCAGGCCGAGGTGGCCCGCGAGCGCCCCGGGCTTGGCGCCGTCATCGACGGCATGCACGCCGCCGCGTCATGAGCAGGCCGAGCACGCCGGCCGCCATCAACGCCACGGCTGGCGGCTCGGGCACCGGTGGCGTGCCGAAGACAGCCCCGTTGGTGGATGTCAGCCAGACGCCGGGGGGCAGGTCGAAGTCGAGATGCGCCGAATGCATCGCGTCGATCCTGCCATAGAGGCTATGGAAGTTGAACCCGTAGCCCAGTTCGAAGGTTTCGTCCGGCGCCACGGTGCGCGTGTAGGAGGTCTGCGCATGCATCGCCTCGGAAAAGGCCAGCGACGAGGTCTGCTCGGCGACGTGGTACGTGGCGGTCGCGCCGGGAAACGCACCGACCCGGAACTGCTCGCTGAAGCCCGGAGCGGTGGAGTTGTTGAACGACCCGATCTTGACCGTTGCGTAGTTGTACATCAGGAAGTACGCCTTGGCTCTGGCGCTCCAGACCGCCTCAGCGAGCGCATCGACGGACAGATGCGCCGTGATGCTGAACGGCGCCGTGGCGCTGCCGTGCACCGTGTAGACGTCGCGCATCGACAAATCGAACACGACCCCCGAGTTGTTCGCCTCCAAGTAGGCGTGGGCGGACGTCGGGCTCAACCAGGCCTCGGCGGTGGTCGTTCCCCCGTGCGGGTTCGTGAAGGTGTTGCGCTCGATGCCTTGCGTGGGGCCGAAGGCGTCGCTGGTGTCGCACACGCCGGGGCAGAAGTTGCCGTGCAGGACCAGCCAAGCCATCGTATCGGCGCTGGGCAGCTGGGCAGCAAAGGCCGGGCCGAGGCAGCAAGCGGTCAGGCAGGCGGCCAGAATGCGGTGAGCGATCGTCATGTCGTTCCTCCGTGGCGCTGAGTGGGTTGGGGTGCCGGCGCGGTCGGCCGATTCTCAGCCGCCTTGCGTGGGCTGCCGCGCGTCGGGCGCCGAGGCTTCTCCGAGGCTTTTCCGAGGGCGCGGGGGCTTTGGGGTCAGGGGCATTGGTGTCAGGCCTTTACCCTATAGCCCCACTGCCTACCGCTCCTTCGGCCTTGGGCTCGGGCATTGCCTTTTGCTTCACAGGCGCGCTTGACCGCAAAGTCCTGCTGCCGAGGTCCGGCTGTTGGCGGTTCGGCTGTTGGAACCCGCCCCTCTGCGCCGCCGCGCAGCGCATGAACCCAGGGGCTCGCGCCGCAGGCGCGACACGTGATCTGACTCGCGCAGCTTGTCTGAGCGCAGTGAGCGCAGCGAACGCAGCGAGTTCTGCGCGGCCCCTGGGTTCTTGGGCTGCTCGGGAACCCTGGAGCCGAAGGCGCAAGGGCGAGCGCAGTGTGGGCTTGATCTTTTGGTTCCTTTTGGATCAAGCCAAAAGGAACTCGCCAGCCGGGGCGAGACCCGGCGGGCTCTCGCGCAGCGAACCCCAGCTGCCGCAGCACCCCACCCGGCCGAAACCCCAAGAAACCTAAACTCCCCAGCCCCGCCCTCCCCGTCCGCCGCTCACGAGGCCGCGCGCACGCCCTGGGCTGTTCCTGGAAGACACGCTCCATGACCGACCTCTCAGCCGAATTCAAGGCGCTCGCCCACTACAAGCCCGCCCACAAGGTGCGCTTCGTCACCGCCGCCAGCCTGTTCGACGGCCACGACGCCGCCATCAACATCATGCGGCGCATCCTGCAGGGCATGGGTGCCGAGGTGATCCACCTCGGGCACAACCGCTCGGTGGACGAGGTGGTGACCGCCGCGCTGCAGGAGGACGTGCAGGGCATTGCGGTCAGCTCCTACCAGGGCGGCCACGTCGAGTACTTCAAGTACATGGTGCAGCTGCTCAAGGAGCGGGGCGGCGCGCACATCCAGGTGTTCGGCGGCGGCGGCGGCGTGATCGTCCCAGCCGAGATCGCCGACCTGGCCCAGCATGGCGTGCGCATCTTCAGCCCCGAGGACGGCCAGCGCATGGGCCTGCAGGGAATGATCGGCGAGATGGTCATGCGCTGTGACCACGACCTCTCGGCGCACGCGCCCAAGTCCGTCGCGGCGCTGCAGGGCCATGGCGAGGCCGCCTGGCGCGCGCTGGCGCAGGCGCTCACCGCGCTGGAGAACGGCCAGGCCGACGCCGGCTTCAAGGCCGAGCTGGCCCAGGTGACGAAGAAGGCCCCGGTGCTGGGCATCACCGGCACCGGCGGCGCGGGCAAGAGCTCGCTGACCGACGAGCTGATCCGCCGCCTGCGCCTCGACCAGGACGACCGTCTGCGCATCGCCGTGCTGTCGGTGGACCCGAGCCGGCGCAAGAGCGGCGGCGCGCTGCTGGGCGACCGCATCCGCATGAACGCCATCAGTGAATGGTCGGCCCCCAGTCTTGCGGCTGACGCCGCTACGCCCCCCCCCGAGGGGGCGTCCGCCGCCTTGGGGCGGCCCGGCGGCGGCGGTGAGCGCCGGCAGCGCGTTTTCATGCGCTCCTTGGCGACGCGCGACTTCGGCTCCGAGATCAGCCAGGCGCTGCCCGATTGCATCGCCGCATGCCAGGCGGCCGGCTTCGACCTGGTGATCTGCGAGACCTCGGGCATCGGCCAGGGCGACGCGGCCATCGTGCCGCTGGTCGACATCCCCATGTACGTGATGACGCCCGAGTTCGGCGCCGCCAGCCAGCTCGAGAAGATCGACATGCTGGACTTCGCGCAGTTCGTGGCCATCAACAAGTTCGACCGCCGGGGCGCGCAGGACGCGCTGCGCGACGTGGCCAAGCAGGTGCAGCGCAACCGCGCGGCCTTCACCGTGGCACCCGACACCCTGCCGGTGTTCGGCACCATGGCCAGCCGCTTCAACGACGACGGCGTGACCGCGCTCTACCAGGCGCTCAAACCCGCGCTGGCCCAGCATGGCCTGCCGCTCGCCGAGGGCCGGCTGCCCGCCGTGGCCACGCGCCACAGCACGCACCAGGTGCCCATCGTGCCGCCGCCGCGCGTGCGCTATCTGGCCGAGATTGCCGACGCCGTGCGCGGCTACAAGACGCGCGCCCGCCAGCAGGCGCGCCTGGCCCGCGAGCTGCAGCAGCTGCGCGCCTCACGGGCCATGCTGCAGGCCTGCGGGAACGCGCTGCCGGATGCCTTACCGGATGCGCTGGAAAGCCTCGCCCAGGAGCGCGAGAGCCGCCTGCTGCCCGAGGCCCGCAAGCTGCTCGCGCAGTGGCCCGACATGGTGAAGGCCTACGCCGGCGACGAGTACGTGGTGAAGATCCGCGACAAGGAGATCCGCACCCAGCTCGTGCAGCGCTCGCTCTCCGGCACCAAGATCCGCAAGGTGGTGCTGCCGCAGTACGAGTGCCACGGCGAACTGCTCAAGTGGCTGATGCTGGACAACGTGCCCGGCAGCTTCCCCTACACGGCCGGCGTGTTTGCCTTCAAGCGCGAGGGCGAGGACCCGACGCGCATGTTCGCCGGCGAGGGCGACGCCTTCCGCACCAACCGCCGTTTTCAATTGGTGAGCGAGGGCCTGCCGGCCAAGCGCCTCTCGACCGCCTTCGACTCGGTCACCCTGTACGGCGCCGACCCCGCGCCGCGCCCCGACATCTACGGCAAGGTGGGCAACAGCGGCGTGAGCATCGCCACGCTCGACGACATGAAGGTGCTCTACGGCGGCTTCAATCTCTGCGACCCGGCCACCTCGGTCAGCATGACCATCAACGGCCCCGCGCCCAGCATCCTGGCGATGTTCATGAACACCGCCATCGACCAGCAGGTCGACAAGTTCAAGCTTGAGAACGGCCGCGAGCCCACCGACACCGAGGCCGCCAAGATCAAGCAATGGGTGCTGGCCAATGTGCGCGGCACCGTGCAGGCCGACATCCTCAAGGAAGACCAGGGCCAGAACACCTGCATCTTCTCGACCGAGTTCAGCCTCAAGGTGATGGGCGACATCGCCGAGTACTTCGTGCACCACAACGTGCGCAACTTCTACTCGGTGAGCATCTCGGGCTACCACATCGCCGAGGCCGGCGCCAACCCGATCAGCCAGCTCGCCTTCACGCTCAGCAACGGCTTCACCTTCGTGGAGGCCTATCTGGCGCGCGGCATGCACATTGACGACTTCGCGCAAAACTTGAGCTTCTTCTTCAGCAACGGCATGGACCCCGAGTACACCGTGCTGGGCCGCGTGGCGCGGCGCATCTGGGCGGTGGCCCTGCGCGACCGCTACGGTGCCAACGAGCGCAGCCAGAAGTTGAAGTACCACGTGCAGACCAGCGGCCGCTCGCTGCACGCGCAGGAGATCGCCTTCAACGACATCCGCACCACGCTGCAGGCGCTGATCGCCCTCTACGACAACTGCAACAGCCTGCACACCAACGCCTACGACGAGGCCATCACCACGCCGACCGACGAGAGCGTGCGCCGCGCCATGGCGATCCAGATGATCATCAATCGCGAGTGGGGTCTGGCCAAGAACGAGAACCCCAACCAGGGTGCCTTCGTGATCGACGAGCTGACCGAGCTGGTGGAGGAGGCGGTGCTGGCGGAGTTCGAGAAGATCGCCGAGCGCGGCGGCGTGCTGGGCGCCATGGAGACCGGCTACCAGCGCGGCAAGATCCAGGACGAGTCGATGCACTACGAGATGCTCAAGCACACCGGCGAGTACCCCATCATCGGCGTCAACACCTTCCGCAACCCCAAGGGCGACCAGGTGCCGGACCACATCGAGCTGGCGCGCTCCACCGAGGAGGAGAAGCAGAGCCAGCTCACCCGCCTGGCCGACTTCCACCGCCGCCACGCCGCCGAGGCGCCGGTGCATTTGCGCCGCCTGCAGCAGGCGGTGATGGACAACGGCAATGTTTTCGAAGAGCTGATGGCCGCCGTGCGCTGCTGCTCGCTGGGGCAGATCACCTCGGCGCTGTTCGAGGTGGGTGGGCAGTACCGCCGCAATCTCTGAGCGCCGGCGGTGCCGGCTAGAGTGCCGCCCGCCATGCACGCCCTGCCCCTGCCCCCGGACCCGCGCTCGTTTGCGCTGGCCTGCCTGCTGGCCAGCCTGTTCCTGGCGGCGGTGATGGGCTCGCTGCGCAACCCTTGGGTGGAGACGCGCGGCGCGCCCTGGTTCGCCGGCTCGGCGCTGGCGGCGGCCGGCAGCTTCCTGCTCGTGGGGCTGGCACCGGCGGACGGCTGGCTGCCGCTGGTGGCGCTGCGGGCCGGCAGCACGGTGCTGCTGTTCGGTCTGCTGGTGGCCGGCCTGTGCCGCTTCTGCGGCCGGCCGGTGCCCTGGTTGGCGCTGGCCGCCAGCCTGCTGCTGATGACGCTGGTGGTGGTGATGTACCCCGACTCGCGCGCCGATGTGGCGCCGCGCGTGCTGGCCTTCAGCCTGCTGATCGCCGGCTGGTCGCTCGGCGGCGCCTGGCTGCTGTGGCGCCACCCGGTGCTGGCGCTGCCGCGGCCGGGGCCCTGGCTGACGGCCATCGGCCTCGCCGGGCTGGCGGTGGTGGCGCTGCTGCGCTCGCTCTTGCTGCTCGGGCATGGGCCGGTGAGCGGTGACGAGGCGCTGCACGCGCCGCTCAACGCCTGGTTGCTGCCGGCCGGCTTCGCCGCCCTGCTGCTGACGCATTGCGGCTGCGCGCTGATGCTCAACGCGCGCCAGGTTCAGGAGCTGATGCGTTTCAGCTCGCACGACCCGCTGACGGGGCTCTTCAACCGGCGCGGCTTCAACGCGCACTGGCCGGCCTGGCTGCGTGCGCAGGGGCCGGGCCATGTGGTGCTGATGGATCTGCAGGGAGCTCCCGACACCACCGGCCTGCCCGAGGCCGGCCTGCTGGCGCTGGTGCAGGTGCTGCGCACGCTGACGCCGGCCGATGCGCTGCTGGCGCGCCAGGGCGGCGGCAGTTTCCTGGCGGCGCTGCCCGAAGCCTGGCGCGACGCCCAGGTGCGCGACTGGAGCGAGCAGCTGCAGCACGAACTGGCGGCGCGCCTGGCGCTGGTGTGGAGCGAGGCCGGCAGTGGGCTGCACCTGCGCATCGGCCATGCGCCGGTGCAGCAGGGCGGACTGGCCGACGCAGCGCGTCGTGCCAGCTTCGCCATGCAGCGCGGGCCCGCCCCCCACGCCGCGCGCTGAGCTTTGCCGCAGGCCCGGCGCAGCCGCGCTGCCGCCATACTCGCCGCCTTCGTTTCGGCAACCCGGCTCCCCGATGGTCCACGCGAACTCCCCGCCGTCCTCGACCCTGCTGCGGCTCGTAGCGCTGCTGTTCATGCTGCTCGTGCAGGTCACGGCCACGACTGCGACTGCGACCACTGCGGCCCCGCCGCTGGAACGCGAGGCCGGTCTGCGTGAGGCGCCCCCGAGCTGGCACGCCTTCACCGAGGCACGGCTGGTGATCCGCCCCGGCCAGGTCATCGAGCGCGGCACCCTCTTGATCAAGGACGGGCGCATCGTCGCCGCCGGCGCCGCAGTGACCGTGCCGGCCGGCGCACGGGTGTGGCCGCTGGGCGGACGCAGCGTCTACGCCGGCTTCATCGACCTGGCCTCGCCGCTGGGCGTGCCCGAGACCCTGCGCGAGGCGCCCGCGGCGGCGCCGCCGGCCGACCCCTTCACCGCCCCGGCGTTCGGGGTGCGCGCCGGCGCGTCGCGCGCGGCGCCGGTGGCGCGTGCCCTGGCCTCGCGCAACCCCTTGCTGCGCGCCGAGCAGCAGGTCGCGGCGCAGCTTGAGCTCCGGCCCGAGGCGCTGGCGGCGGCGCGCCGGCTGGGCTTCACCGCCGTGCTGGCCGCACCCTCCTACGGCCTGCTGCGCGGCCAGGGCGCGCTGCTGGCACTGGGCGAAGCGGCTGACCCCGGGCGCCTGCTGCTGGCCGCCGCACCCAGCCAGCACCTCGGCATGGACCTGGGCGGCTTCGGCCAGATGCCCAGTTCGCTGATGGGCGCCGTGGCCGTGCTGCGCCAGAGCCTGCTCGACGCACGCTGGCTGCAGCAGCAGCCCGCGCCCCAAGTCAACGCCACGCTGCAGGCACTGCAGCCCTTGCTGGCCGGGCGCCAGCTGGTCATCGCCCAGGCGAGCGAGGAGCAGGACCTGGGCCGCTGGCTGGCGCTGCGCGACGAGTTCGCGCTGCCCGCCGCGCGCTTCGTGCTGCAGGGCACGGGGCACGAGTACCGCCAGCTGGAGCGACTGGCGCGTGCCGGCGCGCCGCTGCTGCTGCCGCTGGCCTTCCCCGAGCCGCCGCCGATCCACCCGGACAGCGCGCCCGCGCTGCACCTGCTGCAGCACTGGGAGGCCGCGCCGAGCAATGCCGCGCTGCTGCAGGCCGCCGGGCTGCGCTTCGCCCTCACCGCGCAAGGTGCCCCGGCCGCGCAGTTCTGGCCGCGCCTGCGCCAGGCGGTGCGGCGCGGCTTGAGCGCCGACGCGGCGCTGGCCGCACTGACCACCACACCGGCCGAGCTGCTGGGCGAGACGCAGCGCCTCGGCACGCTGGAGGCGGGCCGGCTGGCGCATGCGGTGGTGATGAGCGGCGATCCCTTCAGCGACGCCGAGGCCGAGGCCCTCATCAGCGTGGTGGGCGAGCAGGTGTTCGTGCACCCGGGCTGGGCGCAGGCCGGCGACCCGCGCGGCCGCTGGCAGGACGGCGCGGGCCGCAGCCTGGTGCTGAGCGGCAGCCGCGCCCAGCCCGGCGCCCGGCTCGACGAGCAGGCCTGCAGCCTGCGCGCCGACGATCTGCAGGGCGCGCCGCACTGGCAGCTGCGCTGCGGCGCCCGGTGGATCCAGGCGACGCTCCGGAACGGCGAGATCCTCGAGGGCATGCAGCGCGACCACGCCCAGGCGCCCTGGCAAGCCTGGCAGGCGCGGCGCGTGGCGGCCGCCGAGGCGCCGAAGGCCGACGCCCCCCAGCCGGCCGACGAGCCGCCGCTCACGCAGTTCCGCAGCACCGCCTACCCCTATGGCGCCTACGGCATCGAGACCCCGGCCGTGCAGACCACGCTGCTGCGCGGCGCCACGCTGTGGACGCAGGGGCCGGCCGGCACCCTGGGCGACACCGACCTGCTGCTGCAAGCCGGCCGCATCGCGCGCATCGGGCGCAGCCTGGCGGCGCCCGCCGGCGCGCTGGAGGTGGACGCGCGCGGCCTGCACGTGACGCCGGGGCTGATCGACGCGCACTCGCACATCGCCGTGTCGCGCGCCATCAACGAGTTCAGCGACGCCATCACCGCCGAGGTGCGCATCGCCGACGCGCTCGACGCCACCGACATCAATCTGTACCGGCAGCTGGCCGGCGGCGTCACCACGGCCAATGTGCTGCACGGGTCGGCCAATGCCATCGGCGGCCAGAGCCAGCTCATCAAGCTGCGCTGGGGTCGGCCGGCCGCCGAACTGGCGTTCGCCGGTGCGCCGCCGTCCATCAAGTTCGCGCTCGGCGAGAACGTCAAGGAGTCGAACCGTTCAAGCCCTTCGACGCGCTACCCGCAGACGCGCATGGGCGTCGAGCAGCTGCTGATCGACGCCTTCGCCCAGGCCGCCGACTACGCGGCGCAGGACCCCAGGACGCGCCGCCGCGACCTGCGCCTGGAGGCGCTGGCCGAGCTGCTGGCCGGCACGCGCAGCATCCACGTCCACAGCTACCGGGCCGACGAGATCCTGATGTTCGCCGGCCTGGCGCGCGAGCTGAAGCTCAAGGTGGCCGCCTTCCAGCATGTGCTGGAGGGCTACAAGGTGGCCGGCACGATCGCCGCGCTGGGCGCCGGCGCCAGCACCTTCTCGGACTGGTGGGGCTTCAAGGCGGAATCGGCCGACGCGGTGGTCGGCAACGCCGGGATGCTGGCGCAGGCCGGCGTGCTGACCAGCCTGAACAGCGACCACGCCGAACTGGCACGGCGCCTCAACAGCGAGGCCGCCAAGGCCCTGCGCGACGGCCGCCTGAGCCCCGAGCAGGCGCTGGCGCTGGTGACGCTCAACCCGGCCCGGCAACTCGGCGTGGACGCCTGGGTGGGCAGCCTGGAGGAAGGCAAACAAGCCGATGTGGTGCTGTGGAGCGGCCCGCCGCTGTCGATCCTGAGCCGCGTGAACAGCACCTGGGTGGACGGGCGCCGCCTGTTCGACCGCGCTCAGGATGCCCAGCTGCGCCTGCGCGACGCCCGCGAGCGCGAACGGCTGCTGGCGCGGGTGGCGCAGGCCGGCGCCAGGACCGGCGCGGCCCCGTCCACGCCCACGACCCCGTCTCCGTCTCCGTCTCCGTCTCCGTCTCCGTCTCCGTCTCCGTCTCTGTCCACGTCCACGTCCACGACCCCCGCCAACCCGGCCCTGCAGCAATTGCTGGCCCAGGCCCAGCAGCTGGCGCGCCAGGCGCACGGCGCGCTGCACAGCGAGTACGCCGACCACCTCCCGGTCCACCAATGCCTCGACGGAGATGCCCCATGAAGCGCCGCGAGCTGCTGGCCGCGCTGGCCCTGCCGGCCACCCTGCCCACGACTGTGCCGGCCCAGACGCCGCGCCCCGCCGCCCTGCCGCGCGGCGCCACGCTGCTGAGCGGCGCCACGGTCCACCCGGTCAGCAGCGCGGCGCTGCAAGGCGGCCAGGTGCTGCTGGCCGCCGAGCGCATCCTCGCCGTGCTGCCCGAGGGGGCCGCGCTGCCCGAGCTGCCGGCCGGCATGGCGCTGCAACGCATTGCATTGAGCGCCGATCAGCATCTCTACCCCGGGCTGGTGGCCGCCAACACCCAGCTCGGCCTGGTGGAGAACCCCACGCTTCGCGCCACCCTGGACGCCGAGGAGATCGGTCCGCTCAACCCCAATGCGCTGGCCGCCACCGCCTTCCATGCCGACAGCGAGCTGGTGGGCGTGGCGCGCGCCGGCGGCGTGCTCACCGCCGAAGTGGCGCCGCTGAGTCCGCGCGGCGGTCTGCTGGCTGGACGCAGCGGCGTGCTGCAGCTCGACGGCTGGGCCTGGCCCGACATGGCGCTGCGCAGTCCGCACGCGCTGCACCTGCACCTGCCGCCCACGGAGGCGGCGTCCAGCCTGCTCAGCGGCGCCGGCACGGCGCCGCCGGCCAGCGCCGTGCAGCAACGCCTGCGCCAACTCGACGAAGCCTTCGAGCGGGCCAAGGCCTACGCCGCGGCGCGGGCGGCCGACGCCAGCCGGCCGCGCGACCTGCGCCTGGAGGCCCTGGCGCCCTATGCGCGCGGCGAAGCGCCGGTGGTGGTGCACGTGCCCGAGCCGGCCCAGGTGCGCCAGGCCCTCGACCTGCGCCGGCGGCACGGCCTGCGCCTGGTGCTGGTGGGACGCAGCGCGCTGCTGCCCTTCGCGGCCCTGCTCAGGGACGCCGGGGTCGGCCTGCTCATCAATGGCGTGCAGGAGTTGCCGGCGCGACGCGACGACCCGGTCGATGCGGTGGGCAGCCTGCCGGCGCAACTGCACGCCGCCGGGCTGCGCTTCGCCATCGCCCGCGAGGCGGGCCTGAGCAATGCCCACAACCTGCGCAACCTGGCCCACGAGGCCGGCGCCGCGGTGGCGCACGGCCTGCCTGCCGATGTGGCCCTGCGCGCCATCACCCTGGATGCCGCCGAGTTGCTGGGCGTGGCCGACCAACTCGGCTCGCTGCAGGTCGGCAAGCTGGCGACCTTGATCGTCAGCAGCGGCGACGTGATGGAACCCGCCAGCCGCGTGCTGCGCGCCTGGGTGCGCGGCCGCGAGATCGATCTGCGCAACCGCCAGACGCGCCTGACGGAGAAGTACCGGCAACCCTGAGCGCCTCCCCAATTCGGTGGAGTCGGTGGGGGCACCGGGCGCGACTAGCATCAGCGCGATGCCGGCCGCCACCCTGCACCTGCCCACCATCGCGCTGTGCTGCGCCGTCAGCAGCCTGTTCTTCGCCATGGTGCTGGGCAGCCTGCGCAACCCCTGGGTGCGCCTGCAGGGTTCGCACTGCATGGCGGCCGGCGCGGCCTGCAGCGCGCTGACCTACGGGCTGGTGGCCTATCAGGTGAGCGGTGACACGCTGTGGGTGCAGGTGCTGCGCACCACCGCCTCGGTGGCGCTGTACGCGCTGCTGGCGGCCGGCCTGTGCCGCCTGCGCGGCCGCCGCACGCCCTGGTTGCTGCTGCTCGGCAGCCTGACGCTGATGGCCTTGCTGGCCGCCCTCTACCCGAACCAGGCGCCCGACGTGGCACCGCGCATGCTGGGCTCGGCCCTGCTGAGCTCGGGCTGGGCGCTGTTCGCCATCTGGCTGCTGCTGGTGCCGCAGCCACGCCTGCCCGGTCCCGGGCCGTGGAGCGCGGCGCTGGGCCTGGCGGTGATGGTGACGGCCTACGCGATGCGCGCCGCCACCCTGCTGGCCGACGGCCAGGTGACGCCGGCCGAGACCGCCAGCGGACCGGCCAATGCACCACTGCTGCTGGCCAGCCAGTTCGCGCTGCTGCTCAGCCTGGGCGGGCTGGCGGTGATGTGGAACGCGCGCGTGGTGCAGGAGGTGGCGCAGCTGGCCACGCACGACAGCCTGACCGGCCTGCTCAACCGGCGCGGCTTCAACCAGCGCTGGCCGGCCTGGCGCGGCGCGCATGGGCCGGGCTGGGCGCTGCTGCTCGACCTCGACCGCTTCAAGCAGATCAACGACCAACTGGGCCACGAGACCGGCGACGCGGTGCTGCAGTGGCTGGCCGAGTGCATGCACCGCGTGCTGCCACCGCAGGCGCTGATGGCGCGCCAGGGCGGCGACGAGTTCCTGGTGCTGCTGCCGGCCTATCTGCACGCCGCCCAGGTGCAGGCGCAGGCCGACCTGCTGCTGCGCCGCTTCCAGGACGGCCTGCAGGAGCGCTGGCCGGCCGCCGCCGAAGTGGCCGGCCTGTCGGCCGGCTTCGCGCCGATGGGCGACAGCCTGTCCGACTCGGTGCGCCGCGCCGACGCCGCGATGTACAGCGCCAAGCAATCGCGCCGCGGCCGTGCGGTCGAAGGGGCTTGAGGGCCGCGCCCAGGGGCGCCCGGCCACCGAATCGTCATCGAGCCGCACTAATCTCGGGCCGCTCATGCCGTCTCCCAAACTGCAGCGGCGCTGCGTGCTGCCGCTTCTTGCGTCCTATGGCTTCGCTGCCGCCCGCCCCTCCCCGGCCGCCGATGCCCTGGCGCTCTTCAGCTACCACCTGAAGCCCCCCTTTGTGCTCGACGAGAGGGCCCGCACCGGTCTGTACCCGGAACTGCTGCCCCTGCTGGCGCACCACCTGGGTCGACCACTGACCCTGAGCTACCTGCCACGCCTGCGCCTGCTCGAGCTGCTGGCGCACCAGAGGCTGCCGGGGGCGGTGCTGGGGGTCAGCCCGCTGTGGTTCGAGCCCTCGCCCATCCTGCGCTGGACGCCGCCCTTGCTCGAGGACGCCGATCTGCTGGTGTCGCGACGCACCCTGCCGATCGCGGCGGCGCAACTGGTCGGCCGACGCCTTGCCCTGCCGCGCGGCTACCGCGTGCCGTCGCTGCAAGATGACCTCAGAGCCGGTCGCATCGCGGTGAGCGAACCGGACACCGAGCCCAGCGCGCTGGCCATGCTGCTGTACGGGCGCGTGGACGCCGCGCTGCTGACCCTGCGCACGCTGCAGGCGCTGTTGCGCGACAGGCCGGACTGGCGCGCGCAACTGCATGTCGATGCGGAACCGGTCGGTCGCTACGAGTTGGGCATCCTGGTGCCCCCCGCGCTGGAGGGCGAGCACGGTGCCTTCAGCATGGCGGTGCGCCGGCTGCGACGCGATCCGGCGTATCCGGCGCTGCTGCGCACGCATCTGGGCCCCGAGGTCGACGAGGCGCGCTTCATCCAGAACCTCCGCTGAGCCCGCACCACGCCCAGCTGGCGGCCCACAGGGCCTCCTGCAGCCCGAGGTCCTGCGCGGCGCGGCTGGCCGCTCGCGGCTGTTGGTCAGCGTCCAGGTAGCCGCCGTTGAGCGCGCTCACATCGGGCGTCAGCGCCAGATGCAGGCTGCTGCGTGCGCCCTGCTCGGCGCTCAGCATGCCGGGCGACATCAAGGGCTTGATGGCGCGCAGCCAGCGCGGTAACAGCTGCGTGTGGACCACGCCGGGGTGCAGCGCATGCGCGCTCACGCCGCTGCCCTGCAGCCGCCGGGCCAGCGCGAAGGCATGCAGCACGTTGGCCAGCTTGGAGCGCGCGTAGGCGGCGCGCGGGCGCCAGGGATGGGCGTCGGGGTCAAGCACCGCCTGGAGCTGCAGCTGGCCGCGTGCGTGGTCGCTGGAGGCGACGTTGACGATGCGCCCGCCGGACTCCAGCGCCGCCCGCAGCCGCTCGGTCAGCAGGAAGGGACCGAGGTGGTTGACGGCGAACACGCGCTCGAAGCCATCCATGCTGCGCTCGCGCCTCAGGCTCACCATGCCGGCATTGTTCAAGAGCAGACGCAGGCGCGGGCTGCGCTGCAGCACCTGGTCGGCCGCCTGCTGCACGCTGGCCAGGCAGCCCAGCTCGCAGGCGACGACGTGCACGAGGGCATCGGCCCTGACGGCACGCAGCGCTTCGGCCAGGTGCTCGCCGGCCTGCACATCGCGCACCAGCATGTGCAGCTCGAAGCCCGCCTGGACCAGCTCGCGCGCGCAGACGCGGCCGATGCCATGCGTGGTGCCGGTCACCACGGCGACCGGACGCTGCAAGCGCATCAGGTCCTCAGCAGCGCCGGCAGGCCGGTGGCCAGCCAGGGCAGCAGCGCGATCAGCAGCGTGCCGACGAAGATCGCCGCCATGGCCGGCAGCACCGAGGCGGCGACGCTGGCGATCGGCCGACCGAACATCGCCGACGCGAAGTAGATGTTCATGCCCGCCGGCGGACACAGGAAGCCCACCTCCATGGCCGCCAGGAACAGGATGCCGAAGTGCAGCGGGTCGATGCCGTAGGCGCGCACCAGCGGCAGCAGCAGCGGCACCAGCACGACGAGGGCGGCGTAGATCTCCATCAGCGCCGCGGCGGCAAACAGGAACAGGCACAGCAGCAGCAGGAAGAGATGGCGGTCGGGCACCGCGCCGCGCACCCAGTCGACGGCCTGCTCGGGGATGCCGGCGTCCACCAGGTAGTTGGTCAGGGCCAGCGCCATGCCCAGGATGAGCAGCACGCCGCCGATGATCTGCGCGGCGTCCACCAGCAGGCGCGCCAGCGCCGCCCGGCCCAGTTCGCGGTGCAGCAGCGCCTGCGTGAACAGCGCCCAGGCCGCCGTCAGCGCGGCACTCTCCACCGGCGTGGCCAGGCCGCCCAGCAAGGAGCCCAGCGCCACCAGCGGCGTGGCCAGCTCCCAGCGCGCCGCCCAGGCTGCCCGGGCCACCGAGCGCTGCTCCGTGCCGCGCGCCGCCGCACCGGCCGGCAGGGGCGCAGCCGGGCGCAGGAAACCCCCCAGCAGCAGCAGCACCGCCACCATCAAGAGGGCCGGCAGCAGGCCGGCCAGGAACATGTCGCCGATCGGCACGCGCGCGATCACCGCGTAGAGGATCAGCGGCACCGAGGGCGCCAGCAGCACCCCCAGCGCGCTGGCACTGGTGACCAGGCCGATGCCGCGCCGCTCCGGATAGCCGGCCCTCAGCAGCAGCGGCAGCAACAGGCCGCCGAGCGCCAGGATGGTCACCCCGCTGCCACCGGTGAAGGCGGTGAAGCCCGAGCACAGCAGCGCCGCGGCGATCACCGTGCCGCGCGTGCCGCCGCCGAACAGCGCGACGAACAACGCACTGAGGCGCTGCGCGGCGCCGCTGCGCGCCAGCACCAGGCCGGCCAGGGTGTAGAGCGGCAGCGCCGGCAGCGAGGCGTTGACGGTGATCTGGTAGTGCGACAGCGGCACCGAGGCCAGCGGCAGCGCCTCGCTCCAGAACAGCAGCAAGGCCAGGCCGCCGAGCACCGCGAAGACCGGCGCGCCGAGCAGCAGCAGCAGGCCCAGCAGCAGCGCCCCGGCGCCAAAGGGCGGCGTGGCCTCCTCGAAGTGCAGGGTCGCCGCCAGCGCCGCCAGCGGCACGGCCAGCACCCACAGGCGGGAGAGTCCCTGGAGCCGCGCCGGTCGCAGCGCCAGCTTGAGCGCCAGCAGCGCGAAGCCCAGCGGCAGCGCGGCCTGCACCCACCACAGCGGCACGCCGTAGGCCAGCGGCTGCGCGGCCGCCATCTCGCTGGCCACGAAGCGCCAGCTGGCCAGCGCC
The DNA here is from genome assembly GCA_041919015.1 of Inhella sp. Lineage (GTDB taxonomy): Bacteria > Pseudomonadota > Gammaproteobacteria > Burkholderiales > Burkholderiaceae_C > Inhella. The sequence continues at coordinate 25,626 of JAYRUQ010000033.1, forward strand.
AGCACGGCACAGACGGCGGCGGCGCCGGCGTCGGCCACACCCAGCAGCAGCGCGCGGTGGCGTGCCGCGCCCCAGCCGGCCAGGCTGGCGCCCAGCGTCGTCAGGTGGCCATGGCGCTCGGCCGCCAGCGCACCGGCCATCGTCATCAGCAGGCCGAGGTGCTGCACCAGCACGGCCGCGTTGTCCACGCCGGCGCCCAGCAGCGGGCGCGCGGCCAGCTCGATGAGCGGCACCGCCACCATCAGCGCCAGCGCGAGTGCGGCCAGCAGTTCGTCGACGCGCTCGACGCGCGCCCAGCCCCGTGCGGGGCGCGGCGCGGCGTTCAGCGCCGGCACACCCGCCGGGTCAGCGGGAGCCGCCGGCCTGGCTTCGGTAGGCGCGGACATGGGCGAACACCTGGTCGAAGGTCTCGGCCGGCACCAGGGTGCCGCGGATGCGCGGGTAGAGCTGCTCGGCCAGCTGCTGCCACTCGCGCAGCTGGGCCTCGTTGGGGCGGTGCACGGTGAGGCCGCGCTTGACCATCGCCGCGGTGGCCTCGTCGACCTCCTTGCGCGCCTGCGTGCGCATGGCCAAGCCGGCCTTCTCGCCGGCCTCGCGCAGCGCGGCCTGCGCCGCCGGGCTCATGGCCGACCAGGCTTTCTGCGTGATGACCAGCGCGCCGACGATGGGCGCCCAGTTGATCTCCAGCATGTGCTTGGCCGTGCCGTGGATCTGTGCGGCCAGCGCGAAGTAGGGCGTAGAGGGCAGCACGTCGATCATGCCGGTCTGGATGGCCGCCAGCGCGTCGCCCGTCTCCAGCGGCACCGGGGTGTAGCCCAGGCTCTTCATGATGCTCTGCTGCTCGGGCTCGGAACCCCAGGCGAAGAACTTGCGTCCCTTGAAGTCGGCCGGTCGCAGCGCCGGCTGGGTGCTGAAGAAGCGCACCCAGCCGGCGTCGCCCCAGCCGATGACGACGAAGCCGCGCGCCAGGAAGCGCTGCTCGATGTCGGCGCGCAGCTTCTCGCGCACATGGTCGAGCTCCTCCCAGCTGCGGAACAGCAGCGGCAGGTTCTGCAGCGCCGCCACGCCGGGCTCGATGTCGCGCAGGCCCACCACCGACAGCAGCCCGCCCTGCAGCTGGCCGATGCGCATGCGCCGCACGATCTCGGCCTCGCCGCCCTGGCTGCCGTCGGTGAACACGGTGAAGCGCGCACCGGCCCCCTGGGCGGCGCGCCAGCTCTCGCCCAGTTCGAGCAGCTGCTGGTGGTAGGGCGAGTGGCGCGGCACCACGCTGGCGATGCGCAGCGGCAACGCCTGGGCGTGCAAGCTCAGCGGCCAGCTCAAGGTCGAAGCGGCCAGCAGCGCGGCCGTGCGTCGGTTCAGGGTCATGGTCAGAAGCGTTCGTCCAGGGTATCGAGCAGCCATTGCGCGCGCAGGCGCAGCAATTGGCTGGCCAGGTCGCGGCGCGCCGCGCTCAGGCGCAGCGCCTCGCGCAGCAGGGTGGCGAAGCGTTCACGGTCGTCGCCCGCCAGCGCCTCGGCCTCGGCCAGCGGCACGGCGGCGTTGCGGCCCTGGCCGGCGCTGCGCGCGGCGTCGAAGTAGGCCCGGGCACCTGCCGCGCTGCCGCCCGGCCGCCCGGCCTCGAGCTGGCCGAGCAGCGTGGCCAGCGCGCCCTCGCCCTGCGCCGGGTCGACCGCGTAGGCGGCCTCGGCCAGGCGCAGCACCAGCGGCAGGTCGGCCACGGTCTCGGGATCGTCCTTGGCCAGCGCAATCCAGCCGGCCCAGGCCGCGGCGGTCCAGTAGGCCAGTGGCAGCTCCTCGCGCCGCAGCGTCACGGGCCCCGGCCCCTGCAACGCCGCCGGCAGGTCCGGCCGGACCCGCGTCAGCGCGGCCCAGCCCTGGCGCTGCGCGCGCCGATACAGGCCCGCCGCCCGCTCGCGCTGGAGACGGGCGGCGCGCGCATCCTGCAGCTCCAGCTTCTCGGCCTCGAAGGCCACGAAGGCATAGGCGTACTGCGTGAAACCGCCGGTCACGGCGGCCGCCAGCGGCAGATGCCCGGGGGTCTGCGCCAGCACCGACTCCGACAGCTTCAGGTAGAACGGCGCCGCATCGCGGGCCAGCAGCACATCCTCTTCCGGCGCCGCGCCCTGGGCGGCCAGTTCGTCGGCCAGCGCGCGCACGGCCAAGGGCCGCAGCGCGCAGCCGGACAGCAGACCGGACAGCAGGCCAAGGAGCAGGCCGCACAGCAGCACGGGACGAAGGGAGCGCAGCGGCGTCATCGGCGCGCAATGTAGGCAGCGCGCGTGACGCTTTGGCGACGGCCTGCACGCCGACGCACGCCGACGCTCACCCTCTCAGGCGCCGATGCCGCCCGCGCTCAGCGCCACAGCGCGCTCAGACTGGCGAGCTTCTCGCGCAGCGTGAGCCGCTCGTCGCTCAGCGTGTCGAGGAAGTCCGACAGCTTCTTGCTCTTGATGATGGTGTAGGCCGTGATGGCGAGCGCGCCGCTCAGCGTGGCGGTGAACCACAGCAGGCGCTGCCACAGCGGCGCGTCGCCTTCGGCCAGCAGGTTCATGCCGAGGAAGCCGGTGGTGATGGTGCCCACCAGGCCGAAGATGGTCACCACGGTGAGCCGCACCACGGTGTTGGCCTGGCGGCGCACGTTGTCGGTCTCGAGGTACTGCGCCATGTCGGCGATGCGCGTCTTGACCTCGGCGTAGAGCGGCTCCACGTCCAGATGGTGCTGCAGCAGGCGGTACAGGGCCTTGCTCTGCGACTGCTCGCTGACCTCGTGGAACCAGTAGCGGTGCGTGAAGCGCAGGAAGCCCTCGAAGGCCGAGCGGATCTCGCGCTTGAAGGCGCGCACCTTGTCGGCGTCGTTGACGTTGAGCTTGCGCAGCGCCTCGACCAGGCGGTCGGCGAACACCAGCAGCGCGGCCTTCTGGAAATGCGTCAGCACGAAGAGCAGGAACTGGGCATGGCGGAATTGCGCCAGCACGCCGCGGCGGCGGCAAGCGAAGAACTCGGAGTCGGCGCGCCCCAGCACCACCAGGGCGTGCCCGCAGCACAGATAGCGCGTGTGCGGCGAGGCCCCGTGCGGGGTCCAGAAGCGGTCCCAGCAATGCTCGGCCTCGAAATCCTTCAGGTAGGCGTCGCCATAGGGCAGGTCGGAGCCGGCGCCGGTCATCAGCCCGAGGCGCACGAAGTCGGCGCGCGTGAGCTTCGTGGGGTCGTCCAGCGCCAGCCAGGCCATCACCGGCATGCGGTGGTACTCGACCTGGCGGTAGCGCAGTTCGCCGGGCCGCTCGCCGGGGTCGCCGTGGTCGGGATGCAGCGGCTGCAGCAGCCAGGCCCAGTGCGCGGCGATGCGCGGCGCACGGTGTGCCTGCACGTGCTGGATGAAGCGCGCGGCATCGTGCGTGTCGTTCTCGGCCAGCAACTGCCCGTCGGCGCCCAGGAAGCGGCAGCGGTGCAGGCTGTGCAGCGGCTCGCCGGCGGCGTCCCAGCCCCCCGGGTAGGCCCGGCCCATGCGGTACAGCAGCTCCTGCACCTGGGTCAGACCGAGCGACTCGCCGCGCAGCTCGACGTTGAGCAGCACCAGGTCGATGTCGTAGAAAAAAATCAGGTCGATGTGCTCGACCGCCAGGCGCAGCAGCGGCGCGTCGGGGCCGGTCTGCAGCTCCACGCTGGCCACATCGTGGCGGCGCAGGGTCTTCATGCCCGAGTCGCCCAGGCCGTCGTCGGGCTGGTGGCGGCTGCGCCCCTCGCCGAACAGCACCCGCTGCACATAGGGCAGGAAGGTCAGGAACTCCTGGTAGTGGCGTTCGTGGAAGGCCTCGGCGTCACCGGTGTACTCGTCGGCCACCTCGCGCCAGGGGTTGTCGGGCTGGCGCAGCAGCCACTCCCAGGGCCGGCGCAGCTCGCGCGCGCTGCCACTGCGCAGCAGGCGCAGCGGCCACAACAGCACCTGGTGCAGGCGTTCGACGGTCGGGCTGGACATGGCGCCATGCTGCCCCGCGCGCGGCCGCCTGCCGATGGCGAGAAACCCCAGCGTCACGGAACGGGCGCAAACCCCAGCGTCAAGGTTCGGGGTTCGGGGAGCGGGCGCGCGTGACGATACTGGGGCACATGCGCCTGGACCCCCTCACGCTGGCCCTGTTGCTGTGCCTGCAGCTGACGGCACTGGCGCTGGCGCTG
>JAYRUQ010000034.1:0-26588 GCA_041919015.1 Inhella sp.
AGGCCTCGGTGCGGGCCTGCTTGCTGCGGATCTGGTACGCAGCGCGCAACAGCGGCTCAGCCAGTTCGCCCACCTTCGCGATCAGCGGTTCGTTCTTGGCCGGAGCGGTCCAGTTCCAGACCGGCTTACCGGCTTCGCGAACCAGCTCGTGGATGGCGTTGATCGCCACCTTGCCGGCCTCGTGGCCGAAGACCACGGCGCCGAGCATGACTTCCTCGCTCAGTTGCTGGGCCTCGGACTCGACCATCAGCACGGCGGCTTCGGTGCCGGCGACGACCAGGTCCAGCTTGCTACGGGTCAACTCGGTCTGACCCGGGTTCAGCACGTACTCGCCGTTGACGTAGCCGACGCGGGCGGCGCCGATCGGGCCGTTGAACGGGATGCCGGAGACGGCCAGCGCGGCGCTCGTCGCGATCATCGCGGCGATGTCGGCCTGCACCTCGGGGTTCAGGCTGACGACGTGGACGATGACCTGGACCTCGTTGTAGAAGCCTTCAGGGAACAGCGGTCGGATCGGGCGGTCGATCAGGCGGCAGGTGAGGATCTCGGCCTCGCTCGGGCGGCCTTCACGCTTGAAGAAGCTGCCGGGAATCTTGCCTGCGGCATAGGACTTCTCGGTGTAGTCGACGGTCAGCGGAAAGAAATCCTGACCGGGCTTGGCTTCCGACTTGGCAACCACGGTGGCCAACACCACGGTGTCGTCGATGTTGACGAGCACCGCGCCCGAGGCCTGGCGGGCGATCTCGCCCGTTTCCATCGTGACCTGATGCTGTCCCCAGGTGAAGGACTTGCTGACCTTGTTGAACATGCTCATGTATTGCTCCTTGGGAGTTGAGGAGCCGGGCTCGACAAGCCGTTCGCCATGTCATTCCCAAGCGGCCGGGCGATGGCCGGCGGCTTGGGGATGGCATGCGGTCACGGGTTGCAGGTCTCCGGCGAGTGGGACATTCAGACCAAGGCGCCGGTGGCATCGCCACCGGCGCCTCTGGACTTGCTTACTTGCGCAGGCCGAGCTTCTTGATCAGCTCGACGTAACGGCTGCTGTCGCGACTCTTCAGATAGGCCAGCAGGCGCTTGCGCGCATTGACCATCTTGAGCAGACCCCGACGACCATGGTGATCCTTGGGGTTGGACTTGAAGTGCGGGGTCAGGTCATTGATGCGTGCCGTCAGCAGCGCAACCTGAACTTCCGGGCTGCCGGTGTCGTTGGCAGCGCGGGCGTGGGCCTGGACGATGTCGGCCTTGATGATGCTCATGTCGAGTTTCCTGGGTGAAATGGGGCACCCGGCTCGAACAAGGCGGCCGAATGGTTCCCATGGGTTGGACTTGCGAGCGGGGGTGAAACCGACCCCCGTCGTGCTGGATTTGCCCTGCGCGCTTCGAAACGCAAAACCGCCGGAGTATATCGGACCTGCCCCAGCCCTCCGGTGCGCGGTCCGGTCCCTGCTCCGAAGCCCGCGCTCCATTGCCAGGTGCGCTGCGCGACGGGGGCCCCCGAAATTCCCCCTTTTGGGGGCCTGTGCCCAGCCGGCCTTCCGGTCGAGCATTCACATCCATGGACACCCCCCGCACCCCAGCCGCCATTCGCTCCAACCTGGAACGCCTGCTACCCCTGCTGTATGACCGAGCCAGTCTGGAGGGTCTTGAGTGTCAGGAATCGGGATGGGAGGAATGGGATGCCTGCGTGGCCGAGCAGGACATCCGGCTCGAGTCCGAGCAACTGCTCAGCCAGGCTCACTGAAGTGCGGCCAGGGGCCAGCGCGGTCGCACCTCGAAGCTCTCGGCGGGGACCAACTCCGCCCTGCCACACTGCCAACGCATGGCAGCGGCCAAAGCGATCATGGCGCCGTTGTCGGTGCACAGGTTCAACTCGGGAAAATGAAGGCGAACGCCGCGGCGCGCACAGGCCTGCCCCAGTTGCAGGCGCAGCGCCGTGTTGGCACCCACCCCCCCCGCCACCACCAATCGCTTCAGCCCGCTGGTCTTCAAGGCCAGCAGGGACTTCTTCAACAACACGTCGATGATGGCCGCCTGCGTGCTGGCGGCCAGGTCGGCCCGCTGTTGCTCGCTGCCGTCCAGCTTGCGGCTCTGCGTCAGCACGGCGGTCTTCAGGCCGGCGAAGCTGAAGTCCATGTCCCCCGAATGCAGCAAGGGGCGCGGCAGCGCGAAGGCGTCTGCCCTGCCCTGCTCGGCCAGCCGGGCCAGGTGCGGACCTCCGGGATAGGGCAAGCCGAGCAACTTCGCGCTCTTGTCGAAGGCCTCACCCGCCGCGTCGTCGATCGTCTCACCCAGCAACTCGTAGCACCCGACTCCTGACACGCGCATGAGCTGCGTGTGTCCGCCTGACACGAGCAGGCAGACAAAGGGGAACTCGGGCGGGTCGCTGCTGAGGAAGGGCGACAGCAGATGCCCCTCAAGGTGGTGGACGGCGATGGTCGGCTTGTCCAACGCCGCCGCCAGGGCCACCGCGAACCCGGAGCCGACCAGCAAGGCACCGGCAAGCCCGGGACCTTGGGTGTAGGCAATGGCATCGAGTTCGTGCAAACCCAGCTGTGCTTCAGCCATCACCTGGCGGGCCAAGGGCAGCACCCTGCGGATGTGGTCGCGCGAGGCCAGCTCCGGCACCACGCCACCGAAGGCCTGGTGCAGTTCGATTTGGCTGTGCAGTGCCTGCGCGCGCAGCCTCGGCGTGCCGTCACGCACCTCCACCAGCGCCACCCCGGTCTCGTCGCACGAGGACTCGAAACCCAGGACCCTCCAGGGCGCCATCAGGCCTTGTTCTCCTTGGCGTGGTTGATCGAGTATTTCGGAATCTCGATCGTCACGTCCTCGCGACCGAGGATGGCCTGGCAGGACAGACGCGAGTCGGCCTCCAAGCCCCAGGCGCGATCCAGCATGTCCTCTTCACCCTCATCCATGTCGGACAACGACGCGAAGCCGCGCCGCACGATCACGTGGCAGGTGGTGCAGGCACAGACTTGATCGCAGGCATGCTCGATGGCCACGCCGTTGTCGAGCATCGCCTCGCACAGGGTGGTGCCGGTCGGCGCCTGCAACTGGCGGCCCTCAGGACAGTATTCGGCGTGCGGCAGGATGGTGATGACGGGCATCAGATGCTCTCCACGCTTCGACCGCGCAAGGCTTGCTGAATGGATCGGTTCATGCGCCTGGCGGCGAAGGCCTCGGTGCCCTTGGCCAGCTGCTGCACGGCAAGGTCGATGGCGTCGGCGTGCTCGCCCTGCAGGCTGGCGCGCAGTTGTTCGAGCAGTGCATCGATGGGGGCACGCTCCGGCGCCTCCAGCAGTTCGCCGTCCTGGGCCAGCGCGGCCTCGGTCGCAGCCAGCATGCGATTGCCTTCCACCTGGGCTTCGCGCAACTTGCGCGCCGCAAGATCGGCCTGGGCACTGGCAAAGCCATCCTTCAGCATGGCCGCGATCTGTTCGTCCGACAGGCCGTAGCTGGGCTTCACGCTGATGGCCGCCTCGACGCCGCTGGTCATCTCCTTGGCGAACACGCTCAGCAGCCCGTCGGCGTCGATCTGGAAGCTGACGCGGATGCGCGCGGCACCGGCCGCCATGGGCGGGATGCCGCGCAGCTCAAACCGCGCGAGGGACCGGCACTCGCTGACCAGTTCGCGCTCGCCCTGCACCACATGCAGCGCCAGCGCCGTCTGGCCATCTTTGAAGGTCGTGAAGTCCTGGGCCTTCGCCACTGGCAAGGTGGCATTGCGCTCGACGATGCGCTCCACCAGCCCACCCATGGTCTCGAGACCGAGCGAGAGCGGAATCACATCTAGCAGCAGCAGTTGCTCGCCGTCGGCGGCGTTGCCGGCCAGTTGATTGGCTTGCACTGCGGCACCCAGCGCAACCACCTCGTCGGGGTTCAGGTTCGTCAGCACCGGCTTGCCGAACAACTGTCCGACCCGGTCGCGCACCATCGGCATGCGTGTCGAGCCCCCCACCATCACCACACCCTGCACCTCGTCGACGCCGACGCGCGCGTCGCGCAGCACGCGGCGAACCACCGAGAGCGTGCGCTCGATCAGCGGCCGGGCGAGCTGCTCGAAGTGCGTTCGCGTGAGCACCCGGTCGATCGCACCGGTGCTCAATGGACACCGCAGTCGCGCCTGCGTCAGGGTGGAGAGTTGCTCCTTGCAGGCTCGGGCCGCCGCACGCAGGCGTTGTCGGTCGGCGGCATCCGGGGCGCTCAGCCCGGTTTGCTGCAACGCCCAGTCCGCCAGAGCCTGGTCAAAGTCGTCACCCCCCAGCAGCGAGTCCCCACCGGTGGCGACCACCTCGAAGACCCCCCGCGCCAGCCGCAAGAGCGAGACGTCAAAGGTTCCACCGCCAAGGTCGTAGACCGCATAGAGCCCCTCGCTACCGTGATCCAGGCCGTAGGCAATGGCGGCGGCCGTCGGCTCGTTGATCAGGCGCAGCACCTTGAGCCCCGCCATCTCGGCGGCATCCTTGGTGGCCTGACGCTGCGCATCGTCGAAATAGGCCGGCACGGTGATGACGGCCCCGTAGAGCAGGTCGTCAAAACTGTCCTCGGCGCGCTGTCGCAGCACGGCCAGCAACTCGGCGGAAATTTCCACCGGCGACTTCAAGCCTTCGCGCGTCTGCACCTGCAGCATGCCCAAGCCGTCCTCGACGCCATAGGGCAGCTTGGCGGCCTGCGGCAGATCGGCCAGACGACGTCCCATCAGGCGCTTGACCGATGCGATGGTGTTGGCGGGATCCTCGGCCGCCGCTGACAGAGCCTCGTGCCCGTACTGGCGTCGACCATCGCCCATGAAGCGCACCACCGAGGGCAGGATGACACGCCCCTCCAGGTCCGGCAAACACTGCGGCACGCCATGGCGCACCGCTGCCACCAGCGAATGCGTGGTGCCCAGGTCGATACCAACAGCGAGTCGACGCTGGTGCGGGTCCGGGCTCAACCCCGGTTCGGAGATCTGCAGCAGTGCCATTCAGACTGAATGAAAGGTTCAGATGGGAAACAGCGTGTCGCGGCGCTTCTCGATGTCCTGCTGGAAGCGTTCGACGAACATCAGGGCCCTCACGGCTTCCGCCGCGCGCAGCGCGTCGCCGTCGGGCTCGTCAAGCTCACGCTGCACCGTTTCGAGCAGCCCGGCCTGACGCCGGCGCACGCGCTGCTGCAAGGCGCTCAGTTCGGCCTCGCCGCTGGCCTCGTCCAACTGCTCGCGCCACTCCATCTGCTCCATCAGGAAGGCGCCGCACATGTGCGTGTTGCTTTCGGCGCGGATCGGCGCCCCACGCAGTTCGCACAGATAAGCCGCCCGCTGCAGGGGGTCACGCAAGCGCCGATGCGCCTCGTTGACCCGCAGCGCCCATTGCATGGCCTGCGCCTGGGCCGCGGCGCCCTGACCGACGAAGCGATCGGGATGCACCTGCGCCGCCAGACGCTTCCATCGGGCTTCGATTTCAGCGCGTTCAAGCTGCTGCCGCATGGGCAGCTCAAAGAGCAGGAAATCGTTGCTGGCGAGGTTCAAGGTCGCAATCAAACGCGGAAGGACTCGCCGCAACCGCAGCGATCCTTCTCCTTCGGGTTGATGAACTTGAAGCCCTCGTTCAGACCCTCGCGGACAAAGTCCAGCTCGGTGCCATCCAGGTAGGGCAAGCTCTTGGGATCGATCAGCACCTTGACACCCCGGTCCTCGAACACCAGGTCCTCGGGAGCCACCTCGTCGGCGTACTCCAACTTGTAGGCCAGGCCCGAGCAGCCGGTGGTCTTGACGCCCAGACGCACGCCCACGCCCTTGCCGCGTCGCTGCAGATAGCGGCTGACATGCGTGGCGGCCGCTTCGCTCAGCGTGATGCTCACTGGCCCGACCTCCGCGCAAAGCCCAGCGGAATGTGCGCCAGGTGAAGACCCGGCGCGCTCATGCTTCCACCCGGCTCTTGGCGCGATAGTCGGCAACCGCCGCCTTGATGGCGTCTTCAGCCAGGATGGAGCAGTGAATCTTCACCGGTGGCAGCGCCAGTTCCTCGGCAATCTGGCTGTTGCGGATTTCCATGGCCTCATCGAGCGACTTGCCCTTGACCCACTCGGTGACCAGTGAGCTTGAGGCGATGGCCGAACCGCAGCCATAGGTCTTGAAGCGCGCGTCTTCGATCAGGCCCGTCTCGGAATTGACCTTGATCTGAAGCTTCATCACGTCGCCGCAGGCCGGCGCACCGACCATGCCGGTGCCGACATCGGCGGCACCCTTGTCGAAGCTGCCGACGTTGCGCGGGTTCTCGTAGTGGTCAACGACCTTGTCGCTGTATGCCATGTCGCTCTCCTGTTGGCTGGGTGTCAGTGTGCCGCCCATTGAATGGTGGACAGATCGATGCCGTCCTTGTGCATTTCCCACAAGGGCGAGAGCTCGCGCAGCTTGGCCACGCGATCCTGCAACAAGGCAAGGGCGGTATCGATTTCTTCGGCCGTGGTGAATCGGCCGATGGTCATGCGCAGGGAGGAGTGGGCCAATTCGTCCGACCGACCCAGGGCCCTGAGCACGTAGCTGGGCTCCAGACTGGCCGAGGTGCAGGCCGAGCCGGACGAAACCGCAATGCCCTTCACGCCCATGATCAGCGACTCGCCCTCCACGAAATTGAAGCTGGCGTTCACGTTGTGCGGTACGCGCTGCGTCAGGTCACCGTTGATGTAGACCTCCTCGATGCCCTTGAGGCCCGACAGCAGGCGCTGCTGCAGCGAACGGATCCGCTCCAGTTCGCTGCCCATTTCCTCGCGGGCGATGCGAAACGCCTCGCCCATGCCCACGATCTGGTGCGTGGGCAGCGTTCCGGAACGCATGCCGCGCTCGTGGCCGCCGCCGTGCATCTGCGCCTCCAGGCGCACCCGCGGCTTGCGTCGCACGTAGAGCGCACCGATGCCCTTCGGACCGTAGCTCTTGTGCGAAGCCAGGCTCATCAGGTCCACCGGCAGCGTCGTCAGGTCGAGCGCCATCTTGCCGGTTGCCTGGGCCGCATCGACATGGAACACCACACCCCGCTCACGGCACAGCCGACCGAGCGCCGTCATGTCCTGGATGACACCGATTTCGTTGTTGACCGCCATCACCGACGCCAGGATGGTGCCGGGCTCGCTGATCGCGTCACGGAAGCGGTCGAGATCGAGCAAGCCATTGCTCTGCACCGGCAGGTAGGTGACACGGAATCCGCGCCGCTCCAGCTCGCGGCAGGTGTCCAGCACCGCCTTGTGCTCGGTCTTGACGGTCACGATGTGATCACCGCGACTGCGATAGAACTCGGCAGCCCCCTTGATGGCCAGGTTGTTGCTTTCGGTGGCGCCGCTGGTCCACACGATCTCGCGTGGATCCGCCTGCAGCAGGGCAGCAACCTGCTCGCGCGCCCGCTCCACGGCCGCTTCCGCTTCCCAGCCGTAGGCGTGGCTGCGGGAAGCCGGGTTGCCGAAATGCTCGCGCAGCCAGGGAATCATCGCGTCGACAACGCGCGGATCGCACGGCGACGTGGCGCCGTAGTCCATGTAAATGGGCAGGTGGGGTGTCATGCTTCTTCAGAGAGGATTACTTGGCCAGGACGTTACCCAGCGCGAAGACCGAGTTCGGGGCACTGATACGGATCGGCTTGACCACCGGGGTCTGGGAGATGCCACGCTTGATGCTGCTCACACCGTCCTCGACGACCAGACCCTTGGCGTGTTGCTCCTCGACCAGATGGCGCAGGCTGATGCTGGACAGATAGACCAGCATGTGCTCGTTCAGGCGGGTCCAGAGGTCGTGCGTCATGCAGCGACCGGCATCGGCCCCCATGCAAGGCTCCTTGCCCCCGCAGCCCGTGGCGTCGATGGGTTCGTCCACCGCCTGGATGATGTCGGCCACGGTGATGTCGTCGGCCTTGCGGCCCAGCGAATACCCGCCCCCGGGGCCTCGGGTGCTCTCCACCAGCTCCGAGCGACGCAGCTTGCCGAACAGCTGCTCCAGATAGGACAGCGAGATTTGCTGGCGCTGCGCGATGGCGGCCAGCGCCACCGGGCCCTGCTGTTCGCGCAAGGCGAGGTCCAACATGGCGGTGACGGCGAATCGGCCCTTGGTGGTCAGTCTCATGATGAACGCAACTCCGGATCGTGTGGGCGGCAGACGCAACGTGCAGTCCCGAGTGAAGCGTCGCGCTTCAGATGCGGGTTTACCCGTTCAATGTCCGACTAGTTTAGTCGTCTTTCGGTCGTTGTTTTGTCTTAGACAAACGACCTTGCGAAGGATAGGGCTTTGCAGGGAAGCGATCAAGCCCGGCCGCCCGCCCCTGCCGTCAACCCAGCGCTGCGGCCACTGGCGCCGAACAGCCGTTCCTTGAGCTGCGCCAGCTGGTCGCGCAGCCGCGCCGCCTGCTCGAACTCCAGATTGCGCGCGTGCTCGTACATCTGCTTCTCGAGTTGCTGGATGCGCCGTCCGATGTCGCGCTCCGACAGCAGTTCCAGCCCTTCGGGCGTCCGCGCCGCCGCCTTGGCCTGCTCGTCGCGTGCCTTGCTGCTCACCACGCCGTCGATCAGTTCGCGCACCTGCTTGGCAACGCCGCGCGGCGTGATGCCATGCTCGGCATTGAAGGCCAGTTGCTTGGCGCGCCGCCGTTCGGTTTCGTCGAGCGCGCGTCGCATCGAGTCGGTGATCCGATCGGCGTACAGGATCGCCTTGCCATTGAGGTTGCGCGCGGCGCGCCCGATGGTCTGGATGAGGCTGCGCTCGCTGCGCAGGAAGCCCTCCTTGTCAGCGTCCAGGATGGCGACCAGGCTGACTTCAGGGATGTCCAAGCCCTCGCGCAGCAGGTTGATGCCCACCACGACGTCAAACACGCCGAGGCGCAGATCGCGCAGGATCTCCACGCGCTCCACCGTGTCCACGTCGGAGTGCAGGTAGCGCACCTTGACGCCGTTTTCCTCCAGGTAGCCGGTGAGCTGCTCGGCCATGCGCTTGGTCAGGGTGGTGATCAGCACCCGCTCCTGCACCTTGACGCGCTCGCGGATCTCCTGCAGCACGTCGTCCACCTGATGGGTGGCGGGTCGCACCTCCACCAGCGGATCGACCAGTCCCGTCGGGCGCACGACCTGCTCGACCACCTGGCCGCTCTGGCGCTTCTCGTAGTCGGCCGGCGTGGCCGATACGAAAACCGCCTGGCGCATCTTGCGTTCGAACTCGTCGAACTTCAGGGGTCGGTTGTCCAGGGCCGAAGGCAGGCGAAAGCCGAACTCCACCAAGGTGGTCTTGCGCGAGCGATCGCCGTTGTACATACCGCCGAACTGGCCGATGGTGACGTGGCTCTCGTCGACGAACATCAGCGCGTCGGGGGGCAGGTAGTCGACCAAGGTCGGCGGCGCCTCACCCGGCGCAGCGCCACTCAGGTGGCGCGTGTAGTTCTCGATGCCCTTGCAGTGGCCGAGTTCCTGGAGCATCTCAACGTCGAAACGCGTGCGCTGCTCGATGCGCTGCGCCTCCACCAGCTTGCCCTCGGCCACAAAGAAGGCGACGCGCTGACGCAATTCCTCCTTGATGGTTTCAAGCGCCGCCAGCACCCGCTCGCGCGGCGTCACGTAATGGCTGCTCGGGTACACCGTGAAGCGGGCCAGCTTCTGGCGGATGGCGCCGGTAAGCGGATCGAACAGGCTCAGGGACTCGACCTCGTCGTCGAACAGTTCGATGCGCAGCGCCAGCTCGGAATGCTCGGCAGGAAACACGTCGACCGTGTCGCCGCGCACGCGGAAGTGACCGCGCGTGAACTCCAGTTCGTTGCGCTGGTACTGCATGCGCACCAGCTGGGCGATCAGATCGCGCTGGCCGAGTGGGTCGCCGCTCCTCAGGGTCAGCACCATCTGGTGGTAATCGCTGGGATTGCCGATGCCATAGATGGCGCTGACGCTGGCCACGATCACCACGTCGCGCCGCTCCATCAGGCTCTTGGTGCAGGACAGGCGCAACTGCTCGATCTGCTCGTTGATGGCGCTGTCCTTCTCGATGAACAGGTCGCGCTGCGGCACATAGGCCTCGGGTTGGTAGTAGTCGTAGTAGGAAACGAAGTACTCCACCGCGTTGCTGGGGAAGAAGTCGCGGAACTCGGCGTAGAGCTGTGCAGCCAAGGTCTTGTTGTGCGCAAACACGATGGCCGGCCGTCCGAGCCGGGCAATCACGTTGGCCATCGTGAAGGTCTTGCCCGATCCGGTCACCCCGAGCAGGGTCTGGAAGGCCAGCCCATCCTCGATGCCCTCCACCAGTTGCGCAATGGCGGTCGGTTGATCGCCGGCAGGCGCAAAGGGCTGCAGCAGCTTGAACGGCGAGCCGGGAAACTCGACGAGGGTGCCTTCGGCGACGGTAGAGACAGACATGAGGGTTTCCCCAGGGGCTCTCCCTAGAATCCGGGCTGCCCCTCAACGAACCAAAACCCGCGAGCCTAGCCCACCATGTCCGTCTTTGCCGCCGCCGACCTGGCCCCGCGCGATCCGATCCTCGGCCTGAACGAACAGTTCAACGCCGATACCCGCACCGACAAGGTCAACCTCGGCGTTGGCGTGTACACCGACGCTCAGGGCAAGCTGCCCCTGCTGGAGTGCGTGCGCAGCGCCGAGTCCCGCCTGGCGGCCGCGCCTTCCCCGCGGGGCTATCTGCCGATCGACGGCCTGCCCGGCTATGTGCTGGCTGCGCAGCGGCAGGTTTTCGGCGCTGGCGCCGGGGTGCTCGCGGAGCGGCGCGTGGCCAGCCTGCAGGCACTGGGAGGAACGGGCGCGCTGAAGGTGGGCGCAGACTTCCTCAAGCGCTTGCAGCCGCAGGCGCGGGCCTGGATCTCCGACCCGAGTTGGGAGAACCATCGTGCGCTGTTCAGCAGTGCAGGTTTCGAGGTGCTGGCCTACCCCTATTACGACGCCGCGGTGCAGGGCGTCGCCTTCGAGCGGCTGTTGCACACCCTTCAGACCGAGGCGCGTGCCGGCGATGTGGTGGTGTTGCACGCCTGCTGCCACAACCCGACCGGCTATGACCTGAGCGACACCCAGTGGCAGCAGCTCGTGCCGGTACTGCAGCAGCGCGGACTGATTCCTTTCGTGGACATGGCCTACCAGGGCTTCGGCGCCGGCCTGACCGAGGATGCGGTCGCCGTGCAGTTGCTGGCAGCCGCAGGACTTTCCTTCCTGGTCGCCAGCAGCTTCAGCAAGAGCTTCTCCCTCTACGGCGAACGGGTCGGCAGCTTGCACGTGGTGTGTGGCGACGCCGACGAGGCCCTGCGCGTGCAAAGTCAGCTCAAGGTGAGCGCGCGAACCAACTACTCCAACCCACCCACCCATGGCGGCAAGGTGGTGGCCACCGTGCTGAACGACGACGGCTTGCGCGCGCAGTGGGAGACCGAGCTGAGTGCGATGCGCGAGCGCATCGCTTCCATGCGGGTGAGACTGGTCACTGCCCTGAAACATGCCGGCGTGACGGCGCCGATCGATTTCATTGCCCGGCAACGCGGCATGTTCAGCTACTCGGGGCTGAGCGCCGCACAGATGCAGCGCCTGCGCAGCGAGTTCGGTGTCTACGGCGTCGACAGCGGTCGTATCTGCGTGGCGGCGCTCAACGACGCCAACCTACCGCGCGTGGCGGCTGCCGTTGCCGCCGTGATGAAGGCTTGAGCGGAGGCGGGCTGCGCCCCGCCTCAACCCCGGCTGCGCCGCTGTCGGACGGACTGCGCGAGTTCCAGCAGCAGCGGCTCGGTCTGCGCCCAGCCCAGGCAGGCGTCGGTGATGCTCACACCGGGGCGCAGCAGGTGCTTGGGATCGCCTTCACGGTGATCCTGGCGGCCGGCTTGCAGGTGGCTTTCGATCATCACCCCGCAGATGCGTCGCTCCCCTGCGGCGATCTGCGCGGCCACATCGCGTCCGACCTCGATCTGGCGCTCGTACTGCTTGCTGCTGTTGCCGTGGCTCAGGTCCACCATCACCTGCTCGCGCACACCGGCGGACTGGAGCGCCTTGCAGGCCGCGTCGACACTGGCGGCGTCGTAGTTCGGCGCCTTGCCGCCGCGCAGGATGAGGTGGCAGTCCTCGTTGCCGCGCGTCTCGAAGATGGCCGCCGCCCCCATCTTGGTCATGCCCATGAAGGCGTGCGGACTGCGCGCCGCCAGCACGGCGTCGGCGGCGATCTTCACACTGCCGTCGGTGCCGTTCTTGAAGCCCACCGGGCAGGACAAGCCGGAGGCCAGTTGGCGATGGCTCTGGCTTTCGGTGGTGCGGGCGCCGATGGCACCCCAGGCAATCAGATCGGCGATGTACTGCGGTGACAGCAGATCGAGGAACTCGGTACCGGCCGGTAGACCCAGCTCCGTGACGTCCAGCAGCAACTGACGCGCCAGACGCAGGCCCTCGTTCATGCGAAAGCTGCCGTCCAGGCGCGGGTCGTTGATATAGCCCTTCCAACCCACCGTGGTGCGTGGCTTCTCGAAATACACCCGCATCACGATCACCAGCGCATCCTCGAGTTGCAGCGCTGCCGCGCGCAACAGCCGCGCGTAGTCCATGGCCTGATCGTGGTCGTGAATGGAGCAAGGTCCGACCACGACCACCAGGCGATCGTCAGCACCGCGCAGCACCGCACCGATGTCGCGTCGGGTCTGCTCCACCAAGGCCAGGCTGCGCTCGGAAACCGGCAACTCGTCGAACAGCAAGGCGGGGCTGATCAGTGGCCTTACCGCGCGGATGCGCGTGTCGTCGGTGCGGGTGCTGTCCAGCGTCGCATCGGCGCTGCCGGCTTCGTGGTCGTGGGAGGGATCGTCGATTCGCGTCATGAAAGGTGGGCCCAGAGACAATGCCCGCATTGTTCCCCTTTGCGACCATGTTGCTGCCCTACGCCCTCGCCCGACCTGCACTCTTCGCGCTGGACCCCGAAGCTGCGCACGAACTGACGATCGACACCCTGCAGCGGCTCCAGCACACCCCGCTGGCCTGCGCCTGGTCGCAGCCGCGCGTGGCGGATGCCGTGGAGTTGGCGGGCCTGCGTTTTCCCAACCGAGTGGGACTCGCCGCCGGTCTGGACAAGAACGGTCGCGCCATCGACGGCTTGGGCGCCATGGGTTTCGGCTTTCTCGAAGTCGGCACCGTCACGCCGCTGGCGCAAGCGGGCAACCCCAGACCACGGATCTTCCGCCTGCCCGAGCATGAAGCCCTGATCAACCGACTGGGCTTCAACAATGGCGGTCTGCTGGCCTTCGTCGCCAACGTGCAACGCGCCAGGCGCTTCCGCGCCGAAGGAGGCGTGCTGGGTCTGAACATCGGCAAGAACGCCGCCACACCCATCGAAGATGCATTGAGCGACTACCTGCGGGGTCTCGATGCGGTCTACCCACATGCCGACTACGTCGCGGTCAACATCTCAAGCCCCAACACCGCAAACCTGCGCAGCCTGCAGGGTGATGCGGCCTTGAAAGCGCTGCTCGACCCGCTGATGGCACGTCGCGAGCACCTGGCCGCCGAGCACGGCCGCAGGGTTCCGATCTTCGTAAAGATTGCCCCGGACCTCGAACCGCCCCAAGTCGACTTGATTGCCCAGACCCTGCAGGCCTGCGGCGTCGACGGTGTGATTGCCACCAACACCACGCTGTCTCGCGATGCCGTGAGCGGGCATCGACATGCCGGCGAGGCGGGTGGCCTTTCGGGTCGGCCGGTGCAGGCCGCCAGCAACCGTGTGATTGCAGCCTTGCGCGCCGCACTGGGCGATGGCTACCCCATCATCGGGGTCGGTGGCGTTCTCTCTGGAGAGGATGCACGCGCCAAGCGCGCAGCCGGCGCCGATCTGGTACAGATCTACACCGGACTGATCTACCGGGGTCCGGTGCTGGTGCGCGAATGCGCCGAAGCCTTGCGCGTCGGCTGACGACGCCCCCTCGGGGGTCTGCGGCCGACCCAAAAAGAGAAGAGCCACCGCGCGGGTGGCTCTTCGTTTCTTGGCGGAGCGGGAGAGATTCGAACTCTCGGTACGCTTTAGGCGCACGCCGCATTTCGAGTGCGGTACCTTAAACCACTCGGCCACCGCTCCAGGCAATCGAGCCCGCGACTATAGCCGACAACAGCGAGCTGTCAGGGCCGCAATTCGGCCAAACCGCCCAGATAGGGTCGCAGGGCCACGGGAATCTCGATCGATCCGTCCTCACGCTGGTGGTTTTCCAGCACGGCGACCAAGGTGCGTCCGACCGCCAGGCCGGAGCCATTGAGCGTGTGGACCAACTCGTTCTTTCCCTGCGCGGTCTTGAAGCGCGTTTGCATGCGTCGCGCCTGGAAGGCCTCGCAGTTCGAGCAGGAACTGATCTCCCGGTAGGTGTCCTGGGCCGGCAGCCAGACCTCCAGGTCGTAGGTCTTGGCCGCACCGAAGCCCATGTCACCGGTGCACAGCAACACGACCCGGTACGGCAGTTCGAGCAACTGCAGCACCCGCTCCGCGTGACCGACCATGGCCTCGAGCGCCGCCGCGCTGTCTTCGGGTCGGACCACCTGCACCATCTCCACCTTGTCGAACTGGTGCTGGCGCACCATGCCGCGCGTGTCGCGACCGGCCGCACCGGCCTCCGAGCGGAAGCACGGGGTGTGCGCCGTCAGGCGAATGGGCAGTTCGGACTCCTTGAGCACGCTGTCGCGCACGCTGTTGGTCAGCGAGATTTCGCTGGTCGAGATCAGGTATTGCTCCGGGCTGTCATCGGCGCCGCCGCGCAGCACCCAGAACATGTCTTCCTTGAATTTGGGCAACTGGCCTGTCCCCTCCAGCACCTCGCGGTTGACGATGTAGGGCGTGTAGCACTCCGTGTAGCCGTGCTGGCCGGTGTGCAGGTCCAGCATGAAGGCCGCCAACGCCCGGTGCAGGCGCGCCACCGGACCGCGCAGGAAAGAGAAGCGCGAGCCGCTGAGCTTGGCACCGGTTTCAAAGTCCAGACCGAGCGGCGTGCCGAGGTCGACGTGATCCCTGGGCGCAAACGCCATGACGCGCGGCACACCCCAGCGGCGCACCTCGACGTTGCCCTGCTCGTCGCCGCCCTGCGGCACATCGTCCTGCGGCAGGTTGGGCAGCAGCATCAGCATCTCGGTCATCTGATGCTGAAGCGCCTCCAGGCGGTCGGCGCTGGCCTTCAACTCCTCGCCGATGCCGCCCACCTGCGCCATCAGATCCGCGGCGTCCTCGCCCTTGCCTTTGGCCTGGCCGATTGCCTTGGAGAGCTGATTGCGGCGCGACTGCAACTCCTCGGTGCGGGTCTGCAATTGCTTGCGATCGCTCTCCAAGGCCTGGAATCGTTCGACGTCGAGAAAGGACTGCGGGGTCTTGCGCGCCTCGAGGCGGGTGATCACGCCGGGCAGATCGCGGCGCAACTGGTTGATGTCGAGCATCGATGGAAATCCTGGTAATTGTTCGAAGGGAGGTCGCGCCAGACCGGCGCAAGGTCAAGATCGCTCGATCTCGGCCATGGACCGATCACCCAGACCCAAGGGCAGCGGGAATCGCGTGGTTTCAACGACGCCATCCAATTTGCGCACGCTGGTCACGCCCAGAGCGCGCAGCTGCGCGATGACCTCCTGGACCAGCACATCGGGCGCCGAGGCGCCGGCGGTCAGGCCGACCCTGGACCGACCCTCGAACCACTCCGGCTGGAGGTCCTGCGCGCCGTCCACCATATAGGCCGGCGTGCCGAGGCGCTCGGCCAGTTCGCGCAGGCGGTTGCTGTTGCTGCTCGTCGGGCTGCCCACCACCACCACCACTTCGACCTGGGGAGCGAGCAGCTTGACGGCGTCCTGCCGGTTCTGCGTGGCGTAGCAGATGTCCTGCTGCTTGGGCTCGCGCACCTGGGGAAAGCGCTCGCGCACCGCGGCAAGGATCTCGGCGGCATCGTCGACGCTGAGCGTGGTCTGCGTCACCACGGCAAGCTTGTCCTGTTGCCCGAGCCGGACCCGTGCGACGTCGGCCGCCTCCTCGACCAGGTGGATCAGTCCGGGGTCGAGCTGACCCATGGTGCCCTCGACCTCGGGGTGTCCCTTGTGGCCGATCATGATGAACGCGAAACCTTCGCGCGCCAGCTTGGCCACCTCCACATGCACCTTGGTGACCAGCGGACAGGTCGCGTCGAAGACCTCGAAACCCCGCTCAGCCGCCTCGCGCCGCACGGCCTGACTGACGCCATGCGCACTGAAAACCAGCGTCGCGCCGGGCGGCACCTCGGCCAGCTCCTCGATGAAGATCGCGCCCTTGGCCTTCAGATCGTTGACCACATAGGTGTTGTGCACGATCTCATGCCGAACGTAGATCGGCGCGCCGTGCTTCTTCAGCGCACGCTCGACGATCTCGATGGCCCGGTCGACGCCAGCACAGAATCCGCGCGGCTCGGCCAGCAGCACCTCCCCACCCCGCTGCATCACAACACGCCCACCAGTTCCACCTCGAAGGCCAGCGGCAAGCCGGCCAGCGGGTGGTTGAAATCAAACAGCACCCATTCGTCGCCCAGCTCCGCCACGCGACCGGCGTACTGGGCCTGGCCATCGGGCGTCGGGAAGCTCACCGCATCACCGATCTGGTAATCGGCCTCGGCGTCACCATGGCGGTCCAGCAGGCGTCGGCTGACCCGTTGCATCAGTTCCGGGTTGTGTTGCCCGAACACCTCGCCGGCGGCCAACTCGAAGTGCTGGTGACAGCCCTCCGGCAGGCCGATCAGGCGCTGCTCCAGGGCAGGCGCCAGTTCTCCCGAGCCAAGGGTCAGGGTGGCCGGCTGCTGGGAAAAGGTGTTGACGACATCGGCTCCATCGGGACCGATGAGGCGGTAGTGGAGGGTCAGGAAGTCGCCAGCGGCGACAAGGCGTGCGCTCATGAAGGCCCGCAAGTTCTGGTTTCAGGGGGGTGAATTCTAGAATTCGCGCCATGCCGCTCGCCGATCTTCCCAAGAGCAGTCGCCCCAGGGAGAAGCTGCTGGCCCAGGGCGCCGCCTCCTTGAGCGACGCCGAGTTGCTCGCACTGCTGCTGCGGACCGGGCTGGCCGGGCGCTCGGTGCTGCAAATGGCACAGGACCTTTTGGATCGACTCGGCGGCGTCGCCGGCCTGCTGCACGCGGACGAAGCGACCCTCAAGACCGTCAAGGGCCTGGGGCCTGCCAAGCGCTGCGAGTTGCTGGCGGTGCGCGAGCTGACGCGTCGCGCGTTGGCGCAACAACTGGCCGAACGGCCGGCCATGCAGCAGATCGACCAGGTCAGCGACTACCTGCGCCTGCACCTCGGCCCCCTGCCCTACGAGTGCTTCGCCGTGCTGTTTCTCGATGCGCAGGGACGGCTGATCGCCATGGAGGAGCTGTTCCGCGGCAGCCTGACCCAGACGGCCGTCTACCCGCGCGAGGTGGTGCAGCGCGCTTTGGCGCTCGGTGCCGCTGCTGTGATCCTGGCGCACAACCATCCCAGCGGAGTGGCCGAGCCCTCGCGCGAGGACCTGCGACTGACCGAGCGCCTGCAAGCGGCGCTGGCCCTGGTGGATGTCAGGGTGTTCGACCACTTCGTCGTCGGCGGCGCCGGCAGCAGCTCGATGGCGGCGCGGGGGTTGCTGTGAAGCCGGCCCAGTGGCAGCAGGTGCGAGCCGAGCTGGCGAGACGCCAGGCCGAGGCCGAACGCCTGGCCCACGAGGCCCGCGAGCAGGCCATGCGGCTGGAGCGCGAGCGGCGCCAGTTCGAGCTGAGCGTCGGCCCGGTCACCCCCTTGCCGCGCAACGATCGCGCCGAGCTGCTGCGACCCCGCCCCTTGCCGCTGGCGCGCCAGCGCGAGGACGACGAGCGCGCGGCGTTGAGTCAGACCATGTCGGACGAGTTCGACGTCGAGTCCTTGCTCGAGACCGACGCGGAGCTGAGCTACCGACGCCCGGAGCTGCCGGGCTCGGTGCTGCAGCGCCTGCGCCGTGGCGAATGGGCGCTGCAGGCGCAGATCGACCTGCACGGCCTGCGACGCGACGCGGCGCGCGAGGCGCTCGGCCACTTCCTGCAGCAGTGCAGCCTGCGTGGCTTGCGCTGCGTGCGCGTGGTGCACGGCAAGGGGCACGGTTCGCCAGGACGCGAAGGCGTGCTGCGCGTCAAGGTGCGGCGCTGGTTGGTGCAGCGTGAGGAGGTGATGGCCTTCGTGCAGGCGCGGCCCATCGATGGCGGCGCCGGCGCACTGGTGGTGTTGCTGCGCGGCTGAAGCGCCTCTGGGACGGGCAGAATCCGGCGCCGCCGATTTCCGCCCCGCCCCTGTGAGCCGACCCCTGGCCCGAGCGCCATTTTGTGCCATCGACTTCGGCACCTCCAATTCCGCGATCGCGCTGCCCGACGCCGGCGGCATGAGCTTGTTGCCGCTTGAGGGCGACGAGCTGACCATGCCGACCGCGGTTTTTTACTTTGCGCAAGGGCCACACGATGCCGACGGCCCGCCGCGCGCCTTCGGTCGAGCGGCCTTGCAGGCCTATGTGGACGGGCACGACGGGCGATTGATGCGCTCGATGAAGTCCTTGCTCGGTTCGGACCTGATCGGTCGTCAGACCGACATCGGCGCGGGCCGCCAGCTGGCCTACGCCGACGTGCTGGCCGGCTACCTGAAGCGGCTCAGGCGCCAGGCCGAGGCGCGGCTGGGCCGGCCGCTGGACCGCGCGGTGCTCGGACGCCCGGTCTATTTCGTCGACGACGACCCGGATCGTGACCGTCTGGCCGAATCGCAGCTGGCCGACGCCGCAAGGGCGGCCGGTTTTGCGGACCTCGCCTTTCAGTTCGAACCGATCGCCGCCGCTTTCGACCACGAGCAGCGCGCCGAGCGTGAGCAGCTGCTGCTGGTGGCCGACCTCGGCGGCGGCACCTGCGATTTCTCACTGGTCCGCATCGGCCCCGCACGGCGCGCCCGGGCCGAGCGGCGTGACGACCTGCTGGCACACCACGGCATCCACGTCGCCGGAACCGATTTCGACCGCCGCATCGCACTGGACGGCCCGCTGCGTGCGCTCGGTCACGGCGCCCTCGGACCGCAGCGGCGGTTGCCGCAGCAAGGCCCACCGCGCGAGGTGGCTTCCGGCATTTACCACGATCTGGCACGCTGGCATTTGATCAACGGCTGTTACACGCCGGCCGTTCTGGCCGAGATGCGCAGCCGCAAGGCCGACTACGCCGACCCGCGTCTGCACCAGCGCCTGCTGACGCTGCTGCAGCATCATCTCGGTCACGAGCTGCTGAACCAGGCCGAGGACGGCAAGATCGCGCTCAGCAACGGCGCCGAGAGCCACGACTTCGACCTCGGCTTGATCGAGTCGGGTCTGCACTGGCCCTATGGACGCGAGGCGCTGCGCGAGGCCTTGTTCGCCGACCTGGCGCGCATCGCCGCAGCGGCTCACGAAACGGTGCGGCGCGCCGGCGTGGCGCCCGAGCGGGTGGATGCCTTGTACTTCACCGGCGGCTCCAGCCGCCTGGGCGCGCTGGTCGACGCCATCGCCGCGGGCTTCCCGCGCGCCGAACGCCTGCGCGGCGACGCGCTGGCCTCGGTGGCCCGAGGTCTGGGCGTGCACGCGCTGCAGGTGTTTGCCTGAGGCCCTGGCCCGCCCTCAGTTCATCAGGCCAACAGTTTGCCGGCCAGCGCCTTCAGACCCTGGGCCGCCTCGCAGCCGGGGAACTGCTCCATCAACAGCTGGCGCTTCAGCACCGCCTGTCGCACCGTGGCGTCGGCGGCCACCTCGCCCCACAGCTCGAGCCGGAAATTCTGGCCGCCCGGTCGCGCGCTGACGAAACGCGCCAGCACATTGCCCAACTGCGTACAGATGCCGCGCCCCTCTCCGGTCCGGCTCGCCTGGTTGAGCACCAGCCCGACCTGGCGCCGCTCCTGCTGCATCGCCAGCACCTTGATGGTGGCGTAGGCATCGGTCAGGGAGGTGGGCTCCGGCGTGGCCACCACCAGCACGTCCTGCGCCAATGAAACCGAGTACAGCACCACGTCGGAGATGCCCGCGCCGGTGTCGATCAGCACCCAGTCGTAGCGCGGCTTGACCTGCTCGATGATGCGCAGCAGGTTTTCGCGCACCTCGGGCGTGAGCCGCGAGTACTCGACCATGCCCGAACCCGCCAGCAACACGAAGAAGCCCCCGGGGGCCGGGACGATGGCCTGCTCGAGCGTGCATTTCTCGGTGAAGACATCGTGCAGGGTCAGCTTGGGGTGCAGGTTCAGCACCACATCCAGATTGGCCAGACCGAGGTCGGCGTCCAGCACCAGCACCTTCTGGCCGCGCGCCGCCAGGGCGCAGGCCAGGTTGGCGGTGATGAAGGTCTTGCCAACCCCACCCTTGCCACTGGTGACCGCCAGGGTCCGTGCGGTCATGGGGAATCCTCGTCCATAGGTTGGGCAAACAGCAGGCTCTTCTCGTCGGCGCTGACCAGCGACTCCAGCTGCGGCTCGAAGCAGGCGCGGTTGCGGCCCTCGGCCTTGGCGCGGTAGAGCTGGCGGTCGGCACGCTCCATCCACAGCAGCGGCGACGAGCGCACCCATTGCGGCGCGTAGGCGCCGCCCAGGCTGACGGTCACCCCGAGGATGACCCCCGGGCTGACGGCAATCGACAAGGCCGCCACATTGGCGCGAATGCGCTCGGCCACGGTCGGGCCGAAGCTGCTCGGGCAGTTGGGCAGCACCACGGCGAACTCCTCGCCGCCGGTGCGCGCCACGGTGTCCATCGGCCGCACGGCCTGCTGGATGGCCTCGGCCACGGCCTTGATGACCCCATCACCGGCGGCGTGACCGTGGCTGTCGTTGACGCGCTTGAAGTGGTCGATGTCCAGCAGCAGCAACAGGGCCACGTCCCCGGCCCGGGCCACGCGGTCGATCTCACGCTCCAGCGCCATCTCGAAGCTGCGCCGGTTGACCAGGCCCGTCATGGGGTCACGCGCCGAGAGGTCGGCCAGCGCATCGATGATCCCCTGCAACCAACGCACGCTATAGGGTTCGGCGTCGGGCAGCAAGGCACCGGCCTGTTCCAGCAGGGCCAGCGCATCGTCGAGCTTGAGCTCTCGCAGGGCGGGCAGCAGCAAAGGGGCGGTGGCGGGCGTCATTGGCGGGTGCGAGCCAGTCTAGCAGCGGGGTCTACAGCACTTGGCCTAAGTGTCGATACCAAGGCGAGTCGCCGCAAAGGGCTCCCACAATCGACCGCAAGCCTCTCCCAACGGGTGCCATGACCGCCGACGTCGTTGACCAGGAATTCACCTTCACGCATGCCGACTTCGAGCGCGTGCGCAAGCTCATCTACGGGCATGCGGGCATCAGCCTGAACGACGGCAAGAAGGCCATGGTGTATTCCCGTCTGTCGCGCCGCCTGCGCGAGACGCCGCACCGCACCTTCAACAGCTACCTGGATGCACTCCAGCAGTTGCAGGCCGATGCGCCCGAGTGGCAGGAGTTCGTCAACTGCCTGACGACCAATCTGACCTCCTTCTTCCGCGAGGAGCATCACTTTCACGCACTGGCCGATGAACTCAAGGCTTTCCAGGGCAAGCCGGTGCGCATCTGGTGCTGTGCCGCGTCGACCGGCGAGGAGCCGTACTCGATCGCCATGATCTGCCAGGAGGCCTTGAAGTCCCTGTCCCAGGTGCATCTGCTGTGCTCCGACATCGATACCAATGTGCTGAACACCGCAAGGCGCGGCGTCTACGCGACCGACTCGCGGGGCTTGAGCGCCGAGCGCCTGCGCAACTTCTTCCTGCGCGGCACGGGAGCCAATGCCGGGCGCATCCGCGTCAAACCCGAGTTGGCGCGCCCGATCGACTTCCGGGTCGTCAACCTGATGCACACGCAATGGAACCTCGGGGAACCCTTCCATATGGTGTTCTGCCGCAACGTGATGATCTACTTCGACGCCGCGACGCAGCGCAAGGTGCTGGAGCGCATCCACCGCGTGATGCAGCCCCGGGGCCTGCTGTTCGTCGGCCATTCGGAGAACTTCACCGAAGCCAAGGATCTGTTCCGCTTGCGCGGCAAGACCATTTACGAGCGCGTCTGAATGAACCTGCCCTCACCCGCTGCTGCGTCCATGTCACTGGGCGGAGGTGCCGCGGCCACCGCCTGGCTGGGTCGCCTGAAGGCTGCGCCGCGCAAGAACGGCGAGGCCTCCTTCTTCTTCTACGACTCGCACTTCAAGAGCGCTGCGGTGAAGGTGCTGCCGGGCGAGTATTTCGTCGACACCGAGGACGTGCTGATCCAGACCACGCTGGGCTCCTGCATTGCCGCCTGCCTGTGGGATCGCGCCGCCAACGTCGGCGGACTCAACCATTTCATGCTGCCCGAGGGCAATGGTGAGTCGGGGCGCTATGGCCTGTTCGCCATGGAGCTGCTGATCAACGAGATGCTGAAGAAGGGCGCCAACAAGACCCGCATGGAAGCCAAGGTGTTCGGCGGCGGCGCGGTGATCTCGGGCATGAGCAGCTTGAACGTGGGCGAACGCAACACCAACTTCGTGCTCGACTTCCTGAAGACCGAACGCATCCCGGTCGTCAGCAAGGATGTGATGGACGTCTACCCGCGCAAGGTCTGCTACCTGCCGCGCAGCGGCAAGGCGATGGTCAAGCGCCTCGCGGCTGCCAGCGACGCGCTGCTGCAGCAGGACCGCAGCGCGGTGCAAAAAGTGGCGCCGGTGGCCAGCAGCGGTGGATCGATCGATTTGTTCTGAGAACTTTTTCTATGGCGAAGACCCGTGTGGTGGTGGTGGACGATTCGGCGCTGGTGCGCTCCATCCTCACCGAGATCATCAACAAGCAGCCCGACATGGAGTGCATCGGCGCCGCCGCCGACCCCTTGATCGCGCGCGAAATGATCCGCACGCTCAACCCCGACGTCATCACGCTCGACGTCGAGATGCCGCGTATGGACGGTATCGACTTCCTGTCGCGGCTGATGCGCCTTCGCCCCATGCCGGTGGTGATGGTGTCGACGCTGACGGAACGCGGCGCCGAGGTCACCATGAAGGCGCTCGAACTCGGTGCGGTGGACTTCGTCGCCAAGCCCAAGATCGGGGTGGCCGACGGCATCCGCCAACTGGCCGCCGACATCACCGACAAGATCCGCATCGCTGCCAAGGCGCACATCCGCCGCGCACCGGCTGCAGCGGCGCCCGGCGCAGCGGCCCCGGCCCCCGTGACCGTCGCCAGCATCGGCCGCCTGTCGACCGAGAAGATCATCTTCATCGGTGCCAGCACCGGCGGCACCGAGGCCACCAAGGATGTGCTGATCAACCTGCCGGCCGACTGTCCGGCGGTCTGCATCACGCAGCACATGCCGGCCGGCTTCACCACCAGCTACGCGAATCGCCTCGACGGGCTGTGCAAGATCCGCGTCAGCGAGGCCAAGGACGGCGAGCGCATCCTGCCCGGGCATGGCTACATCGCACCGGGTGGAAGGCAGTTCAGCGTCGAGCGCTCGGGGGCCAACTACATCGCCCGCGTCGTCGACACCGAGCCGGTGAACCGCCACAAGCCTTCGGTCGAGGTGCTGTTCAATTCGGCCGCCCGGGTCGTCGGCCCCAACGCCGTGGGCATCATGCTGACCGGCATGGGGGCGGATGGCGCCCAGGCCATGCGCGCCATGAAGGACGCCGGCAGCTTCAACATCTGCCAGGACGAGGCCAGTTGCGTGGTGTTCGGCATGCCGCGCGAGGCCATTGCCGCCGGCGCTGCGCATGAGGTGATGTCCTTGAAGGACATCGCCCCGCGCCTGATCGAAAAGCTGCGCTCGGCGGGCGGATCGCTGACCCGCGTCTGATCAACGCCCCGGCGAACCCACGTTGATGATGCCCTTGAAGTCGTAGGGCACGACGACGGCGTGCACCTTGCCGTTGGCCACGCCTTCGGCAATCTTCAGCTGGGCCTGCGCATTCATGTACTCGATGGCCCTGGCGTTGGCGTTCAGCGCCGCGATGCGCTCGGCCTCGCGCTTGGCCGTGTCGACCTCGATTTCCTTGGCGCGCAACGCGTTCTGAGCGGTCACCACCGCATTGGCGCTGGCGATGATGTCGTCGGCGGGCATCACGTTGCGCACCTGCACCAGGGTCACGCTGAGGGCCTGATCGAGTTTCTCGGCCTTCAGGGTCTCACCGACGACGCGCTTGATCTCCTCTTCGATGCGGGCGCGGTTGTCGGCCACCTCGAGCGCCTTGTAGCCCCGCACGGCCTTGTAGGCAGCGTTGTTGGCCACCGTGGTCATGAAGCCGTGCATCAGCACCCAGTCCTTGGCGACGCCATCGAAGCTGTGAAAGCTGCGGCTCTTGGTGGTCCAGAGGTCGGACACGCTGCTCGGACTGATGGAATAGACCAAGGTCAGGTCGAAATCCTTCAAGGTGCTGTTGTCGGCCGTCAGCGGATTCTTGTTGTCCACCTGCACCGCAATGTCACGCACCGGAAAGGTCAGCACATCGCCCACCAGGGTCTGGTTGAAGCTGCCGGGCAGCAGTTCGGTACCGCTGATCTGCTTGTCGATGCCGACGCGCAAGCCCACCTCACCGGTCTCGATGCGCACGCAGGCGCTCAGCAGCGTCACGCCCAGCACCAGCCCCACGCGGATCTGTCTCTTCATCTCACACTCCTAGAAAAACGCCACCACGCCCCACAGGAAGAGCGTTGCCAACAGCGCACCGACGGCGCTGACCATCAGCAGACGCGCCGCCGCCCAGCGCTGCCGCCGCGTCAGGTGCAGCAACAGCGACACGCCGAGCGCCAACCCGGCCCAGAGCAAGGCGAAGATCAGCAGGGCACGCACCAGAGCCATGGTTTCAATTCCGCTGCGGCAGGAACAAGGACTGCAGGTCGTTGAGAAAATCAAAGCCCTTGTCGCTGGCCTGCAGGCGCGTTGCATCATCGCGCAGCAGGCCCCGGGCCAGCCCCTGTTCGCGGCCGCGTTGCAGGGCCGACAGCGGCAAGCCGGTGCGCTCGCCGAACAAGGCCAGCGGTACCCCTTCGCGCAGGCGCAGCGCGTTCATGGCGAACTCGAAGGGCAGGTCAGCGCGCGCCACCTCATGCTGGTTGCTGACCGCGCTGCCCGCCATGGCCTGCTGCTGGTATTGACGCGGCTCGCGCCATCGCACCTGGCGCAGCACCCGGTGCGGGAAGCTCAGCTTGCTGTGGGCTCCGGCACCGATGCCCAGGTAGTCCCCGAACTCCCAGTAGTTCAGGTTGTGGCGGCAACGGTGCCCGGATTGCGCATAGGCACTCACCTCGTAGCGTTGCCAGCCGCCGGCGGCGGCGCGTACACCGAGCAGGTCGAGCATCTCGCTGGACAGGTCCACGTCCGGCAGTTCGGGCGGCCGGCGCGCAAACGCGGTGTTGGGCTCCAGCGTCAGTTGGTAGAGCGACAGATGCGGCGGCGCCAGCGCCTCCAGCCGATCGAGTTCTTGCGCCAGCCCCTGCAGGGTTTGACCGGGCAACGCGTACATCAGGTCGACATTGAAGGTGTCGAAGGCGGCGCGGGCCTCCTCGACGGCGGCCTGCGCCTGATCGGCATCGTGCACCCGCCCCAACGCCCGCAGCGCCGCGTCGGAAAAACTCTGCACCCCCACCGACAGGCGGGTGACGCCCGCCGCGCGATAGCCGCGGAAGCGGTCGCGTTCGAAGGTGCCGGGATTGGCCTCGAGCGTGATTTCGCAGCCCGGTTCCAGCGGCAGGCGAGCCCGCAGATCGCTGAGCAGGGTCGCAATGGCTTCGGGCGTGAACAGGCTGGGGGTACCCCCACCGATGAACACGGACACCACCGGCCGCCCCCAGATCAGCGGCAAGGCGGCCTCCAAGTCGGCACGCAGCGCGTCGACATAGGCCTGCGCGCCCTGGGCGTCGATCCCCTGCGCGGCCTCGTGACTGTTGAAGTCGCAATACGGGCATTTGCGCAGGCACCAGGGCAGGTGCACGTACAGCGCCAGGGGCGGCAGCGCCGGCAACTGCAGCGTGCCCTCGCGCATCAGGGTGGCAAGGAGCGGCGTGCTCACCAGTGCCAGCGTTCGTGCAACTGCGCCACAAGCTGCCGCATGGCCAGCGCCCGGTGGCTGTGGGCGTTCTTCTCGGCCTCGGTCAGCGTGGCCACGGAACCGGCGCTTGCGCCGCGCGGGCGAACGATGGGGTCGTAGCCGAAGCCCCCGCCGCCCTGCGCTGCGTCCAGCACGCTCAGCGGCCAGCGGCCGGTCGCCACCAGCGGCTCGGGGTCGGCGGCGTGGCGCAGCGCCACCAGCACGCAGACAAAGGCCGCCTCGCGCCGCGACTGCCCGTGCAGTCGCTGCAAGAGCCAGCGGTTGTTGTCTGCATCGCCCTCGCCTTGTCTCGCATCACAGGCGAAACGCGACGATCGCACGCCCGGCTCGCCGCCCAGCGCATCGACGCACAGACCGGAGTCATCGGCCAAGGTGGGCAGCCCCGAGGCGTGCGCGGCGTGGCGCGCCTTGGCCAGGGCGTTTTCCAGAAAGGTGTCGAAGGGTTCGGCCGCTTCGGCAATCGCCAGGTCGCCCTGCGCGAGCAATTCGACGCCGAGCGGCACCAGCAGTGCGCGCAACTCGGTGAGCTTCTTGGCGTTGTTCGACGCCAGCAGCAGGCGCTTCGCGCTCACAG
>JAYRUQ010000035.1:0-24775 GCA_041919015.1 Inhella sp.
CGTGCCGCAGGCACGCGACCCTTCTGACTCGGCCAGCCTGTTTGAGCAGAGTGAGCGAAGCGAACGCCGCGAGTTCTGGCCGGGGCCGGCTTGCGAGCACCGCAGGAAACCCCTCGCCGCAGGCGAGGGGCGAGCGCAGTGCGGGGCCGCCTTTCTTTTCCCCCCTTTTCTTTGGCGGAGCAAAGAAAAGGGGGTCGGGGTTTGGGGCCGAAGGTCCCAAGGGCTGTGCCGAATGACCACAAGCGCCTTGCTAAGACTCACCGATGTCCACACCCACATCGGCGCCTATCACATCCTCCACGGCGTGGACCTCGAGGTCCCCGAGGGCCAGGTCACCATGCTGCTGGGTCGCAACGGCGCCGGCAAGACCACCACCTTGCGCACGCTCATGCAGCTCTGGCCGCACAGCCAGGGAAGCATCTCGTTCGACGGGAAGGAGCTTCCCAGGAACACCGCCGACATCGCCCAACTCGGCATCGCCTATGTGCCCGAGTCCATGGGCATCTTCAGCGACCTCACCGTGGCCGAGAACCTGCTGCTCGCCGCGCGCGCTGCCCGCCGCCTGCAGGACCTCGACCCCCAGCGCCTGGACTGGCTGTTCGGCCTCTTCCCGGCGCTGAAGAAGTTCTGGCTCTATCCGGCCGGCAAGCTCAGCGGCGGGCAAAAGCAGATGGTGGCCATCGCCCGTGCGCTCATCGAGCCGCGCCGCCTGCTGCTGATCGACGAACCTTCCAAGGGCCTGGCCCCCGCCATCGTGCACAACCTCATCCAGGCGCTGCAGGAACTCAAGCGCACGCAGCGCACCACCGTGCTGCTGGTCGAACAGAACTTCGCCGTTGCCAAGGCGCTCGGTGACCGCGTGGCGGTGATGGACGACGGGCGCGTGGTGCACCACGGCGCCATGCAGGAGCTGATCGCCGACGAGGCCCTGCAGCAGCGTCTGCTCGGCCTCTCGCTGGGAGCGCACCAATGAGTGGATCCGTGGGTGCCGATCAAGCCATCCCGCGCCAGCGCTTCGACTGGCAGCCGCTCGCGCTGCTGGGCGGCCTGGCCCTGCTGGCCCTGCCGCTGACGGGCAGCGCCTCGAGCTGGGCCACGCTGACCCTGGCCGGCCTGGCCATGGGCCTGATCGTCTTCATCATCGCCTCGGGCCTGACCCTGGTGTTCGGCCTGATGGACGTGCTGAACTTCGGTCACGGCCTGTTCATCGCCGTGGGTGCCTTCGTGGCCACCACGGTGCTGGGGGTGCTGGGCGGCTGGGTGGCCAGCCCCGGGCTCGGCCCCAACCTGCTGGCGGTGGCCGCCGCCTGCCTGGCCGGCATGCTGGCCGCCGCCGCGGTGGGCCTGGTGTTCGAGCGTGTGCTGGTGCGCCCGGTCTACGGCCTGCATCTCAAGCAGATCCTCATCACCATGGGCGGCATGATCATCGGCGAGGAGCTGTTGAAGATGCACTACGGCGCCCAGCTGGTGCCGCAGCCCCTGCCCGAGGCGCTGCGCGGATCGCTGCTGCTGGGCGATGTGGCCTTGGAGCGCTTCCGCCTGCTGGCCATGCTGGTCGGCGTGGCGGTGCTGCTGGCGCTGCTGTGGGTGCTGAACCGCACCAAGGTCGGCCTCCTGATCCGCGCCGGCGTGCAGGACCGCGAGATGGTGGAAAGCCTCGGCTACCGCGTGCGCCGGCTGTTCGTCGCCACCTTCGTGGTGGGTGCCGCGCTGGCCGGCCTCGGGGGCGTGCTCTGGGGCCTGTACCAGCAAGGCGTCACGCCGCGCATCGGCCACGAGGTCAACGTGCTGCTCTTCATCGTCATCATCATCGGCGGCCTCGGGAGCACGGCGGGCTGCCTGGTGGGCGCGCTGCTGGTCGGCCTGGTGGCCAACTACACCGGCTTCATCGCCCCCAAGCTGGCGCTGTTCTCCAACATCGCGCTGATGGGGGCGGTGCTGCTGTGGCGGCCCGAGGGGCTCTACCCCGTGGCGCGGAGGGCGGGTTGATGTTGCGAGCGCTTCTCTCTCACGACCTGCCGCGCAGTCGGGTTCTGTCCGTGCTGCTGCTCGTCACCGTGGCCGGCCTGCTGGCCACGCCCTTCCTGTTTCCGGGCAGCCAGAGCCTGAACGTGGCGGCCAAGGCGCTGGTGTTCATCTTGCTGGTGGCCAGCTACGACCTGCTGCTGGGTTACACCGGCATCGTGTCCTTCGCGCACATGCTGTTCTTCGGCATCGGCGCCTACGGGGTGGCCATCGCCAGCAGCAAGCTCGGGCCCGGCTGGGGCTCGGTGGGCATCGGTCTGGCCGGCGCGCTGGCCGCCTCGCTGCTGCTGTCGCTGCTGATCGGCCTGGCCTCGCTGCGCGTCAAGGCGATCTTCTTCGCCATGATCACGCTGGCCGTGGCCTCGGCCTGCCTGACCCTGGCCTCGCAGCTCAGCGACTTCACCGGCGGCGAGGACGGGCTGAACTTCCGCCTGCCCGAGCTCCTGCGCCCGGCCACCCAGTTCCTCGAGGAACCGCTGGGGGGCGTGGACCTCAACGGCCGGCTGCTCAGCTACTACGGCCTGTGCGTGGCGGTCTTCGCGCTGGTGCTGGTGCTGCTGCGCATCGTCAACTCGCCCTTCGGCCGCGTGCTGCAGGCGATCCGCGAGAACGCCTTCCGCGCCGAGGCCATCGGCTACCGCGTGGTGGTCTACCGCACCGCGGCCTCGGTGCTGTCGGCGCTCTTCGCCACCCTGGCCGGGGTGCTGATGGCGCTGTGGCTGCGCTACGTCGGCCCCGAAACCACGATGAGCTTCGAGCTGATGCTCGACGTGCTGCTGATCGTCGTGATCGGCGGCATGGGCACGATCTACGGCGCGGTGCTCGGTTCGGTGCTTTTCGTGCTGGCGCAGAACTACCTGCAGGAGCTGATGCGCTGGGCGCACGACGAAGCCGGTCTGGGCGCGCTGCCCGTGCTCGGCTCCTTCGTCGAGCCCGAGCGCTGGCTGCTCTGGCTGGGCGTGCTCTTCGTGCTCTCGGTCTACCACTTCCCGACCGGCTTGGTCGGCAAGCTCCGTTCCTGAGTCAAGGCATGCACAGCCGCTACCTCACCGTGCTGGGCCGCGAGCTGCACTTCATGGAGTGGGGCCAGGGCGACGAGGTGGTGCTGGCCTGGCACGGCCTGGCACGCACCGGACGCGACATGGACGAGCTGGCCGCGCACCTGGCGCCGCGCTTTCGCGTCATCTGCCCCGACACGCTCGGCCGCGGCCTGTCGCAATGGAGCCCGCGCCCCGAGGCCGAGTACTGCCTGGACTTCTACGTCGAGCTGGCCCAGGGCCTGCTCGACCAGCTCGGCGTTTCGCAATGCCAGTGGGTCGGCACCTCGATGGGCGGCGCCATCGGCCTGGTGGCGGCGGCCACGCGCCTGCAGGGTCGCATCCGCCGCCTGGTGCTCAACGACATCGGCCCCGAGCTGGAACCGGCCGCGCTGCAGCGCATCCGCGACTACGCCGGCCGGCCGCCGGCCTTCGCCAGCTGCACGCAGTTGGAGGCCTATTTCCGCCAGGTCTACGCGCCCTACGGCTGGTTGAGCGATGCGCAATGGCGGCGCCTCACCGAAACCTCGGCGCGCCGCCTGCCCGACGGCCGCTTCACCCCGCACTACGACCCGGCCATGGTCGGGCAGTTCGTGCACCACCCCGACGACTACCTGCGCTGGGACGAGTGGGACCGCCTCGACCTGCCGGTGCTGGTGCTGCGCGGCGAGCACTCCGACCTGCTGAGCCCGGCGGTCTTCGAGACCATGCGTGCGCGCGGCCCGCGCGCCGTCGGCGTCACGCTGAGCGGCTGCGGCCACGCGCCGGCGCTCAACACGCCCGAGCAGCTCGGCCTGGTCGAACGCTTCCTGCTCGCCGCCTGAACGGAGACCTGCGATGAATCTCGCCCTTTGGCTGCAGCGCGCCGCCAGCGCCTTTCCCGGGCGGCCGGCCGTGTTCCTGGGCGAGCGGGTGGTTTGGACCTATGGCGACTGGGCCGTACGCAGCGCGCGTCTGGCGCACGGCCTGCGCGAGCAGCTGGGGCTGCAGCCGGGCGAGCGCGTCGCGCTTTTCATGCGCAACCAGCCCGAGTACCTGCTGTGGCTGTACGCCGCCTGGTGGGCCGGCCTGTGCGTGGTGCCGGTCAACGCCAAGCTGCATCCCGAGGAGCTGCATCACGTGCTGCAGGACAGTGGCACCGCCCTGCTGGTGATGAGCGACGACCTCGCGCCCGAAGCGCAGGCCCAGCTGGCCGGCCGCCTGCCGCCGCATCTGCTGGCCGATGGGGCGCAGGCGCTGGCGCTGCAGGGCGGCGAGCCTTGGCCGCTGACGCCGCGCGAGGGTGGCGATCTGGCCTGGCTCTTCTACACCTCGGGCACCACCGGACGGCCCAAGGGCGTGATGCTCTCGCACCGCAATCTGCGCGTGATGACGGCCTGCTACTTCAGCGACGTGCACGCGGCCCAAGCCGAGGACAGCAGCGTGTACTGCGCGCCGCTCTCACACGGCGCCGGCATGTACCACCTGCCTTTCTTGGTGGCGGCGGCGCGCCACGTGATTCCCGACAGCGCCGGTTTCGAACCTGCCGAACTGGTGCGGCTGTCACGGCTGCACGGACGCGTCTGCGGGTTCTTCGTGCCCACCATGGTCAAGCGCCTGGCGGAGCATGTGGAGCGCACCGGCGATTCGCCCGATGGCTTTCTCACCCTGGTCTACGGCGGCGGGCCGATGTACCTGGCCGATATCGAACGGGCTCTGCAGCTGATGGGCCCGCGCTTCGCGCAGATCTACGGCCAGGGCGAGACGCCGATGTGCGCCACGGCCCTGTCCAAGGCGCTGCTGGCCGACCGCGCCCACCCCGATTGGGCGGCCCGTGCCGCCTCGGTGGGCTTGCCGCAGAGCGCGGTCGAGATCCGCGTCGCCGACGCCACCGGCGCGCCATTGCCGGTTGGCGAGATCGGCGAGGTGCTGGTGCGCGGTGACAGCCTGATGGCCGGCTACTGGCGCAACCCCGAGGCCTCGTCGAGCGCGCTGCGCGACGGCTGGCTGTGGACCGGCGACATGGGCAGCCTGGATGCGCAGGGCTTCCTGACCCTGAAGGACCGCAGCAAGGACCTGGTCATCAGTGGCGGCTCCAACATCTACCCGCGCGAGGTCGAGGAGGTGCTGCTGCGCCACCCACAGGTGGCCGAAGTGGCCTGCGTCGGCCTGCCCGACGCCGAGTGGGGCGAGGTGCTGGTGGCCTGCGTGGTCGCGGCCGGAGCCCGCCCTGCGCCAGAGGCCGAGCTCGACGCGCTTTGCCTGGCCACCATCGCCCGCTTCAAGCGCCCCAAGCGCTACGTCTTCCTGACCGAACTGCCCAAGAACGCCTATGGCAAGGTGCTCAAGACCACCTTGCGCCAACTTCTGAAGGACAAACCATGAGCCTGCAAGGACGCACCGCCCTCGTCACCGGATCCACCCAGGGCATCGGCCTGGCCATCGCCGAGGCGCTGGCGCGCGCCGGCGCACAGCTGGTGCTGCATGGCATCGAACCCCCCGAGCAGGGTGCGGCGATGGCCGCGCGACTGCAGGCCGAGCATGGCCCGCGTGCGGCCTATGTGCAGGCCGACCTGATGCAGCAAGCCGAGGCCGAGGGCCTGGTGGCGGCCGCCGAAGCGGCGCTCGCGCCGATCGACATCCTGGTCAACAACGCCGGCATCCAGTTCACCTGCCCGATCGCCGAATTTCCGGCGGCGCGCTGGAACGCCATCCTGGCGGTCAACCTCAGCAGCGCCTTCCACAGCATGAAGGCCGCGCTGCCCGGCATGCGTGCGCGCGGCTGGGGGCGCATCGTCAACATCGCCTCGGTGCACGGGCTCGTCGCCTCGGTCAACAAGGGCGCCTACCTGGCCGCCAAGCACGGGCTGGTGGGTCTGTCCAAGGGCGTGGCGCTGGAGACGGCGGCCGAGGGCATCACCGTGAACTGCATCTGCCCCGGCTGGACCGACACCGCGCTCATCCAGCCGCAGATCGAGGCGCGCGCCGCGCAGTTCGGCGGCGACCGCCAGGCCGGCATCCGCGAGCTGCTGCGCGAGAAGCAGCCCAACCTCAGCTTGCTGCCGCCCGCGCACATCGGCGAGGTGGCGGTGTTCCTGTGCGGCGCGGCGGCGGCCGGCATCACCGGCGTGGCGCTGCCGGTGGATGGCGGCTGGACAGCCCAGTAGCGCGCCGCTGTCTGCCGCCCGGGCACTGTCTGCCGCGCGGACAGTGCGCCGCACCCGCCCGGGCCCGGCGCGGCGCCAATTCGGCGC
Source organism: Inhella sp. (assembly GCA_041919015.1). GTDB lineage: Bacteria > Pseudomonadota > Gammaproteobacteria > Burkholderiales > Burkholderiaceae_C > Inhella. Next base: position 6,296 of record JAYRUQ010000035.1, read on the forward strand.
CGGTTCGGGCCGCCGCATGGCGCCGCGCCGGCCCCAGCCCGGCCCGATCTGGTGGTTTTCCCGCGCTGGGCCGAAGTCGGCACGGCGCTTGCGCTGAAACCATCACACACAGATTCCCTTCTGCCTCGAACCCCGGAGACGACATGAAGCACCCCCGCCTCAGCCTGATCAGCCTCGCGCTGGTCGCCGCCCTGCCCGCTGCGCCCGCCCTCGCGCAGGACGCCCTCGAAACCGTCACCGTCACCGCACGCAAGCGCGTCGAGACCTTGCAGGACGTGCCGGTCGCCGTCACCGCCTTGAGCGCCGAGAGCCTGGAGCGCCTGAACGTGCGCAATATGGGCGACCTGCAGGGCAATGTGCCCAGCCTGACCGTCTACGCGGCGCGCGGCAGCAACACCACCATCACCACCTTCATCCGCGGCGTCGGCCAGGCCGACCCGCTGTGGGGCGTGGACCCCGGCGTCGGCATCTACCTGGACGACGCCTACATGGCGCGCCCCCAGGGTGCGCTGCTCGAGGTCTTCGACGTGCAGCGCGTTGAGGTGCTGCGCGGCCCGCAGGGCACGCTGTACGGCAAGAACACCATCGGCGGCGCGGTCAAGTACGTCAGCAAGCCGCTGGGCACGAGCTTCAGCGGCCAGGCCAGCGCCACGCTGGGCAGCTTCGGCCAGGTTCAGGCCAAGGGTGCGGTGGGGGGCGCCAGCAGCGACGGTGAGCTGCGCGGCCGCGTGGCCTTCGCCATGCTGCAGCGCGACGGCTTCGGCACCAACCTCAGCGATGGCAGCGAGGTCAGCGACCAGGACACCACGGCGGCGCGCCTGTCGCTCGGCTGGTTCCCCAAGAGCCTGCCGATGGACCTGCAGTTCAGCCTCGACGACACCCGCGACCAGTCCGGCATGCGCGGCTTCCAGCGCCTGGCCCCGAATCGCTTCGTGCCCGGCGACGTGCCGATGAGCAGCCGCTACGACATCAAGAGCGGCATGCCCAACCAGAACCACACCGACAGCAGCGGCCATGCGCTGAGCGCCAACTGGCGGCTCGGTGGTGACTGGGCGCTGAAGTACATCTACAGCCACCGCGAGTCGGACACCGACACCGCCATCGACTTCGATGGCCTGCCCAACAAGATCGCCGACGTGCTGGCCACCTACACCGATGCCTCCGACAGCCACGAGCTGCAGCTCACCAGCGGCAAGGGCGTGATCGGCATCTACCGCTTCAGCGGCGACGCCGGCGGCCGCGTGCGCAACAACTTCTTCAACGCCATCTTTGGCGACACCAACGGCCGCGTCTACACCACCGGCACCGCGGTGTTCGGCGACTACGAGTGGGAGCTGACGCCGTCGTTCAACCTCAGCACCGGCCTGCGCTGGACCGAGGAGGAGAAGCGCGCGGTGGTGCTCAACCGCTCGTTCAGCAACGACAGCTTCACGGTGCCGGTGGCCACGGCAACCGATTTCGACAAGACGCGCAAGGTCGACAACCTCTCGCCGCGCCTGTCGCTGGGCTACGAGATGTCGGCCGCCACCAAGCTCTACGCCACCGTGTCGCGCGGCTTCAAGAGCGGCGGCTACAACATCCGCGCCAACGTGGCGGCGGTGCCCGACTCGGCCAAGCCCTTCGAGGACGAGGAGCTCGACAGCGTCGAACTCGGCGCCAAGATGCTGCTGGCCGGCGGCACGCTCGAGCTGAACACCGCGCTGTTCCACAACAACTACAAGAACGTGCAGCTGTCGGTGTTCACCTCCTACACGCAGCCCAACGGCCAGCCGGGCTTCTTCGGCGACTTCACCAACGCCGGACGCGCCAACGTCGACGGGCTGGAGCTGGAGTTCATCTGGCGCCCCAGCAGCAGCTTCCAGCTGCGCGGCAACTACAGCCACATCAAGGCCAAGTACAAGGAGTACATGGACCGCGGCGTCAATGTGGCGAGCCAGAAGCAGTTCAGCAACACGCCCAAGGACAGCGCCGCCGTCGACGCCGAGTACCGCTTTGCGGCCTTCGGCGGCGAGCTGCGCACGCGCCTCGGGGCCAGCTACCGCAGCAAGGTCTACCCGACCACCGACCTCAGCGAGGCCATCGCCCAGCCCGGCTACACGCTGCTGAACGCCGGCATCACCTGGGCCAAGGACAAGAACCTCAGCTTCTCGCTGCAGGGCAGCAACCTGACCGACAAGGCCTACCGCACCGACGGCTACAACATCCCGGCGCTCGGCGTGCTCAACGGCTTCTACGGTGCGCCGCGCCAGGTCTCGCTCGGCGTCAGCTACCGCCTGTGATGAGCTCCCCGTCCTTCCTGCACCGCTTCGTGCGCAGCGAGGACGGGCTGCGCCTGCATGTGGCCGACTACCCCGGCCACAGCGCCGATGCGCCGGTGCTGCTGTGCCTGCCGGGGCTGACGCGCAACGGGCGCGACTTCGCGGCGCTCGCCGAGCGCCTGGCAGGCCCCTACCGCCTGCTCTGCCCCGACCAGCGCGGCCGCGGCCTGTCCGACCGCGACCCCGACCCCAGCCACTACCAGCCGCCGCGCTATGTGGCCGACATGGCCTGGCTGCTCGACCGCCTCGGCGTGGCGCAGGTGACGGTCATCGGCACCTCGCTGGGCGGCATGATGGGCGTGATGCTGGCTGCCTGGCAGCCGCAGCGCGTGCGCGCCGTGCTGCTCAACGACGTCGGTGCCGTGCTGGAGCCCGAGGGCCTGGCGCGCATCGCCGGCTATGTGGGGCGGCAGCCGGTGGTGAACAGCCTGGCCGAGGCGGTGGCGCTGACCGCGGCCGCCAACGCCGCCGTGTTCCCCGACTGGAGCGAGCCCGACTGGCGTCGCATGGTGCTGGCCACCTGGCGCGGCGAGGACGGGCAATGGCTGCCCGACTACGACCCCGAGATTGCCCAGGGCCTGAGCAACGGCAGCGCGGCCCCGCCGCTGTGGCCGCTCTTCGAGGCGGTGCGTGAGCTGCCGATGCTGCTGCTGCGCGGCGAGCTCTCCGACCTGCTGAGCCGCGACACCGTGGCGCAGATGCGCCAGCGCCTCGCAGGCCTGACGGCGCTGGAGGTGCCCTGCCGCGGCCACGCGCCGACGCTCGACGAGCCCTTGGCCTGGCAGGCGCTGTGCGAATGGCTCGAGCGCCTGGACGACCCGGATCAGGGCGCGCGCGTGCGCCGCATCGCCACCGCGTCGGCGCCATAGTCCGCCGCCAGCGCGGCGTCGCGGCGCGTGAAGCCCATGCGCTCCCAGAAGGGCTGCGAGCCCTGCACGGCCACCAGGGTCAGCGTGCCCAGGCCGGCCGCCGCGGCGGCCTGCAGCACGCGCTCCACCAACTGCGCCGCGGCGCCGCGGCCGCGCGCATCGGGGTGCAGCGCCAGGTCGTGCAGGTGGTAGGCGTCGGGGGTCTCGGGCAGGGCCTCCAGCACCCCGTGCAAGGGCACCGCCCGGTCCTGGCGCCAGGGGTGCGAGAGCACATAGCCCAGCAGGCGATCGCCGTCCTCGGCCACCCAGCAGCCCTGCGGCCACAGCTGCAGGCGCCGGCCCAGCACCGCCCAGCTCTCGTGGTGGCTGGGCGGGTAGGCGAGCGCCTGGATGGCGAGCAAGGCCTCGGCGTCGGCCGGGCGCAGCGCCCGGGTGATCATCGCGGCGTCACCCTGGCGTCATAGCGGCGCGCGCCCCGCCAGCCAGGCCGCCAGGAACGGGTCCTCGACCTGCGGCGTGCCGCTGCGCGTCAGCAGACCGAGCTTGCGCAGGCGCTCCAGCGCCGCCCGCACCTTGCCCACCGTGGGCGCGCTGCCCACGCCCTTGACGGCGCCGAGCAGCTCGCGCGTTTCCTGGCCCAGCGGCGGCAGGCCCAGCGCCACCACCGAGGCGATGCCGCGCTCGAGCGGCTGCAGGGTGTCGATGAGCGCACGCCAGCCCGCCACATGCTGTTCGTCGGCCAGGTAGCGGGCGAAGCCCTGCTCGGCGTCCAGCAGGCCCTCGGCCGACATGCGCTTGACCACGTCACGCAGCAGCGCCGGCTTGTGGCCGAGGCGCTCGAAGAGCGCGTGCAGCCCCTCCAGCGGCGGCTTGCGGCCCTTGTGGACGCGCGCGTACTGGGCCTGCAGCGCCAGCAGGAACTCGTCGCCCAGCGGCGGGAAGTTCAGCACCTGCGCGAAGTGGTACATCGGCGCCCCGGTGCTGGCCAGCAGCGCGGCCAGCGCGTCGGGCGAGGAACCGGTGAGGACCGCGTAGACCTGGGCTCGGCGCTTGTGCAGCACGGCGCGCAGCGAGCCGGCCAGGGCCTCCGAGTTCGGCCCGTCGGCCAGCGCCTGGGCCTCGTCCAGCATCAGCAGCAGCGGCTTGCCGGCGGCCGCGTGCAGGCGCTGCACCAAGGTGTCGAAACGCAGCTCGGGCGCATCGGGCAGCTGGCGCCGCGCCGGGGCGTCGCCCAGGTCCAGGCTGGCGCCGAAGGCGCTGAGCTTGCTGACGCGGGTGCGGGCCGCCTTGCCCAGCTTGCCGGCGGGCACGCTGGCGTCGTCCAGCGCCTCCTCCAGCGCGTGGTTGATGGCGGCCAGCGGCGCGCCGCGCTGCAGCCACAGGTCGGCGTAGACCGGCAGCCAGCCACGCCGGCGCGCGGCCGGGGCCAGGTCCTGGTCGAGGAAGAAGGTCTTGCCGATGCGGCGTGGCGCGAACAGCGCCAGCGGGCGGCCCGGCTGCGAGGCCAGCAGCCCCAGGTAGCTGGCGGCCAGCTCGGGGCGGGCGATGTTGACGGCATCAAACTCGGCGGTGTTCATGCCGCTCATTGTGGTGCGTTGTCGTGATCACAGCAATTGTCGTGATCACGACAACGAGCTACAACACACGCATCGAGAAGTCGGTGGCCCGCAGGTCCTTGGTCAGCTTGCCGATGCTGATGCGGTCGACGCCGGTGGCGGCGATCTCGCGCAGTCCTTCCAGGCCGATGCCGCCGCTGGCCTCGAGCAGGGCCCGGCCGGCATTGAGCCGCACTGCCTCGCGCAGGTCGGCCAGGCCGAAGTTGTCGAGCAGCACGCTGCTGGCACCGGCCTGCAGCGCCTCGTGCAGCTGCGCCAGGGTCTCGACCTCGACCTGGATGCCGACGCCGGCGTCGAGCGCCTGCGCGGCGCGCAGCGCGGCCGTCACCCCGCCGGCGGCGGCGATGTGGTTCTCCTTGATCAGGATGCCGTCCCACAGCGCCATGCGCTGGTTGGCGCCGCCGCCCACGCGCACCGCGTACTTCTGCGCCTGGCGCAGGCCCGGCAGGGTCTTGCGGGTGTCGAGCACGGCGCAGCCACGCGGGTTGGGGCTGGCGCCGGCGATGGCGTCGACGTGCTGGCGCGTCAGCGTCGCCACGCCGCTGAGCAGTTGCAGGAAGTTGAGGGCCGAGCGCTCGGCGCTGAGCAGCGCGCGGCCGTCGGCCTCGATGTCGAGGATGACGCGGTCGGCCTCCATGCGCGCGCCCTCGGCGACCTGCCAGTGCAGGCGCGCCGTGGCGTCGAGCGCGGCGAACACGCCGTCGAACCAGGGCTGGCCGCAGCACACCGCCGCCTCGCGCACGCGCACCTGGGCACGCACGCGCCGGCCGGCGGGCGTCAGCCGCGCCGTCCAGTCGGCCACGCCGATGTCCTCGCGCAGCGCGTCGGCGATGTTGCGCGCGCGTGCCTGCTCGAGCGTCTCGTTGTGCTCAAACACGGGCCAGCTCCAGGCGCAGCGGCGGCAGGCCGTCGATCTGCGCGTCGACCACGTCGCCCGGCTGCAGCGCAGCCACGCCGGCCGGCGTGCCGGTGAACACCAGGTCGCCCGGCCGCAGCTCGACGTACTGGCTGAGGCGCGCCAGCAGCTCGGGCACCGGCCAGATCAGGTCGGCCAGATCGCCCTGCTGGCGCAGCGCGCCGTTGACGCTCAGCGCGATGCGTCCGCTGCAGGGCAGCGCGGCGTCGAGCGCCTGCAGCGGCGCCAGCACGGCCGAGCGGTCGAAGCCCTTGGCGAGGTCCCAGGGCTTGCCGCCGGCCTTGGCGGCGGCCTGCAGATCGCGGCGCGTCAGGTCCAGGCCCACGGTGTGGCCCCAGACCGCAGCGGCGCACTGCGCCGGGCTGGCCTGGTGCAGCGGCGCGCCCAGCGCCACCACCCACTCCACCTCGTGGTGCAGGTTCTCGGTCATGCCGGGAAAGGGCATGGCCCCCTGCAGCGCCGGCTCGTAGACGGCATCGGCCGGCTTGGTGAAGAAGAAGGGCGGCACCTTCTCGGGGTCGGAGCCCATCTCGCGCGAATGCTCGGCGTAGTTCTGGCCCACGCAGTAGATGCGGCGCACCGCGTAGCGTTCGGCGCGGCCGACCACGCTCAGGCTGGCCGGGGAAGGGGGAGGCAGCACGTAGTTCATCGTTCCATCCTACGGTTGCGGCGCGCGGCCCTGCGCAGCGCCAGCGCCGACAGTCCAAGCCCCGCGGCGCACAGGCCGAAGAAGCCCAGCGCCGCGCCGCGCAGCAGGCTGCCGTTGAAGTCCTCGCCGCCTTGGTAGTCCATGATGTGCAGGCGCCAGAAGAAGTCGTACCAGACCCAGGCGCGGGTGCGCACCGTCAGGTACTCGCCACTGGCGCCGTCGAAGTACAGCCGCGTCTGCAGCGCGTCGTCGAAGCGCACGCGCCAGACGTCGCGGCGCTCGCCGAGCTCGGCAACGATGCCGAGCTGGCGCGGCAGTTCGGCCAGGCGCTGCACATCGACCAGCGCGCCGCCGCCGCGGTAGATGCCGGCGGCAAAGGCCTGCAGCTGGGCGGCGTCCGGCGTGCTCCAGGGCCGGCCGTCGAGCCGCTGCCAGCGCGCATCGCCCAGCTTCAGCACCGCGCCATGCGGCGTCATCACCGCCTGCAGCTGCCGTGGCTCGGGCAGCTGCTGCAGGGCATCGCGCCAGTTCGCCGGCCAACTCAGTGGCGGTGCCGCCGCGACGTCCTGTCCCTTCACCCAGGGCTGGAACGGCAGCCAGGCGAACAGCAGGCCGCTGAGGCTCCAGGCGAGGACCTGCACCCCCACCAGCCAGGACAGCCAGCGGTGGCAGCGGAACAGGCAGGGGGACAGGCGCATGGCCCGCATCTTCGCCCGGCCCTTCGGCCCGGCCTGTTTGCGTCCGGCCTGTTAGCGTCCGGCCCCATGCGCGATCGGCTTCTCCCGCTGCTGCTCGGCCTGCTGCTCGGACTGTTGCTGGCCGCCTGCGGCACGCCCCGCACCCTGCCGCCCGGTCCGTCCCCCATCGAGCGCGACGGCCCCCAGGCCGTGGTGCCGCCCGACCTGCTGCTGACCCCGGACCCGATCCCGCGCGTCGAGCCGATCCGCCCGGGCGGCCCGAACAAGCCCTACGAGATCGAGGGGCAGCGCTTCGAGCCGATCACGCACGACCAGCCGTTCAAGGAGCGCGGACTGGCCAGCTGGTACGGCCGCAAGTTCCACGGCCGGCCGACGGCCAACGGCGAGACCTACAACATGTACGCGATGAGCGCGGCGCACAAGACCCTGCCGCTGCCCAGCTTTGTGCGGGTGCGCAACCCGGCCAACGGGCGCGAGGTGATCGTGCGCGTCAACGACCGCGGCCCGTTCGCGCGCGGCCGCGTCATCGACCTGAGCTACACCGCGGCGCTCAAGCTCGACCTGCTGCGCGGCGTGGCGCCGGTCGAGATCGAACGCATCACCTTCGACGAGATCCGCGCCGGGCTGCCCGCCACCGCGCCTGACGTCATGAACCTGCCGACCGTGCCGAACCTACCGGCCGGCGCCGAGGGCGCGCCGCCGCTCGCCGGGACCCAGGACCTGCGCCTGACCGAAGCCGGCGCCGGAGTGCGCGCCGCCACGCCGGGCCTGTGGCTGCAGCTCGGCGCGTTCCGCCAGTTGGCCGGTGCCGAGGCGCTGCGCGCCGAGCTGGCCGAGCGCGTCCCCGATCTGGCCGCCCAGCTCACGCTGTACCGCGACCGCGGCCTGCACCGCCTGCAGCTCGGCCCGCTGGCCGACCGCGAGTTGGCGCAACGCATCGCCCAGCGCCTGCAGGACGAGGCCGGTCAGAGCGCGCTGCTGGTGCGGCGCTGATCGACGCTGCCGCCGCGTCGCAGGCCGTCGCAGGCCGTCGCAGAATGCGCCAAGGCGCCGGCCGCAGGTCGGCCGGCCAGAAGGGGGACGACAGCATGGGCCAGGTGGATGTCGGACGGCGCTGAGGCGGCCTGGTGGCTGCCCGGTCGCCATGGCCAACCGGCCGAGGTGCTGCCGCGCGTGCAGGCCATCTGCGCCGCGGTGGCCGACCTGCCCGCCTGCATGCTGTTGCTGATGGCCACGCACCAGGGCCTGCCGCGCGACATCCTGGCGGCGGTCACCCAGCAGTTCCGCACCGACCTCGCCGACCTGAGCCGCGAGGACGTGGTCGGCCTCTACACGGCGCTGCACAACGGCGGCCGCCAGGGCTTCGACGCGGTGCTGCGCTCACGCCGCAAGGGCGAGCGCAAGGCCAACAACTTCGGCAGCTGGATCAAGGATTAGGGCCCATTCAGGCCCAGCACTGCTGGACCGCCTGGGGCCGGGTGTAGAAGCGCAGCTGGCCGGGTCCGCCCAGCGGCGGGCCGCCCAGCTGGCTGGCCTTCCAGCCGCCGGCGCCGGTGCCGGCGCGCGGTGCCGGGCTGGCCACGTTGACGCCCACCTGACCGACCTGCACCGCCTGCGTGAAGCGGCGCGCTGCGGCCGCGTCGCGCGTGAAGAGGCTGGCGCTGCGCGCGCAGGGGTGGCCGTCGATCAGGGCCAGCGCGTCGTCCAGGCTGCGCACGCGCAGGCCCACCAGCAGCGGCCCGAAGGCTTCCTGCTGGTAGATCTGCATCCAGGGCTGTACCTGGTCGAACAGGGTCGGGCCGAGGTAATGCCCGCCCAGATGCCCGGCCACCTGCAGGCCACGGCCGTCGACCAGCAGCTGCGCGCCGTCCATGGCGCCGCTGTCGATCAGGGCCGTGACGCGCGCGCGCGCCTCGGCCGAGATCAAGGGCCCCATATCGCTGTCGGCACGTGCCGGGTTGCCGACGCGCAGGCCGCGCAGGCGCTCGCCGAGCTGTGGCATCAGGCCTTCGGCGGCACGCCCCACCAGCACCAGGGCCGAGGCCGCCGCGCAGCGCTGCCCGGCGGCGCCGAAGGCGGCCTGCACGATGGCGTCGGCGGCGTGCGCCAGGTCGGCGTCGGGCAGCACCACCAGGTGGTTCTTGGCGCCGCCCAGGGCCTGCACCGGTTTGGCCAGCGCCGCCGCGCCGGCGTGCAACTCGCGCGCCGTGCTGCTGCGCCCGACCACGCTCAGGCCCGCCACGTCCGGGTGGTGCAACAGGCCCTGGGCGGTCGCGCCGTCTCCCTGCAGCACCTGGAACAGGCCGGGGGCCAGCCCGCAGGCCAGCAGGGCTTCGGCCAGCCACACGGCCAGGCTGGGCGTGTGCGGGCTGGGTTTGGCGATGAAGGCATTGCCGGCCGCCAGCGCCCAGGGCGCCAGGCCCATCAGCAGACTCCAGGGGCCGCAGAAGGGCAGCACGCCCACCACCACGCCGAGCGGCTGCGCCTGCGTCCATTGCTCCAAGCCCGCACCGGCGTGCGCCTGATGCGGGCCCTCCAGCCAGGTCGGCGCCGCGCTGGCGGCCGCCAGCTGGGCCAGACCATCCTGCAACTCGGCCAGCGCCTCGGGGCGGGTCAGGCCGAGCTCCTGCACCAGCAACGACTGCAGGAGCTCGCGATCGTCCTCGGCGCGGCGCTGCAGGCGCGCCAGCACCTGTGCGCGGGCGTCGGGGGCCCGTGCTGCCCAAGCCGGCTGCGCGCTGCGCGCCGAGGCCAGCGCCTGCACGATCTGCGGCCCCTCGGCGACATGCACCCAGCGCAGGATCTGCCCGTTGGCCGGGTTGTGCAGCGCAAGGACCGGACCATGCGCCAGGCGCCGCCCGGCGATGTGGTGCGGGACGGGGGCGTTGTCGGCGGGCGCTGGGTTCATGCGCCCGACTCTAGGAAGCCGCCGCCGCGGCGGCGCAAGTCATGGTGACGGGGCGGCCGACAATGGGCGCATGGATGCCATCGACCTTGAGGCGCTGCAGAACCTGCTCGACGCCGTACCCGCGCCCCTCGAGCCGCTCGACGTCAGCATGCTCGACGGCTATCTGGTGGCCGTGGCGCTGCAGCCCAAGACGCCGCCGCCGGCCGGCGAACTGGGTTGGCTGCGCTGGGTGCTGGATGCCGAGGAGGGCCGATCGCCACCGCCGCGCTTCGACGCCGAACCGATCCGCGCGCTGGCCATGCGCCGCCTGCAGGGGCTCGATGCGGCGATCCGTCAGCGCCAGTGGTTCGACCCCTGGGTGTTCGAGATGGACGACGAGGACGACGTGCAGGGCGCCGTCTACCCCTGGGTGGCGGGCTTCGCGCTGGGTGCCGACGCCTTCCCGCGTGGGCTGATGGCCTGCGAGGAAGCGCAGCTGCTGGAGCCGCTGGCCGGCCTCTACCAGTTCCTCGACCCCGAGGACCTGGAGGACGCCGACGCGTTGCTCGAGGCCATCGAGGGCATCGAACCGGCCGGTGATCTGACCGAGGCGGTCGAGCTGCTGGTGGCGCACAGCCTGCTGCTGGCCGACGTCAGCCGCCCGGCGCCAGCGCCCCGCCCCGCGCCCCGCCGACCCGGCGCGCCCGCGCGTCGCCGGCGCTGAGACGGCGCACCTTGCTGGCAGTTTGGGTCAGGCTGCTGCTGGCCGGCGCCCTGCTCGGGGCCTGGCCGGCACGCGGCGCCGAGCAGCAGGAGCTCGGCGCGGCGCGCTGGCAGGCCTGCACCGCCTGCCACGGCCCGCAGGGGCGCGCCAGCCCCGAGGGCTATGTGCCGCGCATCGCCGGCAAGCCGGTCGCCTACCTGGAGCAGCAGCTGCTCAATTTCCGCGATGGCCGGCGCGCGCACGCCGGCATGGGCTATCTGCTGGAGAACCTCAGCGACGCGGCGCTGCGTGAGGCGGCGGCGCACTTTGCCGCCCAGCGTCCGCCGCCGGCGCCGCTGGCGCGCCAGCCCGCGCAGGCGGCAGCCGACACGGCCCTGGCCAGCCGGCTGGTGCGCGACGGCGACGCCGGCCGCGGCCTGCCGGCCTGCGCCACCTGCCATGGCCAGGCCCTGGGCGGTCGCGGCCGGGGCGTGCCCGGCCTGACCGGCCTGCCACCGGACTACCTGCTGGCCCAGCTCGGCGCCTGGCGCACCGGCAAGCGCCAGGGCCGCGCGCCCGACTGCATGGCGCGCGTGGCCCGCGCGCTGCGCGATGCGGAGCTGGAGCCGCTGGCGCGCTGGCTGGCCGCCCAGGCGGCCGGCCCGGTGCAGGATGTGCCGGCCGACGGCTGGCCGCTCGACTGCGGCGCGCTGCAGGACAAGCCGGCCGAACCCGCGCCGCCGCCCTTGACCCCACTGGCGGCGCGCGGCGCCGAGCTGGCGCGGCTCGGCAACTGCGCCGGCTGCCACACCGCGCCGGGCGGTCGGCCCTATGCGGGGGGGCGCGCCTTCGACACGCCGTTCGGCCGCGTCATGGCCGGCAACCTGACGCCACACGCCAGCGGTCTGGGCGGATGGGGGGCCGAGGACTTCTGGGGCGCGCTGCACGAGGGCCGCAGCCGCGACGGCCGGCGCCTGCTGCCGGTCTTTCCCTACCCGCAATTCACCCACGTCACGCGCGAGGACGCCGATGCGCTGTTCGCCTACCTGCGCTCGCTGGCGCCGGTGGCCCAGGACAACGCCGCGCACGCGCTGCGCTTCCCGTACAACACGCAGGCCGCGCTGGCGCTGTGGCAGACCCTGTTCTTCCGCCCCGAGCCGGCGCCGCAACAGGGCGAGCGCGGTGCTTACCTGGTGCGCGGCCTGGGGCACTGCGCGGCCTGCCATGCCCCACGCAATGCGCTGGGCGCCGTCAGCGACGCGCTGACCGGCGCCCGCATGCCGGGCGGCGGCGCGATGAACGGTTGGTGGGCACCCAGCCTGCACCCCGATCCCGACCGGCCCCTGCGCGAGGCAGATCTGCTGGCGCTGCTGCGCGACGGCGTGGCGGCGCACGGCAGCGCCAGCGGACCGATGGCGCGCGTGGTGGCGCAAAGCCTGCAGCACTGGCGCGAGGACGATCTGCGCGCCGTGGTGCGCACCCTGCGCGCCCTGCCGGCGCAATCCGCGCTGCCGATGACGACGGCGGCGGCCCACGACGCACGCGGCGCCGCCCTCTACGAACGGCGCTGCGCCGACTGCCACGGCGTGCAGGGCCAGGGGCGGCGCGGTGTCTGGCCGCCGCTGGCCGGCAACCCCACGGTGCTGCAGGCCTCGGTGGTGAACCTGGTCAAGCTGCTGCAGCACGGCGGCTTCGCGCCCGCCACGCGCGGCAACCCGCGCCCGCACGGCATGGGGCCGCAGAACCTGCGCGACGAGGACATCGCCGCCGTGCTCACGCACATCCGCGGCAGCTGGGGCAACCGCGCCGGCGCGGTGTCGGCGCTCGACGTGCTGCAGGCGCGTTGATCAGCCGGCCGCGACCTCAGGGTTCGTCCAGCCAGTAGTCCAGGCCCGGGTCGCCCTCGCCGGCGCGCTGGGCGATGAAGCGCCGGTTGCGCTCGGCCGGGTAGGCGCCCACCTTGCCGCTGTCCGGGTACTCGCAGATCTCCGGGCGCTGCTGGGTGCTGATGCTGAGGTACTTCAGGTCCACGCTGCCGGTGTTGAGCAGGTGGTGTGGATACTCGGGCCCGGCGGGGATGCTGATGACGTCGCCGGCGCGCACCGGCAGGCGCTCGCCGGCCACGCGCAGGCAGCCCTCGCCCTCCAGGATCACGAACATCTCCTCCTGGGCATGGTGGAAGTGGTAAGGGCAGCTCTGCTTGCCGGGCGGCACCACGTCGAAACAGGCGCCGAGCTGCCGGGCCGCCGTGCCGTCGGTCAGGCCGCCGCAGCGGGTCTGGTAGAGCGGCGGCCGCTCGAAGGGTTCCAGGTCGAGGTCGTTCCAGTTGCGGATCAACCGTTGGCGCAGCTCGTCGGCGTTCATAGGGGCCTCGCGTAGATCAACACCTTGAGGGCGCGTTGCGCGTCCATGTCGGCGAAGGCCGGTGGATTGGCCAGGCGCTCGACGAACGGCAGCTCAGGCGCCTCGCGCGCCATCGCCTCGTGCAGGAAGGCGCTGCCGAGCTTGGGCGAGTTCAGCGCCAGCAGCGCGCGGCCGCCCGGCGCCAGCAGGCCAGGCAGGCGGCGCAGCAGGCGCGGGTAGTCCTTCTCGGCCACGAAGCTGCCCTTCTGGAACATCGGCGGGTCGAGGATCACGAAGTCATAGGGTCCGCCGCGCGTCAGCTTGCCCCAGGAGTTGAAGACATCGTGCGCCAGGAAACGCGCGCGGCCGTCGTCCACGCCGTTGAGCGCGTGGTTGCGCCGGCCGATGGCCAGCGCGCCGGCGCTCATGTCCACGTTGACCACTTCGGCGGCGCCGGCCTGCAGCGCCACCACCGAAAACGCGCAGCTGTAGGCGAACAGGTTCAGCACCTTGGCGCCGGGCCGGCGCTGAACCTGGGCGCGCAGCCAGCGCCGACCCTCGCGCATGTCGAGGAACAGGCCATGGTTCTGGCCGCGCAACAGGTGCACGAGGAAGCGCGCCCCGTCCTCGCCCACGCTGTGCGGCTCGGGCAGGCTGCCGGCCATGAGCTGCGGCGCGGCGCGCCCTTCTTGGCCGACCTGGCGGCAGTGGTGGATCCAGCACAGCGGCGCGCCGGGCGCCAGCTGCGCCCAGCGCCGGCCCAGCGCCGCAGCGAAGGCCGCGAGCTGCGCCGCCTCGGCCGGCGCAAAGCTGGTCAGCACCCAGCAGGGCGGGAACCAGTCGAGCGTCCAGTCCTCGCTGCCGGGAAAGCGTCCGCCGCGGCCGTGGAACAGGCGCTCGGCGTCGGCGCCGGGCTGAAGGCTGGGAAGGAGGTCGAGCAGGGCCTGCATGGAGCGCGAGTGTCGGTCGTCGCTGCTCTCTTAAGCCGGCCCTAAGGCTGCGCCACGACCATGCCCGCCATGCATCCCACTCACTCGACCCCGACCCGCCGCCCTCCACCGCACTGCGCGGCCTGCCGCGGCGCCGTCGAACAAGGAGATTTCCATGAACGCCACATCCGCATCCCGCGCTGAGTCCGCGGGTTCCGCCACCGCCGCGTCTCGCATCCTGGTGTGGGATGCCCCGGTGCGCGTCTTCCACGGCCTGATGGTGCTGTGCTTTGCCTTGGCCTGGCTGACCGCGGAGAGCGAGCGCTGGCGTCTGGTGCACGTCAGCGCGGGCTACACCGTGGCCGGCTTGGTGGCGTTTCGCCTCATCTGGGGCTTCGTCGGCACCCGCTACGCGCGCTTCAGCCAGTTCGTGCGCAGTCCCGCCGAGGCCTGGAACGACCTGCGCGACCTTTTGCAAGGCAAGGCCGGGCACACGGTCGGCCATACGGTCGGCCATACGGTCGGGCACAACCCGGCAGGCGCCTGGGCCATCCTCGGTCTGCTGTCGCTGGCGGCCGGCACGGCCTTGAGCGGCTGGGCGACGGACAGGGAATGGGGCGGCCATGCGGTCGAGGAACTGCACGAGGGGCTGGCGCAGGGCCTGCTGCTGCTGGTGGGGGTGCATGTGGCCGGGGTGATCGTCAGCAGCCTCGCGCACCGCGAGAACCTGGTGCGCGCCATGGTGACGGGCCTGCGACGCGGCGCTCCGGACCAGGCGCTGCGCTCGGCCCGGGCCGGCCTGGCGATGGTGTTGCTGGCTGCCGTGCTGGCGTTCTGGGGATGGCAGTGGCAGACGGCGCCGGTTGCGCCGGTCGATGGCGGGCCGGTCGGCATGGCGGCTCACCACGGCGGGCAGGGTGACGGCGACGACGATGATGACGATGACTGATCATTGACCCATGCGCATCCTGCTTGCCGAAGACGATCCCTTGCTGGGGGATGGGCTGCGCGCCGGGTTGCGCCAACGCGGCTTCCAGGTGGACTGGGTGCGCGACGGTGCGGCGGCCGAGCGCGAAATGCGCGCCGAACCCTATGCGGCGGCGGTGCTCGATCTGGGCCTGCCCAGGATCGACGGCATCGACGTGCTGCGGGCGGTGCGCGCCGCCGGACGCACCCTGCCGGTGCTGGTGCTGACGGCGCGCGATGCCGTCGACGACCGCGTGCGCGGCCTCGACGGCGGGGCCGACGACTACGTGATCAAACCCATCGACCTGGACGAGCTGGCGGCCCGGTTGCGGGCCTTGGTGCGGCGCGCCCACGGCCAAGCGCAGGGGGCCTTGCGCGTGCAGGATCTGGTGCTGGACGTCGCCACCCGGCGTGTGAGCTGCGACGGTCAGGACATCGCGTTGCCGCTGCGCGAATTCGACCTGCTGCAGTTGCTGATGCTCAACGCCGGCCGGGTCATGAGTCGTGCACAGCTCGAGCAGCATCTGTACGGCTGGGGCCAGGAGGTCGACAGCAACGCCATCGAGGTGCATGTGCACCACCTGCGGCGCAAGCTCGGAGCCGGCCGCATCCAGACGGTGCGGGGTGTCGGCTACCTGATGCGCGGCGAGGGGTAGATGCGGGTCTGGCGTTCCATCCGGGCTCGGCTGCTGGGCCTGTTGCTGATCGGCGGGGCCGGGGTCTGGCTGGCCGCGGCCGCGGTGACCTGGCTCGACCTGAATCACGAACTGGACGAACTGCTGGATGCCCACCTGGCGCAGGCGGCCGCCCTGCTGGTGGTGCAGCAGGCCGGTGACTTCGAGGGCGAGGACGACCGCACGCTGGATGCGCCGAGCTTGCACCGCTACGCCCCGCGCGCGGTGTTCCAGGTCTTTCACGAGGGGCAGATGGTGCTGCGCTCGGCCGACGCCCCCGCCCATCCGCTGGTGGCGCTGGCCGCCGCCGGCGGCTTTTCCACGGTCCGCACCGACGGTGCGGCCTGGCGCGTCTTCATCACCCGGGGTCGGGAGAACGATGTGCAGGTCATCGTCGGCGAGCAGCTGGGCGCGCGCTCGCACATCGTGCACGGTGCGCTGTGGAGCGCCCTGTGGCCCTTGGCCGTTGCGCTGCCGCTGCTGGCGGTATTGGCCGGCTGGGCCGTGCAACGGGGCCTGCGGCCCTTGCGGGAGATCGGCGCCGAGCTGGCCGCGCGCCCCCCCAACGACCTGAGGCCACTGGGCGACGCGTCCGCGCCCTCGGAACTGGCGCCGCTGCTGACGGCCTTGAACGGACACCTGGGCCGCATCGACCGCATGCTGCACAGCGAACGCCGCTTCATCGCCGACGCGGCCCATGAGTTGCGCACGCCGATCGCCGCCATCCGTGTGCAGGCCCAGGTGGCTGCCGACGAAGTCGATGCCGAGGCGCGACGGCATGCGTTGCGGGCCACCCTGGAGGGCTGTGACCGGGCCGTGCGCGTGGTGGAGCAACTGCTGATGCTGTCGCGGCTGGAGGCCGGCGCCGAGGTGCGTCGCCAGCCGGTCGATCTGGACGCACTGGCACAGCAATTGGTGGCGGAGCTGACGCCCAGGGCGCTGCGGCGGTATCAGGACCTCGGTTTCGAGCGCGGTGGCCCCTGTGTGCTGGCCGGCGACGCGGTGCTGCTGGGCGTGCTGCTGCGCAACCTCATCGACAACGCGCTGCGCTACAGCCCCGAGGGCGCCAGCGTCACGGTCAGCACCGCCCGCCGCGACGGACAGCTGCACCTCGTGGTCGAAGACGGCGGCCCGGGCTTGACCGCGTCCGAAGCTGCGCGCCTGGGCCAGCGCTTTGCGCGCGGCGAGCACCCCGGCGCTAGCGGCAGCGGGCTGGGCTGGTCGATCGTGCAGCGCATCGCCCAAGTGCACGGCATGGCGACCACGCTGGGTCGTTCGGAGCGACTCGGCGGATTGAAGGTGATGTTGAGCGCGCCGGGCGCGGGCTGAGCGCCCAGGGCGCTGGCGCTGCGGCACGGACAATCGCAGCGTGCCGCAACCCCAACCCGCCCCGTCGCCCGCGCTCCAGGTCCTGCAACAGGTCTTCGGCTACCCCGCCTTCCGCGGCCTGCAGGCCGAGATCGTCGATACCGTGGTGCGGGGCGGCGACGCGCTGGTGCTGATGCCCACCGGCGGCGGCAAAAGCCTTTGTTATCAGATCCCGGCCATCGTGCGCCAGCAGCAGGGCAAGGGCGTGACCCTGGTGGTGAGCCCGCTGATCGCGCTGATGCACGACCAGGTCGGCGCGCTCGAGGAGGTCGGCGTCAAGGCCGCCTTCCTGAACTCCACGCTGGACTTCGACGCCACCAAGCGCATCGAGCGCCAGCTGCTGTCGGGGGAGCTGACCCTGCTCTACGCCGCGCCCGAGCGCGTCAGCAACGCGCGCTTCCAGGCCCTGCTCGACTCGCTGCACGAGCGCCGCTTGCTCGGCCTGTTCGCCATCGACGAGGCGCATTGCGTCAGCCAGTGGGGCCACGACTTCCGCGAGGACTACCTGCAGCTGTCGCTGCTGCACGAGCGTTGGCCCGACGTGCCACGCATCGCGCTGACGGCCACCGCCGACGCGCACACCCGCGCCGACATGGTCGAACGCCTGCAGCTCCAGGACGCGCGCAGCTTCGTGGCCAGCTTCGACCGCCCCAACATCCGCTACCGGGTGGTCGAGAAGAAGGACCCGCGCGCGCAGTTCCTGCGTTTTCTGTACGACGAGCACGCCGGGGAGGCCGGCATCGTCTACTGCGGCAGCCGCAAGAAGGTCGACGAGACCGCCGAATGGCTGCAGGGCCAGGGCATCAAGGCCCTGCCCTACCACGCCGGCCTGGACAGCCGCACGCGCGGCCGCCATCAGGACCGCTTTCTGCGCGACGAGGGCATCGTGATGGTGGCCACGATTGCGTTCGGCATGGGCATCGACAAGCCCGACGTGCGCTTCGTCGCCCACCTTGACCTGCCCAAGAACATCGAGGGCTACTACCAGGAGACCGGCCGCGCCGGCCGCGACGGCGAGGCGGCCGACGCCTGGATGGCCTACGGCCTGGCGGACGTGGTGCAGCAGCGCCGCATGATCGACATGGGCGAGGCGCACGAAGACTTCAAGCGCATCCAGCGCAGCAAGCTTGACGCGCTGCTGGCGCTGGCCGAGAGCATCGACTGCCGGCGGCAGCGCTTGCTGGCTTACTTCGGCGAAGCGACGGAGCCCGCCGCCGGACCGCCCCAAGGCGGGCGCGCTCCCTCGGGGGGGGGCGATGGCCCAGAGGGCCTGAGAATGGGGGCCTCATACCGCTGCCAGAACTGCGACAACTGCCTGCAGCCGCCGCAGGTCTGGGACGCCACCGAGCCGGCGCGCATGGCGCTGTCCTGCGTCTACCGCTTCCAGAAGGAGCGTGGCCAGCGTTTCGGCGCCGGGCACCTGATCGACGTGCTGCGCGGCAAGGAAACCGACAAGACGCGCCAGCACCGCCACCAGGAGCTTTCCACCTGGGGCATCGGCCGCAACGTCAGCGAGACCCAGTGGCGGGCCGTGCTGCGCCAGT
>JAYRUQ010000036.1:0-24386 GCA_041919015.1 Inhella sp.
CCGGCCAGCGGCCTGGCCGTGGCGAGCTATGCCTGGCGCATCGTCAACGGCGAGGGCCTGGCCAGCTTCAGCGGCAGCAGCAGCACCGCCAACGCCAGCCTGACGGCCAGCGCAACCGGTCGGGTCAGCGTGCAACTCAGCGTCACCGACAGCGCCGGCGCCGTGTCGCGCAGCGCCGTCGAGCTGCAGGTCGCGTCGGCGCCAACCCCGCCACCGCCTGCCAACAACGGCGGCGGCGGCGGCGGCTCCAGCAGCCCGCTGTGGCTGGCCCTTCTGGGTCTGGCGGCGCTGCGCGCGCGGCGCTGAGCATGTCGAGCTCGCGCGACCTCATCAGCGCGCTGAAGGTCGAGCTGAAGGCCGCCGGCCTGACCTACGCCGACGCCGCGCGCCACCTCGGCATGGCCGAGTCGAGCGTCAAGCGCATGTTCGCCGCCCAGGGTGACTTGCCGCTGTCGCGCGTGGACGAGCTGCTGCGCCTGCTCAAGCTCGACTTCGCGGAGCTGGCGCGGCGCGTCGCGCAGGCCCAGCCGCTGCGCAGCGAGCTGTCCGAGGCGCAGGAGCAGGCCGTGGTGTCCGACGTGCAGCTGCTGCTGGTGGCGAGCTGCTGCCTGTCGCTGTGGAGCGCCGAGCAGATGCTGGCCAGCTACCGGCTCCAGGAGGCCGAGCTGGTGCGCGCGCTGACCCAGCTCGACCGCCTGGGCGTCATCGAGCTGCGACCGCTGAACCGCTACCGCCTGCGGGTGGCCAAGACCTTCCGCTGGCGCCCCGACGGGCCGGTGATGCGTTTCTTTCGCGAGCACGTGGCCGCCGAGTTCTTCGACGCCGGCTTCGGCGGCGAGGGCGAGCGCCTGATGCTGGTGCACGGCCAGGTCAGCCCGGCGCAGATGCAGGCCTTCACCGAGCGCCTGGAACGCGTCGCGCAGGACTTCGCGCAGCAGCACCTCAGCGACCAGCGCCTGGACAGCCGCCAGCCCTACACCCTGCTGCTGGCGGTGCGCAGCTGGTGGTTTGCGCCCTTCGCCCAGCTGCGCCGCAGCGCGCAGCCGGCAACGCGCCGCATCAAGGGCCGAGACGCCCGGGGTTGAAGACGCCCTGCGGGTCGAACTGCGCCTGGAGTCCGGCGCGCACCGCCTGCAGCACCGGCGCCGGAGGCTCGAAGGCCGGCGCGAGTTTGGGCAGCGCCGCGTACAGCACCGCCTGACCGCCGGCACGCCGCGCCAGCTCGCGCACCTGGGTCGCCTCCAGCGGTGTGACCAGCCAGCGCAGCGCGCCGCCCCACTCCAGCAGCTGTTCGCCCGGACAGGCCAGCACGGGCGCGGTGGACGGCAGCAGCAGGCGCCACACGGCGATGCCCTGTCCGGCCTGCATGGCGCGCACGGCGCCGACGAAGAACTCGTCGCTCTGGTGGCGCAGGCCGGCCCAGAAACCCGCCGCCAGTTCCCCCTCCAGCCGTTCGCCCCCCAGGCGTGCACAGGCCGCCTGCAGCACCGGTTCGCTGCCCGACAGGCGCAGCAGCAGGCTGCCGTCCCACCAGGCGCTGGCCGACAAGGGCAGGCCCTCGGCGGCGGCACGGTTCATGGCGTGCAGCGCGTCGTCCTGCGTGGCCTCGAAGCGCAGCGTGCATTCGGCCTGCGGCAGCGGCAGCAGCTTGAAGGTGGCCTCGGCGATCAGGCCCAGCGTGCCCATGGCGCCGACCATCAGGCGCGAGACATCGAAGCCGGCGACGTTCTTCATCACCGTGCCGCCGAACTTCAGCAGCTGCCCCTGGCCGTCGATCAGCGTGAGGCCGAGCAAGGCGTCGCGCACCCCGCCGCGGTAGGGCCGCGCCGGCCCGGCCAGGCCGCTGGCGATCAGCCCGCCCACCGTGCCCAGGCCACCGATGCAGGGCGGCTCGCAGCCCAGCATCTGACCCTGCGCGGCGAGCTGCTGCTCCAGGTGCGCCAGCGGCGTTGCGCTACCCACCGTGACGTAGAGCTCGGCGGGCTCGAAGGCGCGCAGACCGGCGAGCGCCGGCTCCTGGGTCAGCACCCAGGGCTCGCCGCCGCCGGGCTCGCCGTAGAAGCGCTTGCTGCCATGGCCGATCAGCTCGAAGGCGCGGCCCTCGGCGGCGGCGGCACGAATGCGCTCCTGCAGGGGTTGGAAGGCGTCGTTCATCAGAAGAACTGGACCCCGTCGTCCTTGGGCTTGGCCAGTGCGCCGTCGGGCAGCGCGAAGCGGTCGGCCTCGCTGGCCAGGGTACTGGCCAACTCCATCATGTTCAGCGCCGCGCTGCTGGTGCGCTCCACCATGGCGACGTTGAGCTCGGTCATCTCGTCGAGCTCGCGCACTGCGCCGGCCACGCTGCTCATGCGCTGGGCCTGCTGCTGCGCGAACTCGGCCATCTCGCCCAGCGAACCGTGCAGGCGGACGGCCGATGCGACCAAGCGGCCCATGGTCTGGCCGGCCTGGCCGACCTTGGCGGCGCCGGCCTCGCTGCTGGCCACGCTGGCCTGAATGAGCTGTTTGATTTCCTTGGCCGCCTCGGCCGAACGACCGGCCAGCGTGCGCACCTCGCTGGCCACCACCGCGAAGCCGCGCCCCGACTCGCCGGCGCGCGCCGCCTCCACGGCCGCATTGAGCGCCAGGATGTTGGTCTGGAAGGCAATGCTGTCGATCAGGCTGACGATTTCGTGGATGCGCGCCGCCGAACTCTGCACCTCGGCCATGGTCTGCACCGCGTCGGCGATCTCGGCACCACCGGCCTCGGCCACGGCGGCATTGCGCTGCGCCTCGTCGGCCGCCTGTCGCGTGTGCTGGGCGGCCGACTCGGACAGGCTGCGCACCTCGGACATCGCCTGCGCCGCCTCGCGCAATTTGTGGGTGCCCTGCTGGGTGCGATCGGACAGATCGGCGGTGGCCAGCGACAGCTCCTGGCTGGCAGCGGCCACCTGGTTGGCCGAGCCCGACACCTTGGCCATGGTGCCCACCAGGCTGCGCTGCATCTCGGCCATGCGCGACGCGACATAGGCGAACTCGTCCTGCCCCCAGGCGTGCGAGGGGCCTTTGAGAACGCCCTCGGCGACGTGGTTGACGCGCTCGCTGACCATCTGGATGCCGCCGCCCATCACCAGCGCAAAGCTGTAGAACAGGTAGCCGGCGGCGAGCAGGGACAGGCCGCTGGCTGCCGCCAGCTGCAGCGCATCCAGTCGCTGTGCAGCCATGCGGTCCTCCAGCAGTTCCTCCAGCAGGCTCAGCGTACGCTGCTGCAGGGCCAGCACCTCGGCGGCGCTGGCCGGCGCCTCAGCCAGCACGGTCTGGGCTTGCAGGGCGGCGGTACGGCGTGGCTCCTCCTGGGCCAGCAGTGCCAGGGAGGTTTGCAGGGCCTCGCGTGCGTCCTGCCAGCGTGCCTGGGCGGCCTCGCCGCCGGCCTCCAGCTGACCTCGCAAGGCGAGCATGCGCGGCAGCAGCAGCACGGCGGCGTCCATCGCGAAATAGCTGCTGGCGACGGGATCCAGCAGCAAGCCGCTGGTGCTGGCCAAGCGGCGGATCTCGCCGAGCAGCTCGGGGTCCTGCCGCCCCTCGGCCAGCGCCTGCAGCCGCGGGCTCAAGGCCCGCAGGGCGTGCACGCCGGCGCGCTCGGCGGTGGCAACGTTCCAGGCCTCGCGGGCCGACTGCCCGTAGGCCCAGGCGAACAGCAGCAGGGGCAAGAGAAAGGTGGCGCTGATGATCCAGGCCTTGCTGGCAAAGCGCATGGCACGGAACCAGCGCACGCCGGGCCTGAACAGGCCCTGGCTGCCGAAAAAACCGTTGGCGCTGGCGCTGGCGCTTGCGAACTCCATGGATCCCCTCGTGATCAAAAACGTTCAATTCCCGGGTGCGGCAGCGCGCCACCGCGCACCCACAGCTGGCCGCCCTCGGCGCAGCGGTGCAGCTGCGGGATGGCCTTGCCGGGGTTGAGGCGCTGCTCGGGGTCCCAGGCGCGCTTCACGCCGTGGAAGCTGGCCAGCTCCTCGGCGCTGAACTGCAGGCACATGGCGCCCAGCTTCTCGACGCCGACGCCATGCTCGCCGGTGATGGACCCGCCCATGCGCACCGCCAGCTCGAGGATGGCGGCACCGAAGCCTTCGGCGCGGCGCAGCTGATCGGGCTCCTTGGCGTCGAACAAGATCAGCGGGTGCAGATTGCCGTCACCGGCGTGGAACACATTCATGCAGCGCAGCCGCCACTCGGCCTGCATGGCCTCGATGGCCTTGAGCATCTCGGCCAGGCGGCGACGCGGGATCGATGCGTCCATGCACAGGTAGTCGGGGCTGATGCGGCCGCTGGCCGGAAAGGCGTTCTTGCGGCCGCTCCAGAAGCGCAGGCGCTCGGCCTCGTCGCGGCTCACTTCGATGCGCGTGGCGCCGCAGCCCAGCAGCAGCTCGCGCATCTGCGCCAGCTCGGCCTCCACGCTCTCGGGCGTGCCGTCGGCCTCGCACAGCAGGATGGCGGCGGCGTCGAGGTCGTAGCCGGCGTGCACGAAGTCCTCGACGGCGGCGGTCATCGGCGCGTCCATCATCTCCAGCCCGGCCGGCGTCAGCCCCGAGGCGATCAGCGTCGCCACCGCGTCGCCGGCGCGCGCCATGTCGTCGAAGCTGGCCAGCAGGCAGCGCGCCAGCGCCGGCTTGGGCGTCAGGCGCACCAGCACCTCGGTGACCACGCACAGCAGGCCCTCGCTGCCGATGGCCAGCGCCAGCAGGTCGGGGCCGGGCAGGTCGAGCGCGCCGCCCATCGAGCCCAGCTCGATGGGCTCGCCGGCCACCGTGTAGCCGCGCAGACCGATGACGTTGTGCAGGGTCAGGCCGTACTTCAGGCAGTGCACGCCGCCGGCGTTCTCGGCCACATTGCCGCCGATGGTGCAGGCGATCTGGCTGCTCGGGTCGGGCGCGTAATACAGGGCGTGCGCGGCCGCGGCCTCGCTGATGGCCAGGTTGCGCACCCCGCACTGCACGCGCGCGGTGCGCGCCAGCGGGTCGATGGCGAGGATGCGATTGAACTTCGACAGCGCGAGGCTCAGTCCTTGCGCATGCGGCATGGCGCCGCCCGACAGACCGGTGCCGGCGCCACGCGGCACGATGGGCACGCCGAGCCGCGCACAGGCCTTCAGCACGGCGACCAGCTGCTCCTCGCTGTCGGGCAGCGCCACCGCCAGCGGGCGCTGCCGGTAGGCGGTGAAGCCGTCGCACTCGAAGGCGCCCAGCCGCGGTTCGTGCCAGATCAGGCTCTCGGGTGGCAGCAGGGGTCGCAGCGTCGTCACCAGCCGCTGCTGCAAGGCCTGTCGATCGCTGGGGCTGGGGGATGCCATGGCGGGCACTGTACGACGCCGCCATCAGCGCAAGAGCGGCAGCACGGCCCGCCGCCGCCGCGGCCCAAACGCCTCAGCGGCTGCGCTTGCGCGCTGCGGCCGTGCGGGCGCCGCTCTGGGTCGACCCCAGCGCCTTGCTGGCGCCGCCCACCACCGCCTGCGGCACCGCGGCGGCCTTGCGCAGGGTGTCGCCGGCGGCGTCGATGCTCTGCTTGACCAGGCTGCTGGCCAGGCCCTTGGCGGCGCTGCTGGCGCTGTCCTTCATGGCGCTGGCGGCGACCTCGCTGAACTGCTGGGTCAGCGCGCTCCACCACTGCATGGGGTCGACGGCGCCGGCCGGCTTCTTCTCGCCCACCGCAGCCGCGGTGGCGTCGGCCGCCTTGCCCACGCCCTTGGCCGCCACGCCGACGGCCTTCTTGGCGACCCGCTTGGTGGCCTTCAGCGCGCCCGGTGGCACGCCGGGCAGACCCGGCACACCGGAAAGGTCGGGCACCTTGAGCGCCTCCCTCAGCTCGGTCATCGGCACGTTCATGGTCTTCAGGGTCGAGAGCGTCATGCGCTGCACTTCGAGCGCCTGGATGGTGGCGGACAGCATGCGCGCGTTCTGCTCGAGCCAGAACTGCACGGTGCGCAGCTCCTCGATGCGCTTGCCCAGCTCCTCGGGGTTGAGGGTGGGTGCCACCCATTGACCGATGCCGGGCAGGCTCTGCCCGGCGTTCTTCACCAGGCCCTGCAGGAACTCAAAGCCAGGGACGAACTTGCTGAACTGCGCGTCGCTCATGGGAGGGTCCTCAACGATCGAAGAAAGCCCATGGTACGTCGGCCACCCCTCAGGGCCGCCCCGGGGCGCGGCGCAGCACGTCGAAGTCCGCCAGCGACGCACCGGGCATCAGCTCGTAGCCGGGCAGCGGCAGCACGCGGCGGCCGGGCATCGCGGCACGCGTCAGCGCCTGCCCGTAATGGGCGTCAAACCAGCGCGCATAGCGCCCGTCGCGCTCCAGCCGGTCCAGGCCCTTGTCGAGTGCGTCCAGCCAGCCGGCACGCTGCGGGCTGACGCAGAAGAAGGTGTCCAGCGGGTAGAACAGCGCCAAGCCGGGCACCACCACCAGCCCCTCGGGCACCAACTCGGGGTTGTCGACCTCGTCCCAAACCTCGCTGAGGCCTCGGTGCATCCAGTCGAAGCGGCCGCTGGCCAGCATGCGGAACAGGCCCGAGTAGGTGTTGCCGATGACGAGGGGAAATCCGAGGCGGCGCTGCATCTCCAGATCCGACCAGCCGCTGCCGTAGCCCAGGCGCCAGGCGCGCAACTCCTCCACCTGCTTGACCTTGGACAGCGCAGGCGCCAGCGCACGACGCGCCAGCAGCAATCGGACGCCGAGCAAGCCGCGCCGCAGCGGTCGGCGCAGCACCGGGATGTCGCGTGGCGACGCCGAGGCGCTGCTGACGTAGGCGGCATCCAGGCGCTCGGCCCGCAATTCCTGCAGACGGCGCAGCTGGGTCATTCCCGCCACGGCCTCGATCTCGACCTCGATGCCCGCCGCCGACAGGGCCAGCACGAACAGCTCCTCCAGCGGCTTGCCGCGCCGGTCGTTGGCGTCACGTCCACTCGGGAAGCGCACGCGCAGCGGTGCGGCGGCGCTCACCGTGGCGGCCGGCAGTGCGGCACACAACAGGCTGCGCCGCAGGAGGCTCATGGCTGGGGCGTCACGGTCGGGGGCGTTGACCGGACGGCGCAGCGCCGGAAGCGCTCAGGGCCGCGTCTTCGCCATTCAGCTTGTTCGCCGCGCCGGCGGCGAGCCTCAGGACATCGAAGCCGTCGGCCGCCAGACCGGGTGGCGGCGCAATGTCGGGCAGGCTCCAGACGCGCCGCTGCGCCAGTCCGGCGCGCTTGAGCAGAGGGCCGAAGCTGGACTGGAACAGGTTCAGGTAGCTGCCGTCCTGCAGCGCCCGGGACAGCCCGCGTTCCAGCATCTGCTGCAGGTCGCTGCGCCGCGGGCCGACCCACAGCAGGTCGTCGATCGGGTAGGCCAGCGCAATGCCGGGCACCACCGTCAGCCCGTCGCCACCGCCGCGCTGCCAACTCTCCAACTCATCCCAGATCTCGTTGACGCCGCGGCTGGCGAAGTCGAACTCCCCGCCCTGCAGCGCGCGGTAAAGGTCGGCGCCGGGCGGCAGCACCTTGACGCGGAAGCCCGCCTTGCGCATCAGCGGCAGGTCGGCCCAGCTGGCGCCGTGGCCAAGTTGAAAGCCCGATTGCAGCGCCGACAGGTTGCCCACGGCCGCCAGCGCCGCGGCACGGTCGCGCCGCGCCAGCAACAGCCGCAGGCCGAGCAGGCCGCGGCGCATCGGGAAACGCACCGGCAAGGCCTGGCCCGGCCGCACCTCCCCGTAGCAGGGCAGCTGACCGACGTCGATGCGCCCGAACTGCAGGGCGGCCGCGCGGCGGCCGGTGTTGAGCCCTTCGTGCACGACGACGTCCATCTCCATACCGCCGCGCGACAACGCCAGCTGCAGCAAGTGCTCGGCGAACCGGGCCCGGGGATCGTCCGGGTTCTGCCCGGCGGCCAGCAGGAGTCGGGGCCGGACCTTGGCCGGCACCAGCGCGGCGCGGCTCGGCGGCGGGCCCTTGAGCGCCGGGCGCCAGCCCTCGAACAGCGCCGGGTCCAGACCCGGTGGCGCCGGGTAGCCCTCCACGCGCAGCGCGCGCGCGCCGCCCAACTGCGCCAGCTCGCTGCCGTAGTGCTGGCGCAGCAGCGCGGCATGGCTGCCGTCGGCGGCGGCGCGCTGCATGCCCAGGCTCAGGGCCTCGTGCAGGTCGGGGCGGCGCGGCGAGACGAAAAAGCAATCGTCCAGCGGGTAGTGCAGCACCACACCCGGCACCAGGTCCAGGGCGTTGGCGGCGGCGTCGAAGCGGCTCAACTCCTGCGCGACCTCGTTGAGGCCGCGGCTCAGGTAATCGACCTTGTGAGCGCGCAGCAATCCGTAGAGTGCATCGAGCGAGCCGGCCGTCTGCAGCCGAAAGCCCAGGCGCCGCATCTCCGCCAGGTCCCCCCAGTCGCTGCCGTAGCCGAGCACGAAGTCGCGCTTCAGGTGCTGCAGGTCCTTCAAGCCGGCGAACGCCGGCAGGCGCTCGCGCAACACCAGCAGGCGACGCACGCCCAGCAGGCCGCCGCGCAGCGGGAAATCGACGCGCCGCAGGCCGAACTGCGCGTAGACCTCGGCCTGCAGCGCCGGCAGCGGCGAGACGTCGACATGGCCGGCGCGCAGCTCGCGCACCTGGCGCATCCAGGTCTGGGTGGGCACGATGTCCAGCGCATCCGACCAGCCCGCCTTGCGCAGGGCCAGCTTCAGCATATGCCGTTGAAACTGGCGGTATTCCGGTTCGGGCACGGGTGTCGAGGGGGTGCGCGTGACCGGCACGCCCGAGGCGCTGCCTCCGGCCAGGCCCGCGCCCACCAGCAGTCCGGTACAGACCCGGCGACTGACGCGGGGGCCGACCTGGGGATGGCCCGCCGAGGGGGCCGCGTCATGGCTCACCGTGGCATTCTCCGCGAGGGTCGGCGCCGCCCGACCGACCCGCCCGCCCCGGGAAAAACCCGCAGGCGACAATGAGCGGCTCTCCGCCCGCCAGACCCCATGACCGATCGCCAACAGGCCGAAGTGCGCCGCCGCCGCACCTTCGCCATCATTTCCCACCCCGACGCCGGCAAGACCACGCTGACCGAGAAGCTGCTGCTGTTCTCCGGCGCGATCCAGATCGCCGGCTCGGTGAAGGCGCGCAAGGCCGCCCGCCACGCCACCTCGGACTGGATGGAGATCGAGAAGCAGCGCGGCATCTCGGTGGCCTCCAGCGTGATGCAGATGGAGTACCGCGACTGCGTCATCAACCTGCTCGACACGCCCGGTCACCAGGACTTCAGCGAGGACACCTACCGCGTGCTGACCGCGGTGGACGCGGCGCTGATGGTGATCGACGCCGCCAACGGCGTGGAGCCGCAGACGCGGCGGCTCTTGCAGGTCTGCCGCGCGCGCAACACGCCCATCCTCACCTTCGTCAACAAGATGGACCGCGAGGTCAAGGACCCGCTGGCGCTGATGGACGAGCTGGAGCAGGAGCTCGGCATGACGGTCTGCCCCTTCACCTGGCCGGTGGGCATGGGCAAGCAGTTCGGCGGCGTGATGGACCTGCGCTCGCGCTCGATGCGCGTGTTCGCGCCGGGCGAGGACCGCGCGGGCGGTGACGAGGAGCTCATCAGCGACCTCGACAACCCGATGCACGAGAGCCGCTTCGGCATGGCCTGGGGCCAGGCGCAGGGCGAGCTGGAACTGGTGCGCGAGGCCGCCACACCCTTCGAGCACAAGGAATTCCTGGCCGGCCGCCAGACGCCGATGTTCTTCGGGTCGGCGATCAACAACTTCGGCGTGCGCGAGGTGCTCGACGCCCTGGTCGAGCTGGCCCCGCCGCCGGGCGAGCGCGCCGCGCTGCAGCGCGTGGTGGAGCCCGGCGAGAAGAAGTTCAGCGGCGTGGTCTTCAAGATCCAGGCCAATATGGACCCGGCGCACCGCGACCGCATCGCCTTCGTGCGCGTGGCCAGCGGGCACTTCGAGCGCGGCATGCGGCTCAAGGTGACGCGGACGGGCAAGGACTTCCGCCCCAACACCGTGGTGAGCTTCCTGAGCCAGCGCCGCGAGCTGCTCGAGGAGGCCTTCGCCGGCGACATCATCGGCATCCCCAACCACGGCGTGCTGCACCTCGGCGACACCCTGACCGAGGGCGAACCGCTGCAGTTCACCGGCCTGCCCTTCTTCGCGCCGGAGATGTTCAGGAACGTCGAGGTGGCCGATCCGCTCAAGACCAAGCAGCTGCGTGCCGGCCTCACCCAGCTCGGCGAGGAGGGCGCCATCCAGGTGTTCCGTCCGATGGCCGGCTCGGTGCTGATGCTCGGCGCCGTCGGCCAGCTGCAGTTCGAGGTGGTCGCGCACCGTCTGGAGCACGAGTACGGCGTGAAGGCGCGCATCCAGCCCTGCCGCTTCCAGGTGGCCCGCTGGGTCACGGCCGACGACGAGACCGAGCTCAAGCGCTTCATCGCCGCCAACGACCACCGCATGGCCCACGACGCCGTGGACGCGCCGACCATCCTGGTGGAGTACGCCCCCGAATTGCGCGCCATCCAGGAGAACTGGCCCAAGATCCACTTCCACGCGCTGCGCGAGCACGCCGGACTGGTGTTCCAAAAGCGCATCGACGGCTGACGCACACCGGCCCGTCGGGCGCCGTTGCAGACGGGCGGCCACGCTGCGCGGTGCGTCGCAAGCGGCTGGGCGGAGGGCGCGGCGAGGAGCACGATGCGTTCCGTGTTCAACGCATCGCCCAGGAGGGCACCATGTTTGCCGACGACCTCGACCGCCTCGCCGCCCTGCACGGCAACGGCAAGCTCAGCGACGAGGAATTCACGCGTGCCAAGGCGCGGGTGCTGGACGGCAAGACCGCCGAAACCGCCGATCCGGTCGAACCCGTGGCCGCCTTCAACCGCCTGCGCCGCAGCAGCGCCAACCGCTGGTTCGCCGGCGTCTGCGGCGGGCTGGCGCGCTCCACCGGCCTGGAGGCCTGGGGCTGGCGTCTGATCTTCGTGCTGGCCACGCTGTTTGCCGGCGGCCTGGGCCTGCTGGCCTACGCGCTGCTGTGGATCTTCGTGCCGCGCGACTGATGCTCGGTGCGGCCGGCGCTCAAGCGTCGGCCGCAATGCAAGGGCCGCCGCTCAAGCGTCGGCCGCAATGCCCGGGCCGTCGCTCAAGCGTCGGCCGCAATGCCCGGGCCGTCGCTCAAGCGTCGGCCGCAATGCCCGGGCCGTCGCTCAAGCGTCGGCCAGTTGCGCCGCCGCTGCCGCGCCGCGTGCCTTCTCGGTGTCGTGCATGAGCCGCGCGACGATGAGCTTCATGACGTGGAAGGCGAGCTTGGGTTCCTGGTAGTACAGCAGGCTCAGCTCCTCGGCGGTGAGGCTGTAGAGCACGCAGTCGCTTTCGGCCTGCAGCGTCAGGGTGCGGCGGTTGTCGGGGGCGAACAGGCCGATCTCGCCGACCAGCGCGCCCTCGATCAGGATCTCGCCGTACTCCACCAGGCGCAGGCTGCCCTGCTCCAGGTAGAGCATCTCGGTGGCCGGGTCACCCTGGCGCCACAGCACGCTGCCGGCCTTGACGGCGCGCCGATGCATGTGCGGCAGCAGCCACTCGGAAAGCGGCGTGTCGGCGCGCGCGTTCTCGATGGCCTTCACGAGCTTGCGCATCTGCAGGGTCTTCTTCAGGTTGATGGGCACCAGCAGCCCGTACAGCAGCAGCGTGGGCAGCGCCTGCATCAGCGCCCCGTAGGCGGCCAGCAGACAGCAGGCCAGCAGCGCCGCCACGCGCAGCGGCAGCATGCTCTTCATCAGGTAGCTGGCCAGCATCAGCGCGGCACCGAGGAAGCCGAGGGCGTAGGCAATCGTCTGGGTCATGGGGCGCTTTTCAGCAAGGCTTGGACTTCGGGCTGCGCCAGTACCTGCCGGGCGTGGGAATGGCCCTGCTCGACGATGCGGTCGAACTGCTTCCAGTCGAGCAGGCCGACGCGCTCCAGCGGCGGATTGAAATAGACGTCGCAGGCGGCCTGCGCCTGGCGACGCCGCGAGGCGCTGTAGAGGATGGTGACGTTGAGCAGATAGGCCGACAGCGAGGGCAGCTTGTAGCGGCGCGCCTTGCGCGGACGCAGGCGGTCGCGCAGCAGCGCCCAGGTTCCCGGCAACTCGTCGAAGTCGAGGCGGCGCGGCTTGTGCACGCTCAGGTCGGCGCCCAGCACCCGGCCGATGCCGCGCCGCGTGCGCATCAGGTCGACCGGGAAGTTGTTGAAGCTGCCGCCGTCGCACAGAAGATCGCCGTCCAGCACCACCGGCGGCAGCGCGCCAGGGATGGCGGTGCTGGCGCGAAGCACGGTCGACAGCGGCCCCTGCGTCAGCACTTCCTCGCGCGCCTGCGAGTAATTGGTGGCCACCACCAGGCAGTTCTTCCACAGGTCGGACAGATCGGCCTGCGCGGCGTCCTGGCCCAGCAGCGCATCGAGCGTGCCGTGCAGCGCGCGGCGCAGCCGAACCCCCTTGATCAGCGAGACCAGCGGCAGCCAGTTGAAGTCGCCGGTCGGGTTGACCTGGAAGGCCGCACGCGTCAGCGCCAGCACTTGCGGCAGCGGCTGATCGCTGGCCACCAGGGCCGCCATCAGCGCGCCCATGCTGGTGCCGGCGACGCAGTCCACCTCGATGCCCTGCTCCTGCAGCGCCTGCAGCAGGCCGAGGTGCGAGAAGCCCCGCGCCCCGCCACCGGCCAGCACCAGGCCCACACCGCGCCGCGCCTGCAGGCGCGCCAGGCGCTCGATGTCGCGTGCCAGCCCGGGCCGGATGTGGAAGTGGTCGGCGACCGGTCGGCCCGGCCGGCGCGCCAACCAGGCCGCCGTGCCGCGCGGCGCGCGCGCCTCGGCGTCGTGCAGCAGCAGCAGGATTTCGGCCGCCTCGCTGCTGCGTTGCAAGGGCGGGCGTTCGATCAGGGCCAGGCGCTCGTTCTCGTGCAGCTGCGGCTCGGCGTCGGCACGCGCCAGCAGCAGCACCTCGTCGGCATCGCGGCAGCACAGCCGGGTCCAGGGCGTCGGCTGCGCGTCGGCCACCAGCAGCACGAAATCGTGGGCCGCCTCGATCTCGTCCAGCCACAGGCTGGTGCGCCGGTGGCGCTCGGCGGCGTCCTCGCCCAGCGTTCCCAGCTCGGCCTGCACGCGTGCGGCGTCGACGATGCAGACCCGCCCATAAGGCCGCAGCGCCTGCCCGAGCTGTTCGGCAAAGGCGGCCGCATCCACTCCGGCACTGATCGGCAGCAGGGTCTGCACCACCGGCGCGGCGTAGGGCGTGGGCAGGTGCTGGGTCTGCAGGCGCGCGACGATGCCGCGCGTCAGCTGCACCCCGGCGCGCGGCTCACGCTCCAGCAGCTCCAGGAAGGGGGCCTTGTCCAGGCGCACCAGCACCGAGTCGCGCACCGCCACCACGCTGGCGGAACGCGCCGCATCGGTGTAGAGGCTGAGCTCGCCGATGACCTGACCGCGTCCCATCTCGCGCACCATGCGCGGTGCCCCGTCCTCGCCCGCCACATAGGCGCGCAGGCGGCCGCTCACCGACAGGTAGAGCGCATCACCCGGCTCGCCCTGCGCCATCAGGGTCTGACCGGCCGCCACCTCCACCCAGCGCAACTGCTCGCGCAGCAGCGCCAGGCTGGACGCGTCGAGGGCGCCGAAGGCCTGTACCAGCAAGTCCTGCAGCAGCTGTTCGTGGAAACCTTCCTGCATCGGCAATCCCCGTTGGAAAGTGCGCGGACCCGGCTGCGGCCCTTCGGGTCGGCATGGTAGTGGCGTGTCGATGGCGCATGGGAGACTGAGCCCCATGCCGCCCCATCCGGACCGTCAGGACCGACTGCTTGCGTTGCTTGAGGCCGATGGCGTGGGCTATTCGCGCCTGATGGCCGCCGACCCCCCCGGCACGCTGGCGCAGCTGGATGCCGCGCGCGCCGTGTTCCGCCGCCATATCGAGGCCGAGGGTGGGCGCGTGGTGGACATGGCCGGCGACTCGGTGCTGGCCGCCTTCGTCACCGCGCTGTCGGCGGTGCAGGCGGCCAAGGCCATCCAGGCCGAGTTGAACGGCATCGGCACCGACCTGCCCGAGGACCGGCGCCTGCGCCACCGCATCGGCATCCATGTCGGCGACGTCATCGAGAAGAGCGACGGCAGCATCTATGGCAGCGGCGTGAACATCGCCGCACGGCTCGAGAGCCTCGGACCGCCGGGCGGCATCGCCGTGTCCCGGGCGGTGGTCGACATGGTGCACAGCCGGCTGCCCGACCTCGCCTTCCGCGACCTCGGCCTCTACGAGGTGAAAAACATTCCCGACCCGGTGCGCGCCTTTGCCATCGGCGGCGACGACGTGCCCGCGCCGGCCCCACGCCCCGCGCCACCCCCTGCGCCGGACGCGATGCCGCCGGTCGTGGTGGCGGCCGCGCTGCGCTGGCGCAAGCCGCTGTGGCGGGCCCTGCTGGTGGCGCTGGTGCTCGGGCTGGCCGGCGCAGCGGCTGTCTGGGTGCTGGTCCAGCGTGGCGCACTGAGCTGGGGCGGGGCAAAGGCCGAGCAGACCCTCGCCGTGCTGCCCTTCGCGAGCCGCAGCGGCGACCCCGCTCACCGCTTGTTCGCCGAAGGACTGAGCGACGAGCTGATCGGCCTGCTCGGCCGCGTGCAGGGCCTGCGCGTGACGGCACGTGGGTCGAGCTTTGCGTTCCAGGGCAAGCCCACCGCGATGCCCGAGATCGCCGCGCAACTGGGGGTCGGCTGGCTGGTCGACGGCAGCGTCCGCCACGAAGGGGAGCGGGTACGCGTCAGCGCCGAACTCATCGACGGTCGCAGCGGCCGTGCCGTCTGGACCGACAGCTTCGACCGGGACCTGAAGGACGCGCTGCAGCTGCAGCAGACGCTGGCCATCCAGTTGGCACGCCAACTCAAGCTGCGCCTCGACGAGGGCGCCATGGCCCAGAGCGGCACGCGCAACCCGGACGCCTACCGCCTGCATCTCGAAACCCTGAGCCTGCCCGGCGACTCGCTGGCGGCGGTGCAGCGGCGCGTCGACGGCTTCGCCAAGGTGCTGCAGATCGACCCCGATTACGCCGATGCCCATGTGGCCTGGGCCGCAGCCCAGCGCCTGCTGCTGGTTCGCAGGCTGCAGGCGGGCGACGGCTTGGGCGTGGAGATGGCGCAGACCCTGGCGCCGATCCGCGCGGCGCTGGACCGCGCGCTGGCCATCGACCCCGCGGTGCGCGGCGCCGACCTGGTGCGCCACGACCTGCTGCTGCTGGAGGGCCGGGTGGCCGAAGCGCGCCGGCTGCTCGACGAGACCCTGGCCGCCGAGCCCCATTCGGCACTGGCACTGGATCGACGCTCGACGCACCGCCTGCTCGACCTCGACGTACCCGGGGCGCTCGACGACCGGCGCCGCGTCATCAACGTTTCGCCGCTGGCGCCCGAGTCCTACTCGGCGCTGGCCAACTACCTGCTGCTGACGGGCGACGCCGCGGGCGCGCGCCAGGCCTTCGACAAGGCCCTGCTGCTGCGTCCCAACTGGCAGGCCGCCCAGGTGGGCCTGGTGGTGTCGCTGCGCACGCTCGGCGAGCACGACGCTGCGGCCTTGCTGGCGCGTGAGCTGATTGCACGGGGCGCGCGCTCGGGTCAGCTGTGGGCCGCGGCCCCGGCCGAGGACCGCCAACGTCTGGCTGCCCAGGTCGCGTCGCGGGGCAGCTTGCGCGAGAAGGCCGAACTGGCGCTGGCACAAGGCAGCACCGAGCCGATGCTGGGCCTGCTCGAACGCATACCGACCCTGGTGGCCGACCGCCCCTACCTGCTGTTCGCGCAGCGCTACGACCGCTTGCGCGAGGAGCCCCGCTTCCAGGCCTGGCTGCAGCGCGAGGGCCTGGCCGATGCCCAGGCGCGCGCGCAGACCTGGCGCGCCACGCGCTGAGACCCTGGACCGGACCCGGTCTCAGGGTTCGTTGTCAGGGGCCTGCAGGGGCAGGTCGATGACGAAGCGGCAGCCCTGGCCCGGAGGGCTCTCGACGCGGATGCGGCCGCCCAGCGCGCCGCCCACCAGGGTGTGCACGATGTGCAGGCCCAGGCCGCTGCCGCCCTGGCCGAGGCGCGTGGTGAAGAAGGGCTTGAAGACGGCAGCGAGGTGCTCGGCGGCAATGCCGCGCCCATCGTCCTCGACCACCAGCCGCACCTGCCGCTCATCGCGGCCCAGCAGATGGATGCGCACGCGGCCCTGGTCGCGCCCGGCAAAACCGTGCAGCACGGCGTTTTCGACCAGATTGGTGATCACCTGCCCGTAGGCGCCGGGCAGGCTGTCGAGTTCCAGCTCGTCGGGCAGGTCGACCTCGAAGCGCCAAGGCTGGCGCTTGTGGGCGATGGCCAGCAGCGCCACCACCTCCTCGGTCACCTCGCGCAGGTCAAAGCGGCGCCGCTGCAGACCGGCGCGGTCGACCGCCACGCGCTTGAAGCCGCTCACCAGATCGGCGCTGCGCTCCAGCGCGCCGATCACCAGCTCGTTGGCGCGCACCAGGTCGGCGCCCAGACGCTCCACCTCGCTGCGCCGCACGCGCCCGCTGGCCAATTCGCCGCGCAGCGCGCCGATGTGCTCGCGCGCCGTGGTGGCCGCCAGCAGCGCGTTGCCCAAGGGCGTGTTGAGTTCGTGCGCCACGCCCGCCACCAGGGCGCCCAGGCCCGCCAAGGTCTCCTGCGCCACCAGCTGCTGCTGGGCCAGCTGCAGTTGCTGCACCGAACGCTGCAGACCCTCGTTGAGCTCACGCAGCGCCTCGGTGCGCTCCTCGATGCGCCGCTCCAGCGACCCGTTGAGCGCCTGCAGCGCCTCGGCCTGCGCCCGCTGCTGCACGCGCCGCTCACCGAGCTCCTGCGTCATGCGGTCGAAGGCAGCGCCGATGCGCGCCAGTTCGTCCTCGCCCTGCCAGCCGATCGGCGCCGGCAGGCCGTCGCCGCGCAGGGTCTCGATGGCCTGTCCGAGCGAAGCCAGCGGCTGCTGCACGCGGTGCTGCACCAGGCGGCGCAGCACCCAGCCCCCGAGCAGCAGGGCCAGCGCGACGCAGCCCAGCACGACCAGCCCGAAGCGCCTCAGGGTCGGGTTGATGACGCTGAGCTCGACCGTCTCGACCGCCCACCAGCCGCTGCCCGGCATGCGCGCCCAGGCCACCAGCTGGCGGCCGTCGTCGCTGGGCGCCAGTCCCCGCTCGGCGCCGGGCTGACGCTGCATCAGCGCCCAGGCCTGCTGAACGGTGGCGTCGCCGCTGTGCGCCGGCGCCAGCTGGCCCTGCGCTCGGGCGATGCGCTCGGCCAGCTGGGGGTGGGCGATCAGTCCGCCCGCCGCGTTGAAGACCATCGCCGCAAAGCCCGGCTCGACGCTTTGCCCGACGTTGCGCAGCAGGGCGTCGAGCGACACGTCGTGGCCGACCGTGCCGACCCAGCGGCCGCGCCAGTCAAGCGGCTGGATGACCGAGACCATCCAGGTCTTGGCCTCGGCGTCGAAATAGACCGGCGTCCAGAACAGGCGCCGCTGCGGATTGCGCGCCGGGTCCGAGCCCAGCATGGTCGGGTAGTCGAAGTTGTTGGTCTGCGGCGTGGCGCCGCGCCCCCAGTCGATGCCGCGTGAATAGACCATCAGGCCGCGCTCGACGAAGTCGACATAGGCCGAGAAATAGGGCGGCACCAGCGCCGGGCCGCGCTGCGCCAGCAACTGGAAGCTCAGAAGCGCGCGCAGGCGCACCGAGTCGTCGGGGCCCTGCTCGCCGTGCTGCAGGTAGAAGGTGGGGCGGCGCTGGGTATCGACCTGCTCGGGCCGCAGCCGCCACACCCCGTCGGCGCCGCGCGCGAACAGGCGCTCGAAATCAGCGCGCAGCGTGGCCGGCGCCGGCGCCTGCGCCGCATGCTGCCAGTCCTCGTGCAGGCGGCGCACGCTGCGCTCGGCCTCCTCCAGCGGTTGGCCGAGGTGCGCGGCACGCAGCGTCACCTGGCGCTGCAGGTGCAGGCCGAGGCGCTCGCGCGCCACCGCCGTGGCACCCAGATAGGCCAGCAGCGACAGACCGCCCAGCAGGGCCAGGAACAGCAGACCCAGGCGCCAGCCCAGCTGAACGGCCAGAGTCGAAGTGAAGGGCATGCGCGGCATCGGGAGGTGCGGGGGGTCGGGCGGGGCGCGGGCGCCGGACCCCGAGCCTCACACGCAGTACTCGAAGCTCGGGCCCACCGTCTCGCCGCTGGCGTCGCCGCAGGGTAGCTGCATCAGCGCCTGGGCCTGGTATTTGAGTCGATACATCATCGGCACCGCCTCGAAGAGCAGCGCCGGCTGGCCGTTGAAGGCGCCGTGCAGCGCGCGCAGCAGGGCCGTGTAGTCGAGGTTGAAGCGGCGCATCAGCGCGTGCACCTCGGGCTGCCCGGCGTAGTCGGCCATGCGGGGGTTGGCACGCATCGGGTGCACCTGGTCCCAGCGCAGGGGCAGCGGGTCGCCGCTCGGGCCGCTGCGTGGCGAGTCCTCGGGACGGTAGAAGCGCCCCTGGCGCAGCTGCTCGAAACGGAAGTAGTGCGCCAGCTCGCGCTGGCCGAAGGGCGCCTGGTCGTCGAACACGCTGTGCGGCAGGCCCTCGCCCTGCGCCTTGATCTCGTCCAGCGCCGCCAGCGCCGAGGCCAGGTCGCTGACCACGATGGGCCGGCCGCCCCCGCCGTAGTACCAGCGCGTCGGGTCGACCTGGCGCAGCACGCTGCCGCTGAACAGCGCCGGACCGAGTTCGCCGGCCAGCTGGCGCAGCCCCGCTTCGATGGCGTCGTAGAACTGCCCGATCGAGTGGTAGCGCTCGGGCTCGGGCTTGGCCTGCGGCGGCTCGGGACGCTCGATTTTCAGAAAGGTCTGCAGCGCCTCGCGGTCGAAGCGCCGCAGCTGCACGCACACCGAGCCGTCGGAGTGCGGCAGGGTGGTGGGGTAGCTCGGCACGAAGGCCGGGTCGTCCACCTTGGGGCAGCCGCCCACGGCGTTGAGCACATTGGCCACCAGCACCATGTGCAGCATCTCCTCCATCACCACCGCGCGCAGCTGCTGCTGGGCGGCCACATTGGCGCCCTCGGGAATGGAATAGAGCGCGCACAGATAGGCCGGGATGGTGGCGTGCTCCAGCTCCAGCGCCCATTGCAGATGGCGCTGCAGGCTGGCCAGCGTACGGATGCTCATGGCGCCTCCTGCTTGAGCTGTCGGAGCATGGCGTCGGCCGCCATCAGGCTGAGCGCGGCACCGGTGAGCGTCGGGTTGGCGCTGCCGCTGGTGACCATGCTGCCGCAGCCGACGATGTAGAGGTTGTCGTGGTCCCAGGCGCGCGAGTGCTTGTCGGTGACCGAGTCCTTGGGCGAGCGGCCCATGCGGTGCGTGCCCATGTGGTGGCCGGCGCCGATGAAGGACAGCCCCACGGTCCTGCCCTTGTGTTTGAACGTCATGTAGCTGGGATCGCTGGGTTCGTAGTGCGACAGGATGTTCTGCGGCGCGATGCCCATGCAGCGGTAGACATGGTCGGCGATCTCGGTGGCCGCCAGCATGGCGCGCTGGGTGTAGTCGCTCAGGTCGTAGTGCAGCACCGGGCGGTAGCTGCCCAGCGGCCCCATGAACTCGGGGCTGATGGTGACGCGGTTGCGGCTTTCTGGCAGCTGCTCGATGTCGAAGCCGATGCGCAGCTGACGCGGCAGCTCGTCGGCCAGCTGGCGGCGCAGCGCGCTGCCGTACAGGCCCTGGCCAACGCGCGACACCACGTCGCTGGCCGGCGGGTAGGTGGCCACGTCCCAGCCCCAGTTGCCCAGGTCGATGCGCATGGCGGCGAAGTCGCGCCGGAAGGCGCCGTCGCGGAACGAAGGGATGCCGGCGGTCTGCCCCGGCCCGCGGAACATGCCGAGGTTCTTCGGCGCCAGCGCCCAGGTGATGAAGAAGGGGTGGTCCATCAGGTTGCGGCCGACCTGGTCGGAGCGGTTGGCGGCCTTCGAGGCCAGCAGCAGCTTGGCGTTTTCCACCGCGTGCGCGGCCAGCACGTAGAGCCGGCCGCGCACCGTGCCGCGATGCACCGGCAGGGCGCCGGCCTCGTCCTGGTACTGCGCGACCTCGATGCCGGCGATGCGCCCATCCGCCCCCAGCTGCAGCGCGGTGGCCACCGCCTGCGTGCGCAGGGTGGCGCGCGCCGGGTTCAGCCGGCTGAGGGTCTTGAGCGCGCTGTACTTGGCCTGCACGGGGCAGATCGGGATGCAGCTGGCATTGCCCTCGCAGCGCTGGCCCAGATGCTCGGCCCCCACCGCGCCTTGCGGCGTGTAGCCCTTGCGCGGGATCGCGTTGCGCGCCTGCGGCAGGCTCTCGACCCAGACCGGGTAGTCCTGGCTGCCGAAGCGCAGCGTGCTGCCGTCCACCGCCGCGGCGATCTGCAGGTCCGACCAGCTCAGCGGGATGCGCTCCATCGGGTAGTCGTAGTCCTCGGGAAAGTGCACGCCGAAGTAGCTCTGATCCTCCTTGTTGGCCGACACGCCGATGGCCCACTCGGCCTCGCAGTAGTAGGGCGCAATCTCGTCGTAGTCGATCGGCCAGTCGCGTCCCACGCCGTACAGGCTGTGCAGGCGGAAGTCGCTGGGCAGCATGCGCGGGCAGGTGCCCAGCCAGTGCAGGGTGGTGCCGCCGAGCGAGCGCAGGTAGGTGGAGCCGAAGGGCAGTGGGCCCTTTTGCACCTGGTAGCCGTTCAGGTCCGGGGTGCGCTCCGAGCTCTTGGCGATGTCGCGCTCGTAGGGCGAGGGCGCCATCGCGTTTTGCACATAGGGCGAGTTGGTGTCCTTGATCTCGGCCTTGCGGTAGGTCTCGACATAGCTCTGGTAGCTGGCGAAGCTCAGGCCCGAGGCGCGCCCGGCCTCGAGGATCAGCACCTTCTTGCCGGCCTCGGTGAGCTTCTTGGCCACCAGCGCGCCCATCACGCCGGCGCCGACGATGACGGCGTCGTACTCGTATTGCTCACTGGCCATCGCGCGGCTCCGTGACGGGGGGCAGGCTCCAGGAGCCGAAGCCGGGTTGTCGGGCCCCTTGCGGGTGCACGTGCATGGCCTGCCAGACCAGGCCGGCGGCGTAGCTGTCGGCGCTCAGGTAATGGGTCTCGTCCTGCGCGTGGGCGCCGTGGCGGTTGCGCCAGTCGTAGGGCAGCTGCACCCATTGGCCGAGGTACCAGAGGGTGATGAGGTTGCGCGCCAGCGGGCCGGCGTGCGGGTCGGCCAGCAGCGCCTGCAGTGCGGCGTCCGAGCGCGCATCGACGTCGAGCAAGCGGCCCATGCCGTGCTCGCCGGCGATGCGGCTCATGAAGTCCCAGTACGGCCGCACCATGCCGCTGCCATGCAGCTCGGCGGCGTTGAAGCCGGTCAGCGCGGCGCTCAGGCGCACGAAGGCCTTCAGGGGGTCAGGATCCAGCGGATTCAAGGCGTGCTCCTTTGCGCCGACAGCTCGCAGCGCTTCACCAGGGCGAGTGCGCCCTGTTCGTTGGCCACCTGCAGCGCGCGCTCACGCGCCGCCAGGATCTCTGCGGCGCTGCCGTCGCGGGCCTGCAGCCACAGCGCGCGCTGGCGGTGCAGGTCGGCCTCCCAGAAGCGCTCGCCGCTGCGTTCGACGAAGGCCAGGCCCTCGTGCAACACGGCGTCCGCCTCGTCCCACTGTTCGGCGCGCATCAAGGCCTGCACCCGCAGCGCCATGAAATAGCTGCGCCCGAGTTGCGAACCGGTGCCCATCCAGCGCTGGATGCCCGCGGCCACCTGGCGCGCGCCGCCGGCCGCGTCGCCCTCGATGGCCTTGGCCCAGCCCAGCAGGGCCTCGTTCCAACCGATCCAGAACTCGAAGCCATGCTCGTGCGCGATGACCAGCGCCTCCATGGCCGCGGCGCGCAGCGCCGACAGCTCGCCGCGGAACTGGTGCATCCAGCCAGCGAAGCTCAGCGACAGCGCGTGGCTGAAGGGGTGCCGCAGCTCGCGGGCGGTGGCGATGGCCTGCTCCGAGTCGCGCAGCGCCGCGGCGTCGTCGCCCATCAGCCAGGCGCACCAGGCGCGGTAGGCGGCCGCAGTGACGCGCGCATCCACCACGTCGTAGCGGAAGGCCTGCACACGCTGGTGCTGGTCGGCCGGCAGGGCCAGCACCTCGTCCATGGCGGCGCGCGCGGCCTGCAGCTTGCCGGTGTAGAAGAGCGAGCTGCCCAGCGCGCGCTGGCCCACCACGAGGAACTCGGGGCTGTCGAAGCGCCGCGCCAGCTGCAGCAGCTCCTGGCTGAGCCCACCGGCGCCGGCGTAGTCGGCACGCATCAGGTGGAAGCGCCACAGGCCGTAGACCGAGGGCAGCAGCAGGTCCTGTGCGTTGATGCGGTAGCACAGCTCGCGCGCCCGGGCATAGGCGCGCTCGACCTCCTCGGCGCCGTAGCCGCGCAGCGCGGTGAGCGACACGCCCAGGCGGATCTGCAGCGTGATCTCGCTGCGCAGCTTGTCCTCCAGGTTGCCGTCGACGGGCAACAGACCCTGCAGCTCGATGGCCTTGGTCACATGGGCGATGGCCTCGGCGTGGCTGCTGGTCTCGATGGCCCGCTCGGCCGCCTGCAGCCACAGCGGGATGGCGTGCTCGAGGTGGCCGGCGCCGGTGTAGTGGTGCGCCAGGACCTCGGGCTGCGCGGCGCCGATGTCGGGGAAGCGCTCCTCCAGCACCTGCACGATGCGCGCGTGGTAGTCCTCGCGCGTGCGCCGCAGCAGCGACTCGTAGGCCACCTCCTGCAGCATCACATGCTTGAACAGGTAGCGCGCCTCCGCGCCCAGGCCGCGACGCTGCAGCAGCTCGGCCTCCACGAGTTGCGCCAGGCCCTCGTAGAGCGCCGCAGACGACTGGCCCCACAGCGCCTCGATGAGAGGCTGGTTGAATTCACGCCCCACCACCGCGCCCAGTTGCGCGACCTCGCGCCCCGGATGCTGGCGGTCCAGGCGCGCCATCAGCGAGTCGCGCAGGGTGCTGGGAATGCGCAACGGAACCAGCGTGTCCTTCAAGCGGAAGTGGTCGCCATCGGCCACCAGTTGGTCACCCTCCAGCAGCAGCTTGGTGACCTCCTCGACGTAAAGCGGCACGCCGTCGGTCTGCAGCACGATCTGGTGCATCAGCTCGGCGGGCAGGCGCCGACCGCCGCTGACCTGCAGCACCAGGCGCTCGATCTGCGCCGGCTGGAAGCGGCTCAGGTGCAGTTGCACGCGGTGGGCGGCGTGGTGCCAGGGCGGCTGGAACTCCGGGCGGTAGGACAGCAGCAGCAGCATGCGCGCCGCCGGCACCTGGTCCATCAGCAGGCCCAGCAGCTCCAGGGTGGAGGGGTCGGCCCAGTGCAGGTCCTCGACCACCAGACAGAGCACGCGGCGTTCGCTGAGCAGCAGCAGCCAGCGCACCAGCAGCTCGTGCAGATGGCGCCGGCGGCCGGCCGACAGGGTCTCCTCGCCGTGCCCGCACAGCGTCAGCAGCGGCGGCAGCGCGTCGTCGGCGTCGAGGCCCATCTGGTGCGCCCAGGCCGCCAGGCCCTGGCGCAGGGTCTCCGGGCTGTCCTCGGCGAGCAGTCCGGCATCCTTGCGCAGGCGCTCCAGCACCGGGTGCAGCACGCTGCTCAGGTGGTAGGGCGAGCAGCGCATCACCTTGACCGCACCGCCGTCGGCCTGCACCTGCTGCTGCAGGGTGCGCAGCAATCGGGTCTTGCCGATGCCCGGGTCGCCGCACACCAGCACCACCTGCCCGCTCTGGCGCCGTGCGGCCTGCCAGCGCTCGGCCAGCAGCTGCAGCTCGACCTCGCGCCCCACCAGACTGGCCGGTGCCTCGCTCGACACCACGCTGTCGAGCACCTCGTGGGCGTCGTGCTCCCACAGCGCCTGGAACACCTCGATGGGCTCGGACATGCCCTTGCCCTGCTGCGCGCCGAGCGCCTTGAGCTCGAAGTCGGCACCGAGCAGGCGGCGTGTGGCGCCGCTGAGCAGCACGCCGTCGGCCGTCGCCATGCCCTGCAGCCGGGCGGCCACATTGGGCGTCTCGCCCATCGCCAGGCGCTCGTTGCCGGTCTCGCCGACCACCACCAGACCGGTGTGGATGCCCACGCGCACCTGCAGGCGCGCGCCGCCCAGCGCGGCCAGGCCGCGCGCCACCTCGGCCAGGGCGGTGGGAATGGCCAGCGCACTCTTGACCGCGCGGCGCGCATCGTCCTCGTGGGCCTGCGGCCAGCCGAAGTAAGCCAGCACGCCGTCGCCCAGGCGCTGGCAGACATGGCCCTCGTAGCGCTCGATGACGCGCTGGCAGATCAGGTGGTAGCCGGCCAGGATCTCGCGGTAGTCCTCGGGGTCGAGCTGCGCCGACAGCTGCGTGGAGCCGATCAGGTCGCAGAACATCACCGTGAGCTGGCGGCG
>JAYRUQ010000037.1:0-24004 GCA_041919015.1 Inhella sp.
CTGGGGCAAGGAGGGCGTCGAGGCGCGCATCGCCAGCCTGTGCGCCGAGGTGGTCGACGCGCAGAAGAGCGGCCACAACATCATCGTCATCAGCGACCGCAAGGCCAGCCGCAGCCAGCTCGCCATTCCGGCCTTGCTGGCCTTGTCGGCCATCCACCATCATTTGGTGCGTGAGGGGCTGCGCACCACGGTCGGCCTGGTGGTCGAGACCGCCAGCGCGCGCGAGGTGCACCACTTCGCGGTGCTGGCCGGCTTCGGTGCCGAGGCCGTGCACCCCTATCTGGCGCTCGAGACCCTGGTCGGTCTGCACAAGGATCTGCCGGGCGACCTGAGCGCCGACAAGGCCATCGCCAACTACACCAAGGCGATCGGCAAGGGCCTCAGCAAGATCATGTCCAAGATGGGCATCAGCACCTATATGTCCTACTGCGGTGCGCAGATCTTCGAGGCGGTGGGCCTGCAGAAGGGTCTGGTCGACAAGTACTTCCGCGGCACGCCCACCCAGGTCGGCGGCATCGGCATCTTCGAGGTGGCCGAGGAGGCGCTGCGCATGCACCGCGCGGCCTACGGTCAGGATCCGGTGCTGGCGCAGACCCTCGACG
Organism: Inhella sp.; assembly: GCA_041919015.1. Lineage (GTDB taxonomy): Bacteria > Pseudomonadota > Gammaproteobacteria > Burkholderiales > Burkholderiaceae_C > Inhella. Next base: position 603 of record JAYRUQ010000037.1, read on the forward strand.
CCGGCGGCGAGTACGCCTGGCGCATGCGCGGCGAGGAGCATATGTGGACGCCGGACGCCATCGCCAAGCTGCAGCACAGCACGCGCGCCAACAACTTCGAGACCTACAAGGACTACGCGCAGATCATCAACGACCAGAGCCGTCGCCACATGACGCTGCGCGGCCTGTTCGAGTTCAAGTTCGACCCGGCCAAGGCCATCGCGCTCGAGGAGGTCGAACCGGCGGCCGAGATCGTCAAGCGCTTCGCCACCGGCGCCATGTCGCTGGGTTCGATCAGCACCGAGGCGCACACCACGCTGGCCATCGCGATGAACCGCATCGGTGGCAAGTCCAACACCGGCGAGGGCGGTGAGGATCCGGCGCGCTACCGCAACGAGCTGAAGGGCATCGCCATCGCCGACGGCACCAAGGTCTCCGAGGTGATCGGCGCCAAGGTGGTGGAGGCCGACTACACGCTCAAGGCCGGCGACAGCCTGCGCAGCAAGATCAAGCAGGTCGCCTCGGGCCGCTTCGGCGTGACGACCGAGTACCTGGTCAGCGCCGACCAGATCCAGATCAAGATGGCGCAGGGCGCCAAGCCCGGCGAGGGCGGGCAGCTGCCCGGCGGCAAGGTCAGCGATTACATCGGCATGCTGCGCTACAGCGTGCCCGGCGTCGGCCTCATCTCGCCGCCGCCGCACCACGACATCTACTCCATCGAGGACCTGGCGCAGCTCATCCACGACCTGAAGAACGTGAACCCGCGCGCCGACGTCAGCGTCAAGCTGGTCAGCGAGGTGGGTGTCGGCACCATCGCCGCCGGCGTCGCCAAGTGCAAGGCCGACCATGTGGTGATCGCCGGCCACGATGGCGGCACCGGCGCCTCGCCCTGGAGCAGCATCAAGCACGCCGGCACGCCCTGGGAGCTGGGCCTCGCCGAGACGCAGCAAACCCTGGTCTTGAACCGCCTGCGCAGTCGCATCCGCGTGCAGGTCGACGGCCAGCTCAAGACCGGCCGCGACGTGGTGATCGGTGCGCTGCTGGGCGCCGACGAGTTCGGCTTCGCCACCGCACCGCTGGTGGTGGCCGGCTGCATCATGATGCGCAAGTGCCACCTCAACACCTGCCCGGTGGGCGTGGCCACGCAGGATCCGGTGTTGCGCCAGAAGTTCAGCGGCCAGCCCGAGCATGTCGTCAACTACTTCTTCTTCATGGCCGAGGAGGTGCGTGCGCTGATGGCGCAGCTGGGCGTGCGGCGCTTCGAGGAGCTGATTGGCCGCGCCGACCTGCTCGACATGAAGAAGGGCCTGGCGCACTGGAAGGCCAAGGGCCTGGACTTCGGCCGCGTCTTCCACCTGCCCGCGGTGCCGCCCGAGGTGCCGCGCCTGCATGTGGAGCAGCAGGACCATGGCCTGGCCAAGGCGCTCGACAACAAGCTCATCCAGCGCTGTCTGCCGGCCCTGGAGAAGGGCGAGCGCGTGCAGTTCATGGAGGACGCACGCAACCTCAACCGCTCGGTGGGGGCCATGCTGTCGGGCGAACTGATCCGCCGCCGACCCGAGGGCCTGCCCGACCACACCGTGTTCATGCAGATGGAGGGCACCGGTGGGCAGAGCTTCGGTGCCTTCCTGGCGCCGGGCATCACCCTGTACCTGATCGGTGACGCCAACGACTACGCCGGCAAGGGCCTGTCGGGCGGGCGCATCGCGGTGCGGCCGAGCATCGAATTCCGTGGCGACGCCACGCGCAACATCATCATCGGCAACACGGCGCTGTACGGCGCCACGCGTGGCGAGGCCTACTTCCGCGGCGTGGCGGGCGAACGCTTCGCGGTGCGTCTGTCGGGCGCCAGTGCGGTGGTGGAGGGCACCGGCGACCATGGCTGCGAGTACATGACCGGCGGCACCGTGGTGGTGCTCGGCTTGACCGGCCGCAACTTCGCCGCCGGCATGAGCGGTGGCGTGGCCTATGTGTACGACGAGGACGGCCAGTTCGCCAAGCGCTGCAACACCAGCATGGTGGCGCTGGAGAAGGTGCTGCCGCGCGAGGAGCAGGAATCGGCCCGCGCCAGCTGGCACCAGGTGGCCGGCAAGGCCGACACCGACGAGGTGATCCTCAAGGGCCTCATCGAGGCCCACCACAAGTGGACCGGCTCGCTGCGGGCCCGCCACCTGCTCGACCACTGGGCCGACAGCCGCGCCAAGTTCGTCAAGGTGATGCCGCACGAATACAAGCGCGCGCTGGGCGAGATGGCCGCCAAGGTCGCAGCCGCCCCTGAACCCGTCGCCAAGGCCGGCGCCACGCCCAGTACCGCGGCCGCCAAGTAAGGAATCGAGATCATGGGAAAAGTCACCGGCTTCCTCGAGTACCCGCGTCTGGAAGAGGGCTACGAAGCCCCCGCCCAGCGCGTCAAGAACTACAAGGAATTCGTCATCGGGCTCAGCGAGAGCGACTCCAGGCAGCAAGCCGCGCGCTGCATGGATTGCGGCACGCCGTTCTGCAACAACGGCTGCCCGGTCAACAACATCATTCCGGACTTCAACGACCTCGTGTACCGCCAGCAATGGCAGGCCGCCATCGAGGTGCTGCACAGCACCAACAACTTCCCGGAGTTCACCGGGCGGGTCTGCCCGGCGCCCTGCGAGGCCGCCTGCACGCTCAACGTCAACGACGAGGCGGTGGGCATCAAGTCCATCGAGCACGCCATCATCGACCGTGCCTGGGCCGAGGGCTGGGTGCAGCCGCAGCCTGCGGCGCTCAAGACGGGCAAGAAGGTGGCCGTGGTCGGCTCCGGCCCGGCCGGGCTGGCGGCGGCCCAGCAACTGGCGCGCGCCGGCCACGCGGTGACGGTGTTCGAGAAGAACGGCCGCATCGGCGGTCTGCTGCGCTACGGCATCCCCGACTTCAAGATGGAGAAGTCGCACATCGACCGCCGCGTCGAGCAGATGCAGGGCGAGGGTGTTCAATTCCGCACCGGCGTGCTGGTCGGCGACCTGCCGGAGGGCAGCAAGGTCACCAACGACGCCACCGAGACGCTGAGCCCCGCACAGCTGCAGGCCGAGTTCGACGCCGTGCTGCTGGCCGGTGGCGCCGAGCAGCCGCGCGACCTGCCGGCGGCCGGCCGTGAGCTGGGCGGCGTGCATTTCGCGATGGAGTTCCTGCCGCAGCAGAACAAGGTGGTGGCGGGCGACAAACTCAAGCACCAGTTGCTGGCGACCGACAAGCATGTGATCGTCATCGGCGGCGGCGACACCGGCAGCGACTGCGTCGGCACCAGCAACCGCCACGGCGCGGCCTCGGTCACCCAGTTCGAGCTGATGCCCCAGCCGCCCGAGGTGGAGGACCGCCCGCTGACCTGGCCCTACTGGCCGATCAAGCTGCGCACCAGTTCCAGCCACCACGAGGGCTGCGAGCGGGTGTTCTCCATCGCCACCAAGTCCTTCAACGCCGGGTCGGGCAAGGACAAGGGGCGCATCAAGAGCCTGACCACGGTCGAGCTGGAATGGGCCGGCGGCAAGTTCAAGGAAGTGCCGGGCAGCGAGAAGGAATGGAAGGCCGACCTGGTGCTGCTCGCCATGGGTTTCACGGCCCCGCTGGCGCCGGTGCTGGACGCCTTCGGCGTGGCCAAGGATGCCCGTGGCAACGCCAAGGCCCACACCGACGAGGGCGGCTACGCCACCAATGTTGCCAAGGTCTTTGCCGCTGGCGACATGCGGCGCGGCCAGTCCTTGGTGGTGTGGGCGATTCGCGAGGGCCGTCAGGCCGCCCGTTCCATCGATGCCTTCTTGATGGGGTCCAGCAGCCTGCCGCGCTGACGCGGACACAAACCCTCACAGGCCATTGCCGCTTGTCCGCGCGGCGCGGGCGATCGTCGTGGCCCCCCCGGCGTCTGTGACGGAATTGGCGCGCGGGGGCGGGAACTGGGCACAGAATGACTTCGCCAAGCGGGAATAGGCCCGCTCGGAGACCCGGAGTCAATCCCCATGCGCGGACCCCAGCAAGGCTTCACGCTCGTTGAGCTGCTGATCGCGATTGCCATCGTCGGCATCCTCACCGCAGTCGCTCTGCCGTCCTACCGAGACTATGTCCGGCGCGGCAGCATCCCCGATTCGCTCGCCGCACTGGCGGACATGCGCATCAAGATGGAGTCCTACTACCAGGACTACCGCAACTACGGCGACGGCGACTGCGCGGCAAAGTCGACCGCCAAATGGGCCGAGTTCGGCACGCCGACCGGTTCCAAGTTCGAATACGCCTGCAAGCTGACCGACGGCGGCCAGGGCTTCACGCTCACCGCTACCGGATTGACGGGAACGGCGGCCGTCGGGCACGAGTACAGCCTCGACCAGTCCAACGCCAAGCTCACCGTCACGTTCAAGGGCGCCGCCTCCGGCAAGGCCTGCTGGCTGGTGAGCGGGAGCGAGTGCTGATGTCCACCCGGCGCGGTTTCTCGGTGGTCGAGCTGCTGGTGGCGGTGGTCATCCTCGGTCTGGCGCTGGCCGTCGCGGTGCCCAGCATCGTTGGCTGGACGCACGATCTGGCGGTCCGCAACGCCGCGGAATCGCTCAAGGGCGGCATCGAGAAGGCTCGCCAGGTTGCGCTGCGGCGCAATGCCGACATGACCTTCTGGCTCGTCAGCGACGCGTCCAAGGCGCTCAGCAACGCCTGCGTGCGCTCGCTCGAAGGCCCGTCTTGGGTGATCGCCAAGCTTGACCCCGCGGGCCTGTGCGGCACCGGCGCTTCGGAGACCGTGAACCCGCGCATCGTCGAAACCTGGTCGGCCGCCGAGGGCGCCGCCAAGGTCAAGATCGTTACGCAGGACGCCGCCGGCAACGCCAGCGACCAGATCGTCTTCAACTCGCTCGGCCAGGTCACCCAGGCCGGGCAGATCACCCAGATCGACATCAGTCACCTGGACGGCGGCGACGCCCGGCCCTTGCGCATCCTCATCGGTGGCGGTGGCTCGGTGCGGATGTGCGACCCGGCGGTGGCCGCCGGCGACACCCGGGCTTGCTGAAGGAGCGCAGATGCAGCCAAGAGTCCTTCATCCTTCCCGGCGTCCGGCACGCCGGCGCGGCGTGGCCCTGATCGAGGCCCTGATCGGCTTCCTCATCTTCGCCATCGGCGTGCTTGGCCTGGTCGGCCTGCAGGCTTCGATGACCAAGGCCCAGGTCGGCGCCAAGGTGCGTGCCGATGCCGCCTTGCTGGCCAACGAGGTGCTCGGTCTGATGTGGGCCGACAGCCCGGCCAATCACCCCAATTACGTGGGCGCCGCCTGCGATGCGCATCCGCCCTGTGTCGACTGGCAGCGCAAATTGAAGGCGGTGTTGCCCAAGGGGGCAGGCAGCGTGGCCTACAACGCCGCAGCGCGCGATGAGGTGGTCGTGACCATCACCTGGAGCATTCCCGAGGAAGGTGAGCATCGCTACGAGATGCTCAGTTCGGTGACGCGATGAACCAGCATCCCCTCTCCACCCCGGCCCGGCGCGGTTTTTCGCTCATCGAGCTGATGATCGGCATGCTGATCGGCCTGCTCTGCACCCTGGTCATCGCCACCGTGCTGGGCGCCGCCGAAGGCAACCGCCGCGGCACCACGTCGGGCACCGACGCGCAGATTGCCGGCAACCTGGCGCTGTTCGGCGTGCGGCGCGAGGTCGAGTCGAGCGGCTATGGCTTCGCCAGCGAGACCGATGCGGTCGGCTGCCAGTTGGTGGCCGTCTTCAACGGCGTCCCGGTGGCCGCCCTGCCACAGCGCCTGGCCCCGGTCCTCATCACCCAGGGGGCGGGCGGTCTCAGCGACCGCGTGAGGGTCATCAGCAGCGCCAAGGGTATCGATCCCACCATCGGCAGCACCGACGGTTTCACCGTCCCGGTGCGCGTGCAGAGCGATACCGGCTCCGCCACCGAGCCGGGCTACAAGCCAGGCGCCACCTACGTGGGCGTGGCCAACAACCTCACCTACCAGCAGGGCGATCTGGTGGTGGCCGTCACACCGGCCGCAGCCGGCCTGCCGGAGAACAACTGCGAGTTGTTCGAGGTGAACGCGCCGGTCAATTCGAACGTCAACGCCTTCCAGGTGCCGCGCCTGGACAGCGCGGCGCGCTGGAACCCGGTCGGTCATCCGGCCATCACCTCGGTGGGACCGAGCGGTGGCCGGCCCGGAACCTTTCTCGTCAACCTCGGCCGCATCAGCGACCGCGAGTTCAGCGTCGACGCCAACCAGCGTCTGCTGGTGTCGACGCTCGACACCGCCACGCTGACGCGCACCGCCACCGAGGTGCAGGGTGGTGTGGTGCTGCTCAAGGCCATGTACGGTCGCGACACCGACGGCGACGGCGCCGTCGACCGCTACGACTACAACACCCCCAACTCCGTGGCGACCTGGCAGAACGTGCTGTCGGTGCGCATGGCGGTGGTGGCCCGCAGCGGTCACTACGAGAAGGACGAAGTGACCACCGAGAACCCGACATGGGACGTCGGCAAGGCCGCCGCGGTGGATGGCGCGGCCGACTGTGACGGCTCGCAATGCATCACGCTGCGGGTCGACCTGGTCTCGGCCGACTGGCAGCACTACCGCTACCGCGTCTTCGACACCGTGGTGCCGCTGCGCAACCAGCGCTTCCGCTCGGGCAATGTGGCGGCGCCGCCGCCACCCGCCTCAGGACCTTGAACGGTGTCCCAACTGCAAGACCGCACCATGATGAAACTGCCGAACCCATCCCCTGCGCGGCGGACCTGTCCACGCGGCCTGTCGCTGATCTTTGCGCTGCTGGCCTTGGTCGCCCTGACCCTGGGCGCGGTGGCCCTGGTGCGCTCGGTGGACACCGGCGTGCTGGCCCTGGGCAATGTGTCGCAGAAGCAAAGCGCGCTGGTGGCCGCCAGCCGCGGCGCCGAGGAGGCCGTGGCCGCGCTGCGCGCCCGCCTGCTGGCCGCGCCGACCGGACTGGACGCCAACCTGCCCGCCAGCGGCTACTACGCGTCGGCCATGTCCACACTGGACGCCACCGGCCGCGGTGCCCAGGCCATGGGCGACCAACTGGTGCGGGTCAACTGGGACAACGACGGCTGCAAGGTCGACGGCGTGGAGTACGACAGCGCCAATTGCCTGACGGCATCGGACGCCGAGACCTACAACGGCGTCGAGGTGCGCTATGTGGCGCATCGGCTGTGCGTGCTGCCCGGAGCCGTCGGCGGCGCCAACAGCTGCGCCACGCCCCTGACCGACGGCGAGGCGCTCGTCAAGTGCACCTCGGGTCGCGGCTCCTGCCCGACCGGCATGCCCGGACCGCCAGCAGGCCCGTATTACCGCATCACGGTGCGCGCCAAGAGCGCGCGCGGCACGGTGACCTTCACCGAAACCCTCGTCAACTTCAATTGAAGACCCGCGAGCTTTCGCCCGCCAAGGAGACCCCCATGAAGTCCTTTCTCCAGCGCATCCCAAGTGCCTGTGCCGTCTCCCGTACGGCCTTGGCTGCGGTCGGTCTGGCGTCGCCCCTGGCCCAAGCGGGGTTGACCGACATCGCCCAAGAGCCCCTGCTGGTCTCCTTCGGCACGCCGGTCAAACCCAACCTGCTCTTCATCCTTGACGACTCAGGGAGCATGGGCGAGATCTTCCTGCCGGAGGCCGCCAACCGAGGGGCCGACAAGTACTCGGTGCGCACACCGCAGTGCAACGGGCTGGCGTTCAAGGAGGGTGACACCTATGTGCCGGCCGTCAACTATGACGGCAGCTCGAAGGCCGTGGGCGTCATCGGCAATAACTTCAATGCCAGCGATGTGCTGGAGAACATCCGCAACCTGGCCGAGGACAACACGGTCATGGTGAACAACGCGGCACTGGAATTGACCGTGAGCGACGGAGGACGGCAGGCGAGTTGGTACTCGGTGGGCGAACCGGTCACGGTCTACAACGGCAGTTCCGTGAAGAAATGGATGATCGGCTACGTCGTGTCCTGGAACAAGGACACCGGCAAGCTGAAAGTCAACTTCATCGACTACTCATCGGCGGCCGACAACACCGGCACCAGCGCCAAGGTGGGGCGTGGCTGGCCGCACTTCGTCTACTTCAGCTACAAGGGCGCGCAAAAGCCCATCGACTGGACCTACAGCAGTACCGGCTCGATCGTCACAACGACCGACTTCTACAAGGAGTGCAACAGCCGTGTGAACGTGGCGCCCGGCTCAGCGGTGTTCGAGCGCAAGATCATGCGCGCCACCGATGGCGGTGCGCAGAACTTCGCCAACTGGTGGACCTATTACGGCAACCGCATCAAGATGATGCGCACCGTCAGTGCTTCGGCCTTCCTCGGCATCGACGCCTCGTTCCGGGTCGGCTTCTCGCGCATCAGCACCACCGAGGCCAAGGAGTCGGGCACCAAGTGGCTGCATGTGCGCGACTTCGAAGGCGGCGTGGGCAGCCAGCGCGAGAAGTTCTACACCGCGTTGCACGGCACCAACCCGTCGGGCTACACGCCGCTGCGCGGTGCCTTGAGCGTGGCGGGCCGTTACATCGCCAACAAGGCGGTTGCGCAGGATGTCGACCCGGTGCAGTTCTCCTGCCAGAAGCACTTCGCCATCCTGGCGACCGACGGGGCCTGGAACAACAACATGGAGACCGCCACCTTCGGCCCCTTCGACCTGGCTGGCGCGACCGTCGGACAGCGCGATGGCGCGGTGGCCCGGCCGATGCGCGACACCAAGGACGACGGCAGCGGGGGTGCCTCCAACACCCTGGCCGACGTGGCCATTTACTTCTACGACACCGACCTGCGCACCGCTGCGCTCGGCAATTGCTCGGGCGAAGGCGGCAAGGACGTCTGTGCCAACAATGTGCCCGTCGTGGAGGGCAGTCGCGACAGTGCCAAACACCAGCACCTGACCACCTTCACCATGAGCCTCGGGCAGAACGGTACCTTGAAGTTCTGTACCGGCTACGAGACCGGGTGTCAGGGCGGCTTGACGACGGACTACCCGGCACTGGTGGCCGGCACCAAGGTCTGGCCGGCACCCAGCAACGACGCGTCAAAGGTCGACGACCTCTGGCATGCCGCCGTCAACGGGCGTGGCACGTTCTTCAACGCTTCGGATGCCAACGGCGTGGCCGATGGCCTGAAGAAGGCGCTGTCGGAAATTGAAAAGGTGGTGGGGCGTGGCGCGGCGGGTGCAACGAGCACCACGCAGCCGGTGGCCAATGACAACAGCTTCTTCATTGCCAGCTTCACGTCGGGCAGCTGGCATGGCGACTTGAAGGCGCACACCATCGACCCGGCCACCTTTGAGCCGAAGATGGACGCTGCGGTTTGGAGTGCTGCCGAAAAGCTGCCGGCTCCCGCTGCGCGCAAGATCCTCTACGCCAATGCCGGCGCACTGCGTGAGTTCACGTCGGCGAACCTGGTGGCGGACGGCCTGGGTGCGCAGTTCCAGGGACGTTGCGCTTCGATGTCGCATTACCTGGCGCTGGCGGTGGCCGACCGCGCCGAGTGCGACAAGGCGGAGAACCTGGTCAGTTTCCTGCGCGGACAGGACTTTGCCTATTACCGCGCCCGTGCTGCCGAAAGCAAGCTGGGCGACATCGTCGGCTCGGCACCTGTGTTTGATGGCAAGAACGGTGCCTCCTTCACGGATGCCGGCTATGCCGCCTTCGTGACCGCGACCCGCAAGACGCGCACGCCGATGGTCTATGTCGGCGGCAACGACGGCATGCTGCACGCGTTCGACGCCGCCACCGGCGTCGAACAATGGGCCTTCATCCCCAGCGCCGTGCGCTCTCGCCTCTGGGCCCTGGGCGACAAGAGCTACTCGAGCAAGCATGAATTCTTCGTTGACGGCCCGCCGGTCACCGAGGACGTGTTTGACGGCGCCGGCTGGCGCACCATCCTGGTGTCGGGGCTGGGAGCGGGGGGGCGCGCCTATGTCGCGCTGGATGTGACCGACCCGGCGACGCCCAAGCTGCTGTGGGAGTTCACCAACGCCAACCTGGGTTACACCTTTGCCAAGCCCGTGGTCGCCAAGCGCGGCGATGGCACCTGGGTGGTGGTGGTGCCCTCGGGCTTCAACAACGTTGGCGACGGCCAGGGCCGCCTGTTCATGCTGAATGCGGTGACCGGCGCGGTGCTGGAGAACCTGAGCACCGGCGAGGGCACGGCCGCCGAGCCGGCCGGCCTGGGACCCGTCACGCCCTGGATCGACGATGGCAACACCGATGCCACCGCACTGCGTTACTACGCCGGCGACAACCTCGGCAACGTCTGGCGCTTCGACCCCGACGGCCTGCTGGTGGGGGCGTCGAGCAAGGTCATCAAGCTCGCGGCGCTGCAGAAGGACGGCAAGGCGCAACCCGTGACGGTGCCGCCGCTGCTCGGTCTGATGCGCGTGGCCGGCGTCGAGACGCCGGTGGTGGCGGTGGGCACCGGGCGCATGGTGGGCAAGAGCGACCTGGAGAACACGGATGTGCAATCGGTCTACGCCATCAAGGACGAACTCGGCGAAGGCTGGGGCGATATCCGTGCCGGCGGCAAGCTGGTGGCTCAGGAGATCGTCACCGACGCCGGGGTGCGCAAGGGCACCGCCATGTCGGTGGAGTGGAAGACCAAGGCTGGCTGGGTGGCCGACCTGCCCGACAGCGGTGAGCGCATCAACGTGCCCATGGTGCTGTTCGGCAGCACCCTGGTGGCGGCCTCCAATGTGCCGGAGTCCATCGCCGGCTGCGAGGAGGGGAGCCAGGGCCATGCATGGATCTACTACTTCGATATGGCGACCGGCGGCGTGGTGGCCGACTACCTGGGTGACTCGATGGTGGCGGGTCTGAATGCGGTCGGCCGCGGTGTGCTGCCGGTGCCTTCGATCGCGTCGAAGAACATCAAGTACCGCGAGGTGCGCCAGCCCACCGGCACGGCAACGACGCCGCGCCGCGCCAACTGGCGCGAGGTGATCGACCGCTGAGCGCCCGCTGCGCTTGCCCTCACAACGCCCGGCCCGCCGGGCGTTGTGACTTCTGCCAGGGCCATGGGGTTTTCACTTATCATCGCGGCCCTTTTTGCCGGCAGGACGCAACGCGCTTGGGCTCCGACACCCTGATCGAGATCGACAAGGTCAGCTTCGGCTACGACGCCAGCCGGCTCATCCTGTCCGACATCTCGCTGAACTTCCCGCGCGGCAAGGTGACGGCCATCCTCGGCGGGTCGGGCTGCGGCAAGACCACGCTGATGCGCCTGATCGGTGGCGTTCACGCCGCCAACAGTGGCCGGGTGGTGTTCGACGGCGAGGTGGTGAACGCGCGCGACCGCGCGCAGCTGTTCCGCCTGCGCCGGCGCCTGGGCATGCTGTTCCAGTTCGGCGCGCTGTTCACCGACCTGAACGTGTTCGACAACGTCGCCTTCCCCTTGCGCGAGCACAGCGGCCTGCCCGAGGCCATGGTGCGCGACATCGTGCTGATGAAGCTCAATGCGGTGGGCCTGCGCGGTGCGGCGCACCTGCGCATTGCCGAGGTCTCGGGGGGCATGGCACGGCGCGTGGCGCTGGCGCGCGCCATCGCGCTGGACCCTGAACTGATCATGTACGACGAGCCCTTCGCCGGGCTGGACCTGATCAGCATGGGCGTGGCCGCCAAGCTGATCCGCACGCTCAACGACGTGACCGGCTCGACCTCGCTGGTGGTCAGCCACGACGTGCCCGAGTGCATGGCCATCGCTGACTTCGTGGTGCTGCTGGCCAACGGCGGGCGCATCGTGGCGCAGGGCACGCCGGCCGAGCTGATGGCATCGACCGACCCCGAGACGCGCCAGTTCGTGCGTGGCGAACCCGACGGACCGGTGAAGTTCCACTTCCCCGCCCCGCCGATCGCGCAGGACCTGCTGGGGACGGTGGCATGAACGCGGTGCTGGGTTGGGTTGCGCGCCTGGGTGCCGGCACCCTGGAGCAGTTGCGCGGCTGGGGCCACGCGGCGTTCTTCTTCCTCGAGCTGCTGCGCGCCGTGCCGCAATCGCTGCAGCGCTTCGGGCTGGTGCTGGCGCAGATCCATGCCATCGGCAACCGGTCCCTGGTCATCATCATGGCTTCGGGTCTGGCGGTGGGCTTCGTGCTGGCGCTGCAGATGTACTACGCGCTGGTCACCTACGGCGCGGCGGAAAGCCTGGGGCTGGTGGTCAATCTGGCGCTGGTGCGCGAACTGGGCCCGGTCGTCACGGCACTGCTGTTCGCCGGGCGCGCCGGCACCTCGCTGACCGCCGAGATCGGCCTGATGAAGGCCGGCGAGCAACTGGCGGCGATGGAGCTGATGGCCATCGACCCCAAGCAGCGCGTGCTGGCGCCGCGCCTTCTGGGCGGCATCATCGCCATGCCCATCCTGGCGGTGCTCTTCTCGGCGGTCGGCATCGTCGGCGCCTATGTGGTGGCGGTGCTGCTGATCGGCGTCGACGCCGGGAACTTCTGGTCCATCATGCAGACGCAGGTCGATGTCTGGCGCGACATCGGCAACGGTCTGGTCAAGGCCAGCGCCTTCGGTGTCATCTGCACCGTGGTGGCGCTCTACCAGGGTCACGAAACCGAGGCCACGCCCGAGGGCGTGGCGTACGCGACCACGCGCACCGTGGTCATCGCATCGCTGTGGGTGCTGGGGATGGACTTCATCCTCACCGCACTGATGTTCTCCACGCCGTGAAGCGGGATACCAAGATGGCAAAGAAACGCATTGAGTTGATGGTCGGCCTGTTCGTGCTGCTGGGTCTGCTGGGGCTGACCTTTCTGGCGCTGAAGGCCGCCAATCTGGGCAGCAGCGGTGGCGGCGAGACCTACCGTGTGACGGCCAAGTTCGACAACATCGGCGGCCTGAAAGCCCGCGCGCCGGTGCGCACGGCCGGGGTGACCGTGGGGCGGGTCAAGTCGATCGCGCTCGACCCCACCACCTTCCAGGGCGTGGTGCAGCTCGACATCTCGCGCGACTACCAGTTCCCCAAGGACACCTCGGCCAAAATCCTCACTGCCGGTCTGCTGGGTGATCAGTACGTCGGCCTGGAACCCGGCGCCGACGAGAAAAACCTCGCGGCCGGCGATGCCATCAAGCTCACGCAATCCGCCGTGGTGCTGGAGAACCTGATCGGCCAGTTCCTCTACAACAAGGCGGCGGACAGCGGTTCGGCGGAGAAGCAGCCGTGAAACGCATGCTGGCGGGCTGGGCCGTGGCGCTGCTGCTGAGTGGCTGCGCCACCAGTGCGGTGACGGGCGCCGAGCGCAACCCGCAGGACCCCTACGAGGCGCTGAACCGCAAGACCTTCGCGCTCAACGACCGGCTGGACCGGCGCGTGGTCAAGCCCGTCGCGCTGGCCTACGAGAAAGCGTTGCCTAGTGTCGTGCGCGAGGCGGTGGCCAATTTCTTCGGCAACATCGGCGACGCCTGGTCGGCGGTCAACTGGCTGCTGCAGGGTGAGGTACAGCGCGGCATCGAGCAAGGCGCGCGCGTCGCCTGGAACAGCACGCTGGGTCTGGCCGGGCTGATCGACGTCGGCACGCCGATGGGTCTGGACAAGCGCAGCCAGGACCTTGGGCAGACCCTCGGCGCCTGGGGGGTGGGCCCCGGGGCCTATCTGGTGCTGCCGGCTTTCGGTCCTTCGAGCGTGCGCGATGCGGCAGCGCTGCCGATCGACCGCTGGGCCACCGGTGCTGCACTGACGTCGGACATGGGCGTGCGCAACACCTTGTTCGTCACGGAGCTCGTCAGCGTGCGCGCCGGCCTGCTCGGCCCCGAGAAGCTGCTCAACGACATCGCGCTGGACCGCTACACCTTCATCCGCGACGCCTATCTGCAGCGCCGTGGGGCCAAGCCGCGCAAGGCCGAGGACGACGAGGGCTTCGAGATCGTCACCCCGCCGGCCCCGCCCGCCTCGGCGTCCCGATAGGGCGCTGTCCACTGAATCTCCATGGCCAACGTTGCTGGCCCGCCTCCCGTCCCGGGGGCGCCATCCGAGGATCGCATGAACCGTTTGCTGAACACCCCCCGTCGCTGGATCCTGGGCCTCGCGCTCGGCCTGAGCCTGCCGGCCATGGCCATCGACAACAGCTCGCCCGACGCCCTCATCAAGGGCCTGTCGATCGAAACCATCGAGGCGGTCAAGGCCGACAAGGCCATCCAGGCCGGCGACATGGGCCGGATCCAGGCGCTGGTCGAGACCAAGGTGATGCCGCATGTGAACTTCAAGCGCCTCACCTCGTCGGCGGTCGGGCGCTTCTGGCGCCAGGCCACGCCCGAGCAGCAGGAGGCCTTGCAGAAGGAGTTTCGCGTATTGCTGATGCGCACCTATGCCGGTGCGCTCAGCCAGGTGAAGGACCACCAACTGGCCTTCCGCCCCACGCGCATGGCGCCCGAGGAAACCGAGGTCGTGGTGCGCACCCAGGTGCGCGGCAAGGGCGAGCCCATCCAGCTTGACTACCGGGTCGAGAAGGACGGTGCGGTCTGGCGCATCTTCGACATGAACGTGCTGGGCATCTGGCTGGGCGATCAGTACCGCAGCAGCTTCGCGCAGGAGATCGGCGTCAAGGGCATCGACGGTCTGATCAAGAGTCTGGCCGAGCGCAACGCCAAGGCCGCCGCGGGCAACAAGGGCTGAGCGCGGTGACCGACTCGCTGCTGCGCCTGCCGGCCACCGTGCAGATGGGCAATGCCGGTGCCGTCTGGCAGGACTGGGAACGCGCGTTGCGTGCCGAGGCGGCCGGTGTGACCGCGCAGGCCGGCAGCGAGTTGCAGGTCAATGCCGCGGAGTTGCAGGCCTTCGATTCCTCGGTCCTCAGCGTGCTGCTCAGCGGTGCACGCCTGTGCGCCGAGCATGGCCTGAAGCTGCGCATCGAAAGCGCGCCGACCCAGCTGCGCGACCTCGCCCGCCTCTACGGCGTGGACGAACTGCTCTGGCCCGCCAACGCACAGGCTTGAACGCCCGCCCCGTCGACCCGGAGGCCTTCAGGCCACGTAGCGTTTGCTGCGCAGGTTCTTCTTGATCTCGGCCAGCATCGGCCGCAGGCGCTCGCCCAGCTTGAGGGCCACGCCGGTGGTCAGCACGTCCACCGCGATGAGCTGCAGCAGGCGCGAGACCATCGGGCTGTAGCGCTCGAAATCCTCCGGGTGGTCGATGGCCAGCAGCACCTGACCCGGCGCCTGGCCGATCTGCGCCAGCGGCGAGCCGCTGGAAGTCAGGATCAAGGTGGTGGCGCCCTTCTTGCGGGCAATCTCGGCGGCGTCCAGGCAGTCGCGGCTGCGGCCGCTGTTGGACAGGATCACCGCGCAGTCGCCGGGGCCCAGCATGGTGGCGGCCATCAGGATCACGTGGCCGTCGCTGCACCAGGTCGAGCGCACGCCGAGGCGGAAGAACTTGTGGTGCGCATCCTGCGCCACGATGCCCGAGTTGCCCACGCCGTAGAACTCGATGCGCCGACCCTTTTGGCCGGCCTCGGCGAGCACGCTGATGGCGCGCTCGAAGGCGTGCGAGCTGGCGTCGTTGCGGAAGTGCAGCAACGCCGCCACGGCGTTGTCCACCACCTTCACCAGCAGGTCGCCGGGCTTGTCGTCTTCCTCGACGGCACGGTGCACGAAGGGCACGCCCTCGTTGACGCTGCCGGCCAGCTTCAGCTTGAAGTCGGCCAGGCCGTCATAACCCACGCTGCGGCAGAAGCGCACCACCGTCGGTTTGCTGACGCTGCTGCGCTCGGCCAGCTCGCTGACCGGCAGGCTGGCGAACGCGCGTGGGTCGACCAGCAGCAAGCGCGCCACACGCTGTTCGGCCGGCGGCAGCGCGGGCAGCGCGGCCTTGATGCGCTCCAGCAGCGGGCTCACAGCTCTTCCGGCCAGGTGAAGCCGTCGCGCGCCACCATCGCGCTGGAAGCGGCCGGGCCCCAGCTGCCGGCGTTGTAGGGGCGCGGCGCCTCCTCGCTGGCGCTCCAGGCCTTGAGGATGGGTTCGACCCAGCGCCAGGCCTGCTCCTGCTCGTCGCTGCGCACGAACAGATTGAGCTTGCCGGCGATGGCGTCGAGCAGCAGGCGCTCGTAGGCACCGACGCGTGCGCTGCCGCTGCCGGTTCCGCTGAAGGCCTTGTCGAAGTCCAGGTCCAGCTTGACCGGTGCCAGCGCCTCGCCATGCGCGCCGCCCTTGGCGGCCAGCAGTTCAAGCTCCAAGCCGTCCTCGGGCTGCAGCTTGATGATGAGCCGGTTGGCGCGCTGCGGGCCGGGGAAGATGGCATGCGGCACCTGGCGGAAGTTGACGACGATCTGTGCATCGCGTGCCGCCAGGCGCTTGCCGGTGCGCAGGTAGAAGGGCACGCCGGCCCAGCGCCAGTTCTGGATCTCGGTGCGCAGCGCCACGAAGGTCTCGCAGCGGCTCTCGGCGGGCACCTTCTGCTCCTCCAGGTAGCCGGGCACCGCCTTGCTGTCGACGTTGCCGGCGCGGTACTGGCCGCGCACCACATCGCGCGCCACGCTCTCGGGCGTGAAGGGCTTGAGCGCGCGCAGCACCTTGAGCTTCTCGTCGCGGATGGCGTCGGCATCGTTGCTGGCCGGCGGCTCCATGGCCAGCATGGTGAGCAGCTGCAGCGCATGGTTCTGGATCATGTCGCGCAAGGCCCCGGTGCCGTCGTAGAAGGGCCCGCGCGTGCCCACGCCGAGCTTCTCGGCCAGCGTGATCTGGATGTTGGCGATGCTCTCGCGCCGCCACAGCGGCTCGAAGAAGGCGTTGCCGAAGCGCAGCGCCATCAGGTTCTGCACCGAAGGCTTGCCCAGGTAGTGGTCGATGCGGAAGGCCTGCTGCTCCTCGAACACCGAACGCACCACACGGTTGATGTGCTGGCTGCTGGCGAGGTCGTGGCCGAGCGGCTTTTCGAGCACCACGCGCACCTTGCTGTGGTTGAGCCCGGCGGCGCCCAGCTGCTCGCAGATCTGCGTGAACAGGTGCGGGCTGGTGGCCAGGTAGAACACCACGGTGTCGGCCGGCGCGGGGCCGTTCGCGCCTTCGCGGCTGCCCAACCATTCCTTGAGCTTGGCGTAGTGCTCGGGCTGGCTGAGGTCCATGCGGCGGTAGAACACCTGTGCGGCGAAGCGCTCGAACTCCTCGCTGCTCGGGCGCTTGTCGCCCTCGACCTCCTGGAAGCGCTCCTTGAGCCAGGCGCGGTACTTCTCGTCGCTCTGCTCGTCACGCGCCACCGCGAGGATGCGGCCATCGCCCGGCAGCTTGCCGTGGCGGAAGGCCTGGAACAGCGCGGGCATCAGCTTGCGCCAGGTCAGGTCGCCGGTACCGCCGAAGAACACCAGATCAAACGCCATCGTCAAAGCACCGTGATGTAATTAAGTTACGCCCTGAATGATGCCCCGGTTTCGTGGCCGGGTCAACGCAGGACAATTCCAGCGCGCCTCCACCCGGACCCACCATGAACCAGCTCGACCAACTCAAGGCCCACACCGTCGTCGTCGCCGACACCGGCAACTTCCTGCAGCTCGCGCAGTTCGCGCCGCGCGACGCCACCACCAATCCCTCGCTGATCCTCAAGGCCGTGCAGCAGCCGGATTACGCGCCGCTGCTGTCCGAGGTGGTCAAGGCCCATGCCGGTGCGCCGATGGACGAAGTGGTGGACCGCGTGCTGGTGCGCTTCGGCCTCGAGATCCTCAAGCACATCCCCGGTCGCGTCAGCACCGAGGTCGACGCGCGCCTGTCCTTCGACAAGGCCGCCACGCTGGCGCGCGCGCGCCGCCTGATGGCGCTCTACGAGCGTGAGGGCGTGGGTCGCGATCGGGTGCTGATCAAGATCGCCTCGACCTGGGAGGGCATCCAGGCCGCGGCCGAATTGGAGCGCGAGGGCATCCACTGCAACCTCACGCTGCTGTTCGCCTTCTGTCAGGCCGTGGCCTGCGGCAACGCCGGCATCACGCTGATCTCGCCCTTCGTCGGCCGCATCTACGACTGGACCAAGAAGTCGGCCGGCAGCGCCTGGGACGAAGCAGCGAACGCCGGCGCCAACGACCCCGGTGTGCGCTCGGTGCGCGGCATCTACCACTACTTCAAGCGCCATGGCATCCCTACCGAGGTGATGGGCGCCAGCTTCCGCAACGTCGGCCAGATCCAGGCCCTGGCCGGCTGCGACCTGCTGACCATCAGCCCCGATCTGCTGGCGCAGCTGCAGCAGCTTGACGCGCCGCTGGCGCGCGCGCTCGACCCGGCCCAGGCGCCTGACATGCCGGCCGTGCAGCTCGACGAGGCCGCTTTCCGCTGGGCGCTCAACGACGACGCGATGGCCACCGAGAAGCTGGCCGAGGGCATCCGCCTGTTCGCCGTCGATGCCGTCAAGCTGGAAAAGCTGATCGAGGGCCTGCGGTGAGCGCGCCGCGCTGCGATCGCACGCCGGCCTGGGGCGAGATGCTGGCCCTGCCGCGCGACCTGGACCTGCGCCGGCTGTTCGCCGCCGACCCGCAGCGCGCCGCATCGTTCACGCTCGAGGCCGCCGGACTGCGCGTCGACCTGTCGAAGAACCTGTGGGACGCGGCGACGCGCGACACCTTGCTGCGCCTGGCCGCGCAGACCGGCGTGCTGGCGCGGCGCGACGCCATGCTGCGCGGCGAACCCATCAACGCCACCGAGGGACGCGCCGTGCTGCACAGCGCCCTGCGCGCCCCGCTGGGTGGCGCGCCCTTCGGTGCCGAGGTGCAGGCCGCGCTGGACGCCATGCTGGCCTTCGCCGAAGGCGTGCGTGCCGACACCTTCACCGACCTCGTGCACATCGGCATCGGTGGCTCCGACCTCGGCCCGGCGATGGCCGTGCAGGCGCTGCAGCCCTTCGTCAAGCCGGGCCTGCGCCTGCACTTCGTCTCCAACGTCGATGGCCACGACCTGGCCGCCGTGCTGCCCCAGCTCGACGCGCAGCGCACGCTCTTCATCGTCGCCAGCAAGACCTTCACCACGCAGGAAACCCTGGCCAACGCCGAGGCCGCCAAGGCCTGGTTCCGTTCCCAGGGCGGCACCGACGTGGCGCGCCACTTCGCCGCCACCAGCAGCGCGCGCGACAGGGCAGCCACCTTCGGCATTCAGAACGTGTTCGGCTTCTGGGACTGGGTGGGCGGGCGCTACTCGATCTGGTCGGTGATCGGTCTGCCGCTGGCCATCGCCATCGGGGCGTCGGCCTTCCGCGACTTCCTGGCCGGCGCGCATGCGCTGGACCGCCACTTCGCCGAGAGCCCGCCCGAGGCCAACCTGCCGCTGCAACTCGGCCTGCTCGACGTCTGGTACCGCAACGCGCTGGGCTTCACCAGCCGCTCGGTGGCGCCCTACCACCAGGGCCTGCGCCGTTTCCCGGCCTATCTGCAGCAGCTGGAGATGGAGAGCAACGGCAAATGCGTGGACATGGCCGGCGAGCCGCTGCCCTACGCCACCTCGCCGGTGGTCTGGGGCGAGGCCGGCACCAACGGCCAGCACGCCTACTTCCAGATGCTGCACCAGGGCAGCGACGTGGTGCCGGTGGAGTTCATCGCCGTGCGCCGCCCGCGCTACGGTTTCGTGCCCGAGGGCGAACTGGCGGCCCTGCTGGAGGATCAGCACCGCAAGCTGCTGGCCAACTGCCTGGCGCAGGCGCAGGCGCTGATGCAGGGCAAGCGCTTCGAGGAGGCGCTGGCCGAGAAAGCGCCCACGGCCAACCCCGAGCTGGCGCCCGAGGCGCTGGCGCGCCACCGCAGCTTCCCCGGCAACCGGCCCTCGACGCTGATCCTGCTCGACGAACTCACGCCGCGCAGCTTGGGCGCGCTGATCGCGCTGCATGAGCAGCGCGTCTTCGTCAGCGGTGCGGTGTGGGGCCTCAACAGCTTCGACCAATGGGGCGTGGAACTCGGCAAGCAGTTGTGCAGCCAGTTGCTGCCGCGCCTGGGCAGCGGCGACAGCGCCGGCCTGGACGGCTCCACCGCCGCCGCCCTTCAGTGGCTGAAGGCCTGATGCGCGTCGTTCAGGACTTTGCCGCTATGGCCCATTGACATGAACGTCCGCGTCGTCTTTGACTTTGCCGCTATGGCTCATTGACATGAACCTCCGCGTCGTCTTTGATTTCGGTGCCGTGTTGTTCCGCTGGCGGCCGAGCTGGGTGGTGGCGCAGGCGCTGCCGCAGTGCGCGCGCAGCCCCGCCGAGCTGCGCCGGGCGGTGCAGGACTGCTTCCAGGACTACGGCGGCGATTGGGGGCAGTTCGACCTCGGTCACATCGGTGAGGACGAGGTCTTGGCGCGCATCCAGTCCCGCACCGGCTGGAGCGACGCGGCCCTCAAGAACCTGATGCGAGCCGTGCGTGCCGAACTGCAAGCGCAGCCCGCCGTGCTGGCGGCGCTGCTGCAGCTCCAGCAGCGTGGCCTGCCGCTCAGCTACCTGTCCAACATGCCGGCGCCGCTGGCCGACGAGCTGGAACGCCAGAACCCCTTGCACGAATGGTTCGAGTCAGGCGTGTTCTCGAGCCGGGTGAAGCTGGGCAAACCCGACCCGGCGATCTTCGAACTGGCCGCCGCGCGCTACGGCTCGGCGCCGGGCGACTGCCTGCTGATCGACGACAACGCCGCCAACATCGCCGCGGCCCAGGCCTGCGGCTGGCAGACTGAGCGCTTCGTCGACGCGCCACGCCTGCTGCTCGCGCTGCGCCAGCGTGGCTTACTCGCGTAGGTCGGGGTCGTCCTCGACCGGCGGCCGTGCCGGCAGGCGGAATTCCTCCTGCGCCCAGGCGCCGAGATCGGCCATGCGGCAGCGCTCGCTGCAGAACGGCCGCCAGCGGTTGTCGGGGCTGAACGAGGTCCAGGCCCGGCAGCGCGGGCAACGGACCTCAGGCGCAGAGCGAGAGTTCAAGGGGGACATCCTCGTGCGCCAGCTTGTAGCGCCCCTCGGCGTCGGCGCGCAGCAGGCGGATCGACACCATCAGCCGGTGGCCGCTGATCTCGGGCACCAGGCCGAGGTCCTGCGCGATGCGCAGGCGCAGCAGCTGGTGCGGCTTGTGGCTGTTGAGGCTCTGCTGGAACTGACCGTGCTGCGCCGCCACCTTGTGCGGCACGCCGCTCTCGCGCAGCAGCGACAGCAACAGCGCCACCGCCTGCGCCAGCGGCCGCACCGGCGCCATCCACTGCAGCAGGTCCTGGCGGCGCTGTGCGGCGCTGCCCTGCTGCCAGGCGTGGTAGGTCGGCAGATCGAACTGGCAGGTGCCGCCCGGGATGCCGAGCCGGCTCTTCAGACCGTTGAGCATCTCGTGCGTGAACAGCTGGGCGCCCGGCTTCCCCTGCAGCGCATTGAGATCGCCGAAGGCGCGGTCAAGCTGGCCGCAGACCTCGTCGAGTGCCCCCTGCGAGACGGCCGGGTTGCCGCGGTAGGCGTTGTACTGGGCGCGCTGGCGGTCGAGCTCCTTCATCAGCTCGCCCTTGATGTCGGTGCGCAGCGCCAGCTCGACGATCTCGAACAGAGTGGCGAGCGCGAAATGGTGGTCCAGCGCCGCGTCGCGCTGCACCAACTGGTCCAGGCGGTCGAAGAGGTGTTCGACGCGCAACAGCGTGCGCACCGATTCGTTGAAAGGGAACTCGTAGAGCAGCACGCAGGCACCCGGGATCGTCAGCGACGCGATTCTTTCATAGGGGCTGAAGGCGCCAGTGCCGGCACAGCGCGCGAAGCCGCATTTCCAGGGCCTCGAGGCTCAGCGCACTGTTGTCGATGATGGCGTCGGCGGCCTGGCGGCGCTGCGCGCGCGTGGCCTGGGCGGCCAGCGCGCCCTCCACCTGCGCGGCGCTCCAGCCGCGCGCCAGCGCGCGCTGGCGCTGCACCGCCTCGTCGCAGTCGATCAGCAGCACGCGCTGCACACGCGCGCGCCAGTGCCGGCTCTCGACCAGCAGGGGCACATCGAACAGCAGCCAGGTTTGCGGGCCGCAGGGGTCGGCCTGCATGTCGGCCTGCACTGCGGCCTGCACCTCGGCCTGCTGCTGGATCAGCGGGTGCAGCAGGGCCTCCAGCGCGCGACGCAGCTCGGGGTGGCGGAACACCCGCTCGCGCAGCCGCGCCCGGTCCAGGCCCGCGTCGCCGTCCACCAGATCGGCGCCGAACTGCGCGGCGATCGCGGGGAGCGCCGCACCACCGGGCCCGGTGAGCTGGCGCGCGATGGCGTCGGTGTCGATGAGCCGTGCCCCCAGGCCCTGCAGGATGCGCGCGGCCGTGCTCTTGCCCGACGCCATGCCGCCGGTCAGGCCGAGCCTCATTGCGGCAGCAGCGTGGGCAGCATCAGCGCCAGCAGCAGCTGGCCGAAGAACAGCGCGGCCAGACCGCCGCCGGCCAGGTAGGGGCCGAAGGGGATCGGCACCTCGCGGTTGTGGCTCTTGACCAGCACCATGTAGCCACCGACCAGCGCGCCCACCGCCGAGGACAGCAGGATGATCGGCAGCAGCTGCTGCCAGCCGAGCAGCGCGCCGAGTCCGGCGAGCAGGCGGAAGTCGCCCTCGGCCATGCCCTGGCGACCGCGCAGCAGCTTGAACAGGGTGGCCACCGACCACAGGCTGAAGTAACCGAACATCAGGCCCAGCGCCGCATGCGGCAGGCTGACGGCGGTCCAGCCCATCCAGGCGGCGAACAGGCCCAGGCCGGCGATCGGGAAGGTCAGCGTGTCGGGCAGCAGGGTGGTGTCGAGGTCGATCAGCGCGGCGGCCAACAGCAGGGCGATCGCCAGGCAATAGACCGCCGTGGCCGGCGTGGCCCCGAACTGCCAGGCCACGGCGGCGAACAACGCGCCGGTGGCAGCCTCCACCAGGGGATAGCGCGCGCTGATGCGCGTTTTGCAGGCCGAGCAGCGCGCCTTCAGCATCAGCCAGCTCAGCACCGGGATGTTCTCGTACCAGGTGATCAGGTGGCCGCAGGACGGGCAGCGCGAGCGCGGGCGCGCCAGACCCGGCGCCGGGTGGGCCTGGCAGTCGGCCACCAGGCGCTTGCCGAAGGCGCCGATCTCGGCCTTGCGCTTGGCATCGGGCTGCAGGGTTCGCGCCAGCATCGCTTCGTCCTGCAGGAACTCGCCGCAGTCGCTCAGCCACTCCAGCTCCATGCGCAGCGGCAGCCGGTACACCACCACATTGAGGAAGCTGCCTATGCACAGCCCGAGCAGCCCCAGCACCCAGGGCGAGAACCAGAACTCCATCGACATCAGAGCCCGTGAAGTGTTCCGGCGCGCCCGAGCGGGAGCACCAGGGGGTGTTGATCAAGGCGCAAAGCGCAGTCGCAGCCGGAGCTGCGGCGAGCATTTGCAACGCAGAGGAGCGCCGCCTGGGGCGCACGAGCGGGTGGGGCGGAATGCTTCACGGGCTCTTACACGACCTGACCCAGCTTGAAGATCGGCAGGTACATCGAGACCACGATGCCGCCGATGATGGTGCCCAGGATGACGATGATGAAGGGCTCCATCAGGCTGGACAG
>JAYRUQ010000038.1:0-23762 GCA_041919015.1 Inhella sp.
CACCCATTCCCAGTGTCACCCATGGCGAACACTTTGGTCGACCTACCGAACAGCGGACAGTTGCCAAGAAATGCGCTGTTCGAGCTGGTCATCAGGGACGACTTCGAATGCCCGCAATGGGCACATTGCTGCCGTACGGACGCCGGCCTCGACCGTCAGAAACCGCTGCAAAGTGGCCCCCCGCAGCCCTTACGGCACCATGCCCCCCATGGACCACTACCCCGCCCTCAAGCACCTCCACCTCACCCTGGTCACGCTCAGCGTCGCCGGCTTCGTGCTGCGCTGGCTCGCCGTGCTGCGCGGCGCGGCGTGGCCGCTGCAGCGCGGCTGGCGCATCGGCACCGCCGCGCTCGACACCCTGCTGCTGGCCAGCGGCGCCGCGCTGTGGGCGCTGCTCGGCCTGCACCCCGTCCACCAGCCCTGGCTGGGCGTGAAGCTGCTCTGGCTGCTGGGCTACATCGTCTGCGGCAGCCTGGCGCTGAAGCGAGCACCCACGCCGGGCGGCAAGCGCCTGGCCGGGCTCGCCGCATTGAGCTGCGTGGCGCTGATGGCGGCCACGGCGCTCACCCATCACCCCATGCCCTGGAGCGCGCCATGAGCCGCATCGACCTGCACGCCGGACCCGCCGTCGGCTTCGACCAACCCTTCGACATGCTGGAGGCCTGCCACGAGCGCGTGCAGCGCTCGCTGCGCCTGCTGCAGCGCCTGCAGGCCCATGTGGCCGAGCAGGGTGTGGACGTGCAGGCGCGCGAGGCCGCCGGCGACGTGCTGCGCTACTTCGACAAGGCCGGCCCGGCGCACCATGAGGACGAGGAGCGCCATGTGCTGCCGCGCCTGCGCGAACTCGGCCAGGCGGCGCTGGCCGAGCGCCTGCACGCCGACCACCAGGCCATGGAAGCGCAGTGGCGCAGCCTGCGCGAAGTGCTGGCCGCCATTGCCGCCGGGCAGGCGCTGCAGCTGGACGCCGAGGCCTGCGCGCGCTACGCGGCGCTGTACGCCGCGCACATCGAGGCCGAGGAGGGCCAGGCCTACCCGCCGTTGCGCGCCCTCAGCACGCCGGCGCAATGCCAGGCCATGGGCGAGGAGATGGCGCAGCGGCGCCGCATGTAATCGCATAATCCACGAATTCCGTAACTGGGTTACATCGCCATGAGCCGTGCCACCAAGATCGTCGCCACCCTCGGCCCCGCCTCCTCGTCGCCCGAGGTGCTGGAGCGCATGCTGCGCGCCGGCGTCGACGTGGTGCGGCTGAACTTCAGCCACGGCAAGGCGCAGGACCACATCGACCGCGCCGCCACGGTGCGCGAGGCGGCGCGGCGCGTGGGCAAGGAGGTGGCGCTGATGGCCGACCTGCAAGGCCCGAAGATCCGCGTCGGCAAGTTCGCGGAAGGCAAGGTGATGCTGGAGAACGGCGCCGCCTTCGTGCTCGACGCCGACCGCAGCGAGCTGGGCGACGTGCACTGCGTGGGCCTGGACTACAAGGACCTGCCGCGCGACGTCAAACCCGGCGACACCCTGCTGCTGAACGACGGGCTGATCGTGCTCACCGTCGAGGCGGTGCGCGGTGCGGCGGTGCACACCGTGGTGAAGATCGGCGGCGAACTCAGCAACAACAAGGGCATCAACAAGCAGGGCGGCGGGCTGACGGCGCCGGCGCTGACCGGCAAGGACATGGAGGACATCAAGACCGCCATGTCCTTCCAGTGCGAGTACCTGGCGGTGAGCTTCCCCAAGAGCGCCACCGACATGGAGCTGGCGCGCCAACTGGCCAACGTGGCCGGCGAGCCCTACCGGCACAAGCCGGGGCTGATCGCCAAGATCGAGCGCAGCGAGGCCATCCCGCTGCTGGAGAGCATCCTCAAGGCCAGCGACGGCATCATGGTGGCGCGCGGCGACCTGGCGGTGGAGGTGGGCAACGCGGCGGTGCCGGCGCTGCAAAAGCGCATGATCAAGATGGCGGCCGACATGGACAAGCTGACCATCACCGCCACGCAGATGATGGAGTCGATGATCGTCAACCCGGTGCCGACGCGCGCCGAGGTGAGCGACGTGGCCAACGCCGTGCTCGACGGCACCGACGCCGTGATGCTGAGCGCCGAGACGGCGGCCGGCAAGTACCCGGTGGAGACCATCGAGCAGATGGCCAACATCGCCTTCGAGGCCGAGCGCGCCGAGTTCGTCACGCTGGACACCGACTTCGCCGGCCGCGCCTTCGCGCGCATCGACCAGAGCATCGCCATGGGCGCGCTGTTCACCGCGCACCACCTGGGCTGCAAGGCCATCCTGGCGCTGACCGAGTCGGGCAGCACCGCGCTGTGGATGAGCCGCCACCGCATCCGCGTGCCGATCTACGCGCTCACCACCCAGCCCATCAGCCAGCGCAAGATGAGCCTGTACCGCAACGTCTACCCGCTCTTGATGCCGAAGTTCGACGACCGCGACGCGGCGCTGCTGGCCGCCGAGAAGCTGCTGGTGGAGCGCGGCGTGCTGATGCCGGGCGACACCTACGCCATCACCTGCGGCGAGCCGATGGGCTACCCGGGGGGCACCAATATGCTGAAGGTCTGCCGGGTCGGCTGAGCAGGACGCCGCCGCTCAGGCTGCGGCGGTCGATTCGGTGCCGCCCTCACCGCCGCGCTCTACGAATCCCTCACCGAAGCACTCGCGGGCCCGCTGCACCGCGGCGTCGCGGTTGCTCAGGCCGAGCTTGGCGTACACGCGGTTGATGTGGGTCTTCACGGTGGCCTCGCTGCGCGCCAGGCGCGCGGCAATCTGCGCATTGCTCCAGCCCTCGCCGATCAGCCGCAGCACCTCGGCCTCGCGCGCGCTCAGGCCCTCGGGAACCGGCGCCGGCGCCGAGGGCCGTGCGCCGCCGCGCGGCTCGGCCAACACCCGCAGCTGCTGCAGCCAGCGTTGCCGGGATGCCGGGCGAGCGCGGCTCGGTGCGCCGAGCAGCGTGGCCCAGTGCGCCTGCATGCGCGGCGCCATCCACAAGAGGTCGAGCGGGTCGGCGGCCGGGTCGGCCTCCCAGGCCAGCAGCGCGGCGTGCGGCTCGGCCTGCCCGAGCGCCTGCACCAGGGCCAGCCGGGCGGCGCTGCGCCGCAGCCCGCCGGCGCTCAGGTCGCCTTGCAGGGCCTGCAAGCGCTCCCGGGCCCAGGGCTGGCGCCGGCGCAGCGCGTCGCCCGCCGCCAGCACCTGCGCCTGCAGCGCGTAGAGGCCGCAGCCTTCGAACGCCGGCGGCGCGTGGGCCAGGTCCAGCAGCTGCGCCAGCCAGCCGAACTCGACCCGCCATTTCTGCGGCCGAAAGCCGAGCTGCAGCTCCTCGTGCAGCGGCTCCAGCGCGCCGCGCGCCTGCGTCAGCGCATCCATGCCACCCCACAGGCGCAGCGCCAGGGCCTGCTGCAGGCGCTCGGCGGTGTGGCGCGCTGCGGCCTGGGCCGGCGGCGCTTCGATGCCCTCTCGGGCCGCCACCTGCCGGGCCAGGCGGCGCTGCGAATCGAGCGCCGGGGGCGCCGCGTCCTTGCCCTGCCGCCCCGCGAGCCAGCCCGGCTCGGCCAGGGCGGCGCGCAGGCAGGCGTCGCGTGCGGCGGCCTCGCCGCGCTCGTCGTGCAGGCGCGCCAGCACGCGCAGCGCATCCAGGCGCAGCCAGACGAGGCCGTCGCGGTCGGCCACGTGCAGGCCGCGTTGGGCCGGGGCCAGCGCGGCGTCGGCCTGTCCGGCCTCCAGCAGCGCCAGCCCGAGTTGCACGCTGGCCCAGCCGTGCAGCGGGTGCAGGGCGTCGGGGAAGTGCCGCAGCGCGGCCTGCAGATGGCGCACGGCGGCGGCCGCAGCGTCGAACTGCTGCGCGGCGGCGCCGGCCAGCAGCTCGCGCAGGCCGGCGTGCTCCAGGGTCTGGCGCCGCAGCAGGCGCTCCGACGCGTGCGGCAGGCGCTCCACCTCCACCTGCCAGGCCGCCTGCAGGGCCAGCGTGGCGGGGGTGTCGGCGCGGCCGGCCGCGCGGTTCAGCCAGACGCCCAGCGGGTCGCGCTCCGGGCCCCAGAACAGCGCCCAGAGTTCGGCGTCGTCCGGGTCACGGTGCAGCAGGTCGTGGGGCAGCAGGGGGGATGAGGGCTTCATGCGGGCGGGCGTCGATTCCACCCCCGGGGTGGAGGCTGCGGCGCGTCGCCGCTGCCGAGAATTCTCGCCATGCCCAGCCTCGATGCCCTTCGCCACGCCGCGCAGCGCGCCTTGCGCGATGGCGCAGCGACGCTGAGCCTGGGCAGCCTGGCCGGCACGCCGTTCACGCGCCAGGGCTTGATGGCGCTCGCGCCTGACGATGCGCAGGTCGAGGCGGTGCTCGACGGCGGGCTGACGGCCGAGGTCTGGCGACTCAACGCCGGTGGCCGGCGCTGGGCGCTCAAGCGCTGCCGCGCCGCGTCGCTGGTGCGCAATGCCGACGGCGAGCTGGCCTTCGTCAACGAGCTGCTGCGGCGCGTCGAGCTGGAGCCGCTGCGCGCCGCCGACCCAGGTTGCTGGGCCGGCCTGTGCCCGACGCAGTGGGCCGACCTGCAGGCCGGCCTGATCCTCTCGCCCTGGCTGGAGGGCAGCACGCCGCAGGAATGGAACGAGCGCCAACTGGCGCAGCTCTTCGCGCTCGGCACGCGCCTGTGGCTGGAGGGTTTCTTCGAGTGGGACTACAGCCCCGGCAATCTGCTCGACGACGGGCGCCAGCTGATGCTGTTCGACTTCGGCTACTGCTACCGCTTCGACCCGCTGCGCCAGTTCAACAGCGCGGGCGACGGCCGCAGCGCGCCGCAGTTCCACCCGGTCGAGCGCTTCGAAACGCGCTGCTACTTCGCCCAGCTGCTGGAACTGGAGCACAGCCAGGGCCTGGACGCCGCACTGCAGGCCTTCGCGCTCGAAAAGTGCGTGGCCCGCACGGCCTACGAGCAGCTGCGCGACGAGCTGGCCGAGCGGTCGGCCGAGCCGGCGCTGGGCGAATGGCTCGAAGCCCTGCTGCGCGGCTGGCGCTTGGACGAGCCGGCGGCGCTGCCGCGCCTCTACCTGCAGGAGGCCTGGCGCTCGCACGCGGCGGACCTCGACGACGACCTGCGCGGGCGTTCGTGTACGCCGACCACGCTGCGCCGCGCCGACTGGCTGCTGCAGCAGTTGGCGCAGGCGAGCCCGCAGCTGCGCCTGCTGGGCGCCCTGGCCGCCGACGAGGCGGCGCTCGACGACGCCGCGCTGCTCGCGCTCTACCGCCAGCGCCGTGCCCAGGCCGTGCGCTGGCAGCTTCAATGACTCACTCGAAGAGGGATCAGCCCATGGTTTCGCACTGGAGGGCGCTGCTGATGGCGCTGCTTTTCTTGACGGGCGGCGCAGCGGCGCCGGCTTCGACGCCGGGCGCGTCCACCGAACGCGTCGAACGCGTCGAGCCGCCCAATTGGTGGGTGGGCATGCGCCACCCGCAGCTGCAGCTCTTGATCGAGGGGCCGGGCGTGGCGGCGCTGCGGCCGCGCCTGCGTGCGCATCGCGGCGTGCGCCTGACGGGCAGCCGGCCGGGCGACGGGCCCAACCACCTCTTCGTGTTCCTGCAGCTGGCGCCCGATGCGGCGGCGGGGCGGCTGCGCATCGAGCTGCAGGGGCGCGCGGGTCAGATCCTGCCGATCGACTACCCGCTGCTGGCCCGCGAGCCGGGCTCGGCGCAGCGCCGCGGCTTCGGGCCGCAGGACGCCGTCTACCTGGTGGTACCCGACCGCTTCGCCCAGGGCGGGCACCGCACGCCCTTGCCGCCAGGCAGCGACTTCAGCGACGCGGTGGACCGCAGCCAGCCGCTGGCGCGCCATGGCGGCGACATCGAGGGCCTGCGCCAGCGCCTCGACTACATCGCCGACATGGGTTTCACCATGCTCTGGTGCACGCCGCTGACCGAGAACGCCATGCCGCGCATGAGCTACCACGGCTACGCGCCCACCGACCTGTACCGCATCGACGCCCGCTTCGGCAGCAACGAGGACTACCGCCGCCTGGTGGCCGAGGCGCGCGCCAAGGGGATCGGCGTCATCCACGACATCATCCTCAACCACATCGGCGACCAGCACCGCTGGCTGCGCCCCGAGGGCTTGCCGACGCGCGACTGGATCAACCCGCGCCGCCTGACCAACCATGCGCACATCGCGGTGCTGGACCCGCACCGCGCCCAGGACGATCTGCGCGGCATGGTCGACGGCTGGTTCGTCAACAGCATGCCCGACCTCAACACGCGCCAGCCGCTGCTGGGCGAGTACCTGATCCAGAATACCCTGTGGTGGATCGAATGGGCCGGTCTGTCGGGCATCCGCGAGGACACCTATTCCTACGCCGACAAGGACTTCCTGGCGCGCTGGTCGGGCCGCGTGATGGCCGAGTACCCGCGCTTCGCGCTGGTGGGCGAGGAGATGAGCGACCACGCGCCCATGGTGGCCTACTGGCAGCGCGGCCAGCGCAACCACGACGGCTACGTCTCGCACATGCCCTCGATGATGGACTTTCCGCTGGTGGCGGCGCTGCGCAAGGGCCTGCTCGAACCCGAGGGCCAGGGCGGTCAGATGAAGGGCTTCTTCGACATTTACCAGGCGCTGGGCTTCGACTTCGTCTACCCCGAGCCCGGCATGCTGATGCTGTTCGACGGCAACCACGACACCACGCGCCTGCTGGCCGAGCTGCAGGGCGACCTCGATCTGGCGCGCATGGCGCTGGCCTTTGTGGCCACCGTGCCGCGCATCCCGCAGTTCTTTTACGGCACCGAACTGGCGCTGCGCGGCCCCTACCCGCGCGACGACGGAGCGCTGCGCGCCGACATGCCGGGCGGCTTCGCCGGCGACGCGGTGAGCGCCTTCAGCGGCCAGGGCCTGGCGCCCGAGCAGGCGGCCATGCAGCGCTTCGTGCGCACCCTGCTCAACGAGCGCAAGCGCGAGCCCTTGCTGCACGGCGGCCGGCTCACCCAGTACCTGCCGAGCGACGGCGTGTACGCCTACTTCCGCCACGCGCCGGGGCAGCAGCGGCGCGTGATGGTGGCGATGAACAAGAACGCCACGGCCGCCGCGCTGGAACTGGCGCGCTTTGCCGAGATGCTGCCGGCGGGCTCGCGCTGGCAGGCGCGCGACTGGTTCAGCGGCGAGCGCTTCGCGCTGGGCGAGCGGCTCGACATCCCGGAGCGCGGGCTGCGCATCCTGGTGCTCAGCCCGGCGCCTTGATCACGGTGCGCGGCGGCGCAGGGCCTCGAGTTCACGCTGCATGAGTTGCTCGCGCAAGTTGCCGCCGCTCAGGCTCAGCAGGGTCACCACGCCGTGGATGGCCAGGCCCAGGGTCCAGCCGTGGATGGGCAGGAAGGCGCCCTGCCCGGACCCCAGCCGGCCGAGGACCGCAAAGCCGTCGCCGGCCAGCAGGCCGAAGACGCCGTTGACCAGCAGGTAGACCGCCAGGTGGGTGAGGAAGCCCATCTTCAGGTCGACGCGCTTCTTGGCGCTGCGGCGCAGTTCGGACTCGGTGAGGCTGGCGGGGTGTTGCATGGCGGGCTCCGTGGGGGGTGAATGGAGCGCATGCTGCCCGCCGGGCTGCGGCGGCGCCGTGCTGCTGCGACGGATGGCCAACCGGGCGGCTCAACGGCCTGCCGGTGGCGCGAACGGGGCCTACCAGTTGCCGATATTGGGCATCGACACCCAGGGTTCGGCCGGCGCCAGCGGCGCACCGCGCTGCAGCAGCTCGATGGAGACGAGGTCGGGCGAGCGCACGAACGCCATGCGGCCGTCGCGCGGCGGGCGCACGATCGTCACGCCGTGGTCCAGCAGGCGTTGGCAACTGGCGTGGATGTCGTCCACCGCATAGGCCAGGTGGCCGAAGTTGCGTGCGCTGCCGTAGTCCTCGACCTGGCCGTTCTCGTCCGGCCAGTTGAAGGTGAGCTCGACCTGCGCGCTCTCGTCACCGGGCGCGGCCAGGAACACCAGCGTGAAGCGGCCGGCGGCGTGCTCGCTGCGGCGCAGCTCGACGAGGCCGAGCGCGTCGACGTAGAACTTCAGCGAGGCTTCGAGGTCGCGCACGCGGACCATGGTGTGCAGGTATTTCATTGCGGCGTCCTTCGGGGAAACTGGCGCGCATTCTGGAGGGACGGGGATGCCTGAGTTGCGGGTGGTGGTGGTGGGGGCCGGGGCGATCGGCGGCTGGCTGGCGGCGCGCCTGGGCTTGTGCGGGGTGGACGTCGGCCTGCTGGCGCGCGGTGCCAGCTTGCAGCGAGTGCGCGAGCAGGGCCTGGCGCTGGAGGAGGGCGGGCAGACGCAGCACCTGCGCCTGCGGGTGTCCGACGACCCGCAAGAGCTCGGACGACACGATCTGGTGGTGCTGGCCGTGAAGGGCCAGCAGCTGGCCGGCGCGGCGCCCCAGGTGGCCGCCTTGCTGGCGCCCGAGGGCAAGGTGCTGACGGCGATGAACGGCGTGCCCTGGTGGTTCTTCGCCGACCGCCCGGTGCAGGCGGTGGACCCCGGTGGCGCGGTGCACCGGCTGCTACCGCCCGATCGCGTGCTGGGGGCCGTGGTGCACGCCAGTTGCCAGGCGCCGCAGCCGGGCTGCATCCGCCATGTGATGGGTCAGGGCTGGCTGATCGGCGACCCGGCACAGCCCGGCTCCGAGGCCGAGCGCGCGGTCGTGGACCTGTTGTGCCGGGCCGGTTTCGAGGCCCAGCCCAGCGCCGACATCCGCGCCGCGCTTTGGTACAAGCTCTGGGGCAACGCGACGACCAACCCGATCTCGGCGCTGTGCGGCGTGACCACCGACCGCATCCTCGACGATGCGCTCGTCTGCCGCTTCACCGACGCCTGCATGCACGAGCTGGCCGCCATCGGTGCGCGCGTCGGCTGCCCGGTGTCGCAGACGCCGGCCGACCGCCACGCCATCACGCGCCGCCTCGGCGCCTTCAAGACCTCGATGCTGCAGGACCGCGAGGCCGGCCGCAGCCTGGAGCTCGACGCCCTGCTGGCCGCGCCGCGCGAGATCGCTCAGCAGGTCGGCGTGCCGACCCCCATGCTGGATACGCTGCACGGGCTGGCGCGGCTGATGGCGGCCTCAGGCAACGCACCGGCCACTCGAGGCGGGTGACGCATGGCGTCACCCGGACCGCCGTGAAATCAGGCGGCGGTGCGACGGCGCAGCCGGCCCACCACGGCCAGACCGGCCGCCATCAGCAGAACGCTGCCGGGTTCCGGCACGGCCGAGACGGTGATGTCGTCGATCAGCACGTTGTTGAGCTGGTCGGTGATGCGCAGTTCGTCGATGCCCAGGAAATTCAGTGCCTGCCAGCTGTGGGTATCGGTCAGCTCGAGCGCCACGGTATAGACCTCCACGCCAGCCAGGAAGCCGCGGGCGGTGGCGGTCACCACAGGAATGTTGCCGCCACGCGCCGAAAAGCCCAGCAGGTCGAAGCTGCCGCCACCCTGCAGGCTGAGCGACAGGTCGTTGGCGCCGTTGCTCCAGGCGTAGTTGCTTCCCGAGGCCACTTCCACGCCGCTGAACACGTTGGCCGAGTCCTGCGCGACCACCCAGCTGGTGCCGGTGAAGCCCCAGTTGAAGCCCTGGTAGCCGGCGGCCGGATGCGCACAGCAGCCGGGGGCGACGAAGTCCTCGAAGTCGATGACCGTGAGCGCTTGGGCTTGCGGCGCTGCGAAAAGGGCAGCGCTGACGGCCAGCGCGGTGAAAAGGGAACGGCTCATCGAGGGCTCCTGGCGCACTGTGGCGCGTTTTGAGAGGTTGAAAACGGCCGCGACTGTAAGCAAGTGGCCCGGCTCGAGCAGCCCCCGCGTCAGGGGGGCAGGGCCTGCAACCAGGTCCACAGCGCCTGACCCCAGACCAGCAGCGCAAAGCTGAGCGTCAGCAGCACGGCGGCGCTGCCCAGGTCCTTGGCGCGGCCGAGCAGCGGCATTTTTTCCAGCGACTGCTGGTCCGCCAGCGCCTCGACGGCCGAGTTCAGCAGCTCCACCACCCAGACCGCCACCCAGACGCCGACCAGACCCAATGCGTGCAGGCTGCCCTGCGCCACCCAGGGGGTGCAGGCCAGCAGGGGCAGCGACAGCATCAGCTCCTGGCGGAAGGCCGCCTCGTGGCGGATGGCGGCGCGGATGCCCTGCCAGGAGTAGCGCAGCGCCTTGAACAGGCGCGCCGGGCCGCCCTTGCTCTTCATCGGATGGGTCACAGATGCAGTTCCACTTCAAAACCTTGTTCGGTGTCGGGCAGGTTCAGCGACCCGCCATGCGCCAGCGCCACGCGCCGCGCCAGCCGCAGACCGAGTCCGGCCGCGCCGCCGGGCTCGGCAACGCCGGCTTGCAGGCGTTGCCGCAGCGCCTCACGCTGCGCGGCGTTGACACCGCTGCCGTCGTCGCGCAGGCGCAGCGATTGTGCGGTCGCCTGGCTCAGCCACAGCCGCGTGGCGCCGTGGCGCTGCGCGTTGTCCACCAGATTGAGCAGGGCGGCGGCGAGCAGCTCGGCGTCGGCCTGCAAGGGGCAGGGGGGGCCGGGTTGCAGCTGCAGCTCACCCAGCGGCAGGCCGGCGAGCAGCGCGCGGGCGTCGAGCATGGTGCGCTGCACCTGGGGCTCGCTGCGGAACAGGCGCAGCAGCGCCAGCACCATGGCCTGCAGGCGTTGGCTGGCCTCGCGCACCCGCTGCAGCCGCGGCTGGCCGGGGTTCTCCTTCAAGGCCACGGCGAGCTGGGCGTCCATGCCGGCCAGCGGCGTGCGCAGCAGGTGGGCGGCCTGGGCGCCGAATTCACGCTCGAAGGCCAGGCGCTCGCCCAGACGCTCGCTGATGGTGGCCAACGCGCGCTGCACCGGCAGCAGTTCGGCGCGCGATGCGCTGCCCAGCGCCGCCGCCAGCTCGCGCGGGTCGGCGCTGGCGGCGTCGAAGTTCTCCAGCAGATGCGCCAGCCTGCGCAGGGGGCGCAGCTCCTGATGCGCGCGCCAGGCCAGCAGCGGCAGGCCGATCAGCGCCACGCCCAGGCCGGCCAGCAGCGCGAATTCGGCCACCTCGGCACTCGCCTCCTGGCGTTCGGCGCGCGACTGCGCCACGCGCAGCCAGCCTTGCTCGCCCAGCAGGTGGTCGTGCAGGCGCCAGTGCGTACTGCTCCACAGCCCCGCCTGCGGAGGGCGCTGCAGCCACTCGGGGTCGGCCCCCGGGCTGGCGCGCACCAGGCGCTGGGCGCTGTCGTACCAGGCCCAGGCAAAGCGCTCGCTGCCGAGCGCGGGCAGGGCGCTGGGCGGGCTGTCGTGGAGCTGTTCGTGCAGCAGCGGGGCCAGTTGCAGGGCGCTGGCCTGCAGACTGTCGTCGAGCAGCTCGTTGACCTCCTCGTCGACCGCCAGGCTGGCGGCGATGGCCACGGCCAAGGCCATCAGCAGGCTGCCCAGGCCGGTGACGAGCAACATGCGCCGGGCCATCGAGGCGGGCCGCTCGACCGGCCGTACCGGGGTCTCAAACGACATGGCCGCTCCTGACGCGGTAGCCCATGCCTCGCAGGGTCTCGATGGCGTCGCGACCGAGTTTTCGCCGCAGCTTGGCCACATGCACTTCCAGCGCGTTGCTGGCGGCCGGCTCGCCGTCGAAGCCGTGCACCAGGCGCTCCAGGTCGCTCTTGCTGACCCAGCGTTCGCTGCGCAGCGCCAGCGCCTCCAGCAGCGCCCACTCGCGGGCGGTCAGCTCGACTGCGCTGCCACCCTGCCAGACGCGGCGCTCGCCGAGGTCGAGCTCGAGGTCGGGCCAGAGCGGCTTGCGCATCGGTTGGCGGCGCCGCAGGCAGGCGCGCAGGCGTGCCGCCAGCTCCTCGGGCGCGAAGGGCTTGACGAGGTAGTCGTCGGCGCCGCCGTCCAGGCCTTCGATGCGGTCGGCCAGCTCGGCGCGTGCCGTCAGCAGCAGCGTGGGCGGCGTGGCGCCCGCGCGCTGGCGCTCGACCAGCCATTGCTTGCCCGAGCCGTCGGGCAACTGCCAGTCGAGCAGCCAGGCGTCGAAGGGCTCGCCCTGCACCGCAGCGCGCGCGGCGGTCAGCGTGCGGCACCAGTCCACCACATGGCCGTCGGCGCGCAGCCAGTCGCGCAGGCCCTCGCCCAGGATGGGATCGTCCTCAAGAAGCAGCAGGCGCATGGCGGCATGTTGGCATGCGGCGTCTTCAGGCTGGCTTCAGCGGGGTCGGGCGCAATGCCGGCCCATGAGTGCCATTCCCCTGCCCGCCCGGCCGCATCGCGCCCAAGGGCCCGGCCTGCCCCGCTTGCCCTTGTCGGCGCCCTGTCTGGTCGCACTGCTGAGCGTTTATTGGGCCCTGCTGGCCAACCGGGCCTTCCTGTCGGGCGCGCAGGCGGCGTTGCAGGGTGGAGCACCCCGGCTCGGTCCCCAGCTGGCCCTGCTGGCCTTCCTGAGCCTGCTGCACTACCTGCT
This sequence comes from Inhella sp., assembly GCA_041919015.1. Taxonomy (GTDB): domain Bacteria; phylum Pseudomonadota; class Gammaproteobacteria; order Burkholderiales; family Burkholderiaceae_C; genus Inhella. Next base: position 12,425 of record JAYRUQ010000038.1, read on the forward strand.
GCTGGCGCCCTGGGTCTGGCGCCCCTGGGCCAAGCCTTTGCTGGCCCTGCTGGCCTTGGTGGCCGGGGTGAGCAGCCACTTCACCCAGCAACTCGGCAGCGTGCTCGACCCGGCGATGCTGCGCAATGCGTTGCACACCGACTGGGCCGAGGCGCGCGAGCTGCTCAACGGCCGCCTGCTGCTGCACGGACTGGGTCTGGCGGCGCCGGTCTGGCTGTTGCTGGCACAGGTTCGCCTGCGGCCGACGCGCCGTCTCGGCGTCATGCTGTGGCTGGCGGCCTTGCTGGCCTTTATCGCCTTGCTGCTGGCGCAGTTCCAGATGCTGGCGCCGCTGATGCGCAACCACAAGGCGCTGCGCTACCAGATCGTGCCGGCGGCGCCGCTGTGGTCGTTGCCGCGCGCGCTGCTGGACCAGGGCGTCGCGGTCACGCGTGAGCGCGAGCCGATCGGCCAGGACGCCCGTCCCGGTGCGAGCTGGGCGCAGGCCGCGCGCCCGCGCCTGCTGGTGCTGGTGGTGGGCGAGACGGTGCGCGCCGCCAACTGGGGCCATCGCCAGCTCGAGGACGGCAGCCTGCGCAACACCACCCCGCTGCTGGACGCCGAAGCCGACCTGCTGCGCTGGCCCCGGGTGCAGACCTGCGGCACCGACACCGAGACCTCGCTGCCCTGCATGTTTGCGCCAGTGGGGAGGCGCGACTACGACGAGGCGCGCATCCGCCGCCAGCAATCCCTGCTGCACGTGCTGGCGCGCGCCGGTGTGCAGACGCAATGGATCGACAACCAGAGCGGCTGCAAAGGCGTGTGTGACGGGCTGCCCACCGAGACCCTGAGCTGTGAGGGCGGACGCTGCCTGGACGATGCGCTGTTCGAGCGACTGCCCCAGGCCATCGAGCGCGCCCGCAGCCAGGGCGGCGTACACCTGCTGGTGCTGCACATGCTGGGCAACCACGGGCCGGCCTACCACCGCCGGGTGCCGGCCGACTTCGCGCCCTACGAACCGGCCTGCCGGCACGATGACCTGAGCCGCTGCGAGCGGGCCGAGGTGGTGAACGCCTTCGACAACGCGCTGCGCCACAGCGACGCGCTGCTGGCCGCCGCCTGGCAGCGCCTGCGCGCGGCGCAGGGCGGGCTGGACACCGCCATGCTCTTCATCCCGGATCACGGTGAATCGCTCGGCGAGCAGGGCCTCTACCTGCACGGCCTGCCTTATGCCATTGCGCCGCGCGAGCAGACCGAGGTGCCGATGCTGCTGGGCCTGTCCAGCTCGTGGCGCCAGACCCTGCAGCAGCGCGGCTGGCGCGCCGACTGCCTGGCCCCCCTGACGCAACAGCCGCTGCGCCACGACCATCTGTTTCACAGCCTGCTGTCGCTGCTGGACGTACGGACGCAGCTGTACGAGCCGGCCTGGGACGGCTTCGCCGGCTGCCCATCGTGAGGAAGCTGCTGGCGCTGCTGACGCTGACGCTGCTGTGGGACGCCAGCGGCTGGGATGCGGTCGTCAGCGCCGGCTTCGGCTCTGCCTCCGGCTTTGCCGCGCGCGATGCGCTCTGGGCCCAGACCCTGCTGCACGACGGTCTGCGGGGCTTCAACCTGGCGCTGATCGGCGTGGCGCTGGGCCTGCTGCTGCTGCCACCGCGCACAGGGGGCCTGGGGCCGGGTCCCACACGCGCCCGCCAGTTGCAGGCGCTGCTGGCATTGCTGGCGGCGGCCTTGCTGGTGCCCGCGCTGCGCCGCTACAGCCTGACGAGTTGCCCTTGGAGTCTGGCCGAGTTCGGCGGCACGGTGCCCTGGGTATCGCACTGGGCCTGGGGGGTGGCCGATGGCGGCCCCGGCCACTGTTTCCCGTCCGGCCATGCAGCCGGCAGCTTTGCGTTTTTCGCGCAGCTTTGGCTGTGGGCGCCCCACCGGCGCGAGCGGCCGGTGCCCTGGCGCTTTTGGTGTGCCGTGGTGCTGTTGGGAGGCGTCGCCGGCAGCGTGGCTCAGGTGGCGCGCGGCGCGCATTTCGTCAGCCATTGCCTGTGGTCGGCGTGCTTGTGCGCAGCGCTCACCGCCTTGCTGATGCTCAGACCACGAAGGGCCGCTCGGCCAGAAAGGCCTTCACCGGTCCCAGCGTGAACAGATTGGGCGACTGGCGGTCGGGAAGGCGGGCGCGCGTCTTCTTGTGCAGCTGGCTGTGATTGCCCTTGAACTTGCCCTGATCCCAGGTGGCCAGCAGGGCCTCGGTGAAGGCGCCGTTGTGCGCGCCGTCGTAGCTGCTCTGGTTGTCCTGGCAGCCCGAGATCAGCACCACCGAGGCCTTCATGCGCGCGGCCGTGCTGCTCACCCGGCCGCTGACGCCGACGTTGGCCAGGGCCTCGTCGGGGTCGAGCGAGCGGCCGCCGCTGGCCTTCGTGCAGTCGCGCTGCAGCTTGTCGTAGAAAGCCTTGTTCTGACGGTAGACGCGCTCGCCGATGGTGAAGGGCATCCAGCGCGGCGCCGGGCCGCTGGTGGTGAAGGGGCCCGGAGGGCCGTTCTTGGCGATGGTGCCGGAGTGGCAGCTGTCGGACAGCATGAGCACGCGAACGCCGGCGGCGAAACCGGCCAGCTCCAGGTAGAGCTCGTCGTCGATGAGCTGGCCGTCGTACAGGCACCAGGTCTCGTCGCGCTCGTCGGCCTCCTCGTTGTCGACGTCGGGCAACTGGCCGCCGTGGCCGGAGAAGGTCAGCAGGAAGTAGTCGCCCTTCTTGAGCGTCTTGGCCGCCGAGCGCAGCGCGGCCAGGGTCTTGGCCCGGGTGGCGTTCTTGGTCAGCAGCACGTTGGGCTTGATGCCCTGGCCCTTGGCGAGCTCGGCCATGTCCTGGGCATCGAACTCGCAGGCCGTCAGCGGCCCTTCCCAGCCGGAGTAGTGCGCCGGGTTGACGACGTTGACGCCGATGTGCAGTGACAGGGCTTGGGTTTTCTTGGCGGTGGCCATCGCGTGCTCCGGGTTGGGGTGGGGAGCGGCGATTCTTGGTCATGGCGGCGCCGGCGCGCCACTGCCGAACTGGGGATCCTGTCCCCTGCCGGTGCTCAGGATTCGCCCTGCAGGCTCTCGAGGTCGCTCAGCCACTTCGCCCAGCGCCGACGCGGCTCGGCCGCCGGCTGCAGCGCCAGCACCTGCGACAGGCTGTCGAGCTGCCGCCGGCGCTGCGCCTGCTCGGCCGGCCCGAGCCGCTGCGGAACGCGCGCGCTTGCTGCCATCAGCAGCTCCACGCCGGCCTCGTGTTCGCCGCGCGACCAGGCGCGCAGGCCATCGACGATCAGTGCGCGGCGTGCCGCCCGCTCCCGCCACAGCGCGGCATCGCTGCGCGGCCAGGCCAGCGCCTGCGCGTGCGCCTCCTGCTCGGCGGCCGGTGTGAGATCGCCGAGCCAGTTGCTCAGACCGCGCACATAGCGCCGGGCGCGCTGACGGCCGTCGGGGTCATCGGCCTCGCGCTCGCGCCATTCGTCAAGCTTCTCGTCCAGCTGGCGTTGCAGGCCCTGCCATTGGCGTTCGGCCAGGCCGGCCAGCAGCGCCTGGGCCAGCGGTGCGGCCTGCCGCAGGCTGCGGCGCAGGCTCGCGTCGAGCCCTTCCTCCAGCCGGCGCAGCTCGGTGGCATCGAGTCCGCCCTGCGCATCGCGCTGGGCCTGCCGCAGCAAGGCCTGCCAGTGCGGCAGCTCCTCCCGACGGTGCCAGGCGTGCAGCTGCTGCAGGGCGGCGTCGGCCTGGGCCTGTTGCGCACGGTCGAGGTCCAGGTAGTCGTCGACCCACCAGGCGAGCAGGCGGGGCGCCTGGCCGTAGCCGATCGACAGGCTGGAGCAGCCGGCCATCAGCGCCAGCAGCAGCAGGATTGGGGCAAGGGGGAGGAAAGGACGCGGCACGGCCGGATCATGACCAAAAAAAGACCCGGCCGGGGCCGGGTCGGAAAACAGGTGCCGGGGGCGGCACCTGGGAGGACGTCGGGGAAAAAAAGGGGGTTCAGACCTCGCCGCTGCGGCGCGCCTGCACCACCACCAGCGGCAGGCGCGGCGTGGCGGCGGTCTGTGCGGCGGTCTGTGCGGACGACCTGGCGGTGACCACCACCGTCGGCAGGCGCAGCGGCTCGGCGGGCTCGGGCAGCACGGAGGCCATGACGGCGGCGCTGGCGACGGTCAGGGCGGCCATCACGGCGAGGGTCAGCGCATCGCTCAGGCGTTGCAGGCTGGGGCGGGAGTCGGTGTAGCGGGCGGCGGTCATGGCGGGGGCTCCTCAGGTGGCGTCTTCGTTGTCGATGGACGCACTGTGTTGGAAGCCCCGCCGTGGCGCGACCGACTTGCGACGGCTGGCGAAAAGCGGCGACGAGCTGCAGGAAAACCCGGATGACCCGGGCGCCCGGCGTGAAGAATTACGCGCTGCAGCGCTCGCGCAGATGCGCCAGGGCCTGTTCGACCTGATCGACCAACACCAGGCAGAGCTCGCCCGGCTGGAGCGCGGCGAGCGCGTGATCGATGGCGTTGAATTCGCCGCGGATCTCGTCCACCTGCCGGGTGCGCGTCGCGCCCTCCAGGCCCTTCCTCAGCAGCGCCACCACCTCGCCGTCCTCGCGGCCGCGCTGGCAGGCGTCCTGGTAAAGCAGCACCTGGTCGAAGGCGGCGCCGAGGATCTGCGTCTGCTCGGTGATGTCCTGATCGCGCCGGTCGCCGGCGCCGCTGATGACCACCACGCGCCGCGTGGCCGGCAGGGCTTCGACGGCGCTGACCAGTGCGCGCATGGCGTCGGGGTTGTGGCCGTAGTCGGCGATCACGGTCGCGCCCCGGTAGTCCATGACATTGAAGCGGCCGGGCGCGTTGTCGCTGTCGCCGTTGAAGCTGGCCAGACCGCGGCGGATCACATCGGTGGGCAGGCCCAGACCCCAGGCGGCGGCCACGGCCGCCATGGCGTTCTCGACCTGGAAGCCGAGCTGGCCGCCGCGCGTGAGGGGCACGTCGCGCAGCGGGATGCTGTCGCGCGCATTGCCCTCGACGGCCACGATGTGACCGTCGTCGACGAACACGCAGCGACGCCCCTGCGCGCGGTGCGTGGCCATCAGCGGCAGCAGGCGGTCGCTGCAGTAGTAGATGACGCCGCCCGGGCACAGCGCGGCCATGCCGGCCACCAGCGGGTCGGCGGCGTTGAGCACCGCGTAGCCGCCGGGCGCCACGTTCTGCACGATGACGGATTTGACGCGCTGGACGTCCTCGACCGTCTCCAGGTAGTTCAGGCCGAGATGGTCACCGCTGCCGATATTGGTCACCACCGCCACCTGGCAGCGGTCGAAACCCAGGCCCTCGCGCAGGATGCCGCCGCGCGCGCACTCCAGCACCGCAGCCTCCACGTCGGGGTGCATCAGCACATTGCGCGCGCTCTTCGGGCCGGAGCAGTCGCCGCTGTCGATTTGGCGCCCGTCCACATAGACGCCGTCGGTGTTGGTCATGCCGGTCTTGAGCCCGGCGGTGGTCAGCAGATGGGTGACGAGGCGTGCGGTGGTGGTCTTGCCGTTCACGCCGGTCACGGCAACGAGCGGAATCCGGCCGTCAGCGTTCTTGTCCTGGCCATAAATGCTCTGGATGACGGCCTTGCCGACATTGCGTCCCTTGCCGAAGCTCGGCGAGAGGTGCATGCGCAGACCCGGCGCGGCGTTCACCTCGACGATGCCGCCGTTGACCTCTTCCAGCGGGCGCATCACCGTCTCGGCCACCACGTCGACGCCGCAGACATGCAGGCCGACGATCTGCGCCGCGGCGATGGCGCGCTGTGCCACCTCGGGGTGCACGTCGTCGGTCACGTCGGTGGCGCTGCCGCCGGTGCTGAGGTTGGCGTTGTTGCGCAGGATCACGCGCTGGCCCTTGGCCGGCACGCTGTCCACCGTCAGGCCCTGCTGGCGCAGGCGCTCGATGGCGATGTCGTCGAGGCGCATCTTGGTCAGCGAGGTCGCATGGCCGTCGCCGCGTCGCGGATCCTTGTTGACCGCCTCGACCAGCTGGCGCACGGTGGAGACGCCGTCGCCGCTGACCTGCGGCGGGTCGCGCCGCGCGGCGGCCACCAGCATGTTGCCGACCACCAGCAGGCGGAAGTCGGAGCCCGGCAGGTACTTCTCCACCAGCACGCTGCCGATGTCCTCGGCAGACTTGAAGGCCAGCTCGAAGTGTTCGCGGGTCGTCACGTTCACCGTCACGCCCTTGCCCTGGTTGCCGTCGAGCGGCTTGACGACCACCGGCAGGCCGATCTCCTCGGTGGCGGCGCGCCAGCCGTCCTCCACATCGTCCACCGGGCGGCCGAACGGCACCGGCACGCCGGCGCTTTGCAGCAGGCGCTTGGAGAGGTCCTTGTCCTGGGCGATCGATTCGCTGACGGCGCTGGTGGCGTCGACCTCGGCGGCCCAGATGCGGCGCTGCCTGACCCCCCAGCCGAACTGCACCAGCGAGCCCTGCGTGAGGCGGCGGTAGGGCACGCCACGCGCCAGCGCGGCGTTGACGATGCTGCCCGTGGAGGGGCCCAGGCGCACGTCCTCGTCGATCTCGCGCAGCTGGCGGATCACGGCCTCCTCATCCCAGTCGACGCGCTGCTCCAGCGCAGCGCGCACCAGCTTCTCGGCTTCCTGGACGGCCAGGCGCCCGACGTCTTCCTCGCTGTACTCGACGACGACCTGGAAGTGCCCCGGCGTGCCGGTGCGGTGCGTGTGGCTGTAGGTGACCGGACAACCGGCCTGCGCCTGCAGCGCCAGCGCCGCCTGCTCGACCACATGGGCCAGGCTGACGGGCATGCGCTGGGCCGAGGCCGGGCGCAGTGCGCCGACCTTGGGGAAGAGCGCGCGCAGCCGGTCTTCGAACCCGCTCAGCAGATGGATGTCGTGCTCGTCGGGCGTGCAGACGACCACGGTCTCGATGGCGGTGTGGCGGCTCCAGAGGTTGGGACCGCGCAGGGCGCGAAGGCGTTGGACTTCCATGGGCGCGCTTAGAGAGAGGGGACGAAGTTGTCGAGACCGGCGGAGATCAGCTCGGGCGAGATGCCCAGCGCCCAGGCGGCGGCCACCGCGGCCAGCACGGCCGGCGCCTCGCAGGGCTGGCCGGCGTCGGCGAAGCGCTGCAGCAGGGGATCGATGTTGGCGCCCAGCTGCTCGCCCTGGTCGGACAGCAGCAGGGCCTTGCCCGCGCGCGCAACCACGGCCCGTCCGCCGCCATGGCGGTGGGCCACCAGCGCGGCGGCTTCGCTGCTGCGGCTGTAGAAGATCACCTCGCCGTCGCACAGCTCGGCCATGTCGGCCACCTGCGCGTCTTCGGCATTGAGCACCGCCGCGCCGTCGGCCAGCACCACGTCGACCTGGGTGCGCAGCACCTTGAAGAGCTGCGCGGTCTCGCGAACGTCGTGGTGGTGCAGGCTGTCGTCGAGCGTCAGGTCGGTGACGATGCCGACCGTGCAGCGGTCGTAGGCCAGGCCGTCGCTGAGCACGGCACCGGCATCGTTCTCGGCCACCACGGCGTCGACGCGCCGGTTCATCAGCAGACGCAGCGCGGCGTCGTAGGGCTTCTTCACCCGGGCCTCGACGCGGCGTGGACCGAGGAACAGTCCGGCGCTGCAGGCCAGCCCGACCTGGCGTCCGTGCAGGTGCAGCAGCCAGGCCACCAGGCGGGCGATGGCCGTGGTGTGCTGTCGCCCGGTCACGCCGACGATGGGCACACGGCCGCTCTCGTCCGGCGCGAACAGGTGGTCGACGATGGCCTGGCCGACCGGCTGCGGAGTTCCTTCCGCGGGCTTCAGGTGCATCAGCAGGCCGGGGCCGGCATTGACCTCGACGATGGCGCCGCCCTGGTCCTGCAGCGGCCGGCCGATGTCCTCGCAGACCAGGTCGATGCCGGCGATGTCCAGGCCCACCGTGCGTGCCGCCAGGCCGACCTGGAAGGCCACCTCGGGGTGCAGCTCGGCCGTGCAGTCGATGGCCACATTGCCGTTGCGCTGGATCAGCACCCGCCGCCCATGCTCGGGCACGCTCTGCGTGCGCAGGCCCTGGCGCGCCAGCTCCTGCAGCACCACCGGGTCCTCTTCGGGGGTCACGCGGTTGAGCGGGAAGTCCTCGGTCAGCCCGCGACGTGGGTCGGTGTTGATCTGCAGGTCGATGAGCTGCTGCACCGAATGCTTGCCGTCGGCCACCACCCAGGCTGACTCGCCGCGGGCGGCGGCAACGACCTTGCCGCCCACCACCAGCAGGCGGTGCTCGTTGCCCGCGATGCAGCGCTCCACCAGCACCTCGGAGCCCTCGGGCTCGGCGAGCGCGAAGGCAGCCCTGACCTCGGCCTCGCTCGCCAGGTCCAGGCTCACGCCACGTCCGTGGTTGCCGTCGCTGGGCTTGATGACCACCGGCAGGCCGAGGTCCTGGGCGATCTCCCAGGCTTCGTCGGCGTCCTTGGCCGCGCGGCCCTGGGGCACCGGCACGCCGACCGCGGCCAGCAACTCCTTGGTCAGGTCCTTGTCGGAGGCGATGCCCTCGGCGATGGCGCTGGTGCGATCGGTCTCGGCGGTCCAGATGCGGCGTTGCCGCGCGCCGTGGCCGAGCTGGACCAGGTTGCCGTCGTTGAGGCGGATGTGCGGAATGCGGCGGTCGGTGGCGGCGGCCACGATGGCGGCGGTGCTGGGGCCGAGGTAGCAGTCGTCGATGATGTCGCGCAGCCGGGCCACGGCGGCCTGCACGTCGAAGCGGGCATCGTTGATGGCCGCCATCAGCAGCGCATGCCCTTCCTTCAGCGCGGTGCGCGCCACCTGCTCGTCGCGGGCCCGGAACACCATTCGGTAGACGCCCGGCTTGCTGGTCGAGCGCGTCTGGCCGAAGCCGGTCGGCATGCCGGCCAGATTGAGCAGCTCGATGACCACATGCTCGAGCACATGGCCCATCCAGGTGCCTTCCTGCAGGCGCTGCAGGAAGCCGCCTCGCTCGCCCACGCCGCAGTGGTGCTCGATCAGGTTGGGCAGCCACTGCGTCAGCCGCTCGTTCAGACCTGGCAACTGGTTGGACGGGTGCTGCTCCAGCTCGCCGAGGTCCAGCCAGACTTCCAGGCAGGGTCGGTAGGTCCAGATGTTGGGCCCGCGCAGGTAGTTGATGCGCAGCAGTTGGATGTCGTTCTTCGGGGAGTTCATGGTTCGACGAGGACCAAGCGTTGCGCCGCATTCTGCGCTGTGGCGCTGCCGGCGCTGCGGCCGGACGCGGCGCGTCGCGCGCATCGGACGCTGCGCCGTCCCGACCGGTGGCGGTCGGGAGACGGCTTCAGTCCAGTTCGCTCCAGCGCTTCGTGACGGAGGTCTCGAACTGATCGTCGCCATTGGCATCCAACTCCAGGCGCACCAACTGGTTGCTCAGGGCCACCAGGCGCAGCTGGCTGCCTGCCGCGCCGCGGATGCGCAACTGGCCGCTGGAGGGATAGTCATCGCCATCCAATAGCGTGAAGCTTGGCTCGGTGTTCATGCCGAGCGATCCGCTGCCGAGCCGGCTGTCGCTGAGCTGTCCGGTCAATGTCACCGTGGTGGGCATCGGCACCCGGCGGGTCTGCGTCACCGCCTCGGCCACGAAGCCCTTGAGGGTTTGCGTCAGGGTGGGCTTGCCCGCCGCTGTGTCGCTGGTCAGCAGTTGACCGGCCTCGATGCGGTTCGTCACCACGCCGTTCAAGGAGCTTATGGCGACCGACAGCGAGCCGTCGGCGCTGCTCGTGCTGCCATCGCTCTGCACGAAACGCAGATTGGAGATGAGCAGGTCGAACTGCGCGGCGCTGGCGCTGGCGCTGCGCAGCGTCAGCACCATGCGGCCATTGCCCCGTTCGCCGTCTTCCACGCACTCCAGCAGGTCGACGGTGAGTGCATCGCCGGCATCGAACTGCTGATTGCCGTTGGCGTCACCGTGGTTCACGCGTACCAGCCCGCCACCGGAGCAGCCGAGATCGCCGCCGGTTTCCGCCAAAGGGCGAACCCGCGCTGCGGCGATGCGACGCAGGGGCGCAGCAGCCGGTGTGGCCGAGGCGTAGCGCAGCGGCTGGGCGCTCAAGCCCTGCAGCCCCGTGAAGCTGCTGGCCAGGTCGCCCAGGCTCAGCGCGAAGTTCGAGGCGATGAAGGATGCGCGTGCCACGTCCTCGTAGTTGCCGGCCGTCACGGCGGCTGCCGCCGGGCCGTTGGAGGGGGGCGCGACATCGCCGCCGCCGCCGCAGCCGGCCAACAAGGCGCCGAACAACAGTGCGCAAGCCTGGAGTCGCGGCTGCATGGGGATTGGCGTGGGGAACGGCATCGAGAACTCCCTGGGTCTGAATCAGATGTTCAAGGTATACCGCAGGCCAGGCAGCGCCACACGGACGCGACACCGCGTTGGAAACAGTCCCTCACCATTGCGCGGCGACGGCGATGGCGCGAGCCGGCCCCTTCACAATGTCGCCCCATGCCTGCCGCCTGGATCCCCGAAAGCGCCGACCGACACCCTCTGTGGTCTGGATTGCAGGCGCAGCTGCGACCCGACGAGACTCTGCTTTGCGTGGCGCCCTTGGATCTCGACGCCGGACGACGCTTCGGCCAGGCCCTGCTGGGCCTGACGGCGACGCGTCTGCTGGCGCTCGACGCGGACGGTGGATGCCGTAGCTGGGGTCGGGAGCCTGGACTGTCGCTGCGCAGCCACGACGCCGGCGGCCTGGCCTGGCTCGATCTGGTGGACGGCGAGCGCCGGCTGGCCCAGTTTGCGCACACCCTGGCCGAGCAGGCCCAGGTGCAGCGCCTTCAGGAAGCCTTCGAGCAGCTGCAGCGCCAGGGACGGCTTGAGGCCCTCGAGGAGGACGAGAGCGAGTCCTTCGACCACGAGTTGCTGTCGCCGCCCTCCACCTGGGTGCTGCTGCGCCTGTGGCGCTTCGCCAAGCCCTACCAGGGCCAGTTGCTGCTGGGTTTCCTCTTGATGATGGGCGCCACCGGCGCGACCCTGGTGCCGCCCTACCTGACCCTGCCGCTGATGGACCGGGTGCTGATCCCGTTCCAGAACGGGCAGTCGATCGACACCTCGCTGGTGGCCTGGCTGCTGGCGGGCCTGTTCGGTGCCGCGCTGGTGAGTTGGGTGCTGGGCTGGGCCAAGACTTATGTGCTGGCCTTGGTCAGCGAACGCATCGCGGCCGACCTGCGCACGGCCACCTTTGAACACTTGCTCGGGCTCTCGCTCGAGTATTTCGGCAACAAGCGCACCGGCGACCTGATGGCGCGCATCGGCTCGGAGACCGACCGCATCTCGGTCTTCCTGAGCCTGCACGCGCTGGACTTCATCACCGACGTGCTGATGCTGACGATGACGGCCCTCATCCTGTTCAGCAT
>JAYRUQ010000039.1:0-23592 GCA_041919015.1 Inhella sp.
ATGTGGCGGCCGGCGTTGGGCTGACCCTGCTCGAAGCGCAGCGCCGGCGTGCTGGCGGTGTTGGTGAGGTTGGAGCCGGTCAGGTCGGCACTGCCGCCCAGCAGCTCGGGCAGGGCGGCGGTGAAGGCCTCCAGCGCCAGCTGGCTGGCCTTGCGGGTGGCCACGGTCTGGGCCGAGGCATGCGTTGCCTCGAGCAGCTCGGCGACCTGCCGGGCGTAGTCCTCGGGCAACTCGCCGGCCGCGCGGCGCTTGAAGTCGGCGGCCAGTTCGGGGAAGGCGGCGGCGTAGGCGTCGAAGCGCTGCTGCCAGTCGGCCTGGGCGGCCGCGCCGCGCGCCTTGGCGTCCCAGGCGGCGTAGACCTCGTCGGGGATCACGAAGGGGGCATGCGGCCAGCCGAGCTGCTCGCGCGTCAGCGCAATCTCGGCCTCGCCCAGCGCCTCGCCGTGCGCCTTGGCGGTGCCGGCGCGGTTCGGGCTGCCCTGACCGATGACGGTCTTGGCGCGGATCAGCGTCGGCTTCGTGGCGCTCTGGCGCGCCTGCTCGAGCGCGGCGCGCACGGCTGCGGCGTCGTGGCCGTCGATCGGCCCCAGCACGTTCCAGCCATAGGCGCGGAAGCGTGCGTCGACGTCGTCGATGTACCAGGGGGCCACCTGGCCGTCGATGCTGATGCCGTTGTCGTCGTAGACGGCCACCAGCTTGTTCAGCTGCCAGGCGCCGGCCAGCGCGCAGACCTCGTGGCTGACGCCTTCCATCATGCAGCCGTCGCCCAGGAAGACGTAGCTGTGGTGGTCGACCACGGTGTGGCCGGGGCGGTTGAAGTCGCGTGCCAGCAGCTTCTCGGCCAAGGCCATGCCCACCGCGTTGGCGATGCCCTGGCCGAGCGGCCCGGTGGTGGTCTCCACGCCGGGCGTGACGTCGACCTCGGGGTGGCCGGGGGTCTTGCTGTGCAGCTTGCGGAAGGCCTGGAGCTCGCTGATGGGCAGCGCGTAGCCGCTCAGGTGCAGCAGCGCGTAAAGCAGCATCGAGCCGTGGCCGTTGGACAACACGAAGCGGTCGCGGTCGGGCCAGCGCGGGTCGGCCGGGTTGTGCTTGAGCGGCCCGCCCCACAGGGCGACGGCGCACTCGGCCATGCCCATCGGAGCGCCGGGATGACCGGAGTTGGCGGCTTGGACGGCGTCCATGGCCAAGGCGCGAATCGCGTTGGCCATCAGGGCAGGGGCTTGGCTCATGGAGTCGGGGCGGGGTGGGAAAAAGGGCGCAATTCTAGGAAACCCCGCCCCAGCCCCCGCGGGGATCTCGGGGCGACACTGGACGGCCATGACGCCCGAAGCCTCCCCATCCGCCGCGCAGGCGTCGACGCGACCGCTGGCCGAGCGGCGCTGGGGCCGCTGGGCGCTGGCGACGCTGGCCCTGGCGGGGGGCGTCGGCGCCGGCCTCGCAGGTTGGCGTGCCGGCCTGATGGTGCTGGGTGCGCTGGCGCCCGTGCTGCTGGCGTTGCTGGCCTGGCGCGAGCAGGCGCTCATCAAGCGCCTGGCGCGGGCCGCCGAGGCCATGGCGGCGCTCGACCTGCCCTTTCTGCTGCTCGACAGCGAGGACCGCGTGCGCTGGGCCAGCGCCGCCTTCGCCCGCCTCTACCCCGGCCTCGGCCAGGTGCCGATCGGCATGGGCTACGAGGAACTGGCGCAGCGCGCGCTGGACAGTGGCGCCATCGGGGTGCCGGCCGAGCGGCGCCAGGAGTGGCTGCGCCAGCGACTGGATGCCCACGCGCGCGCCAGCGACCTGCGCTGGCAGCCGATGCGCGACGGTCGCACCCTGCAGGTGCTGGAGAGGCGCACCCGGCTGGGGGGCTGGGTGTCGGTCTACTTCGATGTCAGCGAGTTGGCGCAGGCCGAGACGCGGCTGCGCGAGGCCAACGTCGCCGGCCAGCGTGCGCAGCAGATGCTGGAGGACGCGCTGGAGGCCATGCCGGCCGGCTTCGAGATCTGGGACCGCGACGACCGCCTGCTGCTGTGCAACCAGCGCCTCATCGAGCTCTACCCGGGCAGCGCCGAGTACCTGAAGCCCGGCGTGTCCTTCGAGGAGGCGGCGCGCATCCAGCTGGCGCGTGCCCAGATCCCGGCCGCCGTCGGCCGCGAGTCGGACTGGCTGGGCGAACGCCTGGCCAAGCGGGGGCGACTCGGCCGGCCCTTCCTGGCCGAGTACAGCGGCCGCTGGATCCAGATCGACGAGCGCCGCATGCGCGACGGACGGCTGGTCTGCGTGCGCCAGGACGTCACCGAACTGGTGGAGGCTCGGCGCGCGATGACGCAGGCCCAGGTCAACGCCGAGCGCCAGCACCGCGTGCTCGCCCAGGCCGTCGACGCGCTGCCGGTGGCCCTCGACCTCTACGACGAGCAGGACCGCCTGCTGATCGCCAATCGCCAGTACCGCCTGTGGAATCCCAAGGTCGATTACGACCGGCTGATCGGGACGCGCTTCGAGGACATGCTGCGCGAGGGCCTGCGCCAGGGCCTGGCGCCGGTCGAGGCGCTGGCCGACCCCGAGGCCTGGATCGCGCAGCGCCTGGCCCAGCACGGGCGGGGCGGCGAACCGCTGCTGCAGCAACTGCCCAACGGCCGTGTGGCGCTGGTGCAGGAGGCGCGCACCGTGGACGGTCTGACCGTCGTCACGCGTCAGGACGTCAGCCGCATCGTCGCCAAGGAGCAGGCGCTGGCGGTGGTGCACGCGCAGCTGCAGGCCATCTTCGACACCGCGGCCGCCGCCATCGTCACCTTCGACGCGCGCGGCCGCATCCACAGCGTCAACCCGGCCGCGGCGCGGCTCTGGGGGCTGCCGCCCGAGCGGGTGCTGGGTCTGCCTGCCAGCACCCTGGTGGCACCGGAGGCCCGGCAGGCGCTCATCGAGACCTTCGACGCCCATGTGCAGGGACAGACGGCCGGCCTGTTCGGTCAGCGCCACGAGTACCCGGTGCTGCGCGGCGAGGGCGGCGAGCGCGGCCTGATCAGCGCCGTGATCTCCGAGGTTCGCGGCGGCGAGCAGCGCCTGTTCGTCGCCGTGTTCGACGACATCACCGAGCAGCGCCGCGCCGAGCAGCAGCTGCGCGAGGCCAACGAGCGGCTGGCGCATCTGTCGGCCACCGACGCGCTGACCGGACTGGCCAACCGCCGCCGCCTGTTGGAGCGACTGCAGCAGCTATGGAGTTCGGCGCAGCGCCATCAGAGCCCCTTGGCTGCGCTGCTGGTCGACGTCGACCACTTCAAGCGCTACAACGATCACCACGGTCACCAGGCCGGTGACGCCGCGCTCGTTGCCCTGGCCGAAATGCTGCGCGGCTGCGCGCGGCGCGCAACCGACCTGGTGGCGCGCTACGGCGGCGAGGAGTTCGTGGTGCTGCTCGAGGACTGCGAGGCCGAGGCCGCCCTGTCGCGTGCCGAGGGTCTGCGCATTGCGCTGCGTGAGCGCGCCTTGCCGCACGGCAATGCGCCGCTGGGCCGCATCAGCGTGTCGGTGGGCGTGGCTAGCCTGGTGCCGGAGCCCGGCCAGCGCCTCGAGGAATTGCTGAGCCGCGCCGACGCGGCGCTTTACCGCGCCAAGGCGGCTGGGCGGGACCGCGCCGTGTTGGCGGCCTGAGGCCTCAGGCTGGCTTCAGGTCGCCAGGGTTGCCGTGATGGCCTCGATGCGCGCCATCAGCTGCGGCGTCAGGCGCTCGCGCAGCGCCAGCGCGCCGAGGTTCTCCTGCAGCTGGCTGACGCGGCTGGCACCCAGGATGACGGTGGAGACGCGCGGGTTCATCGTTGCCCAGGCGATGGCGAGTTGCGCCAGGCTGCCGCCGAGCTCCTCGGCGATCGGCGCCAGTTGCTCCACCACGGCGTTGCGCGCCGGGCTGGTCAGTCCCTCGCGCAGGAAGGCCAGGTTCTCCATCGCGCCCCGGCTGCCCTCCGGGATGCCCTGGCGGTACTTGCCGCTGAGCAGGCCCGAGGCCAGCGGGCTCCAGGTGGTCAGGCCCAGGCCGCAGTCCTCGTAGAGCCGGGCGTATTCCTGCTCGACGCGGGCGCGGTGCAGCAGGTTGTACTGCGGCTGCTCCATCACCGGCTTGTGCAGGTGGTGGCGTTCGGCGATCTCCCAGGCGGCGCGGATCTCGGCCGCCGACCACTCGCTGGTGCCCCAGTAGAGCGCCTTGCCGTCGGCAATCATCTGGTGCATGGCCCAGACGGTTTCCTCGATCGGCGTGTGCGGGTCGGGGCGGTGGCAGAACACCAGGTCGATGAAATCCAGTCCGAAGCGCTTGAGCGAGCCGTCGACGGCCTGCAGCAGGTACTTGCGGTTCAGCGTGTTGCGGCGGTTGATGGCCGGTCGGTCGCCGCGATCCAGTCCCCAGTAGAACTTGCTGCTGACGACGTAGTTCAGGCGCGGCCAGCCCAGCTGGCGCAGCGCCTCGCCCATCACCGTTTCGCTGGCGCCCAGTGCATAGGCCTCGGCGTTGTCGAAGAAGTTCACGCCGGCGTCGTGGGCGGCGGCCATCAGCTCGACGGCCGACTTCACGTCGACCTGGTTGTGGTAGGTCACCCAGGAGCCGAGCGACAGGGCAGAGAGCTGCAGGCCGCTGCGGCCGAGACGGTTGTAGTGCATGGGGGCAAGCCTTCGTGGGGGTCTGGCGGAAGCGCCGCAGCCTAGCGGAAGTCGCACGCCCGTCATCGATGCTGCGAAGAATCCCGGGCCTTTAGCCGGAGTTCCGCGAATGGCCCTGCACAACCTGCTGCGCGATGGCGCACCCACCAATCCCGCGCGCCGCCGCTTCGTCGAGCGCAGCGCCACCCTGCTGGCCGCCGCGCCTCTGGCGGGCTGCCTGGGCGGCGGCGATGACCGCCCGGTGGTGTTCACCCATGGCGTGGCCAGCGGCGACCCCCTGGCCGACCGCGTGATCCTGTGGACGCGTGTGCGCGCCGCCGACGCCAACGATCTGGCCGACGTGCCCCTGCGCTGGGAGGTGGCCAGCGATGCCGCCTTCACCCAACTGGTGGCCAGCGGCAATGCCGTGGCCTCGGCGGCCAGCGACTACACGGCAAAGGCCGACGCCACCGGCCTCAGCCCGGGTCAGCGCTACCACTACCGTTTCTCCACCGAGGGACAGCTGTCGCCGGTGGGCCGCTGCCGCACCCTGCCCGGCGGCAGCGTGGCGCAGGCGCGCCTGGCGGTGTTCTCGTGCTCGAACTACCCGGCCGGCTATTTCCATGCCTATGCCGAGGCGGCCAAGCGCGAGCTTGATGCCGTCATCCACCTGGGCGACTACATCTACGAGTACGCACCCGGCGGCTACGCCTCGGCGCAGGCCGAGCGCATGGGCCGCGTGGTGCAGCCGGGCAAGGAGACTGTCACGCTGGACGACTACCGGCGCCGCTACGCGCATTACCGCAGCGACCCCGACCTGCAGGCGCTGCACGCCGCGCACCCGATGATCGCCATCTGGGACGACCACGAGATCGCCAACGACGCCTGGCGCAACGGCGCGGAGAACCACCAGGCCGGCGAGGGCGACTACGCGGCGCGCAAGGCCGCCGCGCTGCAGGCCTGGCACGAGTGGCTGCCGGTGCGCAGCGGCGCCTCGCGCGAGCAGATCTGGCGCCGCTTCGACTGGGGCAATCTGCTCTCGCTGCACATGCTGGACACGCGCATCGCCGGCCGCGACCTGCAGCTCGACTACGCCAATTTCTTCGGCGCCAGCGGCTTCGACGGCGCCGCCTTCAGCGCGGCGCTGGCCGACCCGACGCGCCAGCTGCTCGGCAGCGCCCAGCAGGCCTGGCTGCAGCAGCAGCTGGCCGCCAGCAGCGCCACCTGGCAGCTGCTCGGCCAGCAGGTGCTGATGGGGCGCATGAACATCCCCGCGCCGATCCTCTTCGAGGCCAACCAGCCCGGCAGCGGCGTGACGGTGAGCGCCTACGCCGCCATCGTGCAGAAGGCACAGACCAACCCGGCCGCGCTCACGCCGCAGGAGCAGGCCGTGCTGGCGCAGCCGGCCATTCCCTACAACCTCGACGCCTGGGACGGCTATGCGGTGGCGCGCGAGACCGTGCTGGGCACCGCGGCCAGCCTCAACAAGAACCTGGTGGTGCTGGCCGGCGACACCCACAACGCCTGGGCCAGCGACCTGCGCCTGCTCGGCGGCACGCCGGTCGGCGTCGAGTTCGCCACCTCATCGGTCAGCTCGCCGGGCTTCGAGGAGTACCTGCCCAACGAGAACCCGGCCTTCCTGGCCGGCGCGCTGACGCAGCTGATCGACCCCTTGGTGTACTGCGACACCGCGCGGCGCGGCTTCCTGCAGCTGACGGTCACGCCGGGCGCCTGCCGCGCCGACTTCGTCTACGTCAGCAGCGTGTTCGATCGCAGCTACACGGCCAGCACCGGCGCCGCCCTGCAGGTGCTGGTGGGGCAGAAGCGCGTCGTGCCGGCCTGAGCCGCAGGAGGGCGGCGAAGCGCCTGCGCACAATGGCGGTGTGAACGACACCCCGCCGCTGCAGAGAATCGCCATCGTGGGGGCCGGGCCGGTCGGCCTGGCCTTTGCCTGTGCCGCCGCCGAGGCCCTGCCGAATGCCGCCTTGTGGCTGTTCGACGCCCGCCCCATCGACGCTGCGCGCCGAGAGGACGCCCGCGCGCTGGCGCTCAGCCTGGGCTCGATCCAGTGGCTGCGCCGCCTGCAGGCCTGGCCGGCCCAGGAGGCCGAGGCGATGACCGAGGTCAGCGTCAGCCAGTTGGCGCCCGGCCGCTGCGAGCTGCGCCTGCGTGCCGCCGAGCTCGGTGTGCCGATGCTCGGCGCCGTGCTGCACTACGCGGCCCTGCAGCAGGCCCTGCAACGGCGCTGGCTGGCGCTCGCTCAGGACGCGCCGCAGCGCTGCGTCACACGCGGTGGACAGGCGGCCGGCCTGGCCAAGCCCTTGCCCGATGGTCGCGTCGAACTCGAGGCGGGTGATGGCACGGTCGAACCCTTCGACCTGGTGGTGGTGGCCGAGGGCGGGGTGTTCGCCGAGCAGCGCGCCCACGACTGGCGGCGCGACTACGCGCAGACCGCCTGGGTCGGCGAGCTGCGCCTCGGCCAGGACTGGCCGCGCGGCCTGGCCATGGAGCGCTTCACGCGCGATGGCCCGCTGGCCGTGCTGCCCCTGCCCGACGATGCGCAGGGCGCACGCGCCTCGCTGGTCTGGTGCCTGCGCCCCGACGACCCCGGGGTGACGCTGGCGCGCCTGCAGGCGCTGCTGCCGCGCTCGCTGGCGGCCAGCGTGACGGCGTTCGGGGTGGCGCCGCGGCCCTTCGCGCTGGGACTGAACGCCGACCCCCACCCGCTGCACGGCCGCAGCCTGCGCCTGGGCAACGCCGCGCAGGCCCTGCACCCGGTGGCCGGCCAGGGCCTGAACCTGGGCCTGCGCGACGCCCACGAACTGCTGGTGCAGCTTGGCCATGCCGCCGACGGCCGCTGGCCGCTCGACGCGGCGCTGCAGCGCTGGGTGGCGCGGCGCCGCCCCGACCGCCTGGCGCTGCTGGCCACCACCGATCTGCTGGCGCGCGCCTTCACCTGGGAGGCCGCGCCACTGGCGCTGGCCCGCGAGGCCGGCCTGCGCGCGCTGACTGCGCTGCCCTGGGCCCGCCACACGCTGGCACGCGGGCTGATGTTCGGGCTGCGTTGATGCGCGAGTAGGGGCCCGCGCCCTGCTTGTCAACGGCCCTCGAATGCGGTGTTTCGCCTAGGGCACAGCGTCGAAAAATGGGCGCGAATGCGCTGCAAGAATGAATCGCCATCAGAGAGGTCGTACCGCATGTCGTCGATGAAGCTGATCGGATCCACCACCAGCCCCTTCGTTCGCAAGGCGCGCATCGTGCTGGCCGAGAAGAAGCTGGATTACCAATTCGTTCTCGAAGACGTCTGGGCCAGCGACGCCATCCTGAAGATGAACCCGCTGGGCAAGGTGCCCTGCCTGGTGATGGAAGGGCAGGACTCGATCAGCGGCGCGATGTTCGATTCGCGCGTCATCGCCGAATACCTCGACGGCCTGTCGCCGGTCGGCAAGCTGATCCCTGAGCGCGGCCGCGAGCGCGCCGAGGTGCGCACCTGGGAGGCCTTGGCCGACGGGGTGCTCGATGCCGCCATCCTGGTGCGCCTGGAGAACACCTGGCCCGGCCGCGCGCCCGCGCAGCGCAGCGCCGCCTGGTGCGCCCGCCAGCAGGACAAGGTCGACAGCGGCCTGAGCGCCATGGACGCGGCGCTGGGCGACAAGCCCTGGTGCGCCGGCAGCCATTTCACGCTCGCCGACATCGCCGTGGGCTGCTGCCTGGGCTGGCTGGACTTCCGTTTCCCCGATCTCGGCTGGGCGCAGCGTTGCACCAACCTGGCGCGCCACCACGACAAGCTGCTGCAGCGGCCGAGCTTCGCCGAGACCCTGCCGGCGGTGTAGGGCGACCGGCCCTCAGGCCTTCAGGTCTTCAGGTCTTCAGGCAGCCAGCGCCGGCGCCTCGGGCAGCGGGCTGGGAACCAGACAGGGCAGCAGGCGCAGCAACTGGCCGACGCGCCGTTCCACGTCGACCCGGTCCATGCGCCAGCACTGCCCGATCTCCCCCGGCAGGTAGCCATGCGCCAGCAGCGACAGCAAGGCCTGCTGCGCGACGCTCAGGGTCTGCAGCCAGCCGGCGGCCTGCACGGCGCCGGCCATGTCCGGCTGGGCCGCCCGCGCGGCGGCCAGTCGCGGCGCGCCGAGGCGGCGCAGCAGCTCGCGGGCCAGCACGGGAGACAGCGCATGGCGCTGCTGCACCGCGCCGTCCAGCGCCGCTTGCAGGGCGGCCGTGCCGGCGCTGTCGGGCAGCAGTCCGCGCACCCCCAGCAGCATCAGGTCGGCCAGCTGCGCCTCGTCGTCGCCGCGCGACCACAGCAACACCGGCAGCTGCAGCGGCAGCTCACGCAGGCGCAGCAGCAGGCGCTCCACCGGGCCGTCGAGCAGGCGCAGGTCGGCCAGCAGCAGGTCGGGTTGCAGCAGCGGCAGGCGTTCCAACGCGGCGCGACCATGCTGGGCATGGCCGGCCAGCTCCCAGCCCTCGCAGCCCAGCAACTCGGCCTTGCTGCGGTGCAGGGCGGTGGGGCTGGCGCGCAGCAGGAAGGCGGACGGCATGGGGCGGAATCGAGGGCTCGGGCGGAGCGCGCGATTGTCGGCAAGGCCGGCCGGCCGAGGGCGTTGCGCACCTCCCCGGTCTGGGTGGGTTGGGAGGGTCGGGGCCGCGCTGCTGTGACGCTTTGGCAGCGACTTATCCTAGAAACGGCAGTTGACCGCTCGCTTCCGCATGCAAGTCCGCAGCAAGGCTGAGATTTCCGCCTACGAACACCCGCACCGCTTGGGTGAAAGCGCTACACGGCCCATTGCACCGCGCTGCGGCACGCTGGCGGCGTTGCCACGCCAAGGCCAGGCGGCCTTGGCCTTCGGCAGGCACAAGCCGTCCTCAGGACTGCTTGTGTCCGGCCTCAGTCTGGCGGGCATGAGCCCGCTGCGTCGTCACGCCTTGCCAGCGCACCGCATCACGGCGCACTCGGCCGTGTCCAACTACCGTTTCTAGGCTTATTGCCGGTCGCCGGTGCGCCGCCCGCCCTGCAGCAGCACCGGCAGCGCCCCCTGCGGCGCAAAGCTGTTGGCGCTGGCCAGGTGCCAGTAGGCCTGGTAGACCGGGTGGGGCAGCTGGCCCTCGGCCAGGCAGCCCGGCGCCATGAAGGGCAGGATGGTGGCCAGCAGGCGCACCTCCTGGTGGCTGACGCGCCGCACGATGTGGCTGGCGCTGATCTCGTTGGGGTGCTGCAGGCCGGCGGCCTCGACCAGCTCCTTGAGCGCGTGCAGGGTGTTTTCGTGGAAGCGCCAGACGCGCTCGGCCTTGTCGCCGGGGTCGAGCGCGCGCTGGCGCAGCGGGTCCTGGGTGGTGACGCCGGTCGGGCAGTGCCCGGTGTGGCAGGTCTGCGCCTGCACGCAGCCCAGCGCGAACATGAAGGCGCGTGCCGCATTGCACCAGTCGGCGCCCAGCGCCATGGCGCGCGAGATGTCGAAGGCCGAGGTGACCTTGCCGGCGCAGCCGAGCTTGACGCGATCGCGCAGGTTCAGGCCGGTCAAGGTGTTGTGCACCAGCAGCAGGCCCTCCTGCAGCGGGGTGCCGACATGGTTGGTGAACTCCAGCGGTGCGGCGCCGGTGCCGCCCTCGGCGCCGTCGACGACGATGAAGTCGGGCGTGATGCCAGTCTCCACCATGGCCTTGCAGATCGCGAACCACTCCCAGGGGTGGCCGATGCAGAGCTTGAAGCCGACCGGCTTGTCGTCGCTGAGTTCGCGCAGGCGCGCCACGAAGTGCATCAGCTCGCGCGGCGTGCTGAAGGCCGAGTGCGCGGCCGGCGAGTTGCAGTCCTCGCCCACCGCCACGCCGCGCGCCGCGGCGATCTCGGGCGTCACCTTGGCGCCCGGCAGCACGCCGCCGTGGCCGGGCTTGGCGCCCTGGCTGAGCTTGATCTCGATGAGCTTGACCTGCTCGCTGGCGGCGTTGGCGGCAAACTTTTCGGCGCTGAAGCGGCCCTCGGCGTCGCGGCAACCGAAGTAGCCCGAGCCGATCTCCCAGATCAGGTCGCCGCCGTGCACGCGGTGGTGTTCGCTGATCGAGCCTTCGCCGGTGTCGTGTGCGAAGCCGCCCTTCTTGGCGCCGGCGTTGAGCGCCTTGATGGCGTTGGCGCTCAGGGACCCGAAGCTCATCGCCGAGATGTTGAACACCGAGGCCGAGTAGGGCCGGCGCCGCTCGGCGCCGATGGTGATGCGAAAGTCGTGCGAGGCCAGCCGGCTCGGTGACAGCGAATGGTTGATCCATTCGTAGCCCTGCTGCGCCACGTCGAGCTGGGTGCCGAAGGGTCGCTTGTCGGGGTCGCCCTTGGCGCGCTGGTAGACCAGCGAGCGCTGCTGGCGCGAGAAGGGCGCGGCCTCGTTGTCGCTCTCGATGAAGTACTGGCGCAGCTCGGGGCGGATGAACTCGAGCAGGAAGCGCAGATGACCGATCACCGGGTAGTTGCGCAGGATGGCGCGCTTGCTCTGCAGCACGTCGCGCACCCCCAGCAGGCTGAGGCTGGCGCCCAGCAGCATCAGGGTCCAGCTGCCGTCGCGGTCCTGCAGTTCGCGCACCCCGCCCCAGACGAACAGCAGCGCACAGGCCAGCCAGGCCGCGTAGCGCACCGGGAACTGCTGGTTGAGGAGGAGGATCCAGCGTTGCATGCAGGGCCTTTCGTGGAGGCGCCGAGCTTATGCGGCGCATGGCCTGCACTGCCCTGGGGCGCTCCCTAGAATCGCCGGCCACTTTTCGCTGGGGTTGTCCGCATGGGTCTGAAGTCCGCATTGGCGCCGCTCGGGCGCGCCGTCGTTCGCGTCTGGTCATGGCTGGACAGCAGCCGGCGGTTCGCGTTCAACCTGCTTTGGCTGTTGATCCTGCTGCTGCTGGCCAGCGCGCTGTTCGGCGGCGGCAAGCCTGCACTGCGCGACAAGAGCACCTTGGTGCTGAATCTGCAGGGGCCGCTGCTCGAGCAGCATGCCGGCGACGCGCGCGGCCGCGCCATGGCCAAGCTGCAGGGCGAGGACACCGAGAGCACGCAGCTGCGCGACCTGCTGCGCGTGCTTGAACACGCCGCCAAGGACGCCAAGGTGCAGCAGGTCCTGCTCGACCTCAGCAGCTACGCCGGCGCCGGCCAGGCCAACCAGCACGAGTTCATGGCGGCGCTGGCGCGCTTCAAGAAGGACAGCGACGGCAAGAAGAAGATCTATGCCTACGCCGAGGGCTTCGACCAGCGCGGCTACCAGATCGCCGCCCTGGCCGACGAGCTGTACCTGCACCCCATGGGCGCGGTGCTGCTCGAGGGCTTCGGGCGCTACCGCAACTACTACAAGGACCTGTTCGAGCGCGTCGGCGTCAGCGCCAATGTGCTGCGCGTGGGCAAGTACAAGAACTTCGGCGAACCCTACTTCGCCAACGGCCCCAGCGAGGCCACGCTGGAGAGCGAGAGCTATCTGTACGGCGCGCTCTGGCAGCGCTATATGGATGGCGTGGAAGGCGCGCGCAAGCTCGACAAGGGCGGCATCACGCGCTACATCGAGACCCTGCCCGAGCGCGCCAAGGCGCTCGGCGGTGACTACGCGCAGCTGGCGCTGCAGGCCAAGCTGGTCGACGGCATCAAGACGCGCGACGAGATGCGCGCGCTGCTGATCGAGCGCGGCGCCAAGGACGAGAAGGGCCAGAGCTTCGCGCGCGTCGAGTTCAAGGACTATCTGGAGCGCCTGCCCACGCCGCCGGCGGCCAAGGCGGTGGTCGGTGTGGTGGTGGCGCAGGGGGGCATCAGCGACGGCAGCAAGGCGCCCGGCGAGATCGGCGGCGACAGCACCGCGCGCCTGATCCGCGATGCCCGCGAGGACGAGTCGGTCAAGGCCATCGTGCTGCGCGTCAGCTCGCCCGGTGGCAGCGCGCTGGCCAGCGAGCTCATCCGCCGCGAGCTCGAACTGACGCGCAAGGCCGGCAAGCCGGTGGTCGTCAGCATGGGCGATGTGGCGGCCAGCGGCGGCTACTGGATCAGCATGAGCGCCGACGAGGTGATCGCCGAGCCCGGCACCATCACCGGCTCGATCGGCGTGTTCGGCATGCTGCCCACCGCCGACAAGCTGCTGGCCAAGCTGCCACTGCACGTGGGCGGCTACGGCACCACCTGGCTGACCGGCCAGCCCGATCCGCGCCGGCCCTTCGACCCGCGACTGGGGCAGGCCATCCAGGCCGGCATCGAGCACATCTACACCGAGTTCACGACCCGTGCGGCCGCCGCGCGCGGCCTCAAGCCCGAGGACATCGACGCCGTCGGCCAGGGCCGCGTCTGGACCGGCCAGCAGGCGCTCGAGCGCAAGCTCATCGATCGCGTCGGCAGCTATGGCGACGCGATCGCCGCGGCCGCCAAGCGGGCCAAGCTGGAGGGCGAACCGCAGCTGCGCTACATCGAGAAGGAGCCGGGCCGCTTCGCCAAGCTGGTCGACCAGTTCGGCGGCGACGTGCTGGTGGGCGGGGCCGACGTGGCGCGCCAGGTGTTCGGCCTGAACCTGATCCCGAGCGCCCTGACGGACGCCCAGCGCGAGCTGCAGTGGTTGCTGGCGCCGCAGCAGCAGGGCAGCAAGGCGCTGCTGCGCGCGCATGTGCACTGCCTGTGCGCGGCGCCCTGAACGATGAGCGGATCGCTCGGTCGCGTCGACCCCATCACGCTGCGCTTTGACGCGCCGCTGGCGCTGCGCTGCGGCAGCGCCTTCGGCCCCTACGAGCTGAAGGTCGAGACCTACGGCCGACTCAACGCGGCGCGCAGCAATGCGGTGCTGGTCTGCCATGCACTGAACGCCAGCCACCATGTGGCCGGGCTGGACGCCGAGGGCAAGCCGGGCTGGTGGGACAACCTGGTCGGCCCCGGTAAGGCGCTCGACACCGGGCGCTTCTTCGTCATCGGCATCAACAACCTGGGCTCTTGCTTCGGCTCCACCGGGCCGATGCACGAAAACCCGGCCACCGGAGCCCCCTACGGCGGCGACTTCCCGGTGGTCTGCGTCGAGGACTGGGTGGACGCGCAGCAGCGCGTGGTGCAGGGGCATTTCGGCATCGAGCGCCTGGCGGCGGTGCTCGGCGGCAGCTTGGGCGGCATGCAGGCGCTGAGTTGGGCGATGCGCTACCCCGGACAGCTCGCGCATTGCCTGGCCATTGCCACCGCGCCCAGCCTGTCGGCGCAGAACCTGGCCTTCAACGAGGTGGCGCGCAACGCCATCAGCTCCGACCCCGACTTCCACGGCGGCCACTTCTACGCGCACGGCGTGCTGCCGGCGCGCGGCCTGCGCGTGGCGCGCATGCTGGGCCACATCACCTACCTGAGCGACGACGTGATGGAGAGCAAGTTCGGCCGCGAGCGCAGCGCCGCCGACAGCTTCCAGATCGAGAGCTATCTGCGCCACCAGGGCGAGAAGTTCGCCGGCTATTTCGACGCCAACAGCTATCTGCTGATCCAGCGCGCGCTCGACCAGTTCGACCCGGCGGCCGAGTTCGGCGGCGACCTGACGCGCGCCTTTGCCGGTGCACGCTGCAAATTCCTGCTGGCCAGCTTCAGCACCGACTGGCGCTTCTCGCCGGCGCGCTCGCGCGAGATCGTCCAGGCCCTGCTCGACAACGGGCTCGAGGTGTCGTATGCGGAAATCGACGCGCCGCACGGCCACGACGCCTTCCTGCTCGACGATGTGCGCTACCACGCGCTGCTGCGGCATCGTTTTGCGCAGATTGCGCGGGAGGTGGGGGCGTGATGGGTGCGCTTGTGTTGCAGCCCGTTGGGGGCTTTGCCCCCTGGCCCCCAGCAGGAGCTTCGCCCCTGCGTCTCGCCGCCTGCATGCGGCGAGCCCTTCGCAAGGGGTCGCAAGGCCCGCAGTGGGCCTTGCTCGCTCCTTGCTCAGCCCAGGCCCCCTTTTCTTTGCTCCGCCAAAGAAAAGGGGGGAATCGAGCGGCGGGCCTGCTGCGCTCGCCCGCTCGGCCTGCGGCCAAGCGGGTTCCCTGTGTGCCAGCGCCAGCGGCGCTGTCCTTCGGCAGGCACAAACCGTCCACCGGACGGTTTGTGTCCGGCCTCAGTGCTCGACAAGGGGGCCACGCGCAGAACTCGCTGCGCTCGCTTCGCTCTCTCCGCTCAGACAAGCTGCGCGAGTCAGATCACGATGTGCGCCTGCGGCGCACGGCCCCCTTGTCTGCGCTCCTCGGCGGCGCAGACGGCGGGCAACAGCCAGCAGCCAACAGCCAACAGCCGAACTTCGAGCCGCTGACTGCCGGCAGCGAGCGGATAGCTGGCTGTTCGGTATTTGGCTATTCCCCCCCCTCTGCGCCGCCGAGGAGCACAGCAAGCCGGCCCGCGTGCCGTAGGCACGCGACCCTTCTGACTCGGCCAGCCTGTTTGAGCGGAGCGAGCCGAAGGCGAGCGCAGCGAGTTCTGGCCGGGGCCGGCTTGCGAGCACCGCAGGGAACCCCTCACCGCAGGCGAGGGGCGAGCGCAGTGTGGGGCCGCCTTTCTTTTCCCCTCTTTTCTTTGGCGGAGCAAAGAAAAGAGGGTCGGGTGCAGGGCCGAAGGTCCTGCTCAGGGTCCAGGGGCGGACAGCCCCTGGGAAGAGCATGAAAGCCATCACCGACCTCATCCCCTCCCACAGCAAGGTGCTCGACCTCGGCTGTGGCACCGGCAGCCTCTTGCACGAGCTGGTCAGAGCCAAGCAGTGCAGCGGCTACGGCATCGAGCTGGACGACCAGAACCTGCTGGCGGCCGCCGAGCGCGGCGTCAATGTGCTGCAGCTCGACCTCGAGCAGGGCCTGTCGATGTTCAAGGACCACTCCTTCGACGTCGTGCTGCAGCTGCAGACCCTGCAGCAGGTGCGCCACGCTGAAGGCATGCTGCGCGAGACGGTGCGCGTGGGCCGGCGCGGTATCGTCTCCTTCCCGAACTTCGCGCACTGGCCCAACCGCCTGCAGGTGGCGATGGGGCGCATGCCCGTCACCCGCACCCTGCCCTACCAGTGGTACGACACGCCCAACATCCGCGTCGGCACGCAGGCCGATTTCACGCTGCTGTGCGGGCGCCTGGGCATCCGCGTCATCGACAGCTTCGGGCTGCGCGGCAGCGAGCGCATCGACACCCTGCCCAATCTGCTGGCGCCGGTGGCGGTGTTCGTCATCGAGCGCCAATAGGCCGCCCCGCATGAGCGCGTTGCCGCTGTCGCGCCGGCGTTGGAGCCTGGCCTGCGGGGCCTGGGCCGCGACGCCGGCCCGGGCCGGCGAATCGACGCCGCCCCACCCCGCCCGGTTGCAGGCCTTGATCAATCCGATGGGTCGCATCAGCTATCTGCAGGACGAGCGCGCTCAGGGCGTGGTTCCCGAGCTGCTGCGGGAGCTGGCGCGGCGCAGCGGCGTCCACATCGACGTGGAGCTGTTGCCGCGGGCTCGGCTGGCCAGCCTCGTGCAGGCCGGCCAGGGCGACCTCAGCGTGCAGGCGCGCTCTCGCGCACTGGAGGGGCTGGGCAATTTCGTGCCCTTCATGCGCATGCGCGTGATGCTGGTCTGCCATCGCGCGCAGATGGCTCAGGCGCCGACTGACCTCGCCACGCTGATCGAGCGCAGCGACTGGCGTGGCCTCATCGTGCGTGGCGCCGCGCTCGGCGAAACCCTGCAGGGCGCCGTGGCGCGGCTCGAGGCGCAGCGCCGGCTGTGGCTGGTGCGTGACTGGGCCACCGTGTTGCGCATGCTGCTGGCGCGGCGTGCCGAGTTCAGCCTCTTCACGCCCACCCTGTTGCACGCCGAGCTGGCGCAGATGCAGCCCGGCTACCGCGAACAGCTCGCCGCGCTGCCGCTGGCCGACCTGCCGTCGCACGAGGTGGGACTGATGGTCTCGCAGCGTGTTCCGGCGGGTTTGCGCGAGCGCCTGGTGCAGCAGATGAAGGCGATGGCACTCGATGGCACCCTGCGCCGGCTGATGCTCGCCGAGCACCCGGCCGAACTGGTGGCAGAGGATTTCCAGTTTTTCGACAACCCTTCCAAGCGGGAGCTCCGATGATCGGCTACGTCACCCTCGGCACCAATGATTTCGCTCGTGCCTGCGCCTTCTACGACGCGCTGCTGGCCGAGATCGGCATCCCGCGCCTGATGAGCTTCCCGCGCGGTCAGGCCTGGGGCCACAGCATGGCGCAGCCCTCGCTGGCCATCATGCTGCCCTTCGATGAGCAGCCCGCCAGCCCCGGCAATGGCGTGATGGTGGCCATTCCGGTGCTGGAGCCGGCCCAGGTGCAGCGCGTGTACGACAAGGCCATCGCACTGGGCGCGCAGGACGAGGGGGCGCCGGGCTCGCGCGGCAACAGCGGCTTCTACGCCGCCTATTTCCGCGACCTCGACGGCAACAAGCTCAACGTGTTCTGCATGGCGGCCGCCGCGGCGGGCTGAGGCGCAAGCGCCCGCCGCCGCTCAATCCTTCCAGTCCTCGCCGCGGCGCCGTTTCGCCTGCTGCGCACGCTGCTCGGCCCACAGGGCTTCGAGCTGCTCGCGGCCCTGCTTGGACAGCGCGATGAGCTGCTGCTCGTTGCCGAAGTGCGGCAGCATCGCCTCAAGCTGTTCGATGTTGTGCGCCCGGAAGGCCTGCGCCAGTTGGCGTGCCTCGTGCGGCGCCAACCCGAGCAGTTCCAGTACCCGGCGGCTGCTGGCCAGCGCGCTTTCGAAGGTTTCGCGCTCGATGTGCTGCACGCCGGCACGCCGCAGCTGGTGGTAGTGGCCGACGTTGCGTGCCCGCGCCACGATCTGCAGCTGCGGGAACTGCTCGCGCACCAGGCGCGCCAGCGATTCGCTGGCCTGCACGTCGTCGAGCGCGATGACGAGCACGCGCGCCTTGGCCGCACCGGCGGCACGCAGCAGGTCCAGGCGCGTGGCGTCGCCGTAATAGGCCTCCCAGCCGAAGCGGCGCACGCTGGCCACCTGCTCGGGGTCGTTGTCGAGCACCGTGGCCTTGCGGCCTTGCGCCGACAGCAGACGGCCGACGATCTGCCCGTAGCGGCCGAAGCCGGCCAGGATGACCGGCGCCTCCTGCTCCTGCTGCTCGTCGAGCTGCGCCGGCAGCGGTCGGCCGTCGCGGTCGCAGGCGGCCAGTCGCGGCAACCACCAGCGCTCCACCGCACCGAGCAGCAGCGGCGTCAGCAGCATGCTCAGCGCGATGGCGCCCAGCAGCATCGAGTTCTGCGCGCCGCTCAGCACGCCGGCGCTCAAACCCGTCTGCGCGACCACGAAGCCGAACTCGCCGCCCTGCGCCAGCAGCAGCACGAAGGTGGGGCGCTCGCCAGCGGCCAGCTGCAAGGGACCGGCCATCGCCATCAGCAGCAGGGCCTTGACCAGCAGGAAGCCCGTGAGCAGCAGCGCCATCTGCGCTGGCGCGTCGGCGATCACGCCGAAGTCGATGCTCATGCCCACGGCGATGAAGAACAGCCCGAGCAGCAGGCCCTTGAAGGGCTCCAGGTCGGTCTCGAGCTGCTTGCGGTACTCGCTGGAGGCCAGCAGCACGCCGGCCAGGAAGGCGCCGAGCGCCATCGACAGCTCGGCCCAGCGCATCAGCGCCGCCGCACCGACCACCAGCAGCAGCGCGGCGGCGGTGAACAGCTCGGGCAGCTCGCTGCGCGCGATCCAGCGCAGCGCCGGCCGCAGCAGGAAGTGGCCGCCGAGCACCAGGGCCAGGACCACGGCCAGCGCCCTGGCCGCCGCCCAGCCGGCGTGGCCACTCGCCTGGCTCTCGCCCAGCAGCGGCACCAGCGCGAGGATCGGGATGGCCGCGATGTCCTGCAGCAGCAGCACCGCCAGCACCACGGCGCCGGCGCGGCTGGCCATCAGGCTGCGCTCGGCCAGCGTGCCCAGGCCGATCGCGGTGGACGACATGGCCAGCGCCAGCGCGCCGACCAGGCTCACTGCCCAGGGCAGGCCCAGCGCCAAGGCCAGTGCGGCGAGCAGCGCGGTCGAGCCGAACAGTTGCAGACCGCCCCAGCCGAACACCGCGCGGCGCATCGCCCAGAGGCGCCGCGGCTCCAGTTCCAGGCCGACGAGAAAGAGCATCAGCACCACACCGAATTCGGCGCCGTGCAGGATGGCCTCGGGGTCGCGCACGAAGCCCAGGCCCCAGGGCCCGATCGCCATGCCGGCCAGCAGGTAACCGAGGATGGCGCCCAGGCCCAGACGCTTGGCCAGCGGCACGATGAGCACGGCCGCGGCCAGGAACAGCAGCGCCGCCGACAGCCAGTCGCTCGGCGCCTGCTGGGCGGCCTGCAGCGCGGTGGGCTCGAGCCGGCTCGCGGCGCTCAAGTCGGGGCCCCCCGCGCCTCGACCGGTTGCGCCAACGGCCATAGCCCCGGTTCGCCGTCGGGGTGGCGGCGCAGGCGCTCGAGCAGGGTTTCGGCAAAGGCCTCGATCTGCGCCAGGCTGCGGTGGTGCGCGCCGTGCAGCAGCAGGGGTTCGAGGAAGCGCATCTGGCACAGCGCGGCGGTCTGTCGGTAGGGCGGCAGAAAGGCTTCGAAGGCCTGGCCGTGCACGCCGCCCTCGCGGTAGCCCTCGGCGGCCCCGCCGCTGCTGGCCACCAGCAGCAGGTCCTTGCCGGCCAGCTGGCGGCCGCCGGCGCCGAACGCCCAGCCCAGGGTCAGCACCTCGTCCATCCACAGCTTGAGCAGCGGCGGGGCGCCGTACCAGTGCACGGGCTGCAGCCAGACGACCAGGCGCGCGGGCTCCAGGGCGGCTTGCTCGGCGGCCACGTCGATCCAGTAGTCGGGGTAGAGCGTGTAGAGATCGCGCAGGCGCACGCCGGGTTCGGCCTGCAGGCGCTCGGCGAGCCGACGGCTGACGCGCGAGCGGCGCAGGTCGGGGTGGGCGAGCAGCACCAGGATGTCGTCGGGCATGGCGCGCAGTGTGCCCGGCGGCGCCTGCAAGCCCGGCTTCAAGGCCGCCAAGCCGGCGCTGTTCCGGCCACCGCGCGGCCCGCGGCGCGGGCAGACTGCGCAGCATGCGCCCGACCCTCGTCCTCGTCCTGCTGGCCACGCTCGGCGGCTGCGCTATGCCGGTGCGCGAGCCGCCCTTGCAGGGGCTGGCGCCCGTGACGGCGCTGCAATGGCGCAGCTTCATGGACGAGAAGTTGCGCGGCCAGGTTTCTCTGGGCGAGGTCAAGGGCGGCGACGCCGAGGCCGAGGGCTGGCTGCGCGCCACGCTCGACCGCGTCTGGGGCAGTCGCGCGCTGCGCAAGCCGGTGGCCGACGCCCTCGAGGAGCAACTCGACCAACTGCGCCTGCTGGCCAACGCCGCCCAGGGCGGGCGCTATGTGCTGGATGTCGAGATCCTGTCGCTGGAGGCCGGCGGCCTGCCCTTCGGCAACGAAGGCGAGGCCGAGCTGCGCTATCGCTTGCGCGACGCCGGCGAGGGCGGGCGCCTGCTGTTTGAGAAGCGGTTGCGCAGCGCCGGCGACCTGATGCCGGGCCTCCTGTGGCCGCCGGCGCGCCAGCGCGCCGCCAAGGAATCGGCGCTGCGCGCCAACCTGCTGCGGCTGGGTGGCGAACTGGCGCGGCTGCGCGTCTGAGCCCGGCGGCCGCGCGTCACGGCCAAATCCTGGGGTTGACCCTTCCCGCAGCCGTGGGGTTTCTGCGGGTTACACCGCAGTGGTGAGAAAACCCCGGCGCCGCCCGGGCCACTCGGACCGTGAAGAATTCGTTACTTGGCCCGCTCGGGGTGTCGCGCCGCTCATCCGGCGGCGCGCCGTGTCGGCCAACACCCCGAGACGACCGGCGCCGCCACCCGCGCGCGACCGGACCCCCCCCAACCGATCACAGCGAGTGACGCGCATGAAGAAAACTTTCCGCATCCACGCCCTGGCCGTTGCCGCGACCCTCGTCGCCAGCGCCGGAGCCGTCCAGGCCTACACGCACAGCAACGGCGGCAGCACCTACATGCTGCGCGCCGAGGCTGTGCTCGACGACCGCGAGGCCCTGATCGTCGCCGGCGACCCCAACGGTGTGCCGCCCGACAGCCCGGGCGCGCGCATCGACCCCAACCTGGCCAGCTCGCCCTGGAGCGGTGTGGTCAGTATCAACATCCGCTATTCGACCGGCGTGGCCGGTCAGGCCTCGTCCTACATCTGCTCGGGTGCCCTGGTGTCGGACTTCCACATCGTCACCGCCGCGCACTGCATCGACACCAACGGCCAGGGCAATGCCATCTCCATCGGTGACCGCCTCGGTGGTGTGGCCGGCGTCGGCGATGTGCGCGCCATCTACAACTCCCAGGCCGTGGCGGGTGGTGCCAACACCTACACGCTGGGCGCCGCTGCGTCGGTGAGCATGCATGCCGACTACAAGGGCTTTGGCAACTGCCCGGCCGCGGTCACCGACCCGGAAGCCTTCTGCATCAACGACGACATCGCCGTCATCACCCTGGCCCAGGCCGCGCCGGATTGGATGAAGCGCTACGACGTTGCCTCGTCGATGCCGGGCATGGGCACCGCGCTCTCGCACGTCGGCTTCGGCACCACGGGTGACGGCGTCGCCGGCCACACCGCCGGTTCGGCCAGCTTCTTCGTCAAGCGCACCGGCCAGGGTTTTGCCGACCGCCCGCTCGACGAACTGAACGACGAGCAGAACTTTGCGGGCGCCGCCGAGGTCTGGTCCTCGGACTTCGACAGCGCCGCACGCGGCATCGATACCCACTGCACGATGTTCGGCGTCTGCTCCGGCGTGCTGGCCAACAACGTCGAGACCACGCTGGGCGGTGGCGATTCAGGCGGCCCCAGCTTCATGCAGACCGCCAACGGTCAGTGGGTGCTGGTCGGCAACAACACCTTTGGCCGCCGCTTCTCCGGCGACCAGGTCGGCGGCACCTTCGGTACCGCTTACGGCGGCATGATCCTCGGAACCTACGCCGACTTCCTGGAGACGGCCACTGGCGGCGCCGTCAACGTGGTGTCGGTCCCCGAGCCCGGCACCTACGCCATGATGGCCCTGGGTCTGCTGGGTCTGGGCGCCGTGGCGCGCCGCCGCAAGGCCTGATGAGCTTGCACTGCGGCATGTGCTGAACGGCGTGCCGGTCTTGAGGCCGGCTGCCAGGGGCGCCCCAGGGGCGCCCTTTTTCATGGTCGCGCGTCGGCCGTGCCTCCGTAGAATCCCGCCCCTTCGACGCACCCGGCCCGCACCATGGAACTCTCCGCCCTGACCGCCCTCAGCCCGCTGGACGGACGCTACAGCGCCCGCATGGGCGCGCTGCGCGGGCTCTTGTCCGAGTTCGGCCTGATCCAGCGCCGGGTGCAGGTCGAGATCGAGTGGTTCGTCGCGCTGTCCGACGCCGGTCTGCCCGAGTTCGCGCCGCTGTCAAGCGGCGCGCGCGCGCATCTGCAGCAGCTGCTGGCCGGCTTCGGCACGGCCGACGCGCAGGCCATCAAGGACATCGAGAAGACCACCAACCACGACGTCAAGGCGATCGAGTACTGGATCAAGCAGCAGTTCGCCGCGGCCGGCGCCTTTCCCGAGCTGGCTGCGCACGGCGAGTTCGTGCACTTCGCCTGCACCAGCGAGGACATCAACAACACCAGCCATGGCCTGATGCTCAAGGCCGCCCGCGAGCAGGTGCTGCTGCCGGCGCTGGACGGCATCACGGCCCACCTGCAGGCCATGGCACACCAGCTGGCCGGCCTGCCCATGCTGAGCCGCACCCATGGCCAGACCGCCAGCCCCACCACCGTGGGCAAGGAGCTGGCCAATGTGGTGGCGCGCCTGCAGCGCGGCCGCGCGCGCATCCACGAAGTGGCGCTGCTGGCCAAGATGAACGGCGCGGTGGGCAACTTCAACGCCCACCTCAGCGCCTACCCGGATGTCGACTGGGAGGCCTTCAGCCGCAAGGTCATCGAACAGCGCCTCGGCCTGGCGTTCAACCCCTACACGATCCAGATCGAACCGCACGACGCCATGGCCGAGCTGTTCGACGCCTTCACGCGCGTCAACACCGTGCTCATCGACCTGTCGCGCGACCTCTGGGGCTACATCTCGCTGGGCTACTTCAAGCAAAAGACCAAGCCCGGCGAGGTCGGCTCCTCGACCATGCCGCACAAGGTCAACCCGATCGACTTCGAGAACGCCGAGGGCAATTTCGGCCTGGCCAACGCGCTGCTGACCCATCTCGCCCAGAAGCTGCCCATCAGCCGCTGGCAGCGCGACCTGACCGACTCCACGGTGCTGCGCAATATGGGCGTGGCGCTGGGCTACACCCTGCTGGGTTACGACTCGCTGGCCAAGGGCCTGGCCAAGCTGGAGGTCAACCCGGCGCGCCTCGCCGAGGACCTCGACGCCGCCTGGGAGGTGCTGGCCGAACCCATCCAGACCGTGATGCGCCGCTACGGCCTGCCCAAGCCCTACGAGCAGCTCAAGGACTTCACCCGCGACAGGCCGATGAACCGCGCGCTGATGCAGGAATTCATCCGCGGACTGGCGCTGCCCGAGGCCGAGAAGGAGCGCCTGCTGGCGCTCACGCCCGGCCACTACACCGGCAAGGCCGCCGAGTTGGCGGCACGGGTCTGACGGGCTGCGGCCGGTGAGCGCATACAGCCGCCCGGTCTACAGCAGCGAGGCCGGGCGCCTTTGCCCCGGCTGCGGCAAGCCGTCGGCGGCCTGCGCCTGCCGCAAGCCCGGCGCGCCGCCGGGCGACGGGCAGGTGCGCGTGCGCCGCGAGACCGGCGGGCGCGGCGGCAAGACCGTCACCACGGTGCGCGGCCTGCCGCTGGCCGAGGCCGAGTTGCAGCAGCTCGGCAAGCAGCTCAAGGCGGCCTGCGGCAGCGGCGGCACGGTGAAGGACGGTGTGCTCGAGGTGCAGGGCGACCATGTCGAGCGCGCCCTGGCCTGGTTGCTGGCCAAGGGCTTCAAGGCCAAGCGCGCCGGGGGCTGAACTGGCGCTTGCGCCGGGGCCTGTTCACAGGTCCAGGTGCCACAGGCGCGAGGGCCCCGCGTAGCCTTCCACGTC
>JAYRUQ010000040.1:0-23121 GCA_041919015.1 Inhella sp.
ATGTCGCGCGCCAGGGTGCCCGTGTAGGCCATCACCGATTCGACCGGTCCGACGATCCAGTCGAGCAGGTCGACGTAATGGCTGGCCTGGTTCATGAACGCGCCGCCGTCGAACTCCCAGGTGCCGCGCCAGTCGGCGCTGTCGTAATACGCCTGGGGCCGGGTCCAGAACACGTTCACGTTGACCATGTAAAGGCGGCCAAAACGCCCACTTGAAACCGCTCGCTTGAGCAACTGCAAAGTCGGGTTGCGGCGGTTCTGCTTGACGACGAACAGGCGCGCGCCTGCTTCATCGCAGGCGCGCACCATCGCCAGCCCGTCGCTCCAGCGCGTGGCCATGGGCTTCTCGGTCATGACGTCGAAGCCGGCCTTGGCGGCCTCGATGGCCTGACGCGGGTGCAATCCGCTCGGGGTGGTCAAGACCACGCAGTCGGCGTCGGTATGGGCCAGCATCGACGAGAAATCGGTGTGTCCACGAGCGCCTGTCTTGTGTCGTGCGGCCTCCAGCGCTTCGGGGCGGATGTCGCAGACATCGACGAGTTCCGCGTCGGCACTGTGGCGTGCAATGGCATCGAAGTGATTCTGCGCAATGCGACCACAACCGGCCAGTGCAAAGCGAACCTTGCGGCCCTCAACGGGCGGACGGAATGCCTTCATGGGGGGAAACGGGAAATCAGTTGAATGGGGCTTGCGGCGATCGGGCGCATTCGCAAGCGTGGAATCAAAGCGCTGGTCGCCGGTACTCGCGGCGGATCAACCAGAAGGCGCCCACGAGCAGGCCGCCCACCAGTCCCAAGGCAGCCAGAAGGCTGCGCTTGGGTTTGGACTTGCGCTCCGCCTTGGCTGCGCGGTCGATGAGTTGCAACTGCCCGCCGTCCCGACTCTCATCCACCTTGGCCGCTTCGTACTGACGGGCGATCAGTTCGAACAGCGCTTCGTGGTACTTGAGTTCCCTGTAGGCGGCCACATAGCCGTTGGCCGGCGCGTCGTCGTCTTGCTCTTCGAGGCCCTGCAGGTCTCTGCTCAAGGTGGAAACGGCTACCAGTTGCCGCTGCACCTCGGGCGTGTCGTCGGCGAGGCTGCGGCGCATCGCTGCCAAGCGGATCTTCGCGCTGGTCAACTCGGCGCGCAGCTTGGCGTAGCCGTCGGCCGTGGCCTTGGGCTCGGCCTTGATGGCGTTGGCCGAGATACCGGTGGCCTGCAACTGCTGCTGCGCCTCGCTGAGGCGCTGGCGCACCTGCTTCATTTGTCCCTCGAAGAAGGCGCGGCGCTGCTGGGCTTCGGTGAGCGTCAACTTGTCGGTGAGCTGTTGCAACTCCTCGACGTAGGCGTTGGCGAGGTCGGCGGCACGCTGAGGGTCCTTGTCATCCACCTCGATCGAAAGCAGCCCGTCTTTGCGTCCGAGGGAGAGTCGCGTGTTGTCGCTGAGGGTCACACGCGTGTCCACGCGCAGGTTCTCGTCGTACACGCGCATGAGGTCGAAACGATCCACAAGCCGGTCGCGAATGCTCACGCTTTGCAAGAAGGCCAAGTACTGGTCGCCGGAATTGCGGACCTGCGGCCCGGCGCCGGCCAGGGCGCCCAACGAGGCCAGCGCGGAGATCGCCGGAGAACTGCTTTGCTGGGGAGGCAGGAAAGTGGTCCGTCCGGTGAAGGTCGGGGGGATCAAATAGGAGCCCGCCGCCAGCAGCACCGCACCGGCCAGCGAAGCCATCAGCAATTGCCAGCGATGACGCCAAAGGAGTCTGCCAATGAAGCTAGATTCCCAATGATCAGCACGGGTCGGGAGCCCAGCGCTCGGGCTGGGTTCCAAGGAGTTCGTAGAGCTCATGGGCGGCGTCAGTTGCGAATCGTCTTCAGCGCAGCTGCGCCCAGGCCGAATTGGTACAGGATCTGCGTCCACTCCTTGGCTTCTTGCAGGAAGGAGGTCTTGTTCAGCTCCTCTGGCACGAAAACGGTGTCTCCCGGCAGGGCGCCCAGACGGGAAACGCGATCGCTGCCAAACCATGAGGCGTTCTGTCGCTCACTGACCACCGATCCGTTCATGCGAATCACGAAGAGACTGCCCACGTCGGCGCCCCGCGTTGGGCCGCCCGCGAGCTTGAGCAATTCCCCCACGGTGCTTTGTGGCTTCAGCAGGAAGCTGCCGCTGTTGAACACGCTGCCGAAAACACCGGCGGTCGCGGGTCTGGCGGGAATGAGCAGGCGATCCCCATCTTCCAGTTCCAGGGGTGGGATATCACGCGAGCCGGGTTCGACCTCCAGCACGACGCGGCCGGAGGGACGCACGGCTCGCAGCCGCTCGATGAGGCGGCGACCGGCGGCGTCGCTGGCTGCTGTGGCTTGCGCCTGTTCGGCCGTGGTCGTGCGCTGGGTCGAGTTGCTGCGCGCGAGCTCGGTCTCCAAGTCGCGCAGGGCGCGGTCGTAGTTCTCAATCTGAATTCTGCGGACGCTTTCGCGGTTGAACTCGGCGCCAAACACGAAGGCCTGTTCGGTCAGGCCTCCGGCCATTCGCAAGGCATCGGCGAGGGTGCTGCCGGGTTGCAGGATGAATTCGCCCGGCTTCAGCACCTCACCCTCGATGCGGACGCGCTTGGCTTGGTTGCGAATCGGCAGGGCACTCGCCCCCAGGCTGAAGACACGCAGCACGTCGCCCGCCTCAAGCGGCCTTCCGGCGTCGCGCGGCAAGCCGAGTTCAACCGTGCGCACACTGGTTCGCGCCTGCAGTGGCTCCAGCGCGGCGCGAGTTCTGTCGGCCAGCGATGCAAACCCACCGGCCATCCGGATGGCGTCGGCGACGGTCTCGCCGGCCCTCAACTCGACGATGCTTTGCCTGTTGACGCTGCCAATCACGCCCACCTGGGCGCCAACTGGCGCGACATGGACCACATCCCCGCTCTGCAGCACGCGATCGGCGCCGCGATCGCCTCGAAGAATCAATTCATACAGATCCAGCTTGGCCAGCAACTGGCCACCGCGGCGCACTTCAATGTCCCGGTAGCTGCCGTTGGCGGCGGGTCCGCCGGCCTTCAACAAGGCGCCGAGCGCCGTCGTGAGTCCGCTGACTTGGTAGGAGCCCGGCTCCGCCACGGAGCCGGTGACCAGCACGCGAGCCCCTCGAACCTGGCCCAGCGTGGCACTGACCTGGAAATTGCGGAACACCTGGCCGGCGCGGCGCTCGATGGCGGCCTGAAGCTCCGCAAACCGCAGGCCCCCGACCGCAATCGCTCCAACGCGAGGGACGATCAGCCGACCCGTTCGATCGACCACCAGCTTGAGGTCGGCATCCACCGAGCCCCAAAAGCTGAGCAGGACTTCATCGCCAGCCGACAGCACATAGTCAGCGGGCACCAGCGGACTCAATTCACCGTCCCTGGGCATCGTGGCGCTGTTTCTCACCCAGTCGGCACCCAACCGTGGGATGGGGTCAAGCTCCCCTGATGCGCTGTGAACAAAGCGTTCGAACTCGCTCTGCGCCTGAGGGCGCAGCGACGTGCGAGGCCGAGCACTTCGGTCGTCCGGTTCCCGTGTCTCTGCCGTGTCGTCTCGCTCGGACTTGGGGCCCTTGGGAGGTTGGGGGGCAGCGACGGTGGCGGTCACAGGTTGCCTCAGGCGGATGGGGCCGCTTGGCTCGTCGACTGGGCCGGTCTGCGCCGCAAGACCGAAGGAGCAGACGGAAAGAGCGACGCCGAGCAGCCAGGAACGATGGTTGAATGGGGGCATAAATGCGTGGAAGATGCTGAAGGCGCCATGGCGGTTGCTTGACCAAGCCACCCGCTGGAGATTTGATTGTAGGCAGTCGATCTGAGCCGACTTGGGGCGCGGCCGCCGGCTCGACACCTGAGCCGCGCCTTGCGCTATCAAAGCTGTTGCCGGCTTCACCCCATACAATCTTTCGATGGCTGGGCTGTTGGCGGCCTTCTTCCTTTCTGCCTTGACGACGCTTTGGGTGATCCGCACCGCCCACAAGCACTCGCATCTCTCCGCCGATGCCGAGTCGTCAGGTCCGCAAAAATTCCATCAAGGAGAGGTCCCTCGAGTGGGGGGCGTCGGCATCTTGGTGGGCATCGCTGTCTCTGCTCTGGCGCTGTACTTGCTCGGATGGGACGACGAGGCCCTCGCTCTCAAAATTTTGCTGTGCGCGCTGCCGGCCTTCGGTGCTGGGTTGTGGGAAGACCTGACCAAGCAGGTGTCCCCGGCGAAGCGCTTGCTCGCATCGGCCCTTTCGGGGGGATTGGGCTGTGCAATGCTGGGTGCCACATTGAGCCGGACCGACATACCAGGCCTTGACGCCTTGATGGTTTTCCCGGTTTTTGCGGTGATGGCAACGGTATTCACGGTGGCGGGCGTGGCCAATGCCTTGAATATCATCGATGGATTCAATGGCTTGGCGTCCATGTGCGCCATGCTGATGCTGGCTGCTTTTGCTGGATTGTCCTTTGTGGTGGGCGACCTGCAATTGATGCGCATCGGCTTGATATCGCTCTTTGCGGTTGCCGGGTTTTTTATATGGAACTACCCCCGAGGGTTGATATTTCTCGGCGATGGCGGGGCCTATTTGCTGGGGTTCTTGGTTGCTGAGATTGGGATTCTGCTGGTCG
Source organism: Inhella sp. (assembly GCA_041919015.1). Classification (GTDB taxonomy): domain Bacteria; phylum Pseudomonadota; class Gammaproteobacteria; order Burkholderiales; family Burkholderiaceae_C; genus Inhella. The sequence goes on from JAYRUQ010000040.1 coordinate 4,601, forward strand.
TGCGTCATCCGCAGATGTCCCCCTTGGTGGCGCTGATGGTGTGTATCTATCCGGTTTTCGAGACGGTGTTTTCGATTTACCGTCGGCGCTTTCTTCGCGCGGTGCCGCCAGGATTGCCGGATGGCATTCATTTGCACTCACTGATATACCGCCGTCTCGTTCGGTGGGCGGCAGGGCCACGCGATGCGAGGGGAATGGCCGCCAGAAACTCTGCAGTTTCACCATTTCTATGGATTCTGTGCCTGACAAGCATTGCGCCTGCGCTGGCGTTTTGGGATAACTCGGCCTTGCTGGGTGCGTGCATCGTGATATTCGCTTTGGTTTATATCGGGGTCTATTGGCGCATCGTGCGCTTCAAGACGCCACTGATATTCAAAGGTCCCAAGCTCGTCGCGAAGATAATGATGAACCAACCGGCGCGCTAATGATTAATTGCCGTCGAATCGAAGGAATAGTGATATGAGTGATACACCGTCGTCCTCGGGCGAGTTGGCCGATCCGGACGTCGTTGCATCACCGCGCTTCGACACCCTCCCGCTCGACCCCAAACTGCTGCGCGCCGTGGCGGATTCGGGCTATACGGCGATGACGCCGATCCAGGCCAAGGCCATCCCCATCGTGCTCTCGGGGCGCGACGTGATGGGCGCCGCGCAGACTGGCACCGGCAAGACGGCAGCCTTCTCCATCCCCTTGCTGCAGCGCATGCTCAAGCACGAGAGCGCCAGCATGTCGCCGGCCCGGCATCCGGTGCGTGCCGTGGTGCTGGCGCCGACGCGTGAACTGGCCGACCAGGTCGCCGCCAATGTGCTGGCCTATGCGAAGCACACGCAGTTGCGCGTCGCCTGCGTGTTCGGTGGCGTGGACATCAAGCCGCAGGCCGCCCAGTTGAAGGCCGGCGTGGAGGTGCTGATCGCGACGCCCGGCCGCCTGCTCGACCACATCGAGGGCAAGAACTGCGCGCTGCACCAGGTCGAGTACGTGGTGCTCGACGAAGCCGACCGCATGCTGGACATCGGCTTCCTGCCCGACCTGCAGCGCATCCTGAGCTACCTGCCCAAGACGCGCCAGACCTTGCTGTTCTCGGCCACTTTCTCGACCGAGATCAAGCGGCTGGCGTCGAGCTACCTGCAGAACCCTGAACTGGTCGAGGTGGCGCGCCCCAATGCCACGGCGACCAATGTGACGCAGCGCTTCTTCGCCGTGAACGACGACAGCAAGCGTGCCTTGCTCAAGACCCTGTGGCGCGAGTACGGCAGCAAGCAGGCCATTGTGTTCATGAACAGCAAGCTGGGTGCCGCGAGGCTGTCACGGGCCCTGGAACGCGAGGGCCTGCGGGCCAGCGCGCTGCACGGCGACAAGAGCCAGGACGAGCGGCTCAAGACCCTGGCCTCGTTCAAGGCGGGCGAGATCGATCTGCTGGTGGCCACCGACGTCGCCGGGCGCGGTCTGGACATCGCCGAGTTGCCGACGGTTTTCAACTTCGACGTGCCCTTCAACGCCGAGGACTATGTGCACCGCATCGGTCGCACCGGCCGTGCCGGCGCACTGGGTGTGGCCATCACCTTCATCTCGCCGAGCGATGCGCGACTGGTGGCGGACATCGAAAAGCTGATCAAGCGCAAGATGGACGTCGAGGCCTTGCCCAGGCTGGAAGAAGAACGTCCGAGTCGGGCCCCGCGCGCTGACGAAGAGCGCCCGCGTCCGCGGCGCGAGGAGCGCTACGAGCGCCAGGAGCCTCGTCCCTACCGCTCGGCATCGGCCCCGCGCGCGCCGGCCGATCCCTTCTTCGACAAGCCCTACGAGGCGCAGTCCGGCGAGGAACCCGCAGCCTGGGAGCGCGCCACCAGCAGCGCGCCACGCAAGGCGGCGGCCGGGGCGCTGTCCCGCTACATCAAGCCCAAGCGGCAAATGGCGGCGCTGTTCGCTCCCAAGCCTGCCGCAGAGGCCGTCGAAACATCTGCCGTTCAGCCAGCCAGCCAGGAGTAAATGGCCGGCTGATCGTTGGGCAGGGTCGCCGGGGCGGCCCGCCAGGCGGACACGGTCGCCGAGCGGGTCCATTCGCGCTCGGTGGTCAGCGACAGGCTGACCGCCAGCCGCGTCGACGCTTGAAGGGACTGCAGCAGCGCGGCGAGCAGCGCGACGTTGCGGTACGGGGTTTCGATGACCTGCTGGGTCTGACCGAGCTTGCGCGAGAGGCTCTCCAACTCGCGGATGCGGGCGGCTCGCTGCGTGGCGTCTTGCGGCAGATAGCCCTGAAACGCAAAGCACTGCCCGTGCAGGCCACTGGCGGCCAGCGCCTGCGTGAGGCTGCTGGAACCGGGGAGGCTTCGCACCGCGAAACCCTCGGCATGGGCCAGTGCCACCAGCCTAGCGCCCGGATCGGCCACCGCCGGCAGCCCGGCCTCAGACAGCAAACCCAGGTCCCTGCCGGCGCGCAGCGGCGCCAGCAAGGGGCGCAGGTCCGGTTCGTCGCTGCGCCCCTTGACGGCGCGCGGCAGCTCCAGGATCTGCTGGCCCTGCACGGCCGTAGCCAACGGCGTCACGGCATTCACGCGCTTCAGGAAGGCCCGCGCAGTGCGGGCGTTCTCCACCGCCCAGTCCTGCAACTGGCTGGCACGCCGCACGGTACCGAGGGGCAGAAGCTCGTCCAGCGGTCGTTCGGATTCGATGCCGAAATCCAACGGGGCTGGCACCAACCACAGCGTCGCGCTCATTGGCCCGCCTCATCCAGCACCGCATAGCCGCTGGCGCGCAGCAATCCGCACAGCGCGATCAGCGGCAGGCCGATGAGGGCCGTCGGATCGTCGGACTCGATGGCGTCGAGCAGTGCAATGCCCAGCCCTTCGCTCTTGGCGCTGCCCGCGCAGTCATAGGGCTGTTCCAGGCGCAGATAGCGCTCGATCTCGGCATCGTCCAGCGTGCGAAAGCGGACGTTGACGTCGACGCAGCGCAGGGCTTCGAAGCCGGGCGCCACCAGGGCCAGACCGGTATGGAAGCGCACACTGCGCCCGCTCATGCGCCGCAACTGCGCGACGGCGGCCTCGTGCTGCCCCGGCTTGCCGATCGCCTCGCCGGCCAGTTCGGCGACCTGGTCGGAGCCGATCACCCATGCGCCCGGATGGTGTTCGGCCACCGCCTTGGCTTTGGCCATGGCCAGGCGCAGCGCCAGTTCGCGCGGCGATTCGCCGGCCCGTGCGGATTCATCCACCTGCGGGGCCTCAACGACGAAGGGCAGGCGAAGGCGCTCCAGCAGCTCGCGCCGATAACGCGACGTGGAGGCAAGGATCAAGAGAGGAGGGTGCTCGGCCATGGGCCGATTGTCAGGTTCGTACACTGTCGATCATGGCGCCACGCACCTGGAACCCACTGCGACTCGATGTGATGACCTTGGCCCGTGAGGGCGAGTCGCTTTCGGGCCATTGGCCGGCCGCCGAATTGCCGCGTTTTTGCTCGGGTGGCGCGCTCGATTCGCCGGCGAGTGCCTGGCCTGATGTGCGCTGGCAGATGCACGGTGAGATGCGCGGCCGGTCGGGCGCCTTGGCCGAGGCTTGGCTGCGCCTGCGCGTCGATGCCCAGGCCGTGCAAACCTGCCAGCGTTGCCTGCAGCCTGTGGCAATCCCCCTGCAGATCGATCGCGCCTTCCACTTCGTGCGTGACGAGGCGACCGCCGCCGAGTTGGACGCCGACAGCGAGGACGACGTGCTGGTGGCCAGCAAGGCCTTCGACGCGCGCGAGTGGGTGGAGGATGAATTGCTGTTGGCCTTGCCCATCGTGCCGCTGCACGAGGTCTGCCCGAAGCCCTTACTGGCTGCCGCCGAGTCGAGCATGCATGAGGCGACCGTGACCCCGCAGGCCCACCCATTTGCGGCGCTTGCCGTGCTGCGCGACAAATCCGGCACGGGCAAGCCTTGATCCGCCCCCCGCGTTTGCCCTAGAATCGCGGGCTTTTCGGCGCTCGGCTGCCGGCACGCAAGCTCAGGCTCGCTCAGGCAACCGCGGAAACACCCAGCGCGTTGTCGGTAGCGCCAGAGTGTGTCGGGTTCATGGCGCTGCACCTGAACCCCAGTCCAGCCTGCTTCTCGCCAGGACCAATAGGAGCCCACCATGGCCGTTCAACAGAACAAAAAATCGCCCTCCAAGCGCGGCATGCACCGTTCGCACAACGCACTGAACACCCCGGGCACGGCGGTCGAGACCACCACCGGTGAAGTGCATCTGCGCCACCACATCAGCCCCAATGGCTTCTACCGTGGCCGCAAGGTGCTGAAGACCAAGGCCGACGCGTCCTGATCCGGTCGTTTCTGGATCGCTCAAGCGGGTACCGCGCGCTGCGTGACCGCCCTGCCCACCGTGATTGCCCTTACAGCCCGAGCCTTCCAGGCGTCGGGCTGTTGGCGTTTCTGAAGCCATGAAGTCGATCGTCCGCTTGTCGGTCGACGTGATGGGTGGCGATCACGGTCCCGCCGTCACGATGCCCGCCTGTCGGGCCTTCCTGCAAAGCCATCCGGCGGCCGAGTTGGTGCTGGTCGGGCGGCCTGAAACGCTGGCCGAGGCGGCGGGCTGGCCCCGCACGCGCTGCGTCGCTGCGCAGGACGTGGTCGATATGCATGACTCCATCGAGGTCGCGCTGCGCAAGAAGCGTGATTCCTCGATGCGTGTGGCCATCGAGCAACTGCGGGGCGAGGGCACTGCGGACGCCTGCGTGTCCTCCGGCAATACCGGCGCGCTGATGGCGCTGGCCAAGGTGCTGCTGAAAACCATGGACGGCATCGACCGCCCGGCCATCGCCTCGTCGCTGCCCAATGTCCTGGGTGGTTTCACCACGGTGCTGGACCTCGGTGCCAACGTGGACTGCGGCCCCGAGCACCTGCTTCAGTTTGCCGTGATGGGCAGCGCGCTGGTCAGCTCGGTCACCGGCAACGAAGCGCCCAGCGTCGGGCTGCTCAACGTCGGCGAAGAGGTGATCAAGGGCAGCGACGTCATCAAGCGCGCCGGCGAGCTGCTGCGGGCCGCCGATGCGGCAGGTCAGATCCGCTTTCGCGGCAACGTCGAGGGCAACGACATCTTCAAGGGCACCGCCGATGTGGTGGTCTGCGACGGATTTGTCGGCAACGTGGCGTTGAAGACTGCCGAGGGCCTGGCGAGCATGGTGAGCCAGATGCTGAAGGCCGAGTTCGGCAGCGGCATCGCTTCCAGGCTGGCGGCGCTGGTGGCCCTGCCGGTGCTCAAGCGCTTCAAGAACCGCTTCGATCACCGCCACTACAACGGCGCGGCGTTGCTGGGTTTGCGGGGATTGGTCTTCAAGAGCCATGGGTCGGCGGATGCCTACGGATTTGAGCGTGCGCTCGAGCGTGCCTACGAGGCGGCGCGCCGCGACCTGCTGACCCGCGTCCACGACCGCGTAGCGGTGACACTGCAATCCTGATGATTCCGTTTTCGCGCATCCTTGGCACCGGCAGCCACCTGCCGGCGCGTCGTGTCAGCAATTCGCAATTGGCCGAGCGCTTGGCGGCCGACGGTATCGAGACCTCCGATGCCTGGATCCAGGAGCGCACCGGCATTCAGTCGCGCCATTTCGCCGAGCCCGGGCAGAAGTGCTCGGACCTGGCCTTGCCCGCCGCGCAGGCGGCGCTCGAGTCGGCCGGCCTCGACGCCGAGCAGATCGACCTGATCATCGTGGCGACCACCACGCCGGACATGGTCTTTCCATCAACGGCCTGTCTGCTTCAGGCCAAGCTTGGCGTGCACGGCTGTGCGGCGTTCGACGTGCAGGCGGTCTGCTCGGGTTTCCTCTACGCGCTCAGCGTCGCCGACGCCATGATCCGCGCCGGCAGCGCGCGCCACGCGCTGGTAGTGGGCAGCGAGGTGTTCTCCAGCCTGCTGGACTTCAAGGATCGCAGCACCTGCGTGTTGTTCGGGGATGGCGCAGGGGCCGTGGTGCTGGGACCGTCCGAGGAGCCCGGCATCCTGGCCACCGCGCTGCATGCCGACGGGCGGCAGGCCGGCGTGCTGTGCGTGCCGCAAGACTACGTGCAGATGGATGGGCAGGCGGTCTTCAAGCTGGCCGTCGGCGCGCTCGAGAAGGTGGCGCAGGAGGTGCTGGCCAAGGCGGGGCGCGAGGCGTCCAGCATCGATTGGTTGATCCCGCACCAGGCCAATCTGCGCATCATGAAGGGCACCTGCAAGAAATTGGGCCTGCCCGAGGAGCGCATGGTCGTGACGGTGCAGGAGCAGGGCAATACCTCGGCCGCGTCGGTGCCCTTGGCACTCGACACCGCCATCCGCGACGGCCGCATCCACCGCGGCCAGAGCCTGATGCTTGAAGGCGTGGGCGGTGGATTCACCTGGGGCGCAGCCCTCATCCAGTACTGACATGAGCCATTCCTTTGCGTTCGTCTTTCCCGGTCAGGGTTCGCAGGCCGTCGGCATGCTGGATGCCTGGGGCGATCACCCTGCCGTATCGGACACCCTGCGGGAAGCCAGCCTGGCGCTTGGCCAGGACGTGGCGGCGCTGATTGCGCAGGGGCCGAAAGAACAGCTGGACCTCACCACCAACACGCAGCCGGTGATGCTGACGGCGGGCATCGCCTGCTACCGCGCCTGGTTGGCCGAGACCGGCGTGGCGCCTGCCATGGCCGCCGGCCACAGCCTGGGCGAGTACAGCGCGCTGGTGGCGGCCGGCGCGCTGACGCTGGCGCAGGCCCTGCCCTTGGTTCGCCTGCGCGCCCAGGCCATGCAGGAGGCGGTGCCGGTCGGGCAAGGCGCAATGGCCGCCATTCTGGGTTTGGAGGGTGAGGCCGTGAAGGCCGGCTGCGTCGCGGCGCGCGAAGCCAGCGGCGAGGTGGTCGAGGCGGTGAATTTCAACGACCCGAAGCAGACCGTGATCGCCGGCAGCAAAGCCGGCGTCGAGAAGGCCATGGAGTTGCTGAAGGTGGCGGGTGCCAAGCGCGCGCTGCCGCTGCCGGTTTCGGCGCCATTCCACTCCAGCCTGATGAAGCCCGCCGCCGAACGCTTGCGGGTGGCGTTGGCCGAGGTCGAATTCAAGGCGCCGGTCTTCCCGGTGCTCAACAACGTCGACGTGGCCCTCGTCGACACCCCCGACGCGCTGCGCGATGCGCTCTACCGCCAGGCCTTCCAGCCCGTTCGCTGGGTGGAACTGATTCAGCAACTGGCGGCGCGCGGACATGGGCAGGTGATCGAATGCGGACCCGGCAAGGTGCTCGCCGGCATGGTCAAGCGCATCGACCCCACCCTCACCACCACCACGATCTGCGATCCCGCCAGCCTGGCGGAGGCACGCAGCCTGCTCGGAGTTTGACCACCATGGCTTCGATTGCCCTCGTCACCGGCGCCACGCGCGGCATCGGCGCTGCCATTGCGGCCCGCCTGCTGGAGGCCGGTCATTTCGTGATCGGCACCGCCACGTCGGACGCCGGGGCGGCCCAAATCCAGGCCGCATTGGGCGAGCGGGGTCAGGGCGTGGTGTTGAACGTCACCGACGCCGCGGCCTGCGAGGCCCTGGTCGATCGGATCGTCAAGGAGCAAGGCAGCCTCAACGTGCTGGTGAACAACGCCGGCATCACGCGCGACACCCTGGCGCTGCGTCTCAAGGACGAGGACTGGGACGCGGTGCTGGACACCAATCTGAAGTCGGTGTTCCGGCTCTGCCGCCTGGCCATCAAGCCGATGATGAAGCAGCGCAGCGGCCGCATCGTCAGCATCACCTCGGTGGTGGGCGCCTCCGGCAATGCCGGACAGGCCAACTACGCGGCTGCCAAGGCGGGCCTGGCCGGCATGAGCCGCGCGCTGGCCCGCGAGGTCGGCAGCCGGGGCATCACGGTCAACTGCGTGGCGCCGGGCTTCATCGCCACCGACATGACGGCCGGCCTGCCCGAAGCCCAGCAACAAGCCCTGCTGGCCCAGATTCCGCTGGGGCGGCTCGGCGAGGCGCGCGAGGTGGCCGAAGCCGTGGCCTTCCTGACCGGCCCCAACGGCGGCTACGTCACGGGCAGCGAACTGCACGTGAACGGCGGCATGTACATGTGCTGAGGCCGTTTTAGGGGCTGACATCTAGGCCCCTTAGAATGCCCGGCTGTTTATTTTGAAAACCCTCCTGGAGGAGTCATGAGCGACATCGAAGCCCGCGTCAAGAAAATCATCGCTGAGCAACTCGGCGTGCCTGAAGCGGACGTCAGCAATGAAAAGGCCTTCGTGGCCGACCTGGGCGCCGATTCGCTCGACACCGTTGAACTGGTCATGGCACTGGAAGACGAGTTCGGCATCGAGATCCCGGACGAAGAGGCCGAGAAGATCACCACGGTGCAGCTCGCCATCGACTACGCGTTGAAGCACCAGAAGGCCTGATCCTGCTGTTCGAAGGCGCGCCTGCGGTGAGTTGTCCCAGGCGCGTTCTTGTTTGTCCAGTCTGCTTCCTGATTGCTGCATGAGCCGTCGTCGCGTCGTCATCACGGGTCTCGGGTTGATCACTCCGGTGGGCAATTCGGTGGCCGAGTCCTGGTCCAACATCCTGGCGGGCCGCTCCGGCATCGCCAACGTCAGCAAGTTCGACGCCAGCGGCCTGGCCTGCCGGTTCGCCGGCGAGGTCAAGGACTTCAAGGTGGAAGACTGGATGCCGGCCAAGGACGCCCGGCACATGGATGTCTTCATCCATTACGGGCTGGCGGCAGGGCTGCAGGCCGTCGCGGACGCCGGCTTGCCGCAGGGTGACCAGCTCAGCGAGGCCGAGGCCGAGCGCATTGGCTGCATGATCGGGTCGGGCATCGGTGGTTTGCCGCTGATCGAAGAGACGCATGGCGAGTACCTGCAGCGCGGCGCGCGGCGCATCTCACCCTTCTTCATCCCGGCCTCGATCATCAACATGATCTCCGGGCATCTGTCGATTCGCCTGGGTTTCCAGGGTCCCAACTTGTCGGTGGTCACGGCCTGCACCACGGGCCTGCATTGCATCGGCCTGGCGGCGCGCCTGATCCAGGCGGGCGATGCAGACGTCATGGTGGCGGGCGGTTCCGAGTCCTCGGTCTGCGCATTGGGCATCGGCGGGTTTGCTGCCTCACGCGCACTCTCCACCCGCAACGACTCGCCGGAAACCGCCTCGCGTCCCTGGGACAAGGGTCGCGACGGCTTCGTGCTCGGCGAGGGCGCAGGCGTGATGGTGCTGGAGAGCCTGGAGCATGCCCAGGCCCGAGGGGCCCGCATCTATGCCGAACTGGTTGGCTTTGGCATGGGTGCCGACGCCTTCCACATGACGGCGCCGAACGTCGACGGTCCCCGGCGGGCGATGCAGGCGGCCTTGCGCGACGCCGGCATGAATGCCGACCAGATCCAGTACCTGAATGCGCACGGCACCTCGACGCCGTTGGGCGATGCGAACGAAACCAATGCCATCAAGATGGCCTTCGGCGACCACGCGCACGCCATGGTGGTGAGTTCGACCAAGTCCATGACCGGCCATCTGCTCGGGGGTGCCGGTGGCATCGAGTCGATCTTCACCGTGCTGGCCCTGCGTGACCAGGTGGCGCCGCCCACCATCAATCTGCACGAGGCCGATCCCGAGTGCGACCTGGACTACTGCCCGAACGAGGCGCGACCCATGCGCATCGACGTGGCGGCCAAGAACAATTTTGGTTTCGGTGGTACCAACGGCACGCTGATCTTCAAGCGCTTCGCCTGACCGATGTCCAAGCGGCGGCTCGCCGCGTTCGCGATTCCGCTCGAGCATCGCCGCTGGGACCTGCTGCGCTTCGACGGCCAGCAGTGGCTGCTGCGGGAGCGCCTGGCGCCCTGCGAGGAGCGCCCCTTGGCGCGCATCGACGTGGTGCTGGAGGGGGGCGGTTGGCGCTGGCTGCGCCTGCGCGTCGGCGTCAGCGGCTGGCGCCGGTTCTGGCCACCGCAATGCCACCTCTGGCTGCGGCGCAAGGAACTGCCGCATATTTGGCCCTTGATTGGCGCCGCCTTGGCCCTACATCGCAACCGAGTCTGGCTGGGTCAGCCATGATGGAAGCCAGATTGGCGCTGCCATGGCTTCCGGCCCCTGCGCGATGGCCCGCCATCATCCCCCCTGTCTCATCGCTATCCGGATCGCCATGAATCTGTCGCTCCCCTTCGGTCGCCGCCTCCTGCTGTCACTGGGCTTTGCCCTGCTGACGCACTCGGCAAGCCAAGCCCAGGCCCAGGGTCTGCCCGATTTCACCGAATTGGTGGATCGGGTCGGACCCGCCGTGGTCAACATCCGCACCTCGGAGAAGGCGCGCCCGACCCAGGGCAGTGCGGCCATCGACCCGCAGATGCAGGAGTTCCTGCGCCGCTTCGGCATCCCGACCCCCCGGCGTGGGCAACCCAACCCGAACGAGGACGATGACGACGCGCCACAGCGGCGAGGGCTCGGCTCAGGTTTCGTGCTGGCGGCCGATGGGGTGGTGCTGACCAATGCCCATGTGGTGGACGGTGCCGACGAGGTGATCGTCACGCTGACCGACAAGCGCGAGTTCAAGGCCAAGGTGCTGGGGGCCGACCGTCGCTCCGACGTTGCCGTGCTGAAGATCGAGGCCAACGGCCTGCCGACCGTCAAGCTGGGTGATGTGAACCGCCTGAAGGTGGGCGAATGGGTGGTGGCGATCGGCTCTCCATTCGGCTTCGACAGCACCGTCACGGCCGGCATCGTCAGCGCCAAGGCACGCGATACCGGCGACTTCCTGCCCCTGATCCAGACCGACGTGGCCATCAACCCGGGCAACTCGGGCGGCCCCCTGCTCAATCTGCGCGGCGAGGTGGTCGGTATCAATTCGCAGATCTACAGCCGCAGCGGCGGTTTCATGGGCATCTCGTTTGCCATTCCCATCGACGAGGCGATGCGCGTGGCCGGCGAGTTGCGCGCCTCGGGCAAGGTCGTGCGGGGGCGCATCGGCGTCGTTCCTGGACCGGTGACCAAGGAGGTGGCCGAGGGCATCAAGCTGCCGCGTGCCTACGGGGCGCTGGTGCAGCGCGTCGAGCCCGACAGTCCGGCCGACAAGGCGGGCGTCGAGGGCGGCGACGTCATCACCAAGGTGGACGGCAAGACCATCGAGAAGTTCAACGACATCTTCCGCATCGTCGGTGGCATCCGGCCGGGCACCAAGTCCAGCCTGCAGGTGTTCCGCAACGGCAGCTTCCGCGAATTGCCGGTCACCGTGGCCGAACTCAAGGAGGCAAGCGGCGCGCGGGACGGCGAGGCGCCCGACGGCAAGGCCGAGCGCGTCAGCCCCTTCGGGCTGAGCTTCAACGATCTGACCGAGGCCCAGCGCAAGGAGCTTCGTGTCAAGGGCGGCGTGGTGATCGAAGAGGCGGAAGGGGCGGCAGCGCGTGCCGGCCTGCGAGCTGGCGACGTGATCCTCAGCGTGGACGGCACCGCCATCAGCGGCGCCAAGCAGGCTCAGGCTCTGCTGGCCAAGCTCGAAAAGGCCAAGTCGGTGACCATGCTGGTCCGGCGCGGCGACTCCACGAACTTCGTGTTGGTGAAGCCGCAGCGCTGATTCCAGTCGATTGCGGCTTGAATCCATGACTCGGAGCGGGGATTGTTGATTTCCCGCTCCGGGATGGTTGGCCCGTTCGGCAAAAGCTTGTTGATAAGCTGTTGATAATCGCCCTGTTGGACCCTGGCAACTTTGGGTCTTCAGCAAGCTTTCGGCCGGCCTGAAGAGCCAGTCTGGCTACAATCGCGGCCCCAACAAGCAGTTGCCATACGTTTTGTTGGAAGGCGCGTCTGCCTCTTGGACGTGCCTTTTTTTTAGGTCGTTCAAAGGCTCCTGGAGCCTGTGGCCGGAGCCTGGCGGCCCGGCCTCGTCGGTGTGGCAGCCGGCGTCTGCGCTCTCCCATGGATCACATCCGCAACTTCTCCATCATTGCCCACATCGACCACGGCAAGAGCACGCTGGCCGATCGACTCATCCAACGCTGCGGGGGCCTGGCCGACCGCGAGATGGAGGCCCAGGTGCTCGACTCGATGGACATCGAGCGCGAGCGTGGCATCACCATCAAGGCACAGACGGCAGCGCTGAAGTACACCGCGCAGGACGGCAAGATCTACAACCTCAACCTGATCGACACCCCCGGGCATGTCGACTTCAGCTACGAGGTCAGCCGCAGCTTGAGCGCCTGCGAGGGCGCGCTGCTGGTGGTCGACGCCTCGCAAGGGGTGGAGGCGCAGACTGTGGCGAATTGCTACACGGCGCTCGACCTTGGCGTCGAGGTGGTGCCGGTGCTGAACAAGATGGACCTGCCGGCCGCCGATCCCGACAACGCCAAGGCCGAGATCGAGGACGTGATCGGCATCGACGCCGCCGACGCCATTCCCTGCTCGGCCAAGAGCGGCATGGGCATCGACGAGATCCTCGAGGCCGTGATCCGGCGCATGCCACCGCCGCGCGGCGTCGTCGAGGCGCCGCTGCGCGCCATGATCGTCGACAGCTGGTTCGACAACTACGTCGGCGTGGTCATGCTGGTGCGCGTGGTGGACGGCACGCTCAAAAAGGGCGAGCGCATCCGCATGATGGCCACCAACGCCGTCTACCCGGCCGACCAGCTCGGCGTGTTCACGCCCAAGAGCGAGTCGCGCGAGCAGCTCAATGCCGGCGAGGTGGGCTTCATCATCGCCGGCATCAAGGAGCTGGCGGCGGCCAAGGTGGGCGACACCATCACGCTGGAAAAGAAGCTGCCCAACAACCTCGGTCCCGCCGCCGAGGCCCTGCCCGGCTTCAAGGAAATCCAGCCCCAGGTCTTTGCCGGTCTGTACCCGACCGAGGCCAGCGAGTACGACCAGCTGCGCGACGCGCTGGAAAAACTCCAGCTCAACGACTCCTCGCTGCGCTTCGAGCCCGAGGTCAGCCAGGCGCTCGGCTTCGGCTTTCGCTGCGGCTTCCTCGGTCTGCTGCACATGGAGATCGTGCAGGAGCGCCTGGAACGCGAGTTCGACCAGGACCTGATCACCACGGCACCCAGCGTGGTTTACGAGGTGGTGCTGGGCGATGGCACGGTGATCGAGGTCGAAAACCCGAGCAAGATGCCCGAGCCGGGCAAGATCGAGGAGATCCGCGAGCCCATCGTCACCGTGCACCTTTACCAGCCGCAGGAGTACGTCGGCGCGGTCATGACGCTGGCCAACCAGAAGCGCGGCGTGCAGGTGCAGATGAGCTACCACGGCAAGCAGGTGCACCTGACCTACGAGATGCCCTTGGCCGAGATCGTGCTGGACTTCTTCGACAAGCTGAAGTCGGTGAGCCGCGGCTACGCCTCCATGGACTACGAGTTCAAGGAGTACCGCGCCTCCGATGTGGTCAAGGTGGACATGCTGATCAACGGTGACCGCATCGATGCGCTGGCCATCATCGTGCACCGCACGCAGAGCCAGTACCGCGGCCGGCAGGTGGCGGCCAAGATGCGCGAGATCATCCCGCGCCAGATGTACGACGTTTCCATCCAGGCCGCCATCGGCGTGAAGATCATTGCGCGCGAGGACATCAAGGCCTTGCGCAAGAACGTCATCGCCAAGTGCTACGGCGGCGACATCACGCGCAAGCGCAAGCTGCTCGAGAAGCAGAAGGCCGGCAAGAAGCGCATGAAGCAGATCGGCACCGTCGAGGTGCCGCAAGAGGCCTTCCTGGCCATCCTCCAGGTCGAAGAATGAACTCGGTGATGAGCAAACCTGAATCCACTGGCGCCAACGATGCGCTGAGCATCGGCCTGGCGGCGTTGACCGGGCTGCTGTATGCCGGCCTGCTGGTCTACCTGGGCGGCTGGTTCATGAACCGCTGGATCGGCAACTTCTCGCTGCTGCTCTTTCTGATGTCGGCCGTCACCTTCGGCTTTTGGGTGCTGGAGCGCCTGCGCTTCAAGCCGCAGCGCGAGGCGGCGGCCGCGGCCCTGGTGCGCGAAGACGAGGAACGTCGCGCACGCCTCAAGGCCCAGGGCATCGAGCGTGTCGATGGCGAGGTCGAGAGCGCGCGCCAGGAGCTGCTGCGCCAGCCCTGGTGGCTGGACTGGACGGCGGGTTTGTTTCCGGTCATCCTGCTGGTGTTCCTGCTGCGCTCCTTCATCGCCGAGCCGTTCCGCATCCCGTCGGGCTCGATGATCCCGACGCTGCAGATCGGCGACCTCATCCTCGTCAACAAGTTCCATTACGGCATCCGCCTGCCGGTGCTCAACAAGAAGATCATCGCCAACAACGAGGTGCAGCGTGGCGACGTGATGGTGTTCCGTTTCCCGCTCGACCCGCGCCAGGACTACATCAAGCGAATCGTCGGGCTGCCGGGTGACGAGGTGGTCTGGCGCAATCAGCGGCTCTTCATCAACGGCCAGGAAGTGCCGACCACCGAGCAGGGGCCGCAGTACGAACCCGACCGCAAGCTCTTCGTGCCGCAGTACCTGGAAAAGCTCGGCGCGGTCGAGCACATCATGATGGTGGACCGCGAGCGCGGCACGCTGTTCCCAGGCAAGCCGGACTTTCCGCTCAACGAGCACTGCAGCTACCAGGTCGAGAGCGTGAGCTGCAAGGTGCCCGCGGGCCATTACTACGCAATGGGCGACAACCGCGACAACTCGGGCGACAGCCGCGTGTGGGGTTTCGTGCCCGACCAGAACATCGTCGGCAAGGCGTTCTTCGTGTGGATGAACTTCGGCGACCTGAAGCGCATTGGCGGCTTCCGCTGAGTACAGTCCGACGCATTCCCTCGAAAACTCAGGAGCGAGCTGTGCCGGTTCCCTTTCCGCGCCAACGCGGCGTCACCCTGTTCGGGCTGCTGTTCTGGGGCGTGCTGATCGCCTTCTCCGCCGTGGTGGGCGCCAAGGTCACGCCCAAGGTGATGGAGTACTACACCATCAAGCGCGCGGTCGACACCGTGGCGCGCAGCAACCCGGCCACCGTCCCGGCCGCCAAGGCCGAGTTCGAGCGCATCAAACAGGTCGAGTACTCCATCGAACTGTCGGCCAACGAGTTGGAAGTCACCAAGGAAAACGACAAGGTGAAGATCCACTTCGCCTACAGCCGCGAGATCGCCCTGGGTGGGCCGGTCTTTCTGCTGCTGAAGTTCGAGGGGCAATCCAACTGAGTGTCACCGGGCTCGAACAGGCGCTGGGCCATCGCTTTGCCGATGCCCAGTTGCGCCAGCAGGCGCTCACGCACCGCAGCCATGGCAGCGTTCACAACGAACGCCTCGAATTCCTCGGCGACGCGGTGCTGAATCTGGTGGTGTCGCAAATGCTCTACCTGCACCGGCCCGCTGCCAGCGAGGGGGAGCTCAGCCGCATGCGCGCCCATCTGGTGCGCGAGGAAAGCCTGCACGCGCTGGCGCTGCAACTGGGCCTGCCGCAGCACCTGCGGCTCAGCGAGGGCGAGGCGCGCAGCGGCGGGGCACAGCGGGTGTCGATGCTGGCCGACGCGCTGGAAGCCCTGGTGGGCGCCGTTCACATGGACGCCGGCTTCGCCGCCGCACAGCGCGTGGTGCAGGGGCTGTTCCAACCGCTGCTCGAGGCCGGCGAGGAGCCGGGTCGCTGGGACAAGGACGCCAAGACTGCGCTGCAGGAATGGTTGCAGGCGCGCCGCCATGCGCTGCCCGCCTATCGCATCGTGGCCACCCAGGGCAAGGCGCACGAGCAGCACTTTGAAGTGGAGTGTTCGGTCAGCGCCCTGGCCCTGCGGGCACTCGGACAGGGCCGTTCACGCCGCGCCGCCGAGCAGCAGGCCGCCGCCGCCTTGCTGGCGCAGATCGGGCAGACCCAAGCGGGAGACACCCATGCAGGACACTGACCTGCCGCAACGCTGCGGCCTCATCGCCATCGTCGGCCGGCCCAATGTCGGCAAGTCCACGCTGCTCAACGCGCTGGTGGGGCAGAAGGTCTCCATCACCAGCAAGAAGGCGCAGACCACGCGCCACCGCATCACGGGTGTGCGCACGGTGGCCGAGGCGCAGTTCGTGTTCGTCGACACGCCGGGCTTCCAGACCCGCCACGGCAATGCGCTGAACCGCGCGCTCAACCGCACCGTGACGGGGGCGCTGGCCGACGTCGATCTGGTGCTGTTCGTGGTCGAGGCGGGCAAGTTCGGCCTTGACGACGCCAAGGTGCTCAGCCTCATGCCGCGCGACAAGCCCGTGGTGCTGGTGGCCAACAAGCTCGACGCCGTGCACCGTCGTGCCGATCTGCTGCCCTGGCTCAAGGGCATGCAGGAGCGCCACCCGTTCGCCGAGTTCGTGCCCCTGAGTGCCATGAAGGCCGCCGATGTCGAGCGCCTGTTTGCCATCCTGGCGCCGCACCTGCCGCAGCAGAGCTGGTTCTTCGAGGAGGACGCGCTGACCGACCGCAGCGAGCGATTCCTGGCCAGCGAGCTGATCCGCGAGAAGTTGTTCCGCCTGACCGGCGACGAGCTGCCCTATGCCTGCACGGTGGTCATCGATCGTTGGGAGGAAGAGGGCCCCCAGTCTGCGGCTCCGCCTTCGCCGGAGGGCCCCCAGTCTGCGGCTCCGCCTTCGCCGGAGGGCCCCCAGTCTGCGGCTTCGCCTGCGTCTACCGGGCGGGCGCCGGCAGCCGGGGGCGGCTTGGCCGTGCCCAAGCCGGCGCTGCGCCGCATTGCCGCCACCATCGTGGTGGAGCGCGAGGCGCACAAGGGCATGGTGATCGGGCAGGGCGGCGAGCGGCTCAAGCGCATCGGCAGCGAGGCGCGCCAGGAACTGGAGCGGCTCACCGAGGCCAGGGTCTTTCTCGAACTGTTCGTCAAGGTGCGTTCGGGCTGGGCCGACAGCGAGGAACACCTGCGCTCCTACGGCTACGAATGAGGACCCCACCGGGCCTTGCGGCCTATGTGCTGCATGCCTGGGACTGGCGCGAGTCCAGCCTGATCCTGGACGTGCTGACGCGCGAACAGGGCCGCATCGCGTTGGTGGCCAAGGGCGCCAAGCGCCCCACCAGCGCCCTGCGCGCGGTGCTGCTGCCCATGCAGCGCCTGCACCTGCAGCTGACGCGCGCCAAGCTGGCGGTGGAGGAAGGGGGCCCCGAGGTGCACACCCTGCGCCACGCCGAGTGGCAGGCCGCGCATCCTTTGCCCAGCGGCGGTGCCTTGCTGGCCGGCTTCTATCTGAACGAGCTGCTGCAGCGCCTGTTGCCGCGCGGCGAGGCGCATGCGGCGCTGTTTGACGCCTACGCCACGGCCGTGCATGGACTGGCGCTCAGCCCCGAGGCGCCCGAGGCCTGGCTGCGCGCTTTCGAGCTGGCACTACTGGCCGAATTGGGCTGGCTGCCGCAGCTGGATGTCGACAGCCTGCATCAGCAGGTCCTGCTCGATGGCGCGCGCTACCAGCTCTCGGCCGAGATGGGCCTGGTGCCCAGCGGCGACGGCCAGCAAGGTCTGCTCGGGGCCAGCTGGCGCGCGCTGGCCCGGGCCCAGGGTCTGACGCAGCGCGTGACGGTGTGTGCCGGTTTGAGTGATCGCGCCCAGCTCAAGGCGGTGCTGCGTGGGGTGCTCCACTACCATCTCGGCCACAGCACGCTGCGCAGCCGCGCCGTGATGCACCAGGCCCACGATCTGCTCACGTGAATCCCTTGATTGCTCCCCTTGCGCACGACGGGCGTTGTGCACTCTCCGTCAACGTCAACAAGGTGGCGCTGTTGCGCAACACCCGGGCGCTCGGCATCCCCAGCGTGCTGAAGGCCGCCGAGACCTGCCTGCTGGCGGGGGCCCAGGGCATCACCGTGCACCCGCGGCCCGATGAGCGACACATCCGCGCCAGTGACGTGCATGAACTGGCGGCGCTGCTCAAGGGCTGGCCGCAGGCCGAGTACAACCTTGAAGGCAACCCCACGCACAACCTGATGGCGCTGGTGCGCGCGGTGCGTCCGCATCAGGCCACCTTCGTGCCCGACAGCGTCGAGCAGGCCACCAGCGACCACGGCTGGGACCTGCCGCGCGACAACGAACGGCTGGCACCGCTGATCGCCGAGTGCCGGCAGCTCGGCGTGCGCGTCAGCCTCTTCATGGACCCGACGCCCGAGGCCATGCGCCACGCCGCGCTGCTTGGAGCCGACCGGGTCGAGCTCTACACCGAGCCCTATGCGGCGGCGCACGGCGGTCCGCAGCAGGCCGAGCAGTTGCAGCGCTACGCGCAGGCCGCGCAGGCGGCGCTGGCCGTGGGCCTGGGCCTCAATGCCGGCCACGACCTGAACCGCGCCAACCTCAGCGACTTCCTGCGCGCCGTGCCCGGGGTGCAGGAGGTGTCGATCGGTCACGCGCTGGTCGCCGATGCGCTCGAACTCGGCTACACCGAGACGGTGCGCGACTACCTGCGCTGCATCCAGCGTGCCTATGCCTGAGCGACGCGGCGGCGGGCGGTGCGGGCCATGAGCATCGTCGGAATCGGGACCGATCTGTGCGACATCCGGCGCATCAAGGAGGTGCTGGAGCGCCAGGGTGAGCGCTTCGCCGAAAAGGTGCTGGGCCCGGCTGAGCTGGCGATCTACCGCGCTCGCATGGCGCGCCACGC
>JAYRUQ010000041.1:0-23109 GCA_041919015.1 Inhella sp.
GCGGTGGCGATGTCGCCGGCCACCATCTCGTCGGCCGAGGCGTCGGAGGGGGTGGTGGTCATCAGGCCGGCCGAGCTGGCCACGTAGTTCAGGCTGTCGCGCGTGGCGGCCTTGTTGTTGCTGGGCATCATGCCGGTGCCCACCCACAGCATGCTGTGCTGCATGGCCAGGGTCATCAGGTAGTGCAGGGTGCTGTGCTTGTCGCCGTTCATGCTGGCGCTGTTGGTGAAGCCGGCGGCCAGCTTGTCCTTCCAGGCCTGACCGAACCAGGGCTTGGAGCTGGCGTCGGCGAACTTCTTGAACTGCCAGCTCACGCTGCCCATGTAGGTGGGCGAGCCGAAGACGATCATCTTGGCAGCAGCCATTTGCTCCCAGCCGCCGGCCGGCAGTTGGCCCTCGGCGTCGATGGGCAGCAGTGCGGCGCCGCTGGTGGCGGCGATGGCCTCGGCCACCTTGGCGGTGTGGCCGTAGCCGCTGTGAAACACGATGACGATGGCGCTCATGACAATCTCCGGGTTGCGATGGGCCGCATTGCACCCGGCGCGAGGCCCGTGCGGTGCGCATGGGCTTGAACCCAGCATTCAAAAAAGGAAGCCGATTGACCTGCCGCGTGCTGTCGCTCATCCCGCCGATGACGCAGCTCAACACCCCCTACCCGAGCACCGCCTACCTCACGGGCTTCCTGCGCTCGCGCGGCGTGGACGCGCGCCAGGCCGACCTGGCGCTGCAGCTGGTGCTGCGGGTCTTCAGCGCCGAAGGCCTGGCCAGCCTGCGCGAGGCTGCGGCGCGTCACCCGTCGCCCAGCGAGGCGCTGCAGTTCCACCGCCAAGCCGCCGAGCGCATCGCCAGCGCGATGCCGGCCGTGCTGGCCTTCCTGCAGGGCCGCGACAGCACGCTGGCGCACCGCATCAACTCGCGCGCCTTCCTGCCCGAGGGGCCGCGCTTCGCGCCGGTGGACGTCGGCATTCCCGGTCAGGAGGACGAGGCCGACCCGCTCGGCTGGGCCTTCGGCACCCTGGGCGCGCAGGACCGCGCCCGCCACCTGGCCACGCTCTTCCTCAACGACGTGATGGACGCGGTGCGCGAGGCGCTCGACCCGCGCTTCGAGTTCGTGCGCTACGGCGAGCAACTGGCCGCCAGCCAGCCGCACTTCGACCCGCTGGCCCAGGCGCTGGCCGCGCCCGAGACCGCGCTCGACCGCTGGCTGCGCGAGCTGACCGAGGCCGCGCTGGCCGAGCACCGGCCCGATGTGGTGCTGCTGTCCTGCCCCTTCCCCGGCAGCGTCTACGCGGCCTTCCGCATCGCCCAGACCATCAAGGCGGGCCACCCGCAGATCAAGACCGTGCTGGGCGGCGGCTACGTCAACACCGAGCTGCGTGAACTGGCCGAGCCACGCGTGTTCGACTTCTTCGACTTCGTGACCCTGGACGCTGGCGAGCGCGTGCTGCTGGCGCTGCTGGAGCATCTGCAGGGGCGGCGCAGCCGCGAGCGCCTGGTGCGCGCCTTCGTGCGCGAAGACGGTGCGGTGCGCTTTGTGAACGGCATCGCCGGCCTGGCCGAGCCCGAGCTGCCGCCCGAGCAATGCGGCACCCCCACCTGGGACGGCCTGCCGCTGGACCGCTACCTGAGCCTGCTCGACATGCTCAACCCCATGCACCGGCTGTGGAGCGACGGGCGCTGGAACAAGCTCACGGTGGCGCAGGGCTGCTACTGGAAGAAGTGCAGCTTCTGCGACATCAGCCTGGACTACATCGGCCGCTACGAGACCACGCAGGCCGAGGTGCTGGCCGACCGCATCGAGACCATCGTGGCCGAGACCGGGCAGACCGGTTTCCACTTCGTCGACGAGGCTGCGCCACCCAAGGCGCTCAAGGCCCTGGCCGACGAGCTGCTGCGCCGCCGCGTGGCGGTGTCGTGGTGGGGCAATGTGCGCTTCGAAAAGACCTTCACCCCGGCCTTGGTGGAGAAGCTCGCCGAAAGCGGCTGCATCGCCATCTCGGGCGGGCTGGAGGTGGCCTCGGACCGCCTGCTGCAGCTCATGAACAAGGGCGTGACGGTGGAGCAGGTGGCGCGCGTCACCAAGGCCTTTGCCGACCAGGGCATCCTGGTGCACGCCTACCTGATGTACGGCTTCCCGACCCAGACCGTGCAGGACACCGTGGACGCGCTGGAGTACGTGCGCCAGCTCTTCGAGGAAGGCTGCATCCACAGCGGCTTCTTCCACCGCTTCACCTGCACCGTGCACGCCCCGGTCGGCCAGCGGCCGCAAGACTTCGGCGTGCGCCTGCTGCCGCTGGAGCCGGGCCGCTTCGCCAAGAACGACGTCGGCTTCATCGACCCGAGCGGCGTCGACCACGACCGCCTCGGCCTGGGCCTGCGCCGCGGGCTCTACAACTTCATGCACGGCGTCGGCCTGGACTGGGACGTGCGCCGCTTCTTCGAGGAGATGCGCGTGCCCAAGCCGGGCGTCAAGCGCGGGCATATTGCGCGCGCGCTGGCGGCGGGGTGAAGGCGCGCGAGCCCCCTCAGCGCCCCAAGGCCCTGAGCGCCTCGCGCACGCTGGCCAACTGACGGCGCGACACGGCCAGCCACTCGCCCACCTGGGCCACGCGCACCGCCCAGGATTCGGTCGGGCTGCCGTCGTCGAGCGGCGCCTGGGCGGTGTCGGGGGCTGCAGCGCCCGCGTCGTCCTCGTCGCGCAGCGCGTGGCGGTCGAGTTCGCGCACCGCCGACTTGGCCACCAGCGCGTTGCGGTGGATGCGCAGGAAGCGCGCGCCCAGGCGCTGCTCCCAGTCGTTCAGGGTGCCGTCCATCACGTAGCGGTCGGTGGCGGTGCGCACCGTGAGGTACTTGAGTTCGGCCTTCAGGTAGAGCACCTCGGCCACCGGCACGCGCAGCACTCGGCCGCGGTCGTTGATGGGCAGCACGTCCTCCTCGGCCTGCTGCTCGTCCTGTTGCAGGGCGGTGCGCGCCTGCAGCGCCTCGCGCTGCTGCAGGCGCTGCGCCACCCGCACCAGCGCAGCCTGCAGGCGCTCCAGGCGCACCGGCTTGGTCAGGTAGTCGACGGCGTCGAGGTCGAAGGCCTCCACCGCGTGGCGCGCATGCGCGGTGACGAAGACCACCAGCGGCGGCCGCGCGTGGTGGCGCAGCGCCTCGGCCAGCATCAGGCCGTCGGGGCCGGGCATCTGCACGTCGAGCAGCACCAGGTCGCAGCCGTGTTCGCGCAGCCAGGCCTGGGCGGCGCTGGCGGTGCTGGCCTCGGCCAGCACCTCGGCGTGGGGGTCGCGGCAGCTGTCGAGCAGCGCGCGCAGGCGCGCCCTTGCCAGCGCCTCGTCGTCAACCAGCAGCACGCTGATGGGGGCTTGGGTGAGCATGGATCCCTCCGTGCGGGTCGGGTTCATCGTTCGGGGAACAGGATGCGCACGCTGAAGCGCCGCGGCTCGGCCTCGACCGTGAGCTGGGCGGCCACGTCGTGCAGCAGGCGCAGGCGTTCGTTGACGTTGGCCAGCGCCAGGCCGTGGCCGCCGGGCGCCGGCGCGTCCAGGCTGTTGCGCACCAGCAGCTCGACCTGACCGCCGCGCCGGCGCGTGCGCACCAGCACCTCGCCGCCGGCCTCGTTGGGCTCGACGCCGTAGCGCACGGCGTTCTCCACCAGGGGCTGCAGCAGCAGCGGCGGCAGGCGGGCGCCGTCGAGCGCCGGGTCGAGCTCCCAACTCAGGCGCAGGCGCTCACCGAAGCGCAGCGCCTCGATGTCGAGGTAGCGGCGCGCCAGCACCACCTCCTCGCCCAGGGTGCTGGTCCAGTCGGGCGCGGCGAGCGCGGCGCGGAACAGCTCGGCCAGGTCCTCGAGCACGCGCTCGGCCTGCGCCGGGTCCAGGCGCACCAGGGCCACGGCGGTGTTCAGGGTGTTGAAGAGGAAATGCGGGCGGATGCGCGACTGCAGTTCGGCATAGCGTGCATGCAGCCCGGTGGGGCCTTGGGCGCGCACGCGCAGGCTCAGCCAGACCAGCAGCGCCCAGGCCGCCAGCGCGCCGGTGAGCGCCACCGCCAGCCCGCGCAACCAGCCCGGCACCGGGCCGCTGTCCAGCCAGCGCTCCAGCTCCTGCACCAGCCACCAGGGCGTCCAGGCGCACAGCGCACCCAGGCCCAGCAGCGCGGCGCGCACCTTGAGGGGCGGCCAGGCGGCCAGGCGCAGGCGCAGGCTGCAGGCCACCAGCAGCCAGGCCAGCAGCGCCGGCACGCTGACGGCGCAGGCCAGCAGGAAGCGGTTCAACCACTGCGCGGGGCCGGCGGCGTCGAAGGCGGCGCCGAGCGCCACCACGCCCTGCACGCCGAGCAGCGCACGCAGCACCACGCCCACCTGGCAGACCTCGGTCATCGGCAGCCCCGGCGGCGGGGCGTCCTGCGCGTCCGGCGATGGCGGGGTTGAAGGCAGGCTGTGCATCGGCGCGATGGTAGGCGGCGAGAATCCGCGCCCCGCTCCCGAACTGCCCTGCCCTGCCGATGTCGTCGTCCACCAACCCCCTGGCCAACAAGGCCCAAGCCTGGTCCGCCCTGTTTGCCGAACCGATGAGCGAGCTGGTGCAGCGCTATACCGCCAGCGTCGGCTTCGACCAGCGCCTGTGGCGTGCCGACATCCAGGGCAGCCTGGCGCACGCCGAGATGCTCGAGGCACAGGGCCTGATCAGCGCCGAGGACGGGGCCGAGATCCGCCGCGGCATGGCCGCCATCACGGCCGAGATCGAATCCGGCGCCTTCGAATGGAAGCTGGCGCTGGAGGACGTGCACCTGAACATCGAGGCACGGCTGACCGAGCTCGTCGGCCTGGCGGGCAAGCGCCTGCACACCGGGCGCAGCCGCAACGACCAGGTGGCGACCGACGTGCGCCTGTGGCTGCGCGACGAGATCGACGGCCTGCTGGCCCTGCTGGGCACGCTGCAGCGCGTGCTGGTGGACCAGGCCGAGCGCCACGCCGACACGGTGATGCCCGGCTTCACCCACCTTCAGGTGGCGCAGCCGGTGAGCTTCGGCCACCACCTGCTGGCCTATGTGGAGATGTTCGCGCGCGACGCCGAGCGCCTGGCGGACGTGAGGAAGCGCGTCAACCGCCTGCCGCTGGGCGCCGCTGCGCTGGCCGGCACGCCCTACCCGCTGGACCGCGAGCGCGTGGCACGCACGCTCAGCATGGACGGCCTGTGCCAGAACAGCCTGGATGCGGTCAGCGACCGCGACTTCGCCATCGAGTTCACGGCCGCCGCCGCGCTGGGCATGGTGCACATCTCGCGCCTCAGCGAGGAGCTGGTGCTGTGGATGAGCCAGAACTTCGGCTTCATCAAGCTGCCCGACCGCTTCTGCACCGGCTCGTCGATCATGCCGCAGAAGAAAAACCCCGACGTGCCCGAGCTGGCGCGCGGCAAGACCGGCCGCGTGGTCGGGCACCTGATGGGCCTGATCACCTTGATGAAGGGCCAGCCGCTGGCCTACAACAAGGACAACCAGGAGGACAAGGAACCCTTGTTCGACAGCGTGGACACCTGGCGCGACACGCTGCGCATCTTTGCCGAGATGCTGGAGGGCCTGCAGGCCGTGCCCGAGGCGATGCGCGCCGCCGCCAGCCGTGGCCACGCCACCGCCACCGACCTGGCCGACTACCTGGTGCGCAAGGGCGCCGCCTTCCGCGACGCGCACGAGACGGTGGCGCACGCGGTGCGCGTGGCCAGCGAGCAGGGCAAGGAGCTGGCCGCGCTGACGCTGGCGCAGCTGCAGGCCATCGACACGCGCATCGACGCCGACGTCTTCGGCCCGCTGTCGCTCGAGGGTTCGCTGGCGGCGCGCAAGGGGCTGGGCGGCACTGCACCCGATCAGGTCATCGCCCAGGTGCAGCGCCACCGGAGTCGTCTGCAGGCTTGAGCCGCTGGATCGCACACCTCGACATGGACGCGTTCTACGCGTCCGTCGAGCTGCTGCGCTATCCGGAGCTCAAGGGGCAGCCGGTGGTCATCGGTGGGCGGCGCGAGCACGCTCCGCGGGACACGGCGCAGGGTCGCCAGTTCGCCCGGCTGCGCGACTACACCGGCCGCGGCGTCATCACCACCGCCACCTACGCGGCACGCGCGTTCGGCGTGCGCTCGGGGCTCGGGCTGATGAAGGCGGCCATGCTGGCGCCCGACTGCCTGCTGCTGCCGACCGACTTTCCGGCCTACCGCGCCATGAGCCGGCGCTTCAAGGCCGCGGTGGCCGAGCTGGCGCCGACCATCGAGGACCGCGGCATCGACGAGATCTACATCGACCTCAGCGAGCTGGCGCGGCAGCGTCAGGGTGCCGGCCACGACCCGCTCGCCGGGCTCAAGGAGGTGGCGCAAGAGATCAAGAACAACGTGCGCGCCGCCACCGGCGGCCTGAGCTGCTCGATCGGGCTGGCGCCCAACAAGCTGCTGGCCAAGATCGCCAGCGAACTGGACAAGCCCGACGGCCTGACCCTGATCCGGGCCGAGGACCTGGCCGGCCGCATCTGGGCGCTGCCGGTGCGCGCCATCAACGGCGTGGGGCCGAAGGCGGCGGCGCGACTGGAGGCGCTCGGCATCGAGCGCATCGGCGCGCTGGCCGCCGCCGACCCCGACTGGCTGCGTCAGCGCTTCGGCACCCACTACGGCGACTGGCTGCACCGCGCCGCGCATGGCCAGGACGATCGAGAGGTGGTGACGCACAGCGAGCCGGTGTCGATCAGCCGCGAGACCACCTTCGAGCGCGACCTCGACGCGCGCCGCGACCGCGCCGAGCTGGGCCGCATCCTCACCCGGCTGTGCGAGCAGCTCGCCGCCGACCTCTCGCGCAAGGGTTACGGCGCGCGCACCGTCGGCATCAAGCTGCGCTTCGAGGGCTTCCGCACGCTGACGCGCGACCAGACCCTGGAGGCGCCCGTGCGCAGCGCCGAGGCGCTGCTGCACGCCGCGCGCCTGTGCCTGAAGCGGGTTGACTTCAACGCACGGATGCGCCTGCTGGGGGTGCGCGCCGCGGGGCTGGAACGCGGGTGAACCCCAGCATTGCCCCCTGCCAAATGGTTATGGCTGCGGGGGCGCGCCGCTGCAGACAATCGCGGCCCATGTCGCGCCCCTTCAGCCTCGCCACGCGCCGGCTCCCGTTCGCCCTGCTCGCCTTCCTGATCGCCGGCGCCGCCTGGGCCGCCCAGCCGCTGGTCTACTGCGCCGACGCCAGCCCCGAGGGCTTCGACCCGGGGCGCTGGGACAGCAGCAGCACGGCCAACGCCACGCGCCCCATCTTCCAGGGCCTGCTGCGCTTCAAGCCCGGCGGCACCGAGCTGCAGCCCGAGCTGGCCAGCGCGTGGACGATGTCGGCCGACGCCAAGGTGTTCGATTTCGAGCTGCGCCAGGGCGTGCGCTTTCACCGCACGCCCGAGTTCACACCGACGCGGGCCTTCAACGCCGACGACGTGCTGTTCACCTTCGGCCGCTTCGTCGACCCCCAGCACCCCTTCAACAAGGCGCTGCCGACGCCCTACGTCTACCCGGAAAGCCTGGGCCTGGCGCGGCAGATCGAGGCCATCGAGCGCCTGGGCGAGCACGCCGTGCGCTTTCGCCTGCGCAAGGCCAACGTCAGCTTCGCCAGCTACATGGCGCTGGCCTTCGCGGGCATCCAATCGGCCGAATACGCGGCCCAGCTGCTGCGCGAAGGTCGACCGCAGGCCCTCAACAACCGCCCGGTGGGCACCGGCCCCTACCGCTTCCGCAGCTATGTGAAGGACGACGTGCTGCGCCTCGAGGCCAACCCCGACAGCTGGGGCGCGCCGCAACGCACGCGCCAGCTGATCTTCGCCATCGCCCGTGAACCCAATGTGCGCGTGCAGAAGCTGCTGGCCGGCGAGTGCCACCTCACCAGCCCGCTGCGCGACGTCGACGTGGCCACCGTGGCGCGCCGGCCCGATGTGGCGCGGCTGCACCAGATCCAGGCGCTCAACATCTCCTACCTGGCCTTCAACCTGAAGAAGCCCCCGTTCAACGACCGCCGCGTGCGCGAGGCGCTGGACATCGCGGTGGACCGCGACGCCGTGTTCAAGGCGCTGTTCCCGCGCGGCGACGCGCAGCAGGCCGTCAACGCCATGCCGCCCTCGGTGCCCGGCTTCAACGAGAGCCTGCGCAACGTGTTCGACCCGGCGCGCGCCCGCGCCCTGCTGGCCGAGGCCGGCCACCCGCAGGGCTTCGAGCTCGAGCTCTGGGCACTGCCGGTGGCGCGCCCCACCAACCCCAACGGCCAGCTGATGGCGCAGCTGATCCAGCAGGACTGGGCACGCATCGGCGTGCGCGCGCGCATCAAGACCTACGAGTGGGGCGAGTACCTGAAGCGCGCCAACAAGGGCGAGCACGACGTCTACATGAGCGGCTGGAGCGGCGAGACCGGCGACGCCGACGACATGCTGGCGCCCAACTTGAGCTGCGCGGCAAGCAAGGGCGGCATCAAGTTCTGCCACCCCGAATTCGACGCGCTGCTCGAGCGCGCCCGCGCCAGCGGCGATGCGGCCGAGCGCGTGCGCCTGTACCGCGAGGCCAACGCCCTCTTCAAGCGCGAGCGCCCCTGGATCACCATGGCGCACAGCACCATCTACATTGGCACGCGCAAGGACGTGAAGGGCTTCGTGATGGCACCCAACGGTGCGGTGAACTTCGAAGGGGTGTACAGGGAATGAGGTTGCGCCACATCGAGGTCTTCCACGCCATCATGCAGGCCGGCTCGGTGAGCGGCGCGGCGCAGCTGCTGCACATCTCGCAGCCGGCCGTCACCAAGGTGCTGCAGCACGCCGAGCTGCAGCTCGGCCTGCAGCTGTTCGACCGCGTGCGCGGCAAGCTGGTGCCCACCCCGGAGGCGCAGCGCCTCTTCATCGAGACCGAGAAGCTCAACCGCGACCTGGTGGCGATCCGGCGCCTGGCCGCGCAGCTGCGCAGCGGCGGCGAGGAGCTGCTGCGCGTGCTGGCCACGCCGGCGCTCGGCGCCTCGGTGCTGCCGGCGGCGGTGACGGCCTGGGCCAAGGCCTTCCCCGCCGGGCGCTGCCAGCTCGCCACCCACCACACGCGCGAGATCGTCAGCAGCCTGCTGCTGGGCGAGGCCGACCTCGGCCTGTCGCTGCAGGACCCGCGCCACCCCGGCATCCACGCCGAGGTGCTGGCCAGCGGCGACATGATGGCGCTGTGTCCGCGCGGCAGCCCCGAGTCGCGTCAGGACGGCGCGCTGCGCCTGGCCGATCTGAAGAGCGAGCTGATCGCCATGGCCGAGGACGACCCGCTCGGCCACCAGCTCATCAATGCCTTTGCCGCCCAGGACCTGCATCCGGTGCCGCGCATCAGCGTCCAGACCTACCAGCTGGCGCGCTCGCTGGTCGAGAGCGGTCTGGGGCTGTCCATCGTCGACCCCTTCACCGCCGCCGGCTGTGTGGCGGGCGGCGCCGCCGGCGAGCGCGGCCCGGTGGTGGTGCGGCGCGTCGAACCGGCCATCAGCGTGCCCCTGGTGCTGCTGGTGCCGGCCAGCCGACCGCTCACGCAGGCCGGGCGGCGCTTCGTCAAGCTGCTCACCGATTCGACCCGCGCCAGCCTGGCCCGACTCGCATGACCCCCGGCATCGCCTGCGAGGACATCGCCGCCCACCCCGACTTCGTGTCGCTGCACACGCTGCAGGGCATCGAGGTCGATCTGCGCTACGCCACGCGCGACAACTTCGTCGGCAAGGCGGTGTACGGCGGGCTGGACTGCGCCTATCTGCGGCGCGAGGCGGCCGAGGGCCTGCTGGGCGCGCGCGACTGGCTGGCCGATCGCTGCCCGCCATGGCGCCTGCGGGTGCTCGATGCGCTGCGCCCGCAGCGCGTGCAGGAGACCCTGTACGCCGAGCTGGCCGGTACGCCGCTGGCGCGCTACCTGGCGGCGCCCGAGCGCGGCTCGATCCACAGCTTCGGCATGGCCGTCGACCTGACGCTGGTCGATGCCGCCGGTCGCGAGCTCGACATGGGGGCCGCCTTCGACGAGATGGCCCCCATCTCGCACCCCGAGTACGAGGCCGAGTTGCTGGCGCAGGGCCGGCTGCGCGCCGAGCACCTGGTGCACCGCGGCTGGCTGCGCGCCGCGCTGCGCGAGGCCGGCTTCCAGGGCATCGCCACCGAGTGGTGGCACTTCGACTTCGGCGACCGCGACGCGGTGCGCCAGAACCTGCCGAGGGTGTTGTGAGACGACGCGAACTGCTGCGGGCCGGCGCCTTCTTGCCGGGGCTGGGGTCGGCGCTGGGTGCCGCGAACGGCACGAACGGGGCGACGCCCACCCTGCGCGCGCCGCGCCTGCGCGAGGGCGACACCCTGGGCCTGATCAGCCCGGCCAATGCCACGCCCGAACGCGAACCCTTCGAAATCGCCATCGAGTCGCTGCAGGCGCTGGGCTTTCGCGTCAAGGTCGGGCGGCATGCGCGGGCGCGTTGGGGTCATTTCGCCGGCACCGATGCGCAGCGCGCGGCCGACGTCAACGAGCTGTTCGCCGACCCCCAGGTGCAGGGCCTGATCGCACTGACCGGCGGCAGCGGCGGCACGCGCATCCTGCCGCTGATCGACTACGCGCAGATCCGTCGCACACCGAAATTCTTCGGCGGCTTCTCGGACCTGACCGCCCTGGTCAACGCCATCCAGCGCCAGACCGGCCTGATCACCTTCCACTGCCCGGTGGCCGGCAGCGAGTGGAACCCGTTCAGCGTGCAGCACTTCCGGCAACTGGTGATGCAGGCCGGCGAGCCGCTGCTGAGCAACCCGCGCGGCGAGCTCGGCGACCAGCTGGTGCAGACGCAGTGGCGCACGCGCACACTGCGCGGTGGCAAGGCACGCGGTCGCCTGGTCGGCGGCAATCTGGCGGTGCTCGCCGCCATGGCCGGCTCGCCCTACTGGCCCGACTTCGACGGCGCCCTGCTGTTCCTCGAAGACGTCAACGAATCCATCTACCGCGTCGACCGCATGCTCAGCACCCTGCGCCTGACCGGTGCGCTGAGCCGCGTGGCCGGCGTGGTGCTGGGGCAGTTCACGAAGTGCGAACCCGGCGAGGGCTTCGGCACCCTGACGCTCGACGAGGTGTTCGACGACTACCTGCTGCCGCTGGGCGTGCCGGTGTACCGCGGCGCCATGATCGGCCACATCAGGCGCAAGTTCACGCTCCCGGTGGGTGCCCTGGCCGAGATGGACGCCGACGCCGGCAGCATCCGACTGCTCGAACCCTCGGTGGCCTGAACCCGGCCCATCCGCGCGGCGAACGCGTTCAGCGGATCTCGCGCACCTCGGCCTCGACCACCTCGCCGGCGGGCGGGCGCGCGCCCCGCGTGGCCCAGGCCCTGGCCTGGTGCTGCGCCCGGTCGACCCAGACGCGCGCCTGCGGGCGGCGCCCACCGGTCAGCAGGGCCACCAGCCACCAGACCAGTCCGAGCACCAGCCCGACGGCCAGCAAGGCCAGCAGCAGCACGACGGCCGAGGCGACGAAGACGAGACGGGCGAGGAACTGCAGCATGGCGGTGCGCAAGGAATGGAAACGCGAGCGTAACGAGTTGGGGGCGCGGCGTCCAAAAGCAAGGGAACATGGCGGCATGCACCGCCTGCTTTACATCGAGGACAACCCCGTCAACGTCGTCATCGTCGAGGAACTGCTGACGACCCGACCCGACATCGAACTGCGCGTCGCCCGCACCGGGGCGCTCGGGCTGCGGCTGGCGGCCGACTGGCAGCCGGCGCTGGTGCTGCTCGACGAGCGCCTGCCCGACGCTCGGGGCAGCGCGCTCTTGCCGCAGTTGCGCCAGCAATTGCCGCAGGCGCGCCTCGTCAGCCTGAGCGCCGGCGACGGCGAGCTGCCGGGCTTCGACGCCTGTTGGCGCAAGCCGCTCGATTTCGGGGTTTTCCACGCCACGCTGCAGGTCTGGCTGCCGCCCGAATGAGGCCCAGGCGCGGCGACACTCGCGCGCCGCCGCTGCGCCCCACCCCATGACCGCGACCGAGATCTTCCTGATTGCCCTGGCGATGGTGTTCGCCATTCCCTACCTGATCTGGCGTCTGGGGCGCACCGACTACTGGGCGCCGCTGGTGGTGGTGCAGATCCTCACCGGCATCGCGCTCGGGCCCGGCGTGCTGGGCGCGGCCTTCCCGGCCTACTACGACTTCGTCTTCAATCCGCAGGTCGTCACGCTGCTCAACGGCGTGGCCTGGTGGGGTGTGATGCTGTTCGTCTTCATCGCCGGCGTGGAGCTGGACCTGGCGGAGGCCTGGCGCGAGAAACGCGATGCCGGCACCACCGCCCTGCTGGCGATGGCCTTCCCCTTCCTGCTCGGCTGCGGCGCGGCGCTGCTGTTGCCCGCCGGCGCCTGGCTGGGCGAGCGCGGCAACGCCACGCAGTTCATGCTGGGCATCGGCATGAGTTGCGCGGTGACGGCCCTGCCCATCCTGGTGCTGCTGATGGAAAAGCTGGCCATCCTGCGCACCCCGCTGGGGCAGCGCATCCTGCGCTACGCCAGCCTCGACGACATCGCCATCTGGGCGGTGCTGGCCATCATCCTGGCGCAGTGGGATCGCATCGGCAAACAAGCGCTGTTCCTGGCCGTCTTCGGCCTGGCCGCCTGGGCGCTGCGCCGGCTGATGCGGGCGGTCAGCGAGCGCGACCGCTGGCACATCGCGGTGGTGTGGCTGGCGCTGGCTTCCTTGGGGGCCGACTGGTGCGGGCTGCACTTCATGATCGGCGCCTTCCTGGCCGGCGCGGTGCTCGACGCCCACTGGTTCGAACAGCGCCGCATGGACCTGCTGCGCGACAACGTGCTGCTGGTGCTGATGCCGGTGTTCTTCCTGTCGACCGGCCTGCGCACGCAATGGGGTGTGGGTGGCGCCATGGTGTTCGTGGCGGCGGCGCTGTTCCTGGTGGCGGCGGTGGCCGGCAAGCTGCTCGGCGTCGGCCTGGCCGGCCGGCTGCTGGATTGGTCGCGCGACGAGTCGCTGGCCATCGGCCTGCTGCTGCAGACCAAGGCGCTGATCATGATCATCTTTTCCAACGTGCTGCTGGACAAACACATCATCAGCGCCGACACCTTCACCGCGCTGCTGCTGATGGCGGTGGCCAGCACCATGATCACGGTGCCGGCCGTCACGCCGCTGCTCGCCCGCATGGGCGTGCAGCGGCAGGCCTGAGCTGCATCAAACCTGCAGCAGCCCGCGCCCCTTGAGCATGGGCTCGATGCGCGCGTCGCGGCCCCTGAAGGCGCGGTAGGTCGCGCCCGGCTCCACCGCGTTGCCGACCGCCAGCACATGGCGGCGGTAGCGTGCCGCGGTGGCGGCGTCGAACAGGTCGCCGGCCTCCTTGAAGGCCTCGAAGGCGTCGCAATCGAGCACCTCGGCCCACAGGTAGACGTAGTAGCCGGCGGCGTAGCTGTCGCCCACGAACAGATGCTGGAAATGCGCCAGCCGGTGGTTCATGCCGCAGTCGGCCGGTGCCCCCAGGCGCGCCAGGGTGTCGCGTTCGAAGCTGCTGATGTCCGGCGCCTCTTCCTCCTCCAGCGAGTGGATGGCGAGGTCGACCAGCGCCGAGGCGGTGTAGCGCACCGTTTCGTAGCCCTGGTTGAACAGCTCGGCGGCACGGATGCGGTCGATGAGCGCCTCGGGTATCGGCGCGCCGCTCTGCCAGTGGCGGCAGTGGCGCCGCATCACGGCCGGATCGGCGATCCAGTGCTCCATCAGCTGCGAGGGCAGTTCGACGAAATCGCGCAGCACCTGGGTGCCCGAAAGCCGCTCGAAGCGCGTTTCCGACAGCATGCCGTGCAGGCCGTGGCCGAACTCGTGGAACAGCGTGCGCACGTCGTCCAGGCTCAGCAGGGTCGGGCTGTCGGGCGCACCCTTGGCGAAGTTGTTGGTGTTGAGGATGACCGGCGTCTGACGCCCGCCCTCGAGCCGGTGCCAGCGCAGCGCGTTCATCCAGGCGCCGCTGCGCTTGCCCAGGCGCGCGAAGTTGTCGTGCAGGAACACGGCGCGGTGGCTGCCGTCGGCGTCGAACACCTCGTAGGCCTGGACGTCCGGGTGATAAACCGGCCAGCCGGGGCGGCGCTCGAAGCGCAGACCGAACAGCCGGCCGGCACAGTCGAACATCGCCGCCACCATGGCTTCGAGCGGGAAGTAGGGCTTGAGCTCCGCCTCGTCGAGCGCATAGCGGGCCTGGCGCACCTTCTCGGCGTAGAAGCGCCAGTCCCAGGCCTCGAGGGCATGCGTGGCGCCATGCGCCAGCGCGGCCGCCCTCACCGCATCGCGTTCGCGCTCGGTGGCGCACAGCGCTGCGTCCCACACGCGCTGCAGCAGTCCCTGCACGGCGCCCTTGCTGCCGGCCATGGTGTCCAGCAGCTGGTAGTCGGCGAAGCTGGCCTGGCCATGCAGGCGCGCCTGCTCGTTGCGCAAGCTCAGGATGCGTTGCGCGATGGCGCGGTTGTCGGTCTCGCCCGCGTTTTCGCCGCGCCCCACCCAGGCACGCCAGGCTTGCTCGCGCAAATCGCGCCGCGCGCTGAAGGTCAGGAAGGGGACGATGTGCGAGCGGCTCAGGCTCACAAGGTGGTCGCCCGGCGGCAGGCCGCGTTCAGCGGCCGCCTGTCGCATCACGGCCCGCGCGAACTCCGGCAGACCAGCCAGCTCGGCCTCGCTGCGCAGCACCAGTTGGTAGGCGGCCTCGTCGGCCATCACGTTCTGGGCAAAGCGGGTGTTGAGCTCGGCCAGCTCCTGCATCAGCTCGGCGCAGCGCTGCCGCGCGGTGGCACCGAGGCGCGCGCCGGCCCGTACCGCCTCCAGGTGCAGGCGTTCGAGCAGGCGACGTTCCTCGCCGTCCAGGTCCAGCGAGTCGACGCGCCGCAACAGATCGTCCAGGCGCACGAACACGCCCTGGTGCATGGCCACCCAGCTGGCATGGGCCGCAAGCGGTGCCGCCATGCAGCGCTGCACGGCCTGCAACTCGGGCGTGGAGCGCGAGGCATTGAGCGTGTGGAAAAGCATTTCCACCCGACCCAGCCAGCGACCGCTGGCGTCGAGCGCCGCAGCGGTGTTGGCAAAGGTCGGCGGCTGCGGGTCGGCCGCGATGGCATCGAGCTCGGCGCGCTGCGCGGCCATGGCAGCGTGGAAGGCCGGCTCGAAGTGTTCGGCACGCACCATGGAAAAGGGCGGCAAGCCGCCCTCGGTCGCGCTGGCCCAATCGGTCAGCAGCGGGTTCATTGGCTGGCCGGCTTGTCGGCCGCGGAAGCGGCGGCAGCGGCAGCAGCGGCGCTGGCTGCGGCGGCCCTTTCCTTCTTGACCGCGATCTCGTCGGCCTCGTCATAGGGCTTGTTGCCGCACTCGTTGCGCCAGGACTCCTGCGCGTCACCCAGTTTGTCGGCACGATCGGCCAGCGCATCCTTGCGCTTGTTGAAGCTGTCCACGCGCTCCTCGAAGGCCTTGACCTCGGCGAGGAAGGTCCGCTTGCGCTGGTTGTGCGGATCGATCTGCTCGTTGACCCCCTTGGCGCGCGCCTCGTAGTCGGCCTTGGCCTCGGTCTGCTCCTTCTTGCTCATCTTGGGCAGCAGTTCCTTCAACTCCTCGAAGCGCTTGGCAACAGCGGCGTTGTCGGCCAGCAGGGTCTTCTCGGCGGTCTCGATCTCGACCTGCTTGGCCTTGATGGCGTCGCGCTCGAGCAGCACCTTGCTGCGCTCCTCGGCCAGCACCTTGTCGTCGGCCTCGATGGCCTTGGACTCGGCGGCGCTGGCGTCCTGGCGATCCAGGCAGGCCCGCAGCTCGTCGCGCGTCATCAGCTTGACCTTGGGCTTGGCCTTGATCACCGCGCCGGGCGCGGCCACCAACTGCGGCGGCTTGGGCTTGGCGGCCGGCGCCTTGGCGGCCGGCTTGGCGGTCTTGGGCGCCTGGGCAGCGGTCTGAGCGTGCAAGGTGGCGAGCGGGCTCAGGGCGACGAGGAGGCCCAGCACGGCAACGCGGATCGGGGTCGAAACCATGGCTTCAAAGGTGAGGAGACAGGACAGCCGGGGATGATGCCATGGCCTTCGGCCCGCGCCGCGCCGCGCCGCTCCAGATAATGGTGCCTCCCTCGCTCGAACCGACACCATGAACGCGACCCTTTCCCTGAGCCTGGCCGCTCTGTGTGCCGCATCGGCGGCTGCGTCCGCCCAGGCGCAGACCGACCCCTATCTGTGGCTCGAAGACGTGACGGGCGAGCGCGCCATGGCCTGGGTGAAGGAACGCAACGCGCAGACCGAGGCGCTGCTGAAATCGCGTGCCGACTTCCCGGCACTGCGCGCCGAGTTGCTCGAGGCCCTGAACGCCAGCGACCGCATCCCGCGCCTGGACCGACCGGGCCAGATCCAGCGCCTGGGCGACTTCATCTACACGCTGTGGCAGGACGACAAGAACAAGCGCGGCCTGTGGCGGCGCACCAGCCTGGCCGAATTCGCCAAGCCCGATCCGCAGTGGGAGGTGGTGCTGGACCTGGACCAGCTCGGCCGGCTTGAGGGCAAGAGCTGGGTGTTCAGCAGCGCCAACTGCCTGGCACCGGCCTACCGGCGCTGCCTGATGCAGCTCTCGCCCGGCGGTTCCGATGCCACCGTGCTGCGCGAGTTCGACACCGTCGACAAGGTCTTCGTCAAGGGCGGCTTCGAGCTTCCCGAGGCCAAGAGCCAGGTGGAGTGGCGCGATGCCGATCACCTCTTCGTGGGCACCGACTTCGGGCCCGGCAGCCTGACCGACTCGGGCTACCCGCGCATCACGCGCCTGTGGCAGCGCGGCAAGCCCCTGGCGAGCGCCCGCACCGTGTTCGAGGGTCAGCAGAAAGACACCTGGGTCGGCGTGCAGGTCGACGGCCATGGCAGGGGCCAGCGCGCCCTGGTGCAACGGGCGTTGGACTTCTACCGCGCCGAGTACCACTGGCTGCAGGCCGACGGCCGCTTGCGCAAGCTGCCGCTGCCGCTGGACGCCCAGCCGCGCCTGTGGGGCGAGCGCCTGCTGGTGCAACTGCGCTCCGACTGGACGACCGGCGGCCGCACGCACCCGGCCGGCACGCTGCTGGTCGGCTCCTGGTCGGGGCTGTGGCAGGGACGGCCGGGCTTCCAGGCCCTGTTCGAGCCGAGTGCCACGCGCTCGCTCGACGGCTACGTCACGACGCGGCGCCATGTGCTGTTGAACGTGGCCGACAAGGTCGCCTCGCGCCTCGAGGAATGGGACTTCTCCGCCCGCAAGCCACAACGCCGCGAAGTCAAGGCCCCCTTCCCCGGCAAGCTCGACATCCGCAGCCTGTACGACAGCGATCTGAAGAATGACCCGCTGGCCGACCGCTACCTGGTCGCCTACGCCGACTTCCTGACGCCCGACACGCTGTCGCTGGCCAGCGCGGGCAGCGACGAGCGTCTGCGCCTGAAGGCCCGCCGCGCCGGCTTCGACGCCAGCGGCATGCGCGTCGAGCAGCAGTTCGCCACCAGCAAGGACGGCACCCGCGTGCCCTACTTCGTGATCTTCCCCAAGGGCGCCAAGACGGACGGACACAACCCGACCCTGCTGTACGGCTACGGCGGCTTCGAGGTCAGCATGGACTCCGGCTACCGCACCAGCTGGGGGCGCGGCTGGCTGCAGCGCGGCGGCGTGTTCGTGCTGTCCAACATCCGCGGCGGCGGTGAATTCGGCCCGGCCTGGCACCAGAGCGCCATCCTGCAGAACAAGCAGCGCAGCTACGACGACTTCATCGCCGTGGCCGAGGACCTGGTCCGGCGCGGCATCACCCAGCCGCGGCGCCTGGGCATCATGGGCGGCAGCAACGGCGGGCTGCTGGTCGGCGCCGTGGCGGTGCAGCGACCGGAGCTCTTCAACGCGGTGGTCTGCCAGGTGCCCCTGCTGGACATGCAGCGCTACCACAAGCTGCTGGCCGGCGCCTCTTGGATGGCCGAGTACGGCGACCCGGACCAGCCCGCGCAATGGGCCTTCATCTCGAAGTACAGCCCCTACCAGAACGTACAGGCCGGCAAGAAGCAGCCGCGCTGGCTGATCAATACCAGCACCAAGGACGACCGCGTGCACCCCGGTCACGCGCGCAAGATGGCCGCGCGCATGCTGGAGCAGGGCCACGCGCCGCTGTACTGGGAGAACATCGAGGGCGGTCACGGCGGCGCCGCCGACAACGAGCAGCGCGCCACCTGGCAGGCGCTGGAGTACAGCTACCTGTGGTCACAACTCGGCGAAGGGGATCGTTGATGGAAGCGTTCAACATCGTCCACGAGAACGGCCGCTTCAGCCTGGCGCGCGGCGAGGTCGCCTGCGAGTTGCTCTACGAGGTGCACGACGGTGTGGCGAGCTTCACGCACACCCGGGTGCCGCAAGCCCTGCGCGGGCAGGGTCTTGCCGCCCACCTGGTGGAAGCCGGCCTGCAATGGGCCGTGCAGCACAAGCTGCGCATCAGGCCGGACTGCAGCTATGTGCAGAGCTACATCGAGCGCCATCCGCAGTGGCGTGATTGGGTGGCCTGAGGGGTGGCTTGAAGCAGGGAGAAGGGCTGAAGGACAACGCTCGGGCGAGCCCGGATTGCGCGCGATTGAACCCATTCAGATTCAAAGACTTGCGGCGGGAGTGAAAACCACAATCTAATTTTCACGGCGAGGCCCTACGATGCCCCCCGTGAATTAGGGCTTGCGCCCACCCCACCTTCCCCACATCAAGAGCGCATGCACGGAGTCAGCGGTCCGGCCGGTTCACCAGGGTTAGTCCGCGACGGAGTTGCGGATCGCTTCGTGTACGGGCTGATCGCCTACCTGCTGCCTTTCCTGCTGCTGCTGCTGTCGATCTGGGCGCTGGCCAGCTGGACCAGCCAGGACGCCCGACCACCTGACAACACCCTGGTGTTCCGCAGCGTGGCCGACGAAGCCGGCCGCTGGACTCCCCAGCAGGCTGCGGAAGAACTGGCCGGCGCCCCCGCCCAGTTGCAGCGCAGCACCCATCGCGCTGCACACCCGTTCTGGATCCGCGTGGACCGCCACGCCATGCCCGCCGACACCGGTTGGCTGGAGTTCCCATCGCGCCACACCACGCGCATGAGTTGCTGGAGCAACGGGCAGTCGCTGGGTGAGATCGATCGCGATCAGGCCAGCGGGTCGTGGCAACCGGTGCGGGCCGGCTTTGCGCTGGCACTGACACCCGCCGGACTGCAGGACGGATTGCTGTGCCGCGCCGAATTCCTCGGCCCGGCGCACATCTCGGTGGCGGCGCGCAGCCAGGACGAGCTGCACGCGCTGGTCGAGCGCTACAACCGCGAGGCCGGCTGGCTCGACGGCGGCCTGATCGTGCTGGGCCTGTTCCTCTTCATCACCGGGTTGATCAACCGCAACGGC
Organism: Inhella sp.; assembly: GCA_041919015.1. Lineage (GTDB taxonomy): Bacteria > Pseudomonadota > Gammaproteobacteria > Burkholderiales > Burkholderiaceae_C > Inhella. Next base: position 19,393 of record JAYRUQ010000041.1, read on the forward strand.
ACCTATGTGCTGTTTGCCAGCTGGATGCTGCTGAACCTGCGCATGGCGGCGCTGTCGGCAGGCACCGATTTCCAGTGGCTCGGTCAGCATGTGCCGGGCGCCTGGCTCGGGCAGATGCGCCTGCTGACGGTGACGCTGTACTTCATCAGCACCTACGCGCTGTTCCGCAATTTCTTCCGCGACGAGTTGCGCCACCTGGGTTCGCTGTGGACGCTGCGCCTGGTGGCCTGGAGCTGCCCGCCGCTGCTGCTGCTGTCCCTGCTGCTGCCGTTCGGACGGTTCCTGCCGGTGATTTGGCTGGCCACCGCCGGCGGTGTGCTGCTGGTGACGGCCTACCTGCTGCGCATCCTGTGGCTGACCCGATCCCAGGTGGCCCTGTGGTACGCCGGATCCCTCGCCATCACCTTGTTCGCCAGCCTCTCGGAGGTGGTCGCGGCCTGGTTGGGCGCGCGCGGACTGACCGAGGTGGTCAACAGCGTCACGGCCGCGCTGTTCTCGGGTCTGCTCGCCTCGCTGGCGGTGGCCGCGCAGATGAAGCAGGAGCGCGACGACCGCCGCCAGGCGCAGCGCCGCCTGCAATCGACCTACGAAGCGGTGCCGGTCGGCCTGTTCAGCGCCGACCAGCAGGGCCGCTTCATCCAGGCCAACCCGGCGCTGCGGCGCATGCTCGGACAAAGCGAGGGCGAACCCCTGCCGCCCTGGTCCACGCATTTTCCGAGCGGCAGCTGGCAGTCCCTGATGGAACGCCTGCGCGACGAGCCGAGCGCCGAGTTGGAGTTCGTCGGACCGGCCGGACACCGTTTCGCGGTCCGGGCCACCCTGGCCGGACGGCAGGTCGAGGGCCTGATCCAGGACGTCACCGAGCAATCGCGCCTGAACGAGGACCTGCGTTTCATGGCGCTCAACGACCCGCTGACGCGGGTGTTGAACCGCCGCGGGGTCGAGCAGGCGCTGGCCGGACTGCAGCGAGAGCTGCCCGCCGGCCGACGGCTGCCGATGGCCTATCTGGATCTGGACCGTTTCAAGCTGCTCAACGACCTCTACGGTCATGCCGCCGGCGACGAGGTCCTGCAGCAGGTTTGTGAGCGCATCGGCGAACTGTTGTCGGGCGACATGCGGCTCGGCCGCGTCGGTGGTGACGAGTTCGTCATCCTGCTGCCCGGCATGAGCCTGGAGTTGGCCTGCCTGATCGCCCGTGGCGTGCTGACCGCCATCGGCAACCGCCCCTACCAGATTGGTGACCGCGCCTTCCAGGTGCGGGGTTCGATGGGCCTGGTCGAGGTCGGCGCCGACACCGCCTTCAAGGACGCCATGGCCAGCGCCGACCGCGCCTGCCGCGAGGCCAAGTCACACCAGACCGACGGGCTGGTGGTGTTCGAGCACGATGCCCAGGACCTGGAGGAACTGGCCGCCGAGATGCAACTCATCGAGCGCCTGGCGGCGGGCGGCGACGTGGAGGGCCTGTTCCTGATGATGCAGCCCATCATGAGCCTGCGCAAACCGACCGGCGCGCTGAACTTCGAGGTGCTGCTGCGCATGCGCGGCGAAGACGGCAAGCTGGTGCCGACGCCCCGCCTGATCACCGCCGGCGAGCACAGCGGCCGCATGAGCATGATCGACCGCTGGGTGCTGCGCCAGACCCTGACCTGGCTGCAGGCTCACCACCGCGAGCTCACGCAGACGCAGTTCGTCTGCATGAACCTGAGCGGGGCCTCGCTGAACGACGAGCGCTTCATCGAGGACGTCTACGACCTGCTCGAGAGCCACCGCGAGGTGGCGCCGCTGCTGTGCCTGGAGATCACCGAGTCGGTGGCCCTGCACGACCTCAGCAACACGCAGCGCTTCATCCAGCAACTGCGCCTGTACGGCACCAAGGTGGCGCTGGACGACTTCGGCGCCGGCTACACCTCCTTCAGCTACCTGAAGGACCTGCCGGGTGACCTGCTGAAGATCGACGGCAGCTTCATCGTCAACATGAACGAGCACCCGGCCAATGTCGCCATCGTCGAGGCCATCGTCAGCCTGTCGCGCAACCTCGGCATGAAGACGGTCGCCGAATGGGCCGAGGACGCCGCCACCGTCGAGACCCTGGCCGAAATCGGCGTCGACTACGTGCAGGGCTACGCGGTGGCCCGCCCGCAGATGCCGGAGGATCTGCTGCACAAGCACTCCTCGGCCGACTTCGTGCGCGACGCCGAGACGCTGGCCCTGGTGGAGCGTCTGCAATTCCAGGGCACCCTGCCCGATCTCTTCGTCGGCGGCAGCCCGCGCGCCGCTGCAGCCTAGGCTCACTCCCGACCCTAAGCCCACTGCCTCAAATGCGCGGCCATGGCGCGAACGCGCGGCGCGTGCACGCCCACCTGAATGTCGGGGTGCGCGGTGTGGCAGATGAAGCCGCACAGCGGATGCTCAGCCTCGTGCCAGATGCGATCGGCCTGCAGCAGGTCCAGGCTCATCACGCGGTGCGCGATGTTGGCGGCGTGGCGCAGCGGGATCAGTCCCCGCTCCGGGAACACCTCACGAAACAGCAGACGCAGGTACTGGCGGTCGATCGGCGGGCGTCCGGCCACCACCATGTGGTCGATCTCGTGCTGCTGGCAGTAGAGGTAGAAGGCCTTGAAGAGCGCGCTCTTGACCAGGCTGCCGGCATCGCCGACCGCCAGCCCGAGGCGCGTCGCCTCGGCAAGATTGGCGTCGCGCAAGGCAGACGGCAACTCCACCGAGGCCTCGACCGGCAGGGGCCGGAGCAGATTGGTCTGGATGCGCATCGAGCCCAACGGGCTGCCATCGAGCTTGGAGCGGGCCAGCAGCACGGCGACCCCGGGCTCCAGGTCGGCCGCCTCGGGGGCGGCCAGGGTGGCCGAGAAGGTCGGCAGGTGGCGTGAGTAGGCCTGTTGGCGCACGCGCACAGCGGCCTGCAAGGACTCGACGTCGCGCACCACCTCCACGGTGAAGGGCAGCCACTCCTCGCGCATCTCGCGCTGGCCGCGCCGGTCGCTGCGCGCTCGGCGCTCGACGATGAGCGGCAGGGGCGCCGATTCCAGGGCCTCGTCGAGGGGTTGGATGCCCGGCAAACCACGCTGGGGCAGATAGGCGATCGAGTCGGTCACGGTGGATTCCGGGCGTCACGCAACGATTTGCAACGACGCTGACTCTAGGGATTGCGCCCGCCGCGCGAAGTCAGCTAGCGGACAGGCCGCGTGTCAGACAAATGCTGACATCTGTCATCCCGTCCCCACTCACCCCGGACGCGGGGGGCCGACCTCAGCGCCCCCCGAGTTCCTCGAACAGTTCGAGGTAGATGCGGTAGCGGCTTGCCGCAATGCGTCCGGCCTCGAGCGCGGCGCGCACCGTGCATCCGGGCTCCTGCCGGTGCGTGCAATTGGCAAAACGGCAGCCCTGGGCGTGCACCGCCAGGTCGGGCATCAGCGAGGCCAGGCGCATCGCGCCGATCTGCTGGATGCCGAAGGTCTGGAAGCCGGGCGAGTCCAACCAGGCGCCCTCGCCCACCGCTCCGGCACCGAGGTCGTACCACTGGGTGTGGGTGGTGGTGTGCCGGCCGCTGTTGAGGGCGACCGAAATCTCGCCCACCTGCGCCCTGGCGTCCGGTACCAGCAGATTGGTCAGCGTGCTCTTGCCCGTGCCACTGGGCCCCAGCACCAGGGTCGTGGCGCCCTGCAGCCAGGGCTTGAGGCGCTCCAGCGAAGCCTCCGGCTC
>JAYRUQ010000042.1:0-22963 GCA_041919015.1 Inhella sp.
CGCCCCAAAGGGGTTCGACCAGGCCGCGCCCTCGCACGCCCGGCGCACAGGGTGGATACCGCCCGGTATCCACCCTGTGCGCCGGCCGCACGATCTTCACCGCCTGGTCGAATCTCAATGTCACGAATTCCCAACTCACCACACTAGGCGCAACGCTCTAAGACAGGGCATCCCCGGTCCTGCACGGGGGGGTGTCCGGACTAATCTTGGCCCATGAAGTCCGACTGCATCGAACACCTGCACCTGCACCTGCAATCCCAGCGCGCCGCCTATCTGCGCGAGCCCTTCCCCGGCCTGGAACAGCGGCTCGACCGCCTCAGGCGCCTGGGCGAGCTGGTCGCCGAGCACGGCGAGGCCTTCGTCGACCGCATCAGCGCCGACTTCGGCCAGCGCAGCGCGCACGAGACCCGGCTCTACGAACTGGCGGTGCTCGACGCCACGCTGCGCCACGCCGTCAAGCACCTGCCGCAGTGGATGCGCACGCAGCGCATCAAGACCGCGCTGCACTTCCTGCCCGGCAGCAACCGGCTGATGCCGCAGCCGCTCGGCGTGGTGGGCGTCATCGCGCCCTGGAACTACCCGGTGCTGCTGGCGCTGGCCCCGGTGGTGGCGGCGCTGGCCGCCGGCAACCGCGTGATGCTCAAGCCCAGCGAGCTCACGCCGCGCACCAGCCAGCTGCTGGCACGCGCCGTGGCGCAGTACTTCGCGCCCGACGAGTTCACCGTCATCATCGGCGACGCCCGCACCGCCCAGGCCTTCGCCGGCCTGCGCTTCGACCACCTGTTCTTCACCGGCTCCACCGCCATCGGCCGCCAGGTGGCGCAGCAGGCCGCCGCCAACCTCACGCCGGTGACGCTGGAGCTGGGCGGCAAGAGCCCGGCCCTGGTGCACGACAGCGCCGACCTGCCGCTGACGGCGGAGCGCCTGGCGCACGGCAAGCTGATGAACGCCGGCCAGACCTGCGTGGCGCCCGACTACGTGCTGGCGCCCAAGTCGCTCGCCAAGCCGCTGGCCGAAGCCATTGCCGCGGCCATGAAGCGCCTCTACCCGACGCTGGCGCACAACCCCGACTACAGCAGCATCGTCTCGCCGCGCCATCACGCCCGGCTGCAGGGCATGCTGGTCGAGGCCAAGGCGATGGGCGCCCAGCTGCTGCAGCCGCACAAGGCCGAGAAACTCGACCCGCTGGCGCGCAAGCTGCACCCCACCGTGGTGCTCAAGAGCAAGCCCGAGATGCAGCTGCGCCGCGAGGAAATCTTCGGCCCCATCCTGCCGGTGCTGCCCTACGACAGCCTGGACGCCGCCATCGACCACATCCAGCGCGAGGAACGCCCGCTGGCGCTCTACTGGTTCGGTGACACGCGCCACGCCGACTGCCAGCGCGTGCTGCGCGAGACGCATGCCGGTGGCGTGACCCTCAACGACTGCATCTGGCACCTCGGCCAGGAGGAGCAGCCCTTCGGCGGCATCGGCGCCTCGGGCCAGGGCAGCTACCACGGCGAGTGGGGCTTCCGCACCTTCAGCAAGGACAAGCCGATCTTCCACAACCCGCCCTTGGCCGCCACCAAGCTGCTGCAGCCCCCCTACGGCGCGCTGTTCGACGGCATGCTGGCCCTGCTGCGGCGGATCGCCTGATGAGCGCCACCTCGCGGCGCGGCCTGCTCAAGGTGGGCCTGGGTGCGGCGGCCCTGCTGGCGGTGGGCGGCGGCCTGGCCACCCTGCTGCAACCGGCGCTGCAGGCGACCCTGAAACAGGGCCGGCTGACGGCCGAGGCACGCCGCCTGATCGGCGCGCTGGCCGAGGCGGTGCTGCAGGGCTCGCTGCCGGCGGGTGAGGCGGCGCTGCAGCGCCAGGTCGATGCCTTCGAGACCACGGTGGGCAAGCTGCCGGCCGCGGCACGCGCCGAGCTGGCGCAGCTGCTCGGCCTGCTGCTGTCGGCCGCCGGGCGCGCCTTGCTGACCGGCCAGCGCGCACCGCTGCACGAGCTCGACCTGGCCACCCGCCAGGCGCTGCTGCAGGGCATGCGCGTGTCGCGCCTGGCGCTGCGCCAGCAGGCCTACTTCGCGCTGCGCGACCTCAACGCCGCCAGCTTCTTTGCCGAACCGCACAGCTGGGCGGCGCTGGCCTACCCCGGACCCCGCGCGCTATGAGCCAACTGCCCGATCCGGTGCGCGAGCGCCTGTCCCAATGGAAGGTGTTCGGCGCCGAGCACGCCCCGCTGCCCGCGCAAGCCACGGTGGACGTGGCCATCATCGGCAGCGGCGCCGGCGGCGGCATCACGGCCGAGCTGCTGGCGCAGGCCGGCCTGTCGGTGCTGGTCATCGAGGAAGGCCCGCTGCGCAGCAGCCGCGACTTCAATCAGCGCGAGAGCGAGGCTTACCCAGCGCTCTACCAGGAAGCCGCGGCGCGCAAGACCGCCGACAAGGCGATCAACATCCTGCAGGGCCGCTGCGTGGGCGGCAGCACCACCGTCAACTGGACCAGCAGCTTCCGCACGCCGGCCGGCACGCTGGCCTTCTGGCAGCGGCAGCACGGCCTGCAGGGCTTCGGCGTCGAGGCCATGGCGCCCTGGTTCGAGCGCGCCGAGCAGCGTCTGTCGATCAGCGACTGGAGCGCCGATCCCAACCCCAACAACGGCGTGCTGGCACGCGGCATGGCGGCGCTCGGCCTGCCGGCCGGGCGCATCCGCCGCAACGTCAAGGGCTGCTGGAACCTCGGCAGCTGCGGCATGGGCTGTCCGACGAACGCCAAGCAGTCGATGCTGGTGACGACGATCCCGGCCGCGCTCGACGCCGGCGCCCGCCTCTATGTGCAGACGCGCGTGCAGGCGCTGGCGCACGACGGCCGGCGCGTGCAGCGCCTCCTCTGCCAGCCGGTCGATCTGGCCGGCGATGCCCAGGGCCAGCCCTGCGAGGTGACGGCTCGGCACGTCGTGCTGGCGGGTGGCGCCATCAACAGCCCGGCCCTGCTGCTGCGCTCGGCCCTGCCCGACCCCTACGGCCATCTGGGCCGGCGCACCTTCCTGCACCCGGTGGTGCTGAGCGCGGCACGCTTCGACGAGCGCATCGAGGGCTGGGACGGCGCGCCGCAGACGGTCTACTCCGACCACTTCCTCGACACCCAGGCCATCGACGGACCGCTGGGCTTCAAGCTCGAGGTGCCGCCGATGCACCCGCTCATCATGTCCAGCACCATGGCGGGCTTCGGCCAGGCGCTGCAGGGCGATCTGGCGCAGTTTCCGCACAGCCAGGTGCTGCTGGCGCTGCTGCGCGACGGCTTCCACCCCGACAGCCCCGGCGGCCGGGTGCGGCTCAGGAGCGACGGCAGCCCCGAGCTCGACTACCCCATCACTGCGGCCCTGCAGGACGGCTTCCGCCGCGCGCTGCTGGCGATGGCCGAGATCCAGTTCGCCGCCGGCGCGCGCGACGCCATGCCGCTGCACGAGCTGGCCCCGCCCTACCGCAGCTGGGCCGAGGCGCGCGCGGCCATCGCGCAGTTGCCGATGCAGCCCTACCTGACGCGCGTGGTCAGCGCCCATGTGATGGGCGGTTGTGCGCTCGCGCCGGTGCCGGAGCTGGGCGTGACGCGGCCCGACGGCCGCCACTGGCAGCTGGACAACCTTTCCATCCACGACGGCAGCCTGTTCCCCACCAGCATCGGCGCCAACCCGCAGCTCAGCATCTATGGGCTGGTGACGCGGCTGGCCAGCGGACTGGCGCGCCAACTCCAGGCGGGCTGACGCGCCCCGCTCAGGCGCGCGCCAGCAGGCAGACCGCGCGCGCCTCCATGGCCTGACCCTCGCCCACCGGGCCGAGCTTTTCGTAGGTCTTGGCCTTGACGTTGACGCAGGCCGGGGCGAGTTGCAGCACCTCGGCCAGCCGGCTGCGCATGGCCTCGACGTAGGGCGCCAGCTTGGGCGCCTGCGCGATCACCGTGCTGTCCACGTTCACCGGCCGCCAGCCGGCCTGCCGCACCGCCGCCAGCGCACGCGCCAGCAGCACCATGGAATCGGCGCCCTCGAACTCGGCGGCGGTGTCGGGGAAATGGCGGCCGATGTCGCCCAGGCCGGCGGCGCCGAGCAGCGCGTCGGTGATGGCGTGCGCCAGCGCGTCGGCATCCGAATGGCCCAGCAGGCCGTGGCTGTGCGGGATGCGCACGCCGCCGAGGATCAGCGCGCGGCCTTCGACGAGGCGGTGCACGTCCCAGCCCTCGCCGATGCGCAGGTCGATGTTCATGAGCGGTTCCTCAGCAGGGCCTCGGCGAGCGCGAAGTCCTCGGGCAGTGTGACTTTGAAGTTCTCCAATGCGCAGCGCACCAGCCTCGGGTTCAGATGCAGCTTCTCCACGGCGCCGGCTTCGTCGGTGACCTCCTGCCCGGCCTGTCGCGCCGCATCCAATGCGCGCTGCAGCAGGCCGAGGCGGAACATCTGCGGCGTCTGCGCCGCCCAGACTCCGTGCCTCGGCAGGGTCCCCAGCGAGCGCTGATCGACCAAGGGAGCCAGCTTCAGGGTGTCGGCCATCGGCAGCGCCAGCAGCCCGCCCACCGCGTCCTCGCGGCAGGTCTCGATGAGCGTGCGCACCCAGCTGGCGCGCAGCAGGCAGCGCGCCGCATCGTGCACCAGCACCCAGTCCTCGTCGCCCGCGCCCTGCGCGCGCAGCGCGTCGAGCCCGGCGCGCACCGATTCGGCGCGCGTCGCGCCGCCGCAGCGCGCATGCGGTTGGGCCGGGAACAGGGCCTCGAAATGGCGGTCCTCGGGCGCGATCACCACCAGGGTCAGCGCCAGCTCGGGGACGGCCGCCAGCGCCTCCAGCGTGTGCGCCAACAGCGGCCGTCCCGCCAGCTCGACGTACTGCTTGGGCAGCGCCTGACCGGCGCGACTGCCGCTGCCGGCGGCGGGCACAAGGGCGAAGCAGCGCGCGACCTGGGCCGGGTCCTTCATGCCGGAGCGCACAGTCGCAATTCGCGCAGCTTGGGCAGCAGGGCGGGCAGGTCGGTCACCACAATGCTCCAGAGCGTGTCGTTGTCGATGCCGAGATAGGCGTGGATCAAACGGTTTCGCGTGGCAACCATCAGGCGCCAAGGCAGATCGGGGTGGGCCGTCCGCACGGTCTGCGGGACGCGCGTCGCCGCCTCTCCGATGAGCTCGATGTTGCGCAGGCTGGCGTCGTAAACCAAGCTGTCGGCGACGAAAGCCGCCTGATCCATGCCAGCCGTGTACGCCAGCACCTTCTCGGCGAAGCCGATCATGTCGTCCACATAGAGCCGCCAGGGACGCGCCGAATCAGACATGCAGCGCCTCGCGCTCGACGTAGGGCCGCAACTCGGCACGCAGCGCCTTGTCGGTCACCAGATCGACGCGGCGGCCCAGCAGATCCTCAAGATAGAACTGCACGCCGAAATAGCGAGCAGAAGTGGCCGGTCCATCGAAGTCGACCAGGATGTCCAGGTCACTGTCGGCACGCGCTGCGTCGCGAGCCATCGAGCCGAAGAGCGCGAGCCGCGTCACCCCAAAGCGGCGCGCCAGCTCGGCCTTGCTTGACGCCAGTTGCTGCAGGACTTGCGCTCGTCTCATGGGAAGGCGTTGTTCGGTGGACCGTCATTCTCGGGCCTGGAGCCGCTACAGCAGCACGATGTCGTAGCGCTCGGTGACGCTGCCAGGCTCGGCGCTGAGCGAGATCGGGCGGCCGATGAAGTCCGACAGGCCGGCCAGGTGCTGGCTCTCCTCGTCGAGCAGCATCTCCACCACCGAGGCGGCGGCCACCACGCGGAATTCCTTGGCCGAGAACTGGCGTGCCTCGCGCAGGATCTCGCGCAGGATCTCGTAGCAGACGCTGCGCGCGGTCTTGATCTGGCCGCGGCCCTGGCAGGTCGGGCAGGGTTCGCAAAGCATGCGCGCCAGCGACTCCCGGGTGCGCTTTCTCGTCAGCTCCAGCAGCCCGAGCGGCGTGAAGCCACCCACCGCGGTGCGGGTGCGGTCGCGCCCGAGTTGCTTCCTCAGCTCGGCCAGCACGGCCTGGCGGTGCTCCTCGCGCGCCATGTCGATGAAGTCGACGATGACGATGCCGCCGAGGTTGCGCAGGCGCAGCTGGCGGGCGATTGAACCCGCCGCCTCGAGATTGGTCTTGAAGATGGTGTCGTCGAAGTTGCGCGCACCGACGTAGGCGCCGGTGTTGACGTCGATGGTCGTCATCGCCTCGGTCTGGTCGAACACCAGGTAGCCGCCGCTCTTCAGGTCGACGCGGCGCTCGAGCGCGCGGTCGATCTCGGCATCGACGTTGCAGAGGTCGAAGATCGGCCGCTCGCCGGCGTAGAGCTCGAGCTTGCCGACGCTGTCGGCCATGTACTGCTGGCCGAACTCGCGCAGCGCCTCGTACTGCAGATGGCTGTCGATGCGGATCGAGCCGGTGCGCTCGCCGACCAGGTCGCGCAGCACGCGCTGCACCAGGTTCAGGTCCTCGTGCAGCAGGCTGCCGGCCGGCCGGGTCTGCGCACGCTCGCGGATCGCCAGCCAGGTGCGGCGCAGGTAGGCGATGTCGGCCGCCAGCTCCTCGTCGTCGGCCTCCTCGGCATTGGTGCGCAGGATGAAACCGCCGCCCCCGCCGCTCTCGCGCGTGCCCACCAGCAGTTGCATGCGCGCGCGAAGCGCCTCGCGCGTCTCGGGCGAGCCGATCTTCTGGCTGATGCCGATGTGCTCGTCGCCCGGCAGGTGCACCAGCATGCGGCCGGCGATGCTGACCTGGCTGGACAGGCGCGCACCCTTGGTGCCGATCGGATCCTTGACGACCTGCACCATCAGGGTCTGCCCTTCGAAGAGCAGCTTCTCGATCGGCGTGGCGCTGCCGTCGCGCGACGGCGGCAAGCCGCTGCCGGCCTGGTGCAGGTCGGCCACGTGCAGGAAGCCGGCGCGCTCCAGCCCGATGTCGATGAAGGCCGACTGCATGCCGGGCAGCACGCGCGCCACCTTGCCGAGGTAGACGTTGCCGACCAGGCCCCGCTCCAGCGCCCGCTCGACGTGCAGTTCCTGCACCGCACCGTTCTCGACGATCGCCACCCGCGTCTCCTGCGGGGTCCAGTTGATCAGGATGTCTTCCAAAGCAGTTGCGCCGTCTCGAACAAGGGGAGGCCCATGATGCCCGAGTGGCTGCCCTCGATGCGTTCGATCCAGGCCGCGAACCGGCCCTGGATGGCATACGCACCGGCCTTGCCCATCGGTCCGTCTGCATCCAGGCAGGCCACGTAGTCGGCGATCACCGCCTCGGACAGCTCGGCGACCCAGACCCGCGAGCTCGACAGCGCCTCGCGCCGCCGTGCGCCGTCGGCCAGCGCCACCGCGCTGTGCACCTCGTGCACGCGGCCGCTGAGCGCGCGCAGCATGGCGGCCGCCTCCTGGGCGTCGGCCGGCTTGCCCAGGATGCGCTCGCCCAGCGCCACCGTGGTGTCGGCGCACAGGATGCGCCGCTCCGGCAACCCCAGGCGCAGGCGGCGCTGCTCGGCCGCCTCGAGCTTGGCGAGCGTGACGCGCTGCGCGTAGGCGGCCGGCGCCTCGCCCTCGCGCGTCGCCTCGAGCGCCTCGGCGTCCTCGTGCGGTTCGGGCAGCAGCAGCTCGTGGGCGACGCCGAGCTGGTCGAGCAGCTGGCGCCGCCGCGGGCTCTGCGAGGCCAGGTAGATCGGCCTCATGCCCGCACCTCGTGCAGCGCGCGGCCGGTCTCGGCAAAGGCCTGCAGATTGGCCAGGGTGGTGCTGGCGATGCCGGCCAAGGCCTCCTCGGTGAAGAAGGCCTGGTGCGCGCTGACCAGCACATTGGGAAAGGTCAGCAGGCGGGCGAACACGTCGTCGGTGAGGATGTCGCCGCTGTGGTCGGCGAAGAACAGGTCGGCCTCCTCCTCGTAGACGTCGATGGCCAGGCCACCGAGCCGGCCGCTCTTGAGCGCGCGGATCACGGCCCGGGTGTCGATCACCGCGCCGCGGCTGGTGTTGACGAGGATGGCGCCACGCGGCATGCGCGCCAGGCGCTCGGCGTTGATCAGGTGGTGGGTGTCGGCGTTCAGCGGGCACTGCAGCAGCAGCACGCGGCTGCGCGCCAGCAGCTCGTCCAGCGGCACGTAGCGCGCCGTCACCTCGGGGTGCGGGAAGGGGTCGTGCACCAGCACCTCGCAGCCCAGGCCCTGGAAGATGCTCACCACGCAGCGCCCGATGCGCCCGGTGCCGACCACGCCGACGGTCTTGCCGTGCAGGTCGAAGCCGAGCAGGCCGTCGAGCTCGAAGTTGCCCTCGCGCACCCGCGCCGCCGCGCGGTGCGTCTTGCGCACCAGGGTCAGCAGCAGCGCCAGCGTGTGCTCGGCCACCGCATGCGGCGAGTACTCGGGCACCCGCGCCACCGTCAGCCCAAGCTGCTGCGCGGCCTTCAGGTCGACGTTGTTGAAGCCGGCGCAGCGCAGCAGCACCAGGCGCACGCCGAGCTGCTGCAGGCGCTCGAGCACCTTGGCGTCGAGGCGGTCGTTGACGAACACGCAGACGGCCTCGTGCCCGGCGGCGGCGGCCACCGTCTCGGGGCCGAGGTGGGCCTCGATGTAGCTGAAGCCGCGCGCCCCGGCGGCCTCGAAGCTCTGGCGGTCGTAGCGCTTGGCGCTGAAGAGGGCAACACGCATGGCGTTCAGGTTTCGAACCAGGGTTCGTCGGGCAGGCTCTCGAACACGCTGCGCAGGCCCTCGCTCCAACCCTGGTGCAGTTGCTGGAAGTAGAGCGAATCGGCGCCGATGCGGTGCGGCTTCATCGGCTCCTCGAAGCGGTTGGCGCGCAGCAGCACCATGTCGATGGGCAGACCGACGCTGAGGTTGGAGCGGATCGTCGAGTCGAAGCTGATCAGCGTGCACTTGGCGGCCTCGGGCAGGCCGGTGCGCTCGTAGCGCACCACGCGGTCGATGATCGGCTTGCCGTACTTGCTCTCGCCGATCTGGAAATACGGCGTGTCCTCGGTGGCCTCGATGAAATTGCCCTGCGGGTAGATGTGGAAGAGACGCGGCCCCTCGCCGCGGATCTGCCCGCCGAGCAGGAAGTTGGCGCCGAAGTCCACGCCCTGGCCCAGGCCCCCCTGGGCATCGCAGTCGCGCGCCACCACCTGCTTGAGCACCTTGCCCAGCAGCACCGCACCCTCGTAGAGGCTGCCGATGTTGAGCATGTGCGCCTCGGCATCCTCCTCGCAGGCACGCTGCAGCAGCGAGACGACCGACTGCGTGGTGGCCAGGTTGCCGGCGCTCAGCAGCACGATCTCGCGCTGGTGCGGGATGTGGAACAGCTGCATCTTGCGAAACGATGCAACGTGGTCGACGCCGGCATTGGTGCGGGTGTCGGAGGCAAAGAGCAGGCCGGCCTTGAGGCGCATGGCCACGCAGTAGGTCATTGCAAGGCGGGGTGAGAACGGTTGGTGGGGCGCGTCACTGGTCTTGCGTGATGCGCACGAAGGTGGCCAATTGTTCCAGCCCGCCGCCCACCCGCATGCCGCGTACCGGGCAGGCATCCAGATAGTCGGCCCCGTAGGCCAGGCGCACGTGGTGGCCGTCGGCGAAACCGCTGTTGCTGACGTCGAAGCCCAACCAGCCCTCGGGCAGGCGCACCTCGGCCCAGGCGTGGCTGGCGACATGCTCGGCGTCGGTGGCCAGGTAGCCGCTGACGTAGCGGGCCGGCAGGCCGAGCAGGCGCAGGCAGGCAATGAAGACCTGCGCGTGGTCCTGGCACACGCCGTGCCCGTTGGCGAAGGCCTGCGGGGCGGCGGTCGCGGCATCGGTCCCGCCGGGGATGTAGGGCATGCGCTGCAGCAGCGCGGCGGCCAGTTCCACCAAGCCCTGGCGCGGGTCGCCGGCCAGCCGGGCGCGGAAGGGCTCGGCAAAAGCGGCGATGGCGGCGTCGGGTTCGGTGAGCGGCGTGGCGCGCAGGAAGACCTCGGGCGGCAGCGCATCATCGGGCTCGGGCGTGGCCGCCCCATCGGGCGTGAGCACCACGCCATCGGCGCGTAGCAGGATCTCGCGCCGCGCGCCGTCCAGGGTCAGCACATGGGCAGCGTTGCCCCAGGTGTCCGGGAAGGGCACCGCGCGCCCGGGCAGGTCCAGCGCCCAACGCTGCACCTGCAGGCCCGGCGTGGGCCGCGGCGTCAGGCGCAGCACCTGGGTCGACAGGCGCAGCGGCGCCTCGTAGGCGTAGCGGGTGGTGTGGTGGATGTGAAGCAACATCACTGCGGCTCGAAGTAGGCCAGACGGATCGACTCCGACAGCTCGGCCGACTCGGCCAGGAAGGCCGTCACCCAGCGGTGCAGGCCGCTGGCCAGCAGCTCGTCGATGTCGGCATGGCGCAGGCGCAGAGCCATCTCGCCGGCGCGCAGCTTGGGCAGACGGCCGGCGTCCTGGCTGCCGCTCAAGCTTTCGATCTTGGGCAGCACATCGGCCACCTGCTGGATGCAGGAGCGCAGGGAGCGCGGCACGTCGCTGTGCAGGATCAGCAGCTCGGCGACCCGCCGTGCGTCGAGCGCGTCGCGGTACACCGACTGGTAGGCCTCGAAGGCCGACAGCGAGCGCAGCAGCGCGCTCCAGGCGTAGAAGTCGGCGCTGCTGTCCTGGCGCGTGGCGACCGGCTGCAGCGAGACCTCGGCGGGTTCGATGAGCTGGCTCTTCACGTCGAGCAGGCGCGCGGTGTTGTCGGCGCGCTCGATGAAGGTGCCCAGGCGGATGAAGGAATAGGCGTCGCCGCGCTGCAGGGTGCCCACGGTGGCGCCGCGCATCAGGTGGCTGCGCTCCTTCACCCAGTCGAAGAAGCTGCTCGGGTTGGCGGCCAGCTTGCGCGGCAGGCTCTTGGCCTCCAGCCAGGTGGCGTTGACGGCCTCCCACATCTCGGCGGTGATCTGGCCGCGCACCGCGTGGGCGTTCTCGCGGCTGGCGCGCAGGCAGGACAGCACCGAGGCCGGGTTGTCGGGGTCGAGCGCCATGAACTCGAAGAGCTTCTTGGCGTCGAAGCGCTTGTGCCGTGCCTGGTAGGCCTGCAGCGAACCGGTGACGGCCAGCGGTGCGGCCAGCTCGGTCTCGGCGCCGCGGCTCTGCGGCATCAGGCTCAGGGACTGCGTGACGTCGAGCATGCGCACCAGGTTCTCGGCACGCTCCATGTAGCGGCTCATCCAGTAGAGCTGCGAGGCGGTCCGCGACAGCATCAGTGCACCTCCTGCGCAGCCGCGCCAGCGGCGCAGACCGGGGGCTCCAGAATCCAGGTGTCCTTGGTGCCGCCGCCCTGGCTGGAGTTCACCACCAGACTGCCCGCCTTGAGCGCCACGCGCGTCAGGCCGCCGGCCACGAAGTTGATCTCCTTGCCGGTCAGCACGAAGGGCCGCAGGTCGATGTGGCGCGGCGCGATGCCGCTCTCGACGAAGGTCGGGCAGCTCGACAGCGCCAGGGTCGGCTGGGCAATGTAGTTGCCCGGGTTGGCCTTGATGCGCTCGGCGAACTCGGCGCGTTCGGCCTGGGTGCTGGCCGGACCGACCAGCATGCCGTAGCCGCCGGCGCCGTGCACCTCCTTGACCACCAGCTCCTGCAGATGCGCCAGCACATGGGCGCAGTCGTCCGGCTTGCGGCACTGCCAGGTGGCGACGTTGCGCAGGATGGGCTCCTCGCCCAGGTAGAAGCGCACCATGTCGGGCACATAGGGGTAGATGGACTTGTCGTCGGCCACGCCGGTGCCGATGGCGTTGGCCAGCACCACCGCACCGCGCTTGTAGACCGACAGCAGGCCCGGCACGCCGAGCATGGAATCGCTGCGGAAGGCCAGCGGGTCGAGGAAGGCGTCGTCGATGCGGCGGTAGATCACGTCGACACGCTTGGCGCCCACCGTGGTGCGCATGAAGAGCAAACCGTCCTTGACGAACAGATCCTGTCCCTCCACCAGCTCCACCCCCATCTGCTGCGCCAGAAAGGCGTGCTCGAAGTAGGCGCTGTTGGCCGGGCCAGGGGTCAGCAGCACCACGGTCGGGTCGTCGACGCTGGCGGCCTGGCGCAGGGTGTTGAGCAGCAGGGTCGGGTAATGCGCCACCGGCGCCACCGCGTAGCGGTCGAACAGCTCGGGGAACAGCCGCATCATCATCTTGCGGTTCTCGAGCATGTAGCTCACCCCGCTGGGCACGCGCAGGTTGTCCTCCAGCACGTAGTAGTGGCCGTCGGCGTGGCGGATCAGGTCCACGCCGGTGATGTGCGCATAGATGCGGTGCGGCAGCGTCAGACCCTGCATGGCCGGCTGGTACTGCGCGTTGGCAAACACCTGCTCGGCGGGGATCAGCCCGGCCTTGACGATCTCGTGCCCGTGGTAGATGTCGTGCAGGAAGCGGTTCAGCGCCGTGACGCGCTGGCGCAACCCGGCCGCGAGCGTGGCCCACTCATCGGCCGGCACGATGCGCGGCACGGTGTCGAAGGGGATCAGGCGCTCGGCGCCGGCCTCGTCGCCGTAGACGGCGAAGGTGATGCCGACCTTGTGGAACAGCAGATCCGCCTCGGCGCGCTTGGCCGCCAGGTGCTGCGGGGTCTGCGACTGCAGCCAGTCGGCGAACTGCTGGTACTGCGCACGGATGGCGCCGCTGGGCAGCAGCATCTCGTCGAAATGCTGGGGCGGTGGAAGCTGAAGGGCGTGCATACGTTTCCGGTTGGCATTCAGGAGCTGCGCAAGGCTTGTGCCCGCCTCGCCGGCACCCGAAGGGGCCCGCGCCGCGCCACCTTGGGGCCCGGGCGCCGCCCCGCCCCTGGACGGTGCGCACTTTGCACCATATCGGCACGCGCCCGCTGCTTTCGCAACACGGCCTGCGCCGCCATCGCCGAAGATCCCGGCATGCGGCGCAGCTCAGTTTCTTGTGGCCTCTCGCTGGCACGGCGCAGCGCGGTGAGGACCGTGCTGGCGACCGCGCTGACGACCATGCTGACGACCGCGCTGGCCGCCGTGCCGACCGCCGCGCTGCTGCTCGGCCTGCCGGCGCCGGCACGCGCCGACGGGAGCGGGGCTGCCACGCCCTGCGTCAAGACCCTGGCCTGGAGCCATGACCCGCCCAACACCCTGCGCCTGGCCGATGGCGAGGTGGGCGGCGTCGAGATCGACCTGCACCGCGAACTCTTCAAGGCCCTGGGCTGCGAGCTGCGCCTGGAGGAGTTGCCCTTCGCGCGCGCCCTGATCGAGCTGCAGTCTGGCCGCGTCGACCTGATCCCCGCCACCCTGGCGCGCCCCGAACGCCTGCGCTACGCGCTGTTCTCCAAGCCCCTGCTCTATCTGCACAACGTGCTGTACGTGCGCGCCGCCGATGTGCCCCGGACGCAGGGACTGCGCCTGGTCGATCTGGTCGACCGCGGCTGGCGCCTGGGGGGGCAGGTGGGGGTCGTGTACGGCAGCGAATTCGCCGCCCTGCTGGACGACCCCCGGCGCGCCGCCAAAATTTCGCGCGTGCCCCACCGCGCCAGCCTGTGGAAGATGCTGGACCGGCAACGTGTCGACGGCGTGCTGGCCAACCAGCTCACGGCGCAGCATGAACTCGGGTCCATGGGACTGGAACGGCGCCTGCTGCCGACGGGCATCGCCCTGCCGGTGGAGAGCGGCGGCACCGCCTGGAGCCGGGCGAGCACCGACGAGGCCTTCGTGCGGCGCTTCAACCAGGCCCTGGACAGCCTGCGCAGCAGCAAGCGCTACGGCGAGCTGCTGGCGCCCTACGGTCTGTCACCCTCAGGGCAGCTGCTGCAGCGCCAGCCTTAAAGCCGCGTCCAACGCCGGCAGCCTCTCGCACAGCGCCGCCGTGTCGCGGCTGCGCAGCGCCGGGGCCCAGATCGGCGCCGGGAACTGCGCGTCGTCGGCGAAGCGGGCGACGACATGCCAGTGCAGGTGCGGCACCACATTGCCCAGGCTCGCCAGATTGACCTTGGCGGGCCGCAGTTCGCTCAGCAGCAGGCTCTCGACGGCCACCACCACGTCCATCAGGCGCCGGCGCTCGTCGGCCGGCAGCGCGCTGAATTCGGCCACATGGCGGTTCAGGATCACGCGGTAGAAGGCCGGGTGCTCGGGCGTGTCGCTGACGCGCACCACGCGCAGCAGCGCGTCGCGGTGGATGAGCAGGCCGCCGTCGGTGCGGCACAGGGGGCAGTCGGCTGGGTTCATGGCGGGCTCGGGCATGCGCGTGCGGTGAGTTGCGAATCTAGTGTGGTGAGTTGGGAATTCGTGGCATTGCGACGGGTCGCAACGGGGATGAGCGGTAGGCGCGAAGCCGGGGAGATACCCGGCGGTATCTCCCCGGCTTTGCAACGACCCGATCACCCCGTTTCGACCCGCCCCGTAGGGGTTCGACCAGGCCGCGCCCTCGCACGCCCGGCGCACAGGGTGGATACCGCCCGGTATCCACCCTGTGCGCCGGCCGCACGATCTTCACCGCCTGGTCGAATCTCAATGTCACGAATTCCCAACTCACCACACTAGCGCCTGGCCACCAGCGCCACCCCGGCCAGCACCAGGGCGGTGCCGGCCAGCACGCTGGCGCCGAGCGGCTCGTCGAGGAAGATCGCGGCCAGCAGCAGGGTGCTCATCGGTCCCACCATGCCGGCCTGTGCGGCCAGCGGCGCACCGATGCGGCGGATCGCCGCCATCACGCACAGCACCGGAACGAAGGTGCAGGCCAGCGCGTTGAGCAGCGACAACCACAGCACCGGCTCGGGCAGGACCGCCGCCGCCGGCGCGCGCAGCAGCAGGAACTGTCCGATGCACAACACACAGGCGATGCTGGTGGCCCAGCCGGTGGTGCGCAGGGTGCCGATGTCGTGCACCACCTCGCCGCTGCGCGACAGGTAGATCGCGTAGCTGATGGCGCTGCCCAGCACCAGCAGCGCGCCCTTGAGCGTGTCGTCGCCTTGCAGTTGCAGTTCCTGCCCGAGCACCAGGGCCACGCCGGCGTAGCTCAGCGCCAGCGCCAGCCCTTGGCGGCCGCGCACGGGCCGACCGTGCAGCAGCCAGCCCAGCAGCAGCACCAGGGTCGGGTTGAGGTAGAGGATCAGGCGCTCCAGGCTGGCGCTGATGTACTGCAGGCCGGCGAAGTCCAGGAAGCTCGCCAGGTAGTAGCCGGTGAAGCCCAGCAGCGCCAGTTGCTGCCATTGGCGGCGTGTCAGCCGGGGCTGGCCCCGCCCGGCCC
This sequence comes from Inhella sp., assembly GCA_041919015.1. Taxonomy (GTDB): domain Bacteria; phylum Pseudomonadota; class Gammaproteobacteria; order Burkholderiales; family Burkholderiaceae_C; genus Inhella. The sequence continues at coordinate 15,182 of JAYRUQ010000042.1, forward strand.
ATAGCGCCAGGGCCAGGAAGAGTGGCAGTGCCAGCAGCATGCGCCACATCAGCAGGGTCACGGCGTCGACCGTCACCCCGGCCTCGGCGCCCCAGCGGTAGGCCAGCTTGACGACGACCGCCTTGCCCGAGAAGGCCACGGCGCCGACCAAGGCCAGGGCCAGGCCGGTGCCGGAAACAGCGGTGCGCATGCGCTGATGCAGCGCGTCGGGCTTCAAGGCGCCTGCAGCGCCTGCCGTGCGAAGGCCAGCACATCGTCCAGGTGCCGATCGATCACGGCCTCGACGATGGGGACCAGCAACTCGCGGTCGTCGTGCACGGCCACGTTGCGAAAGCCCACCATGGCCTGCTGGCTGGCGCTCAGACGGGCGTCGATCCGACCGCTGCGTTCGAGCAGGCCGAACACATCGCGTGCGCTTTGCGGCACGTCCAGGCGGTGCTGGCGGATCAGGTGCTGGCCGATGTCCAGCGCGGCCTCGCAGGCGCGCTGCACGTTCAGCACGGCGGCGTCCTGGCGCGTGAAATCGGTGGCGAAGGCCGGTCCGGCGGCGTTTCGTTCGTCACGGGCACGCTTCACGCAGCGCTCGATGGTGGTGAGTTTGTTGATCAGCACGTCATCGGCCATGGACGGTCCCTTCCCGCTCGATTTGTGCGAGCAATGGTGCGCGCGCGGCGTCCAGCTTGAGTTTTTCGTTGAGCGCGAACGCGGCCCAGCTGCCGGCCTGCGGTTCAAGCGCGTACAGGCATCCGCCCGTGGTGAGCACCTGGTGCGCCATCACCGTGCTGGTGGCGCGCAGGTCGCGCAGGTCGACCTCGATGCCGGTGGCTCTCGCCAGCTGCTGCGCACAGGTCCACAGCGCCAGCGCTTCGGCCTTTCCGGGCACCAGCACGGCGGGGTCCAGATCACTCTGAGCACCCCCAGGTCCGGGCCAGCCCGGCCCGCCCCCGGCGGGGGTTAAGGTGCCGGGCAAAGCCCGTTCACCTTAAGAGGACCGGCCTGGCCGCTGACGCGGCTGCCGAAGGCCCACAGGGCCAGCGCCTGCGGAAAGGCCCCCAACACCGCGGCCCGGGCGGCGGTGGCGAGTGCGCCCTCCAGGCTCACACCAGCACCCGCTCGATGCCGCCGGCGTTGGCCTGGGCCACGTAGTCGGGCAGCCAGTTTTCGCCGAGGATCTTGCGCGCCATCTCGATGACGATGTAGTCGGCTTCCAGCAGGCCGTTGGTCGGGTTCTTGAGATCCCCGCCGTAGCGCGTCAGGCCCTGCAGACAGCTCGGGCAGCTGGTCAGGATCTTCACGTCACCGCCCTCGGGCTGCAACAGCGCGGCGTTCTTGCGCAGCTCCTCTTCCTTGCGGAAACGCACCTGGGTGCTGATGTCGGGTCGCGTCACGCCCAGGGTGCCGCTCTCGCCGCAGCAGCGCTCGCTCTTGATCACCTGCTCGCCCAGCAGCGCCTTGACGGTCTTCATCGGCTCCTGCTGCTTCATCGGGCTGTGGCAGGGGTCGTGGAACAGATAGGCACCGCCGCCCGGCAGCGTGATGTCCTTCTCCAGCAGGTACTCGTGGATGTCGATGATGCGGCAGCCCGGGAAGATGTCCTCGAAGCGGTAGCCCTGCAGCTGGTCGTAGCAGGTGCCGCAGCTCACCACCACGGTCTTGATGTCCAGGTAGTTCAGCGTGTTGGCCACGCGGTGGAACAGCACCCGGTTGTCGGTGATCATCTGCTCGGCCTTGTCGAACTGGCCGGAGCCGCGCTGCGGGTAGCCGCAGCACAGATAGCCGGGCGGCAGCACGGTCTGCACGCCGGCGTGCCAGAGCATGGCCTGGGTGGCCAGGCCCACCTGGCTGAACAGGCGCTCGGAGCCGCAGCCGGGGAAGTAGAAGACCGCCTCGGTGTCGGACGTGGTGCTGGCCGGGTTGCGGATGATCGGGACGTAGTCCTTGTCCTCGATGTCGAGCAGCGCGCGCGCGGTCTTCTTGGGCAGCCCGCCGGGCAGCTTCTTGTTGACGAAGTGGATGATCTGCTCGCGCACCGGCGCCGGCCCCACGGTGGCGGGCGGCCGGGCAGTCTGCTTCTTCGCGAAGCGCGCCAGCAGGTCGACGGCCAGGCGCTGCGCCTTGAAGCCCACGCCCACCATCGCCGTGCGCGCCAGCTTGATGGTCTCGGGGCGGGTCGCGTTGAGCATCAGCATGGCCGCCGCGTGGCCCGGGCGCCAGGACTTCTGCCCCATCTTGCGCAGCAGATTGCGCATGTTCATGGTGACGTCGCCGAAGTCGATCTTCACCGGGCAGGGCGACGCGCATTTGTGGCAGACCGTGCAGTGGTCGGCCACGTCCTCGAACTCCTGCCAGTGCTGCAGGCTGATGCCGCGCCGCGTCTGCTCCTCGTAGAGGAAGGCCTCGATGAGCAGCGAGGTGGCGAGGATCTTGTTGCGCGGGCTGTAGAGCAGATTGGCGCGCGGCACGTGCGTGGCGCAGACCGGCTTGCACTTGCCGCAGCGCAGGCAGTCCTTGATCGAGTCGCTGATGGCGCCGATGTCGCTGCGCTGCATGATCAGCGACTCGTGGCCCATCAGGCCGAAGGACGGCGTGTAGGCATTGGTCAGGTCGGCGAACATGACCTCGTCGCCGAGGGCGCTCGCCGGCGACGCGCCACCCCGCGCCGGCGAACCCCCTTGGGGGGCGGACGCGGCCTCAGCCGCGGCCTGGGGGCGTCTGATCAGCTTGCCCTTGTTGAAGTGGCCCTGCGGGTCCACCCGGCGCTTGTAGTCGGTGAAACCGGCCAGTTCCTCGTCGCTGAGGAATTCCAGCTTGGTGATGCCGATGCCGTGCTCGCCGCTGATCACGCCGTCGAGCTGACGCGCCAGCCTCATGATGCGCGCCACCGCCTCGTGGGCGGTCTGCAGCATCGCGTAGTTGTCGCTGTTGACGGGGATGTTGGTGTGCACATTGCCGTCGCCGGCGTGCATGTGCAGGGCCACCCAGACGCGGCCCTTCAAGACCTCCTGGTGGATGCGGCGGCACTCGGCAATCACCGGCTCGAAGGCTGCGCCGGCAAAGATGCCCTGCAGGGGCTTGAGGATCTGCTGCTTCCAGCTGGCGCGCAGCTGCTGGCTCTGCAACTCGGGGAACAGTGCCTCAATCCCTTCGAGCCAGCCGCGCCAGAGCAGGCCGACCTCGTCGAGCAGTTGCTGCGCCTGCTGCACGCGGTCCTCGAGCAGCTCGGCGTTGGCGATCTCGGCCGCGTCGTCGGTCTTGCCCAGCGGCAGGCGGCCGGCGAAGAAGTCCTTGAGCCGCGCCGTCAGCTCGAGCTTGTTGCGCAGCGACAGCTCGATGTTGATGCGCTCGATGCCCAGCGTGTACTCGCCCATGCGCTCGAGCGGGATCACCACGTCCTCGTTGATCTTGAAGGCGTTGGTGTGCTTGGCGATGGCCGCGGTGCGCTTGCGGTCGAGCCAGAACTTCTTGCGCGCCTCGGCACTCACGGCAACGAAGCCCTCGCCGCTGCGCGCGTTGGCGATGCGCACCACCTCGGAGGCCGCGCGCGCCACCTCGGCCTCGTCGTCGCCGACGATGTCGCCCACCAGCACCATCTTGGGCAGGCCGGAACCGCCCGTGGTTGCGGTCGCATTCGCGCGCTTGCTCTTGGTGGCGTAGCCCACCGCCTTCAGGTAGCGGTCGTCGAGGTGTTCCAGACCCGCCAGCGTCGCCTTGCCCTCCTTGGCCAGCGCAAAGAGCAAATCCTTGATCTCGACGATCGCCGGCACCGCGTCCTTCGGATTGCCGAAGAACTCCAGGCAGACCGTGCGCACGCTTTTGGGCATGCGGTGCACGATCCAGCGGCAGCTGGTGATCAGGCCGTCGCAGCCCTCCTTCTGGATGCCGGGCAGGCCGGCCAGGAACTTGTCGGTGACGTCCTTGCCCAGGCCTTCCTTGCGGAACACGCGGCCCGGGATGTCGAGGCGCTCGGTCCGCTCCAGCTTCGTGCCGCTGGCGTCGTAGTGGCGCAGCTCGAAGCTCGCCAGCTCCACGTCGTGGATCTTGCCCAGGTTGTGGTTGAGGCGCACCACCTCCAGCCATTTGGCCTCGGGCGTGACCATGCGCCAGGACGCCAGGTTGTCGAGTGCCGTGCCCCACAGCACCGCCTTCTTGCCGCCGGCGTTCATGGCGATGTTGCCGCCGATGCAACTGGCCTCGGCGCTGGTCGGGTCGACCGCGAACACGAAGCCATGCGCCTCGGCCAGGTCGGCGACGCGCTGCGTCACCACACCGGCCTCGCTGAACACCGTCGGCACCTCGCGCTCCAGGCCCGGCAGGCGCAGCATCTCGACGCCGCGCAGCAGCTCCAGCTTCTCGGTGTTGATGACGGCCGATTTCCACACCAGCGGCACCGCGCCGCCGGTGTAGCCGGTGCCGCCGCCGCGCGGGATGATGGTCAGGCCCAGCTCCACGCAGCCGGCCACCAGAGCGGCCATCTCGGCCTCGGTGTCGGGCGTCAGCACCACGAAGGGGACTTCGACGCGCCAGTCGGTGGCGTCGGTCACATGGCTGACGCGGCTCAGGCCGTCGAACTTGATGTTGTCCTTGGCCGTCACCCGGCCGAGCCGCTTGGCGGCCAGCTTGCGCAGATCCCAGACCTCGCGAAAACGCGCCGCGAAGCGCTGCACCGCCTGGCCGGCCAGCTCCAGCAGCTCGCCCACCATGGTGTCGCGCGCCGCATCGAGCTGCGGGTTGCGGCGCCGGTCGACCTCGCGCAGCCGGTGCATCAGCGCGTCGACCAGCGCGGCGCGGCGCTTCGGGTTGGCCAGCAGGTCGTCCTGCAGATAGGGGTTGCGCTCGACCACCCAGATGTCGCCCAGCACCTCGTAGAGCATGCGTGCGCTGCGCCCGGTGTTGCGCTGCTGGCGCAGTTGCTCGGCCAGCTGCCAGGCGCGCCGGCCGAGCAGGCGGATGACGATCTCGCGGTCCGAGAACGAGGTGTAGTTGTAGGGAATCTCGCGCAGGCGCACGGGCGGCGCGGCTTCGGCTTCGACGTTCAGGGGGGTCGGTTCAAGGACCCGAGGCAGCGCGGCGTTCATCAAGCGGGCATTCCAGCAGGGCCGGCGATGCTACCTTTGCGTCCTCTGTCCCCTGCGAAGGAAGGCCCTTCTTGGAGTCCTGGCCCTACCCGTTCTGGTTCGCCCACCGCGGCGCCGGCCGCGAGGCGCCGGAGAACACCCTGGCGGCCTTCCGCCTGGGCATGGCGGCGGGTTTCCGCGCCTTCGAATGCGATGTGCAGCTGAGCCGCGACGGCCAGCCCTTCCTGCTGCACGACGACGATCTGGCGCGCACCAGCAATGGCCGGGGTCTGGCCTGTGCGCAGGACTGGGCTTTGCTTTCGCGGCTCGACGCCGGGGCCTGGCATTCGCCCGGCCACGCCGGCGAGCCGCTGGCCAGCCTGGCGGCGCTGGCGCGCCTGGCCGAGGCGCAGGGCCTGTGGCTGAACCTGGAACTGAAGCCGGCGCCCGGGCAGGCCGGGCGCGTCGGCGCCGGCGTGGTGGACTGGCTGCAGCGCCACTGGCGCGCCGCGCCGCCGCTGCTGTCGAGCTTCCAGAGCGAGGCGCTGCAGGCCGCCGCGGCGGCGCGGGGGTCCTACCCGCTGGCCCTGCTGCTGACGCGCTGGCGGGCCGACGCTCCGGCGCTGGCGCGCGAGCTGGGCTGCCGCGCGCTGGTCTGCCAGCACACCAGCCTGGACGGTGCCGGCATCGCCGCGCTGCACGCGGCAGGCCTGCGCGCGCTGGCCTACACGGTGAACGACGGCGTCGAGGCGCGACGCCTGCGTGCCGCCGGCGTCGACGGCCTGATCACCGACCGCCTCGACCTGCCCGCCGCACTCGTCGCCGCCCTTCCACCGCCTTGATGCGCTTCAAGGCCGCGCCGGCCGCGACCTGCTGCAATGCCGTCCATGCCCCGCCCTCAGGATCTCATCGTGAAGCGCCGTTTCACCCTTTCCTTCGCCATCGCCACCGTGGCCGCCACCGCCCTGCTCGTCTGGGTGCCGATGGCGCACGCCCAGGCCAGCCAAGCCCAGCAAGCCAGCGCGACGCTCACGCAGCCGCGCTGAACGCCGCCTCGTCCACCTTGGGCAGCCGGCGCAGCTCGCGCAGCACCGGGGAACGCCAGGCCAGCCAGGCCAGCGCCAGCGCGGTGACGGCGGCAAAGGCCAGGCTCATGCGCAGGCCCAGATGCTGGCCGATCCAACCGCCCAGCAGCGCGCCCGGCGTGGCCGGCAACACCGTCATCCAGCGCATCGTCGCCGTCATCCGGCCCAGCAGGGCACTGGGCGTGACGGCCTGACGCAGGGCCAGGAAGTTGATGAAGATCAGCACCGCGCCGAGGCCGAACAGGCCCAGCATCAGGGCGAACGCCGCCACCCCCAGCGGCCCGGCTGGCGTCAGCGCCAGCACGCCCCAGCCCGCGGCGGTGACGACGATGCCCAGCACCAGGCAGGGCCCGGGGCCGAGGCGCTCGCTGACCGCGTTGCCCTTCACGCTGCCCAGCACCGTGCCGACGCCCAGCGCCACGTAGCACAGGCCGATGGCGCCGGGGCTCAGTCCGAGCTCGCGCGAGGCCACCAGGATCTGCACCACCATCGCCGCGTAGTGGCAGAACTGCCAGCCGCCGATCACCCAGGCCAGGGTCGGCAGCAGCGCGTTGTGGCGCACGAAGCGCAGCCCCACCTGCATCTGCTGCACGAAGCCCTGGCCGCTGCGCTGCACCTGCTCGGTCACCGCCACGCCACGCAGCACCAGGGCCGAGGCCACCAGCAGCAGCGCGTCCAGCACCAGCGCCAGCGGCGCTCCGAGCGCCTTGATGAGCATGCCGCCCAGCGCCGGCCCGGCCACCTCGGGGCCGCTGGAGGCCAGCGCGTTCTTGGCGTGCGCCTCCACCAGGCGTTCGCGCGGCACCACCTGCGTCAGCACCACCTGGGCGGCGGTACCCGCCACGGTGTGCACGCTGCCCAGCACGAAGGACACCAGGTAGAGCCAGTTCATGCTGAGCGCGCCCAGCCAATGCGCGATGGGCACGCTCAGCAGCGCCGCCGCCAGCGTCAGCTCGCCCGCCACGTAGACCGGCAGCTTGCGCACGCGGTCCAGCCACACGCCGCTGGGCAGCGACAGCAGCGCGAAGGGCAGCAGTTCGAGCGCCGTCAGGTAGCCCATCTGCTGCGCGCTGGCGTCGAGCAGCAGCGCGGCGGTCAGCGGCAGCGCCAGCAGGGTGATCTGCGCGCCGGTCGAGGACATCAGGATCGAGGTCCAGAGCCGCCGGTAGGCGCGGTCGCGCAGCAGGTCGTCGGGGCGGAGGGAGAGGCGCTGGCGCAGCGCCTGGAGTACGGTCCGTGCGGACATGGGATGCAGCCTGTTCAGGGGGACTCGACCGGGAAGGGGCGGCGTGCGCGGCGCATGGCGCGCCATTCCGCGCTGGGGTGCAGCGGACTCAGGTGGCGTCGAGCAGCTTGGTCATCCTGGCGTGATGCTAATGGCCCGGCGCCCGGCCTCGCCATTCGTCATGCGCACCGTTGTGGCGCGCCGTCCGCAGCGCCGCTGCACCCAGGCGGTGCGCATCGCCCCAATGCGGTGCAGTGCGGTGCAACCCGTTGGGGTGCAGGACGCACCACAGCGGGTACGCGATTTGCTCACCGGTTCCCAATCCAGTGCACTCCCCGGAGCCTCCCTTGGCCGCGACCGCCCACGACACGCTCTTCATCCTGCTCGGCGCCATCATGATCCTGGCCATGCACGCCGG
>JAYRUQ010000043.1:0-22543 GCA_041919015.1 Inhella sp.
GACCTGGGCGACTACCAGACACAGTACGACGCGCGCTGGCTGGCCAGCTTCCGCAGCAAGGGCGCGCCGGTCACCCTGGTGCAGGCCCACCATGCGTTCGGCGCGCGCCTGAGCGAGGCCATCGGCCAGCAGGCACAAGTCGCCGCGCTGGCCGACTCGCGCTTGCAGGCGGCAAGGCTGGCCGTGCAGGAGCGAGAGATGAAGGTGGCCACGCTCGGCAAGCTGATCGAGCGCCGTCAGGCCGAGGCCACGCTCAGCGCGCACCGATCCGAACAAAAGATGCTCGATGAATTTGGCGCCCTCGCAGTGCAGCGGCGCCGCTGATCGAAAGGACCCCCCATGACCTCGCCTTCCACTCCCTCGCTCAATGGGCTGATGCCGAGCGGCCCCGGCGCCCGCGCACCGCGCCCGGAGGCGGGCGGGGGCGGGGACTTCTCAGCCTGGCTCAACGCCGGAGATGCAGCGGCCCCCCCCACCAACACGGTGCCCCGCGCGCCGGGGGGCGAACTCACCGAAGCGCCGCGCGCCGAGGCGCCGCAGCTGCCGCCTCGCAAGCGCACGCTGCCGCCGCAGCGCGCACCCGAACGGACTCCGGAAAGGGCCCTGGAGCGCCCCCGCAGCCCGTCGCCGCAAACCCTGCCGCCTGAGCTCGACAAGGAGCCACCCAGCGACCCGCTCCCCCCCACCGCAGAGGATCCCGACGAGATTCCCACTGCCCCGTTCGCCGTCCCTCCCGCATCTCCCGATACGCCTCGACTCAAGCCGGCTGCGGCACGCAGTACCGGCCCTTTGGCTGCGCTAAGGGCTGCAGATCCCGCCGAAGCGCCTCAGTCACAGCCCGGTTTGATGCAGGAAGCGGCGCCCTTGCAAGACTCAGCCGAAAGCGAATCGGCGGTTCGACGCCTGGACACGCTGGGCGACAAGCTCATGGATTCCAAGGATGCCAAGGATGCCGGGGTGATGCCCCAGACTCTGCCTGTTGCGGCACCGCTGCGTGCCCACGCGGCCCTGCAGGGTGCCAGCGCCAGCATTCAGACCTCGGGGCGGAGCCAGTTCATTGCGCCTCCCTCGGAGCCCCTGCCCAATGCCTCCGCGCTCATGAGTGCGGCTTTGGCGTCGCGGTCGACCGCGACTGGCTTGCGCGCACCGGCGTCGCGCGCCGAGTTCGCCACGACCATGCAGGCCGGTGCGGAACCGATCGCCGCTTCGTCCGAAACGCCATCCGCCGAGAGCCGCGTGTGGCCGAGTGCGTCAACCCTCCCGGTCGAATTGCCCGCGCCGGCGACGCTCGCAGTGCCTGAAGTCAGCCACCGAACGCCGCAAGGGGCAGCGCCCGTTGCCGATCCGACGGACCTGACCGGTCCACCTGTCCGGCTTCGATCCGAAGCTCGTCCGTTGGACGGTGCACCCACAGCCCAGTTTGCCGCCCTCCCCGGCCTGCCAGCCGCTACGGCAGGATGGACTGCGGAGTCCATGCGCGCCCAGGCCGCCATCGGCGTGCCCCTGCACGATCCCGAGTTCGCCGCCACGCTCGGCAACCAGTTGGCGGTCTGGACGCGCGACGGCGTGCAGTCCGCCGAGTTGCAGCTCAACCCTGCCGAGCTCGGGCCGGTTCAGGTGCGCATCCAACTCGACGGCACGCAGGCTCAGGTTCAGTTCGGCGCCGAGCAGGCACAGACCCGCGAAGTGCTGCAGCAGGCCATGGAACAGCTCGCCAGCGCGCTCAAGGCCGAGGGCTTGCAATGGCAGGGCGGCGAGGTGCAGGCGCAGCTCGCCGACGCGCGCGATCCCCGTGACCCGCAGCGAGGCGCCGAGCCCGACGGCCAGCGCGGCAGCGGCCAACGCCACAGCCAGCGGCTGAACGGCGAGACCGACGACGCCTGGCAGTCGCTGCCCGCCACACCGCAGGCCGGTCGCCGGGGCTTGCTCGACCTCTATGCCTGAAATGCGCCTCTACTCGCGCGATGCCCAGCGCCGGGCAAGCCGAATAATCAGCTGATCCTCAAGGAGTCCGCATGGCCACCGCCGCGCCCGAAGCCAACGCCGCCCCAGCAGCAGGCGGCGGCAAGAAGAAGCTGATCCTCATCATCGTCATCGCGCTGGTCGTGGTGCTGGTGGGGGCCGGCGCGGCGGTCATGCTGCTGAAGAAGAAGCCGCCCGCCGAGGAGGGCGAGGACGGCGAAGAGACCAGCCATGTCGAGGCTGCCGCCCACAAGCCGGGCACACCGCCGGTGTTTCTGCCCATCGACCCCTTCACCGTCAACCTCAGCGACCGCGAAACCGACCGCTACGCGCAGGTGCAGGTGACGCTGGAGGTGGTGGACCAGAAGACCGCCGACACGCTGAAGACCTACATGCCGTCGATCCGCTCCGGCATCCTCATGGTGCTGTCGCACAAGACGGCCGTCGAGATGCTCAGCCGCGAGGGCAAGGAGCGCCTGCAAAAGGAGATTCAGGCCGAATCCCTGCGGCCGCTGGGCATCCAGATGGAGCTGGACGAGCCGGCCGAGGACGAGGAAGCACCGAAAAAGAAGAAGAAAAAGAAAAAGCCCGCCAGCTACCCGGTGAGCAATGTGCTGTTCGTCCAGTTCGTGGTGCAGTAAGCGCGCCGACCGACCATGAACCAGCAGATCCTGTCGCAAGACGAAGTCGATGCACTGCTGCAAGGCATCACCGGCGAGAGCCAGAAGCTCGAGCAGGAGGAGGTGCCGGAGGGCGGCATCCGCGAGTACAACCTCGCCAGCCAGGAACGCATCGTGCGTGGGCGCATGCCCACCATGGAGATCATCAACGAGCGTTTCGCCCGCAACATCCGCGTCGGCCTCTTCAACTTCATCAGGAAAAGCCCCGAGGTCGCGATCGGCGGCATCAAGGTGCAGAAGTACAGCCACTTCCTGCGCGAGATCGTGGTGCCGACCAACTTCAACATCATGGCCGTCAAGCCGCTGCGCGGCAGCGGGCTGATCGTCTGCGACCCGACCCTGGTGTTCGCCGTCATCGACGCCCTGTTTGGCGGCTTGGGCAAGTTCCACGCCCGCATCGAGGGGCGCGACTTCTCGCCCACCGAGCAGCGCGTGATCTTCCGCCTCGTCGAGGTCATCTGCACCGAGTACCAGAAGGCCTGGAAGGGCATCTACCCGCTGGAGCTGGACTACGTGCGCAGCGAGATGCAGCCGCAGTTCGCCACCATCGCCACCCCCAGCGAGATCGTGGTGTCGTCGAGCTTCACGCTGGAGGTCGGCGAGACCACCGGCACCATCTATTTCTGCATTCCCTACTCGACGCTGGAGCCGATCCGCGACGTGCTCTACAGCACCACGCAGGGCGACTCCACCGAGCCCGACCGCCGCTGGGTGAACCTGCTCAAGACGCAGATCCAGGCCGCGCAAGTCGAACTGGTGGCCGAACTCGGCAGCGCACCCGCCACGGTGGAGCAGCTGCTGGCCTTCCAGCCCGGCGATTTCATCGAGCTCGATCTGGAGACCCTGATCAATGCCAAGGTCGACGGCGTGCCGGTCTTCAGCTGCCACTACGGCACCAGCAACAACCGTTACGCCATCAAGATTGAAGAGATGCTGACCGGGGTGAACCAGACCTGGTTGGGAGCCCGCCATGACACCTGACGATCCGAACGCCGCAGGCTCCGACCAGGACGCACTGGCCGCCGAATGGGCCGCCGCGCTGGCCGAGAGCGGCACCGCCGCGCAGCCCGACGACGACCTGTTCGACGCCCCGGCGCCGTCGAGTCAGTCGGTCAGCGCCGAGTCGGTGGCGCCGGCCTCGTTCAGCAGCTTCTCGCCGACCTCGCTGCCCAGCACGGCCAACGACATCAACATGATCCTGGACATCCCGGTCCAGCTCACGGTGGAACTCGGCCGCACGCGCATCCCGATCAAGAACATCCTGCAACTCGCGCAGGGTTCGGTGGTGGAGCTCGACGCGCTGGCCGGCGAGCCGATGGACGTGCTGGTCAACGGCTACCTGATCGCGCAAGGCGAGGTGGTGGTGGTGAACGACAAGTTCGGCATCCGCCTGACCGACATCGTGACGCCCAGCGAGCGCATGCGGCGCCTGTCCAAAGGGCAGTAAAGGCCGGGCAAGACCACGCTCATCCGGCTCAAGCCGGCACCGGCGCCTTCCAACAATGCCAGGCATGTCGTCCTGGCTGCCGTTGTTCTGGTTTCTCGCCATCCTGGCGCTCATCCCGCTGGCGCTGTGGCTGCTCAAACGCAGCCCGGTGATGGCGACAGGCATGCCCGGCGGCGGTCGCGTGATCGCCAGCCAGTACCTGGGGCCCGGCCAGCGGCTGCTGACGGTGGAAGTCGGCGAGGGCGAGCAGCGCCGCTGGCTGTTGCTGGGCGCCACCGCACACCACATCAGCCTGCTGGGCGAGCAGCACCCGCAGGTCTTGGCGGAGACACCGCGCGCCGGCTTCGCGGCGCTGCTGCACAGGGGGCGTCCATGAAGCGCTGGCTGCTGGTCACCGCGCTGCTGGGCAGTGCGCTGGACGCCGCCGCGCAGCAGGTCGGCAACCTGCCACTGCTGATCGGCCAGGGCGCGCAGGGCTCGAGCTACTCGGTGCCGATCCAGACCCTGCTGTTCTTCACCGCACTGGGCTTCCTGCCGGCGGTGCTGCTGATGATGACCGGCTTCACGCGCATCGTCATCGTGCTGTCGCTGCTGCGCCAGGCGCTGGGCACGCAGGCCGCGCCACCCAACCAGGTCATCATCGGTCTGTCGCTCTTCCTCACCTTCTTCGTGATGAGCCCGACGCTGGACAAGGTCTACGAGCAGGCCTGGCAGCCCTACAGCGCGGGGCGCATCGACTTCGGCCAGGCGCTCGAGCAGGCCCAGGTGCCGATGCGCGGCTTCATGCTCAAGCAGACGCGCCAGGCCGATCTGGCCTTGTTCGCGCGCCTGGCCAAGCTGGACCCCGAATCATCAAAGGCCGAGCAGGTGCCCTTCAAGGTGCTGGTGCCGGCCTTCGTCACCAGCGAGCTGAAGACCGCGTTCCAGATCGGCTTCATGATCTTCATCCCCTTCCTGGTGATCGACATGATCGTGGCCAGCGTGCTGATGAGCCTGGGGATGATGATGCTGTCGCCGGTGCTCGTCGCCCTGCCCTTCAAGCTCATGCTGTTCGTGCTGGCCGACGGTTGGAACCTGCTGATCGGCAGCCTGGCGGCTTCCTTCGCCGTTTAGTGATGGACGCCCAACAGGTCTTCACCCTCGGACAGCAGGCGCTCTTGATGCTGCTGATGGTGGCCGCCCCCATCCTCATCGCCGTGCTGGTGGTCGGCGTGCTCATCAGCGTGCTGCAGGCGGCCACGCAGATCAACGAGGCCACGCTGTCCTTCGTGCCGAAGATCCTGGCCGCCGTGGCCACGCTGGCGCTGGCCGGGCCGTGGATGATCACGCAGCTGGTCGAGTACATCCAGCGCACGCTGCAGGCCATTCCCGGCGCGGTGGGCTGAGCATGCGCCGCGGCGGCTTCGCACCATGATCGGCGTCTCCGAGGCCCAGATCCTGGCCTGGTTGAACCCGCTGCTGTGGCCCTTCCTGCGCTGCCTGGCGCTGCTGTCCGCCATGCCGCTGTTCAACCAGCGCGCGGTGGCCTTGCCGGTGCGGGTCGGCCTGTCGCTGTTCTTTGCCATTGCCGCGCAGCCCGGCCTGCCCGAGATGCCGGTGCTGCCGCTGGACTCGCTGGGCCTGCTGCTGCCCCTGGTGGCGCAGCAGCTGGTGATCGGCATCGCCATGGGCTTCGCGGTGCGCCTGGTGTTCGCGGCCATGGAGTTCGGTGGCGAGATCATCGGCCTGCAGATGGGCTTGAACTTCGCCGGTTTCTTCGACCCCGGCACGGGCGCGCAAGGCACCGCCACGGCGCGCTTCTTCGGCACCCTGGTGGCCTTCGTCTTCATCGCCGGCGGCGGCCACCTGCTGCTGATCCAGGCGCTGGCGCAGAGCTTCCACGCCTTCCCGGTCGGACCCGAGCCCTTCGCCTTCCTGCGCGCCGCCCAGCCGCAGGTCTGGGGCGCCGAGATCTTTCAGGCCGGACTGTGGGTGGCTCTGCCGCTGATCACGCTGCTGCTGTTCGTCAACCTGAGCCTCGGCGTGGTGTCGCGCGTGGCGCCCCAGCTCAACGTGTTCGCGGTTGGCTTCCCGCTCACCGTGTCGGTCGGCCTGCTCGGCCTGGCGGCCACGCTGCCGCTGATGGAGACTCCTCTGCAGGCCGTGCTGCAACGCCTGCTGTCGGGCTTTACCTGACCTCGCGGGCCAGCTTCAGCATCTGCGCCGACAAGCCCAGTCCGCGCCGCCTGGCCTCGCTGAGGTTGATGCTGAAGGCCAGGCCCTGCGGCTCGGTCAGCAGCGCGATGGCCACACCGGCGCGCCAGGCCTCTGGACGGGTACCCACCACCAGCACCGGGGCGTCGCCCAGCTCACGCAGCCAGCGGCGCAGCTGCGCCGGCTCGTCGTGGCCCAGCACCAGCACCTGGCAGGCCTGCGCCTCGCGCGGCAGCTCGATGATGCTGACCTGCAGCACGCGCGCACCCACGCTGCGTCCGGCCAAGCGGCGCATTTCGTCGTCGCCGCCGTCGAGGCCCGCCGCGCACAGCTGCAGCTGACCGCCTGCGGGCAACTCGGACCACTGCGTGTACTGCGCGAAACGCAACACGAAGGCGGCGCGCAGGCGCTGGTCGTCGCCCGCCGCCGCGGCCCCGACCAGCGTGAACGCCGCCAAGCCCAGGGCCAGGGCCCGGCCGACGCGCGCAAGCCTGAGCGTCACGGCAACTTCAGCGTGGCGATCAGGCGCCAGTCGCTGCCTCGGTGCAGCACCGGGTCGTGCGAGTCCAGGGCCGGCGCGTCCAGGTAGCGGCGGCGCGTCAGGTTTTGCACGCCCAGCCCGAAGCCCAGCATGGGCAGCGGCTGCCAGTGCAGATGGGCATGCAGCAGGCCGTGGCCCGGCAGGGCCTGCTGGCCGGCGTCGCGTCGTGACAGCAGCCTGCCGTGCAGACCCAGCGACCACTGCGGTGCCAGGGGCAGCATCCAGCGCCACTTCAGCAGTTGCCGCGGGCTGTTGCTCGGCCGCCTGCCATCGGCGTAGCGGCTGCTCTGCAACGTGGCGTCGAGCTGCAACCGGGTGTGCGCCAGCGCCAGGTCCAGGCCAAGGTCGACGCCTCGGTTGCGCAGGCGCGGGCTACTGACGAAATAGCCCTCCTCGGCGCTGTCGATCAGGCCCGAGAAACGGTTGCTGAACAGGTGCACGCGCCAGCGCCGGTCCGTCTCGCCCGACTCCCAGGCCAACTCGGTGCTGCTGACACGCTCAGCGGGCGGCGGCAATCGATCGAAAGCCTCGTTCTGCGCCGACTCGAAGCGGTTGGCACCGCGGTAGGCGCTGCCCACTGTCAGCTTGAGGCTGCGCCCCGGGCTCGGTGACCACGCATAGGCCAGGCGTGGGCTCCAGCGCCGGCCGCCCAGGCTGGCATCGTCCCAACGCAAGCCCAGCACCAGGCGCTGTCGCTCGGCCAGCGCCCACTCGTCCTGCACGAACAGGCCGACACGGCGCGCCCGGTAGCGCTCGACCCAGCGATCCTCGCCGGTGATCTCGTAGAAGAACTGCTGGGTCTGGTCGCGCTGCCACTCGAGCCCGGCCTGCAGCTCGTGGCGCTCACCCACCGGCCCAGCGGCGCGCAACTCGGCCACCCCCCAGCGCCCGAGCGTGCCATAACGCTCCAGCAGTGCTTCGCCCTGCTCGTCCAGGTAGGGCCAATCGCTGCGGTAGTCGAGCTGTTGCGCGCTCCAGGCCGCCTGCAGCTCCCAGCCCTCGCCCAGCGCGCGCTCCCAACTCAGGCGCAGGTGCCGGATGCGGGTCCAGTCCGGCGCCGCCGTCGTGACCAGCGCCTCCTCGACCCGATCGAGCGCGGCCGGCAGGCGCCGCTCGCGCTCGACCAGGCCGCCGCTGACGGCCAGCCCGGCCCTGCGCCAGCCCAGGTTGAGGCGACGCGCGCGGTCGTCGTTGACGCGCCGCAGCGGTGCCTCGTCACCCGCCTGCACCGCGAAAGTCAACGGCAGATCGCGACGCTCCATGCCGCTGGCGGCGATCCACCACTCGCCGCCCAGCTCGTCGCGTCGGGCGTGGCTGATGCGGGTCTGCCAGCGGCCGCGCGGCTCCAGCACGGCCTGCCCCTGCCAGCCGGCCAACTGGTCGGCGCGCTGGGTGATGACGTTGACCACGCCCAGGAATGCGTTGGCGCCGTAGAGCGAGGAGCCCGGACCGGCGCTGTACTCGACACGCTCGATCATCCCGACGTCGAGCAGGAAGTCCTCGTCGATCTGCCCGGCGTCGTAGATGTTCTCGTTGAGCCGCATGCCGTCGAGCAGGAAGAGCAGGCGGCTGTTGAGGTCGCCGGCGCGGCCGATACCGCGCACGCCCACGGTGGTAAAGAGCTGGTCCTGACGCAGGTACAGGCCGGGGAAAAGCTGCAGCACCTCGCCGAAGTTGCGCAGGCCGAGACGTTCGATGTCCTGGCGCGTCACCACATGGGTGACGCCCGGCGCCAGAGACTGGCTCTGCCCCTTGCGGCCACTGGTGCTGACGGCGGCGTCGGCGTGGCGCTGCTCGCCGGCCTGGCGCAGCAATTCCTCCAGGTCGGGCTCGGCCTGCTGGGCGCCGGCCGCCAGCGCCCAAGCCGCCAACAAGAGGCCGGGCAATTTAGGCATCGTCGGCGAGGGAATTGGCGCGCTGCCAGCGGTTTTTGCCGGCGGCCTTGGCCTGGTACATGGCGGCATCGGCCAGGCGCAGCAGGTCGGCCGGGTCGCTGGCGTCGTTGGGGTAGAAGCACAGGCCGATGCTGGCGCCCAGCGGCGCGCGCCGACCATTGACTTCGAAGGGTTGGGAGACGGCGCTGACCAGGCGGCTGGCCAGCTGCGCGGGCATGTCCTCACCCTGCGCTGAGACCAGCAGCGCGAACTCATCGCCGCCCAGGCGGAACAGACGGTCCTCGCTGCGCAGCACCTGCAGCATGCGTTCGGCGGCCGACTTCAGGGCCTGATCGCCGGCGGCGTGGCCGAGCTGATCGTTGATCGTCTTGAAACCGTCCAGGTCGATGAAGAACAGCGCCAGCTGGCGCTGCTGGGCCTGGGCCTTCACCAGACGCGATTCCAGCTCCAGCTCGAAGGCCATGCGGTTGGGCAGGCCCGTCAGGTGATCGTGCTGCGCCAGCTGTTGGTACTGGGCGCCGGCCTCCTGCTCGCGGCGCAGACGCTCGTTGAGCTCGGCGTGCCAGAGCTCGACCCGGTGCAGCAGGTCATTGACGCGCGAACTCAGGCGCCCCACCTCGTCGGCGCGCACCACGCCCGCGCGCAGGCTGTAGTCCTGGGTGCTCGCCACGCGCTCGGTGAGCCGCGCCAGTTCGATGAGCGGCTGCAGCGCACGCCGTTGCACCCAGGCCAGCAGCAACCAGGTGAGCAGCAGGGCGCCGCACAGGATCAAGCCGCCACCCAGCGCCACCCAAGCAAGGGTCTGTTCCAGTCCGGCATTCGACTCGCGCCAGATCACCCAGCCGAGCAATTCGCCCTGCATGCGCACCGGCAGCTTCAATTCGAACTCCGCCGGTGGCCAAAGTGTGCTGGCGGGCGGCGCCGTGGCCTGCCAGCGCGCGAACTCGACGGCGCCGGTGCCCAGCACGCGCACCGCCAGCAGATCGCGTCGGCGCGCCAACTCGGCCAGCAGATCGCGACCGGCCGCTGCGTCCTGGAAGGCCAGCATCGGCGCCAGGTTCTGCGCCAGCAGCGCGGCGGCGGCCTCGGCGTCGGCGCGCTGCTGCGAGAGCCCGGTCTGGTGAACCACGCGCAACAGCAGGCCGACACTGAGCAACAGCGCCAGGGCCAGCACCAGCAGGTTCCAGCGTGTCAGGCGCCGGACCAGCGAGTCGCGCCGCTCAGCTTTCGACCAGGCCGCTGCGGATGGCATAGACCGTGAGCTCGGAGTTGTTCGACAGGCCGAGCTTCTCCAGCACCCGGGCGCGGTACACGCTGACCGTCTTGGGGCTCAACAGCAGCTCCTCGGCGATGTCCGACAGGCGCTTGCCCGACGCGATCATCACCAGGGTCTGCAACTCGCGATCCGAGAGCTTCTGATGCGCCTGCTCGGGCGCCGGCGTGGTGAGGTTCTCCACCAGCATCTGGGCGATCTGCGGCGTCACGTACTTGCGCCCCTGCGCCACCGTGCGCACCGCCGCTGCCAACTCGTCGGCATCGCCGCCCTTGTTCACGTAGCCGAAGGCGCCGGCGCGCAGGCAGCGGATGGCGTACTGCTCCTCCGGGTACATCGACACCACCAGGGTGCGCAGCCGGCTGCCTTCCTCCTTCAGCACATGCAGCACATCCAGGCCGCTGCGTCCCGGCAGATTGACGTCGAGCACCAGCACATCGGCCTGCTGCGAGCGCAGCCACTCGCGCAGGCTCGGGTAGTCGGCCACCTCGCCCACCACCTCGATGCCGCCGGCGTCCTGCAGCGTGTCGCGGATGCCGCGGCGGATCAGCGCATGGTCATCGCAGAGCAGCACACGGATCATGTCCACGCCTCCTCGGCAAGCGGATGGGCGGCGTGCGAGTGGGTCGGAATCGGCAGGTTGAGGGCGAGCAGGGTGCCACGCCCGGCGCGGCTGCTGACGTCGACCCAGCCGCCGGCCTGCTCGGCCCGCTCGCGCAAGCCCCGCAGGCCGAAGCGCTGTGCCTGCTCCAAGGCCCCCGGCCGCAGGCCGCAGCCGTCGTCCTCGACCTCCACGCCCAGCACGCCGGAGGCCCATTGCAACTCGATGCGCACGCGCCGGGCCTGCGCGTGCTTGGCCACATTGCTCAAGGCCTCCTGAA
Source organism: Inhella sp. (assembly GCA_041919015.1). Classification (GTDB taxonomy): domain Bacteria; phylum Pseudomonadota; class Gammaproteobacteria; order Burkholderiales; family Burkholderiaceae_C; genus Inhella. The sequence continues at coordinate 10,873 of JAYRUQ010000043.1, forward strand.
CGAAGCGGTAGGCCACCAGGCAGCAGGCCTCGCCCACATCGACGCGCTCGTCCGGGTACTGCAGGCTGAGTTGCAACTCGGCATGCTGGCGCTCAAAGCCCTGCACCAGCCATTGCAGCGCCGCCACCACGCCTTCCTCGAGGATCGGCGGGCGCAGGTTCTGCATCAGGCGGCGGCTGGCGGCGATCGCCCCATCCAGCAGCTCCAGCGCCTGCGCAAGGCGCGGCGCGGCCTCGGCCCCGCTGCCGTGGCGCTGCAGCCACGCGAGGTCGAACTTGAGTGCCGTGAGCTGGCTGCCGACGTCGTCGTGCAGTTCGCGCGACAGCTGCGCCCGTTCGGCCTCGATGCGCTGCTGCAGGTGTTCGGTGAGCTCGGCCAGCTGCGCGCGCGAACGCTGCAGATCGCGCAGGGCCTGGGCGCGCTCGCGCTGCGCCGCCGCAGCGCGGATGGCCTGCAGCAAGGCTGGCACGAACCGCGCCAGACGCCCCTTGAGCAGGTAGTCGCTGGCGCCGCAGCGCATCGCCTCGACGGCCAATTCCTCGCCGATCTGGCCCGACACCAGCAGGAAGGGCAGCAGGTCGTCACGCTCGCGCAACAGGGCCAACAGGCGCAGCCCCGAGCTGCCCGGCAGGTGGTGGTCGCAGATCACCGCATCCCAGGTCTGTTCGAGCGCCAGCAAGAAGGCCTCCTCGCTCTGCACGCAGTGCCAGTCGGCCGGGACACCCTCTGCGGCCACCTGCGCCTGCAGCAGCGCGTGGTCGAACTCGGAATCCTCGACATGGAGCAGGCGCAGGGGCGTCTCTGGGGGCATGCGGGCAGTATGCCGCGCAGCCGACCGGCGTCGATGCTTCATAGAGCGAACGGGATTACCCTAGCGGCTCCTCACACGCGCATGGCAGGGCCATCGGTTAGGCTTGCAGCGATGCCACTTCACGGGTGCCCTTGGATGCCCCTGAAGTTCCACCCGCCGGCCGAGCCGGCCGCAGCATGTTGATTCGGAGCCTGCATGGTTGAACCTCCGCTGCCAGAAGACAGTGCAGCCGATGCCGAACCCTTCGACGCGGGTGGCGCAACGCTCACGCTGCTGTCGGCTGCCGAGGTGCAGGATCACCTCATGTCGGTCAGCAATGACCTCGAGCGCCTGCAACGCCTGCTCGACGACGCCGGCGAGACCCTGTCGACACATTTCTTTGCGGCCTCGGCCAAGTTGCAGGACCTGGCTGCCAAGCTGGAAAACGGTGAGGCGCTTGCCCCCGGCGCACTGGGTGATGTGCTCAACCATGTGGCGCAGGCCATCATCGCGCTGCAGTTCCAGGACATGTCCACCCAATTGATTGCGCACACCAGCCTGCGCCTGCGTGCCAGTGCCGACATGATGGCGCGCGACGCGTTCGGCGACGACGAGGACGGCGCGGCCGCCGTGGTGGAGGCGCCGCTGCGCCCCAACCCGGTGACGCAAGACGAAGTCGACGCCGGATCCGTAGAGCTGTTCTGATAGTGGCCTCTTGCCTGTTTGAATGATTGATTGCCCGGAGAGCTGACGATGCATTCCATCCTTGCGGTAGACGACTCCGCTTCGATGCGCCAGATGGTGTCCTTCACCCTGAAGAACGCCGGATTCAACGTGGTCGAGGCCGTCGACGGCCAGGACGCCTGGGAGAAGGCGACGCAGCGCGACTTCGACCTCGTGCTGACCGACCAGAACATGCCGCGCATGGACGGCATCAGCCTGGTCAAGAAGCTGCGCGAGAGTCCGAAGTTCAAGACCACGCCGATCCTGATCCTCACCACCGAAAGCAGCGACGCGATGAAGCAGGCGGGGCGCGCGGCGGGTGCCACCGGCTGGTTGGTCAAGCCCTTCGACCCGGCCAAGCTGATCGAAGTGATCGGCAAGGTCATCAAGTAAGGAGAACCCGCGATGGGTGAGATGACCAACGAGGGCAGCAACCTCGGTGCCGGCATTGACCTCAGCCAGTTCTACCAAGTCTTCTTCGAGGAGGCGAGTGAGAACCTTGAGAACATGGAGCAGTTGCTGCTCAATGTGAACGTCGACGCGGCAGACGACGAGGAGCTCAACGCCATCTTCCGCTGCGCCCACTCGATCAAGGGCGGTGCGGCGACCTTCGGCTTCAACGACGTGGCCGAGCTGACTCACATCATGGAGACCCTGCTCGACAAGCTGCGTCGCCACGAGTTGCAGCCGACCACCCAGATGATCGATATCCTGCTGCAGGCCGGTGATGCGCTCAAGGGCTTGCTGGCGCGGCACGCGGGCACCAGCAGCGAGCGGGTTGACAGTTCGGGATTGGTGGCCGGCATCCGGACCCTGGTGGACGGCGGCGTGCTGGAAGGCGCAGCGGCACCGGCGCCGGCAGCGAAGCCGGTCGCTGCGTCCGCGCCAGCCCCGGCTGCGCTGAAGTCGAACGTGCGCGAGCTGGAACTGCTGGTGGGGCCCTTGCCCGATCCGAGCCAGGCCGACAATCTGGTCGAGCTATTCAAGGAGATCACCGACCTGGGCACCATCGAGACGCTCGACGGCGGTCAGGCGGCCGACGGCATGCGGCGCTTCAAGATCGTCACCGCGTCCAGCGACAGCGACCTGCTCGATCTGTTCACCTTTCACGTCGCACGCGAGCAGGTCATCCTGACGCCTTTCGGGCCGGGATATGGTTTCCATGATGGCGCCCCCGGCGCCCCCGAGCCGGAAGCGCCGAAGCAAGACGCCGGCTACGGCTTCTTCGACGATGCCCCCGGCGCGCCGGGATCTTCAGCGACCGGTGCGCCACCCCCTGCCGAAGCACCCAAGGCGGCCGTGGTGCCGGCCGTCAAGCCCGCTGCTGCGCCGCCTGCCAAGCCCGCCGCTGCGGGGGACCAAAGCACCTTGCGGGTGTCGATCGAGAAGGTCGATCAGCTGATCAACCTGGTCGGCGAGTTGGTCATCACCCAGGCCATGCTGGCGCAGAACAGCCGCAACGTCGACCCCGGCCTGTACCAGCAGCTCACCTCCGGCCTGGCCGATCTGGAACGCAACACCCGCGACCTGCAGGAAGCGGTGATGTCGATCCGCATGATTCCGATGTCGGTGGTGTTCAACCGCTTCCCGCGCATGCTGCGCGACCTCGCCGCCAAGCTGGGCAAGAAGGTCGAACTGGTCACGCAGGGCGAGGCCACCGAACTCGACAAGGGCCTGGTGGAGAAGATCACCGACCCCTTGACCCACCTGGTGCGCAACAGCTGCGACCACGGCATCGAGATGCCGGCCGAGCGCGCCGCCAAGGGCAAGCCCGAGACCGGCACCATCACCCTGGTGGCCAGCCACCAGGGCGGCAGCATCGTCATCGAGGTGCGCGACGACGGCAAGGGCCTGAACCGCCAGAAGCTGATCAGCAAGGCCCAGGAAAAGGGCATCGACGCTCACGAGGGCATGAGCGACTCCGAGGTGTGGAGCCTGATCTTCGCGCCCGGCTTTTCGACCGCCGAGCAGGTCACCGACGTATCCGGCCGCGGCGTGGGCATGGACGTGGTCAAGCGCAACATCACCTCGCTGGGCGGGCATGTCGAGATCGACTCCGCAGAGGGTTACGGCATGAAGGTCTCGGTGCGCCTGCCGCTGACGCTGGCCATCATGGACGGCATGAGCGTGGGCGTCGGCGAAGAGGTCTACATCCTGCCGCTGTCCTCGGTGGTCGAGAGCTTCCAGGTCAAGCAGGACACCGTGAAGACCGTGGCGGGCTCGGGGCGCGTGGTCGAGGTGCGCGACGAGTTCATGCCCGTCATCGAACTCGAGAAGGTCTTCGAGGTGCCGCGTTTCGACTTCGAGCATGTCTCCAACATCATGGTGGTGGTCGAGGCCGAAGGCGGCCGGGTGGCCCTGCTGGTCGACGAACTGCTGGGCCAGCAGCAGGTGGTGGTGAAGAACCTCGAGGCCAATTACCGCAAGGTCAGCGACGTATCCGGCGCCACCATCATGGGAGACGGCCGTGTGGCCCTGATCCTCGACATCGGCAGCCTGGTGCGCAAGTCGCGCCACTGAAAGGAACCCCATGGAACTCGCCATCGCTGCCCCCGGCAGCCGCATGCAAGCCGCCAACGCCGGTGAATACCTGACCTTCCGCCTCGGCACCGAGGAATACGGCATCGACATCCTGAAGGTGCAGGAGATCCGTTCCTACGAGGCGCCGACGCGCATTGCCAACGCCCCCGAGTTCATCAAGGGCGTGGTGAATCTGCGCGGCGTCATCGTGCCGATCGTCGACCTGCGCGTGAAGCTTGGCTGCGCCAGCAACGAAATCAACAGCTTCACCGTGGTCATCGTGCTCAATGTGCGCAACCGGGTGGTCGGCGCGGTGGTCGATTCGGTGTCCGACGTGATGGAACTCGGCCGCGACCAGATCAAGCCAGCCCCCGAGATGGCCACGGCCACCGTGGACACGCAGTACATCACCGGCATCGCCACGGCCAACGAGCGCATGCTGATCCTGATGGACATCGAAGGCCTGATGAGCAGCACCGACATGGGACTGATCGCCGCCGTATCCTGAAGCAGCGACCTTCCTTGCCGATCGGCCCCTCCAGCGAGGGGCCGATCCATTTGTTGGCTCAATCCTGCGTGGCGGCGCGCAGGGTCTGCAGCACCGGCCGGCGCAGCACGCCGCGCAGCCCCCAGTAACCCGCCACCCAGGCCAGCAGCGCGCCCGCCGCCAACGTGCCCAGCGGCACCCAGGGCTTGGGCTGCCAGTCGAACTGGAAGACCTGGTAGGCCAGCAGGGCGCCGAGGCCCAGCGCCACCAACCCGGCAAAGGCCCCCGCCAGCAGTCCGATGGTCAGCAGTTCGGCGCGCTGCACGCGCGCCAGCAGCGCCGAGCTGGCGCCCATCGCCCGCCACACGGCGGCCTCGCGGATGCGCACCTCGCGCGTCGCCGTCATGGCCCCGATCAACACCACCAAGCCAGCCGCCAAGGTGAAGCCGAACAGGATCTCGACCGCCTGGGCAATCTGGCCGAGCACGCGCTGGACCTGGGCGATCTGCTCGCTGACGTCGATCAACGTGGCGTTCGGAAAGGCGCGCGCCAGGCGCCGGTCGAGCTGCGCGGCGTCGCGCAGCGGTGCGCGGAAAGTGGCAATCCAGGTGCTGGGCACCTCGGGCATCTGCGCGCGCTGGAACATCACGAAGAAATTGACCCGCATCGACGACCAGTCCACCTCGCGGATCTGGCCGATCGGCGCCGTGATCTGCTGTCCGGCCACATCGAAGCCGAGGCGGTCGCCGAGCTTCAGCCCGAGTTGCTCGGCCAGACCGGCCTCGACGCTCAGGCTGCCGCTGTCGGCCAACCATCGCCCGTCCGTGGCGCGGTTGTGCGCCGGCTGCTCTTGCGCGTGACTGAGGTTGAACTCGCGCTCCACCAGGCGGCTGGCACGATCGGTGGCGAAACGCAGGGTGGTGACCGCCTCGCCGTTGATCGTCGTCAGCCGGCCACGGAACATCGGATACCAGTCGAGCGGCTGCACCCCAGCCTGCTGCAACTCGGTGCGGAACGCCTCACCCTGGTCCGGCAGCAGGTTGATCACGAAGCGGTCCGGGCCGCGATCCGGCGTGGCCAGGCGCCAGCTCTCCATCAGGTCGGTGCGCACCAGAGCCAGCAGGGCCAGCGCCAGCAGCCCCAGGCCCAGCGCCGCCACCTGCGCGGCGGCCAGCGCCGGCCGCGAACCCAGCTGCCGCGTCGCCAGGCGCCACGATTGCGGACCCCCGATGCGCGGCAAGGCGAAGCGGATCACCCCCCAGGCCAAGGCCACCAGCAGCGCACCGGCCAGCGCGAAGCCGGCCAGGGTCAGCAAGCCCAGCGTGGCGTCGCGCGCCACGGCCATCAGCAGCGCGACGCTGCCCGCCCCGCCGGTCAGCAAGGCCAACCAGGCGCTCCAGGTGCCGGCCGTGCCGGCATCGCGGCGCAACACGCGCAAGGGCGGCACGCGCGCCAGCGCCAGCACCGGCGGCAGGCCGAAGGCCACCAGCAGCGCCAGCCCCAGACCCAGTCCGAGCAGATAGGGCAGCACCCCGGCGGCGGGCAGCGCCACCCCCACCAGGCCGCCCAGCAAGGCCAGCAGCACGATGTGCAACAGATAGCCCAGCGCCAGGCCCGCCAGACTGCCCGCCAGTCCGGCCAGCAGGAACTCGGCCGCGTAGGTCCATCCGACCTGGGCCGCGCGCTGGCCCAGCACCCGCAGCAGCGCGCATTCGTCCAGGTGGCGCGCCGCGAAGTCGCGCGCCGTGAGCGCCACGGCAATGCCCGACAGCAGGGCCGCCAGCAGCGCCACCAGGCTCAGGAAGCGTTCGCCGCGGTCGAGGGTCTGGCGCAATTCGGGGCGGCCCGAAGCCAGGGTCTCGATGCGCGCTCCGCGCCACTGGCCGTCCCGCAACGCGGCCTCAAGCTCCGCCGTCAGCTCGCGCAGCGCCGCCCCCTGCGAGGCCTCGCCGCTCAGCGCCATGCGGTAGCCGATCCGGCTGGCCGGCTGCACCAGTTGCGTGGCCGCCAGATCGCCCGCGTGGAGCATGACGCGCGGCGCAAAGGACAGGAAGCCCGCTCCGCGATCGGGCTCCTGACGGATCTGTGCGCCGATGCGCAGCCACAGCTCGCCCACGCCGAGCCGGTCGCCCAGCTTCAGGCCCAGGCTGTCCAGCACCGCCGCATCGACCCACACCTCTCCCAGGGCCGGCCCCCGCGCGCCCTGACCCTCGCCGCGTTCGTTGCGCCACTGCATCTGACCGCGCAGCGGGTAGGCGTCGTCCACGGCCTTGACGGCCACCAGGCGGGTCGCGCCGCCCTGGGCCTCGCTGGCGCGCACCATGCTTGGGAAACTGGCGCTGTGGCTTTGCCGCAGACCCAAGCCCTGTGCCCGCTCGCGCCAGCGCGCATCGGCCGGCCGGTCGGCCGACACCACCAGATCACCGCCGATCAGCGCCGCCGCGTCGCGCTTGAGGCCCTTTTCGATGCGGTCACCGAGCAGCGCCACGGCGCTGACGGCGGCCACGGCCAGCATCAGACCGAGCATCAGCAAGCGCAACTCGCCGGCCCGCGCATCGCGCCACAGGCGGCGCAGGACCTGCAGACCGAGAGAAGGGGACGAGGAAGCCATGCGCGCGACCGGTGGCGGAAAGAGCGCGGAATTGTGGTGCTTGGCCGCAAGCCGTGCCGGAAGCGATGGCAGAATCCGCGGCCGCTGCGGGTGTAGTTCAATGGTAGAACGGCAGCTTCCCAAGCTTCATACGAGGGTTCGATTCCCTTCACCCGCTCCAAATGCAGAGGGCCCCGACAGGGGCCCTTGGCATTTGGAGTGCGGTGCTTGGGATGAGCACCCTCCGGTTCGCTCTTCGACGGTCCGTTGGACCGTCGAAGGACGGTGCGCAGCACCGGGCCTGAGCGGGCGCGAAGGCCGAGGAATCGCCCCGAGGCGATTCCGAGCAATCCCGGCGCTTCGTCGCACGGACTCACCGCGCCCAATCGAGACCCATCGAGACCCATCGAGACCCATCGCGCCCCGTCGCCCACCCACGCCTTTCGCCCCTTTAGGCGCGTGGCCCGTCCATGCGCGCAGGAAAGCCCGGGGGCAAGGGGCCAGAGTCGGGATGCCACAACCCGCGAAAGACGCCCATGAGCCGACGCCGAGTCCCTGCCCTGCCCGTCAAGCCCGCCCTGTTTGCATTGCTGGCCCTGCTGCTGGGCTGCGCACAGGTCCTGGCCCAACTGCCGCGCGCCCTGGTCGACGCCGCCGGTCTGAGAGCCGAACTGGCCAGCCGGCCGGGGTCCGAGCAATTGCTCGTGCTCGACGCCTCACCCACCCCAAGGCAGTTGGTCGCGCACATCCCCGGCGCGGTGAATGCCGACTTCTACGCCTACGGCCTCAACCCAGGCGACGCAGCGGCCATGCAGGACCGCCTGCGCCGCTGGGGCGTTCGCAACGATGCCGCCCAGCGCATCGTGATCTACGACGCCGGGGCCGACCATGTCGCCGCGCGCGTTTACTTCGACCTCATCAGCCACGGCGTGGCACCCGAGCGCATCCGCCTGCTCGACGGCGGTTTGCACCAGTGGAAGGCACAGGGCGGCGCGACGCAGCAGGGCCCGTCGCCCCGACCGAGCGCCGGCGACCTGGACGCTGCGCGCATGGCGCGCTGGCGCGCCGACCTGCCCGAAGTGCTGGCGCGCCGCAGCGTGCTGCTCGACGCCCTGGACCCCCCCTTCTATTTCGGCGCCATGAAGTTCCTGGAGCGGGGCGGTCATTTGCCGGGCGCGTTGAACTTGCCCGCCAGCAGCCTGTTCCGCGCCGACAAGACCTTTGTGCCGGTCGACGAACTCGCTGCGCGGCTGCAACGCATGGGCGTGCGGCGCGAGCAGGCCCCCATCAGCTACTGCGGCGGCGGCGTGGCGGCCGCGGTGCCCTTCTTTGCGCTGCAGGCCCTGCTGGGCTGGGACGAGGCCCGGCTCTACCCCGGCTCGCAGCGCGAATACCTGCTGGATGAGCGCCAGCTGCCGCTGTGGCAGGAAGCTCGCCCGCTGCCCCAGCGCGACCGCGCCTGGCTCGACGGCTGGGGCCAGCCCCTGCTGCGCCAGATGGACGCCGTGCACTACACGCTCGTCGATCTGCGCCCTGCCGAGGACTTCGCCCGCGAGCGCATGCCGCACGCCATCAACCTGCCCATCGAGCGTTGGCGTGCGCTGCGCCACCAGCCGCAGCAGCTCGCCGCCTGGCTGGGCCACCAAGGCTTGACGCGGGGTCGGGAGGCGGTGTTGGTGAGCGCTCGGGCCGGGTTGGACGCCGACAAGGCCCTGGCTCTGGTGCTGCTGGAGTCGCTCGGCCAATGGCGGGTGAGCCTGCTGCGCGACACGCTGGCCGACTGGGAGCTGATGGGGGGCGCCCTGGACAGAGGCGGCCCATTGCCGGCAGCGCGCGGCCGCGACTACCTGGCCATGCCCCTGGACGGCCTGCTGGCGCACAGCGCCGAGGGCCTGACTGCCCTGCCCCTGGACGCCGCCACCGGGCTCAATCTGCCCACCCTGCAGCAGGCGGGCTCGGCATGGCGGCGTTGGGAGCTGCTGAGGCAATCCGGCGTCCAACCCGACACCCCCTTGCTCGTCACCGCGGCCGACCCCGGCGACGCCGCGCTGGGCTATCTGCTGCTGCGCAGCCTCGGTCTGCCGCAGTTGCGGGTGCGCCTGTAGCGCGACTCGGTCGCGATCAGTGCGCCACCAGCTCGGCCACCGGCGGCGCCGCCTCCTGGCGCATCAGGGCATCGAAGGCGCCCAGCGCGGCCTTGGCGCCGTCGCCCGCGGCAATGATGATCTGCTTGAACGGCACGGTGGTGCAGTCCCCGGCCGCGAACACCCCCGCCTGCGAGGTGGCCCCCTTGGCGTCGACCTCGATCTCGCCATAGCGGCTCAAGCTCAGCGTGCCCTTCAGCCAGTCGGTGTTGGGCACCAGCCCGATCTGAACGAACACCCCTTCGAGCGGCAAGGCGTGCGACACGCCGCTGGCGCGGTCGAGGTAGCGCAGGCCGTCGACCTTGCCGGCGGAGCCGGTGACTTCCTGGGTCTGCACGTTCTTCAGCACGCGCACATTGGGCAGGCTTTCGAGCTTGCGCACCAGCACCTCGTCGGCCTTGAGCTGGGGCGCGAACTCCAACAGGGTGACCTCGCGGACGATGCCGGCCAGGTCGATGGCCGCCTCGACGCCCGAGTTGCCCCCGCCCACCACGGCCACGCGCTGCCCCTTGAAGAGCGGCCCGTCGCAATGCGGGCAGTAGGCCACGCCCTTGTTGCGGTATTCGGCCTCGCCCGGCACGCCCAGCTCACGCCAGCGCGCCCCGGTGGCCAGGATCAGGCTGCGGGCCTTGAGTTCGGCACCGCTGTCCAGTTGCACGCGGTGCAGCGCGCCCGCTTCCAGGTGCCGCGCACGCTGGCCGGTGATGACCTCGACGTTGGCGTGCTCGCGCACATGGTTCTCCAGCGCGCGGGCGAATTGCGGACCCTCGGTGTGGGCGACCGAGATGAAGTTCTCGATGCCCAGGGTGTCGAGGGTCTGGCCGCCGAAGCGCTCGGCCAGCACGCCGACCCGCAGCCCCTTGCGGGCCGCGTACACGGCGGCGGCGGCACCGGCCGGGCCGGCCCCGACGATCAGCATGTCGTAGGCGGCACGCTGGCTCAGCTCGGCCGCCTGCCGTGCCGCTCGCTCGGCAGCTGCATCGCCGGCGAAGCGGGCCTCGATGCGCTCGAGCAGACCGTCCAGGTCGATGCGTCCATTGACGAAGGACTCGCCGTTGGCAAACACCGCCGGCACGGCCATCACCTCGCGGCGCTGCACCTCGTCCTGGAACAGCGCGCCGTCGACGGCGGTGGAGCGGATGCCGGGGTTGAGCAGGCTCAGCACGTTGAGCGCCTGCACCACGTCGGGGCAGTTGTGGCAGGACAGGCCGATATAGGTTTCGAAGTGCAAGCCCGAGGGCAGCGCACGGATGCGCTCGGCCTGCGCCGGCGTGATCTTGGGCGCCACGCCGCCCACTTGCAGCAAGCTCAGCACCAGGGTGCTGAATTCATGCCCGAGCGGCAGCCCGGCAAAGCGCTGGCGTGGCGGTTCGCCAGGTGTGCTGATGCCGAAGGAGGGGCTGCGCTCGCCGTCGTCCTGGATGCGCAGGCTGACCTTGCCGTGGCCGGCCGACACCACGTCCTGAAGCAGCGTCCGCAGCTGCGCCGAGGCCGGAGCGTCATCCAGCGTCGCCACCAACTCGACGGGCGTGAGCAGGCGCTCCAGGTAGGTGGCGAGCTGGGACTTGAGGGCGGCGTCGAGCATGGCGGTTCTCCGGGCAAAAAAAGGGCAACCACCCCCTCGGGAGGAGACGGTTGCCGCGGGGTTGGGCTTGGGGCCTGGTGCTTCAGATCTTGCCGACCAGGTCCAGCGACGGGGTGATGGTCGCCGCGCCCTCGTTCCACTTGGCCGGGCAGACCTGGCCGGGGTTGTTGGCCACGAACTGCGCCGCCTTGAGCTTGCGCAGCGTCTCCTTCATGTCGCGGGCGATGGCGTTGTCGTGGACCTCGGTGGTCTTGATCACGCCCTCGGGGTTGACCACGAAGGTGCCGCGCAGCGCCAGACCGGCTTCCTCGATGTGCACGCCGAAGGCACGCGTCAGCTGGTGCGTCGGATCGCCGACCAGCGGGAACTTGGCCTTGCCGACCGCCGGGCTGGTCTCGTGCCAGACCTTGTGGGCGAAGTGCGTGTCGGTGGTCACGATGTAGATCTCGGCGCCCAGCTTCTGGAACTCGGCGTACTGCTCGGCGGCGTCTTCCACCTCGGTCGGGCAGTTGAAGGTGAAGGCCGCCGGCATGAACACCAGCACCGACCACTTGCCCTTGAGCGAGGCGTCGGTCACGGTCACGAACTGGCCGTTGTGGAAGGCCTCGGTCTTGAAGGCGGGGATGGGGGTGTTGATCAGCGACATGCTCGGCTCCTGTGGGAGGGGTTGTGGAATGAGCAAGACTGTATCGACCAATCCAAGTCGTTAGTTTTGTTTAATCGAATCGCTGCCATTGAGCCAGGCTATGACTGTTCGAGCGCCAGAAGTTCCTCCACCGTCTGGCGGCGCCGGATCGTCGTCACCGCGTCGCCGTCCACCAGCACCTCGGCA
>JAYRUQ010000044.1:0-22453 GCA_041919015.1 Inhella sp.
GCGACCCGGCCACCGGTCTGCCGATCGGCAGCACCCGGCAGAACCTGGCGGCTGCCGTGGCCGGCGAGACCCACGAGTACACCGACATGTACCCCGGCATGGCCAAGACGGCGCGCGACGAGGGCTTCGACGAGATCGCCGACTGGTTCGAGACCCTGGCCAAGGCCGAGCGCTCGCACGCCAACCGTTACACCAAGGCCTTGAACGAACTGGTGGACTGAGGCGACCGGCGTCATCACGACGGCGACCCGAAGGCGCCCCGACGGCGCCCCGATGGCATTCATCGGGCGCCGTTGTTTTGGGAGGAGCAGCATGCGCGAAGGCAATCTGGAGGCCCCGACCCGCCACCCCGTGGACTGGAAGGGCGCGGATTTCTACGACGAATCGAAGTGCCTGGACGAGTTGGGGCGCATCTTCGAGATCTGCCACGGCTGCCGGCGTTGCGTGAGCCTGTGCCAGAGCTTCCCGACCCTGTTCGACCTGGTGGACGCCACGGCGGACGGTGAACTGCATGGGGTGCGGCGCGAGGACTACTGGAAGGTGGTCGATCACTGCTACCTCTGCGACCTCTGCTACCTCACCAAATGCCCCTACGTGCCGCCGCACAGCTGGAACCTGGACTTCCCGCACACGATGCTGCGCGCCAAGGCGATCCAGTTCAAGCGGGGCGAGGTGGGCGCCGGTGCGCGTTTCCTGGCCAGCACCGACGTTCACGGCAGCTTTGCCGGCATTCCCGTCGTCGTGCAGAGCGTCAACGCGCTGAACCGCACGGGCGTCGTCCGCAAGCTGCTGGACAAGGCGCTGGGCGTCCACCCCAAGGCCTGGATGCCCGAACTGGCCGCCAAGCGCTTTCGCTGGGCGGCACCGAGCGCCGCGCACAGCGTGGTGACGAACGGCGAGCGCACGAGCGGCAAGGTGGCGGTGTTCGCCACCTGCTACGTGAATTACAACGAGCCCGGCATCGGCCACGATCTGCTGGCCGTGCTCGCGCACAACGGCATCCCCTACGTGATCGTGGAGAAGGAGAGTTGCTGTGGCATGCCGAAGTTCGAGCTCGGCGACCTTGAAGGCGTCGAGCGCCACAAGAACGCCAACATCCCGGTGCTCGAGCGCTATGCGCGCGAGGGCTACGCCATCCTCAGCGCCATTCCGAGCTGCACGCTGATGTTCAAGCAGGAGCTGCCGCATCTGTTCCCCGACGAGGACGCGGTGCTGCGCGTTCAGCAGGCCATCTGGGACCCCTTCGAGTACCTGATGGCGCGCCACAAGGATGGCCTGCTGCGCACCGATTTCAAGGCCGCGCTGGGCAAGGTGAGTTACCACATCCCCTGCCATGGGCGGGTGCAGAAGATCGGGCGCAAGACCGAGGAGGTGTTCAAGCTCATCGGACAGAGCGTCGACGTGCAGCTCAACACCGTGGAGCGCTGCAGCGGGCACGCCGGCACCTACGGCGTCAAGAGCGCCCACCACAAGGACGCGCTGAAGATCGGCAAGCCGGTCTTCAAGAGCATGGCCAAGGACGAACCGGACGTCATCAGCAGCGACTGTGCGCTGGCCGGGCACCACATCGCCCAGGGCATGCAGCAGGCCGGCACGCCGGCCCGCGAATTGGCGCATCCGCTGACCCTGCTGCGCCGCGCCTACGGGCTGGAAGGGAGTGCAGCATGAGCATCGCCATCGACAGCCTGCTGAGCCTGGAGGCCTGGCACAAGCACCGCAAGCTGCACAAGCCCGAGCTGATGGCGCACCGCCGCCTGCGCTCGGTGCGACTGGGCGAGCACATGACGCTGCAGTTCGAGGACGAGCGCACCATCCGCTACCAGATCCAGGAGATGCTGCGCATCGAGAAGATCTTCGACGAGGAGGGCATCCAGGCCGAAATCGACGCCTATGCGCCCCTGGTGCCCGACGGCAGCAACTGGAAGGCCACGCTGCTGCTCGAGTACCCCGACGTGCACGAGCGGCGCCGCGAACTTGCGCGCCTGATCGGGGTGGCGCAGCGCGTGTTCGTCGAGGTGGAGGGCGGTGCACCGCGGGTGCATGCGATCGCCGACGAGGACCTCGAGCGCGAGACCGACGAAAAGACCTCGGCCGTGCACTTCCTGCGCTTCGAGTTCGCGCCGTCCCAGGTGGCGGCGCTGCGCGCCGGTGCCGCGGTGCGACTGGGTTGTGATCACACCAACTACCCGGCGCACCTCGCCCTGTCCGCCGAAACCCTGGCCAGCCTGGCGGGAGACCTGCGGGGCTGATCGGGGGGGCGATCGGGGGGCAATCGGGGGGGCAATCGGGGGCTGCGCACAATGCGCGCATGAATCCCGCCGTCCGCCTGCTGCTGCTCCTGGTTTCGAGCCTCTTCGTCGCGGGGGCCGATGCCGGCGGCGACGCCCCGCTGGCGGCCCGCCAGCCGCGCGATGTCTCGGTGCACGGCGAAGCGCGGGTCGACGACTGGTTCTGGCTGCGCGAGCGCGACAACCCGGCGGTGCGGGCCCACCTGCTTGCCGAGGCGGCCCACACCGAGGCCTGGTTCGCGCCGCTCCAGCCCCTCAGGCAGCAGCTCTACCAGGAGATGCTGGCGCGCATCGAGCAATCCGACCAAACGGTGCCGGTGCGCCAGGGGCGCTGGTGGAACAGCCAGCGCACGCTGGCGGGCCAGCAGTACCCGGTGCTGGTGCGCCAGAGGGCCGTGGGGGCCGAGCGGCGTTACGACCCGCAGGCGCCCGAACAGCTGCTGCTGGACCTCAACCGGCTCGCCGAGGGACGCAAATTCCTCAGGGTGCAGGGCGTTCAGGCGAGCCCGGACGGCCGCCTGCTGGCCTATGCGCTGGACGAGACCGGCGCGCGCGACTTCCGCCTGCAAGTGCGCGACATCGACGGCGCTCGCGACCTGCCCTGGCAGCGTGAGGGCACGGCCGAGGGCGCGCCGCAGTGGAGCGCCGACGGCCGCTACCTGTTCTACCTGATGCACAACAGCGCCAAGCGCGTGCACCAACTGTGGCGCCATGCCTTGCGGGGCAACACGCCCGACCGCTTGGTGATGGAGGAGAAGGACGAGCTCTTCAACCTGCAGCTGAGTGCCAGCGCCGACGGCCGCCAGCTCTTTCTGACCAGCCTGTCCAAGGACAGCAGCCAGATCTGGCGACTGGACGCCGCGCGGCCCACCGGCGCCTGGCGCAGCGTGCTGCCGCGTCGCGACGGGGTGCAGTACTTCGCCGAGCACCACGGCGGCCGCCTGCTGCTGCGGGTGGACGATCACAAGCCCAACTTCCGCCTCGTCAGCCTGCCTCTGGACGCCCGCAGCCTGAAGGCGGCCCGCGAGCTGATTGCGGCGCGGCCCGATCAGAACCTCGAGAGCCTGACGGTGTTCCGGCGCCATCTGGTGGTGGGCGTGCGTGCCGGCGGCAAGCTCGGCCTGCGCGTGCTGCCGCTGGAGTCGGGCGCGCCGCGCGACATCGGTTTCGACGAGGCGATCCACCGCGCCCAGGTCGAGCCCGGGCAGAACCTCGAGTTCGACAGCGACAGCCTGCGCTTCAGCTACCAGTCGATGACCACGCCGCCCTCCGTCATCGAACACTCGCTGAGCCAGGGCTCGAGCCGCGTCCGCAAGGTGCAACCGGTGCCCGGCTACGACGCCAGCCGCTACGCCAGCGAGCGGGTCTGGGCCACGGCCGCGGATGGCACTCGGGTGCCCATTTCCCTGCTCTACGCCAAGGCGCGGCGCGGCGCCGGCGCGCAGCCGCTGCTGCTCTATGGCTACGGCGCCTACGGCATCCCCAGCGATGCGCGCTTCGACGCCGCGTTGCTGAGCCTGCTGGACCGCGGCGTAGTCTTCGCCGTAGCGCATGTGCGCGGTGGCGGCGACCTGGGGCGAGGCTGGTACCTGGACGGCAAGCTGGCGCGCAAGATGAACAGCTTCACCGACTTCATCGCCTGCGCCGATGCCCTGGTGCGCGAGGGCTGGACCACGCCCGCGCAGCTCATCGCCAGCGGGGGCAGCGCCGGCGGCCTCTTGATGGGCGGGGTGGTCAATCTGCGACCGGAGCTCTTCAAGGCGGTGGTGATGGAGGTGCCCTTCGTCGACGTCATCAACACCATGCTCGACGAGAGCCTGCCGCTGACCACCGAGGAGTTCATCGAGTGGGGCAACCCGAAGATCGAGGCGCAGTACCGCTGGATGCGCGCCTACAGCCCCTACGACAACCTGAAACCCGGCGCCTATCCGGCCATCCTGGCGCTGACGGCGCTGAACGACAGCCAGGTGCCCTACTGGGAGCCGGCCAAGTACGTGGCCAAGCTGCGCACGCTCAAGACCGACGCCAACCCGCTGCTGTTCGACATCAATCTGGACGCCGGCCACGGGGGCGCTTCGGGGCGTTTCGATGCGCTCGAGGAGCAGGCCAAGGTCTACGCCTTCATGCTGCAGCAATGGGGCTTGGCTGCGCGCTGAGCCCGTTCAGGCCCGTTCAGCTCAGCGCCAGCGCGTCGAGCAGCTCGCTCTCGATCTGCAGCTGTTCGCGCGGGCTGGACAGCGCCGCGCCGTTGACCAGGAAACTGTCCTCGACGCGCTCGCCCAGCGTCGAGATCTTGGCCAACTGCAGGTTCACCTCGTGGCGCGCCAGCACCCGCGCCACCGCGTAGAGCAAGCCGGCGCGGTCGCTGGCCGAGAGCGACAGCACCCAGGCCTGGGCGCGCTCGTCGGGGCGCAGCTGCACGCGTGGCGTGGTCGGGAAGCTCTTGACGCGCCGTGACAGGCGGGCCCGCCGCGGTTCGGGCAAGGGGCCGGTCTGGCGCAAGGCCTGGCCCAGGCGCTGCTCCACCAAGGGCACCAGGTCGCGCTGCGCCGCCTCGAGGTCCTGCGCCTGCACCTGGAAAGTGTCGAGCGCATAGCCCTTGCGCGTCGTGTGCACCTTGGCGTCCTGGATGTTGAAGCCGGCGCCGTCGAAGTAGCCGCAGATGCGCGCAAAGAGGTCGGGCACGTCGCGCGCGAACACCAGCACCTGCAGGCCCTCGCCGATCGGGCTGGGACGCGCGCAGACCACCGGCTCCTGCGAGTCCAGGTGGCGCCACAGCATGCGCGCATGCCAGGCCAGCTCGGAGGCGTCGTGGCGCGCGAAATAGCTGACCTGCAGCGTGGCCCAGAGCGGCTCCTCGGTGCCGGGCAGCGCGCTCTTGAGCGCCAGCTGCTGGCGCGCCTCGGCCTTGCGCGCCTCGATGACCGCGTCCAGGCTGACGGTGGCGCCGCCGAGGTGGCGCAGCGTCAGCCGATACAGGTCCTCCAGCAGCTTGCCCTTCCAGGCGTTCCAGACCTTCGGGCTGGTGCCGCGGATGTCGGCCACCGTCAGCAGGTAGAGCGCGGTGAGGCGGCGCGCGTCGCCGACCTTGGCGGCGAAGGCGGCCACCACATCGGGGTCGCTCAGGTCCTCCTTCTGCGCCGTGTGGCTCAGCAGCAGATGGCCTCGCACCAGGAAGGCGACGAAATCGCCGTCGGCGCGGCTCAGCCCGTGCTGGCGAGCGAAGCGCCGCACCTCGCGCTCGCCGAGCTCCGAGTGGTCGCCGCCGCGGCCCTTGGCGATGTCGTGGAACAGCGCGGCGATGTAGAGCAGGTCGGGGCGGTCGAACTGCGCCGCCAGCTGCGAGCAGAAGGCGTACTCGTGCGCGTGCTCGGGGATGAAGAAGCGCCGCACATTGCGCAGCACCATCAGGATGTGCTGGTCCACCGTGTAGACGTGGAACAGGTCGTGCTGCATCTGCCCGACGATGGCGCGGAACGGCCACAGATAGCGCCCCAGCACCGAGGTGCGGTTCATCAGGCGCATGGCGTGGGTCTGCCCCTCAGGGGCGCGCAGGATGGCCAGGAAGGCCTCGCGGTTGCCCGCATCGGCGCGCCAGCGCGCGTCCATCAGCGGTCGGGCGTTGTAAAGGGCGCGCAGGGTGCGGCTCGACAGGCCCTTGAGCCCGCGCGTCGTGGCGTAGAGCACGAAGGTGCGCAGGATGGCCTCGGGGCGGCGTTCGTAGAGCTGGTCGTCGACCACCTCGATCAGGCCGCCGCGGTCGAGGAAGTCCTCGTCGATGCGTCGCGAGCCATTGCCCGGCATCGGCGCGATGCGCCCCTCCAGGTTCAGCAGCAGGATCTCGTTGAGCTGCGTGACCGCCTTGGCGGCCCAGTAGTAGCGCCGCATCAGCTGCTCGCCGGCGCGTACGCCGCCGACGGCCTGCAGGCCCAGCAGCTGCGCCACCTGAGTCTGCAGATCGAACACCAGGCGGTCCTCGCGGCGTCCGGCCGCGACGTGGAGCAAGCAGCGCACCAGCTTCAGCGTGCCCTCGTTGTGGCGCAGCTGCTGGGCCTCCAGCGGCGTCAGCAGGCCGCGCGCCGCCAGCTCGCGCCAGGTGCCGCCCAGGCCGGCGGCGCGGGCGATCCAGATCAGCACCTGCAGGTCGCGCAGCCCGCCCGGGCTCTCCTTGCAGTTCGGCTCCAGCGCGTAGGGCGTGTCCTCGTGCTTGGTGTGGCGCTGCTGCATCTCCAGGGTCTTGCCGCGCAGGAAGGCGGCCGGCTGCAACTGCGCGGCCAGGCGCTGCTGCAGCGCCAGGCTGGCGCGCCGCGGGCCGGCCAGCAGACGGCTTTCCAGCAGCGCGGTCTGCACGGTCAGGTCGGCGGCGGCCTCGCTCAGGCATTCGTCGGGTGTGCGCACCGAGGAGCCGATCTCCAGCCCGCTGTCCCAGCAGGCGGTGATGAAGGCCTCGAGCCGCGACTTCAGCTCGCCGGGTCGGTGCGCCTCGGCGCCCTCGGGTAGCAGCACCAGCACGTCGACGTCGGAGTGGGGGAACAGCTCGCCGCGGCCGTAGCCCCCGACCGCCAGCAGGCAGCAGTCGCTCGGCAGGCCGGCCTGCTGCCAGAGCGCGCGCAGCTGCGCGTCCACCCGGGCGGCCAGCTGCCGCAACAGACGCTGCGCGGCGCCGGCCTTGGGCGGCCGGGCGCTGAACTCGGCCAGCAGCGTGGCGCGGGCCTCGCGCAGCTGCTGGCGCGCGGCGGCGGCGTCCATGCTCAGGCGCGGATGAAGGCCGGCGGCGTCGGGCTGCCGCTGGACAGGGTCAGCACCTCGTAGCCGGTATCGGTGACGGCGATGGTGTGCTCCCACTGCGCCGACAGCGAGCGGTCCTTGGTGACGATGGTCCAGCCGTCGGGCAGTTCCTTGATCTCGCGCCGGCCGGCGTTGATCATGGGCTCGATGGTGAACACCATGCCCGGCACCAACTCCTCCAGCGTGCCGGGGCGGCCGTAGTGCAGCACCTGCGGCTCCTCGTGGAACTTGCGGCCCACGCCATGGCCGCAGAACTCGCGCACCACCGAGAAACCGGCCGGCTCCACATAGCCCTGGATGGCGTGGCCGATGTCGCCGAGGCGGGCGCCGGGACGCACCTTCTCGATGCCCTTCCACATCGCCTCGAAGGTGAACTGGCACAGGCGCTTGGCGGCGATCGAGCCCTCGCCGACGATGTACATGCGGCTGTTGTCGCCGTGCCAGCCGTCCTTGATGACGGTGACGTCGATGTTCAGGATGTCGCCGTTCTTCAGCGGCCGGTCGTTGGGGATGCCGTGGCAGACCACATGGTTGACCGAAGTGCACAGCGCGGCGGGGAAGGGCGGGTAGCCCGGCGGCGCGTAGCCGATGGTGGCCGAGATCGTGCCCTGCACCTCCTGGATGTAGTGCGTGGCGATCTTGTCCAGCTCCAGCGTGCTGACGCCGGGCTTGATCAGCGGCGTCAGCATGTCCAGCACCTCGCTGGCCAGCCGGCACGCGACGCGCATGCCGGCGATGTCTTCGGGGGTCTTGATGACGATGCTCATGGCGCGATTGTCAGGGGGGCGACCAATTCACCCAGCCCAGCTGGGCCGATGCCAGCACCAGCAGGCCGAAGCCGATGCGGTACCAGGCGAAGGGCACGAAGCTGTGCGACCCCACGTAGCGCAGCAGCCAGCGCACGCAGACCCAGGCCGACAGGAAGCTGAACAGCAGGCCGACGCCGAACATCGGCGCGTCGGCCCAGGCCAGCAGCGCGCGCTCCTTGTAGAGGCTGTAGGCGCCGGCGCCGATCAAGGTCGGGATGGCGAGGAAGAAGGAGAACTCGGTGGCGGTCTGGCGCGACAGGCCGAGGAACATGCCGCCGATGATGGTGGCCCCCGAGCGGCTGGTGCCGGGGATCATGGCCAGGCACTGCACCAGGCCGACCTTCAGCGCGTCGAGCGGCGCCATGTCGTCCACCGCCTCGATGCGCACCCGGTTCTGGCGCCGCTCGGCCCACAGGATGATGAAGCCGCCGACGATGAAGGCGCTGGCCACCACGCTGGGCGTGAACAGATGGGCCTTGATGGCCTTGCCGAACGCCAGGCCGAGGAGGACGGCCGGGAAGAAGGCGATGCCGACGTTCAGCACGAAGCGACGCGCGCGCTGCTGCGAAGGCAACTCGGCCGCCACGCGCTTGAGGCGCTCGGCGTAGACCAGGATCACCGCCAGGATGGCGCCGGTCTGGATGGCGATGTCGAACACCTTGCCCTTGGCGTCGTCCATGCCGAGCAGGTGACCGGCCAGGATCAGGTGTCCGGTGGAGCTGATCGGCAGGAATTCGGTCAGGCCCTCGACGATCCCCATGATCGCGGCCTTGATCAACAGCAAAAGGTCCAAACGGGCTCCCCGGCAAAGGGCGCGGATCATAGCGAGGGCCTCCTAGAATCCCCCCGTTTTCATAGGGGACCCCGTCGATGGACTTCGAGCAAGCCCGCTTCAACATGATCGAGCAGCAGATCCGGCCCTGGCAGGTCTTGGACCCCGCCGTGCTGCAGCTGTTGTCGCTGGTGCGACGCGAGGACTTCGTGCCCGCCGCGCTGCGCCATCTCGCCCTTGGCGACACCGAGCTGCCCTTGGCCGCGGGCCGGCGCATGCTGGCGCCGCGCGTCGAGGCCCGGCTGCTGCAGGACGCGCAGATCCAGCCGCACGAACGCGTGCTGGAACTCGGCACCGGCAACGGCTACCTGACGGCGCTGCTCTGCCACCAGGCCGCCGAGGTGGTCAGCGTCGACCCCGACGCGGCACTGCTCGACGCCGTGCGCGCCAATCTGCGCCGCCTCGGCCTGACGCGCTGCGATCTGGTTCAGGGCGACCCGGCGCGCGGCTGCCCGAGCAAGGCACCGTTCGACGTCATCGTGCTCACCGGTTCGCTGCACGAGGTGCCGGCGGCGCTGCTGGCGCAGCTGCGACCCCAGGGGCGTCTGCTGGCCATCGTCGGCGACGAGCCGGTCATGCAGGCCGTGCGCATCCAGGGGGGCGCCCGCACCGAGCTGTTCGACACGGTGGCGGCGCGCCTGCCCGGCGCCACCGAACCCAGCCCCTTCGTTTTTTGACGCCGTTCAGGTGGGCGCCCCGGCAGTCCGTCGCATGGCGAAAGCCACGGTTGGCTTTGAGCGCCTATAAACGCGGCCGTTGTGCGCGGCCCGGATGGGCCACGCTGTCATTTCCATCGATGAGAGGTCCGTTCATGCCCCGCACCACGCTGCTGGCGTCCGTTGTCTGCTCCCTTGCTGCGCTGAGCGGCGCCGCGCAGGCCCAAAGTCTCAACGAGCTGTACGAGGCGGCGCGCGCCTACGACGCCAGCTACCTGGCCTCGCGGGCCGCCGCCGATTCCGTGCAATACCGGCTGACGCAGGCCCAGGCGCTGAAGAAGCCCACGCTCGGTCTGGGTTCCAGCGTCACGCACAGCCAGGTCGATCCGCCCACGGTCTACGCCAGCACCGCTGCCGGTCAGGTCAAGGTGGCCGGCGACCGCGTCGGCTCCACCACCGTGCAGGCCGGCCTGAGCGCCAGCTACTCGCTCTACAACCGCGCCAGCGGCGTGACGATCAGCCAGGCCGAGCGCGCCGTCGAGGTGGCGCGCGCCGAGCTCGAGATCGCCGAGCAGGACCTGATGGTGCGCGTGGCGCAGGCCTACTTCGACGTGCTGGCGGCGCGTGAGGCGCTGGCCACTGCGCAGGCCTCCAAAAAGGCCACCGCCGAGCAGCTCGCCAGCGCCAAACGCAACTTCGAGGTCGGCACCGCCACCATTACCGACACGCGCGAGGCGCAGGCGCGCTTCGACCGCGGCCTGGCCACCGAGTTGGCGGCCGAGAACGACCTGCGCGTCAAGCGCGTCACGCTCGACCAATTGGTCGGGCGGGTCGACGTCAGCCCCAAACCGCTGGCCGTGCCGGTCGCCCTGCCGGCCGTCGAGCCGCTGGTCGTCGAACCCTGGCTGCAGCGCGCCGAGGAAGGCCACCCGCAGCTGCGCCGCGCCCGGCTCGGTTTGGAGGTCGCGCAGCTCGAGATCGACAAGGCGCGCGCCGGCAACGCGCCCACCTTGGACCTGACCGGCAGCCTGGGCGGCCAGGACGCCAGCGGCCGTGGCGCCAGCCCCAAGGGCTTCACCAGCAGCGCCTCGGTGGGCGTGCAGTTCAAGATGCCGCTCTACACCGGCGGCGCCACCGATGCGCGCATCAAGGAGACCCTGGCCTTGGCCGAGCGCTCGCGCAACGATGTCGAGTTCGCACGCCGCACGGTGGCCGAGAACACCAAGCGCGCCTTCCTGTCGCTGCAGTCCCTGGGCGCCCAGGTGCGGGCCTTCGAGTCGGCCGAGGCCAGCAGCAAGCTGGCGCTGGAAGCCACGCAGCTTGGCTACAAGGTCGGCGTGCGCGTCAACCTCGACGTGCTCAACGCCCAGGCGCAGTTGTTTGCCACGCAGAACGATCTGGCCAAGGCACGCTTCGACAGCCTGATGGTGGGGCTGCGCCTGCGTCAGGCCTCGGGCCAGCTGCGTCCCGAGGACATCGCCGCGCTTGACGCCCTGCTCGCCAAGTAATTGCTGACCCTCGTCCTGTCGCCGGCCAAGACGCTGGACTTCGACAGTGCAGCGCCGCCGGCTTTCGCGGCGCTGGAGGGGCTGCTGCGCCGCCCGGCCTTCGCGGCCGAGGCGGGCGAGCTGGTGCAGGCGCTGCGCGGCTTCGACGCCGAATCGCTCGGGGACTTCATGGAGCTGTCGCCGGCCCTGGCCCAGCTCAATGTCGAGCGCTTCGCCGCCTGGCGGCCGCGCTTCAGCGCGCACAACAGCCGCGCCGCCCTGCTGGCCTTTGCTGGCGACGTCTACGAGGGCCTGGACGCGCGCAGCCTCGACGCCGACGCGCTGCGCTGGGCCGACGCGCATCTGCGCATCCTTTCCGGCCTCTACGGCCTGCTGCGGCCGCTCGACCGCCTGCAGCCCTACCGGCTGGAAATGGGCCGGCCGCTGCTGACCGCTCGGGGCGCCAACCTCTACGCCTTCTGGGGCGAGCGTCTGGCGCAGGCCCTGAACGCGGCCGGCAAGGGCCCCATCGTCAACCTCGCCTCGCAGGAGTACGCGCGGGCCATGCTGCGGCCGGCGCTGCGCCGACCGGTGCTGGAGCTGGTGTTCGAGGAAGTGCGCGGCGGCCAGGCCAAGGTGCTGAGCTTCTTTGCCAAGCGCGCCCGCGGCCTGATGGCGCGCCACGCCATCGACGAGCGCATCGACCAGGTCGACGCATTGCGCGGCTTCGCGCTTGAGGGCTACGCCTGGGTGGCGCGCCACTCCACGCCGCAGCGCTGGGTCTTCCAGCGGTCCTCATGACGCAGTACATCACGCCGGAACTGCGCCGCTGGCTGCAGGAGCAACTGCAGTCGGGCGTCAAGGCCACCGATCTGGTCATCTCCATGACGCAGGCCGGCTGGCAGCGCAAGCTGGCCCTGCAGGCGGTGGCGGAGCTGAAGATCGACGGCTGGCTGGGCACGGCCGAAGCGCCGCGCCCGGCGGGCCTGCCCGAGCCCGATCTGGCCGACGGCGCTTCGCTGATCGACGCCGGCGACCGCCAGGTGCAGGTGCTGGCCACCGTGCAGCATCCGCGCGTGGTGGTGCTGGGCAATCTGCTGTCGCGCGACGAGTGCGAGGCCATCGTGGCCGCCGCGCGGCCGCGCATGCACCGCTCCGAGACGGTGGCCGAGCGGAGCGAGGGCAGCGAGGTCAACACCGCGCGCACCAGCAGCGGCATGTTCTTCGAGCGCGCCGAGAACCCCGTCATCGAACGGGTCGAGGCGCGCATCGCGCGCCTGCTGCGCTGGCCGGTCGAGAACGGCGAGGGCGTGCAGGTGCTGAACTACCAGCCGGGCGCCGAGTACCAGCCGCACTACGACTACTTCGACGCCCGCCACGCCAGCACCGCCAGCATCCTCAAGCGCGGCGGCCAGCGCGTCGGCACCCTGGTGATGTACCTGAACACGCCCCGGCGGGGCGGCGCCACGACCTTTCCCGACATCAAGCTGGCGGTGCAGGCGGTGCAGGGTCAGGCGGTGTTCTTCAGCTATGCCCGGCCCGAGCCCTCGACGCTGACCCTGCACGGCGGCGCGCCGGTGCTGGAAGGCGAGAAATGGGTTGCCACCAAATGGCTGCGTGAGGGGCGCTTCTCCTAGGGAAGCGTTGATCAAGCGCGCGGTGGCAGCAGGAAGCTGAGCGGCGCGCTGCGCAGGCGCCAGCGCAGCGCCTGGCCGATGCGCTGGCGCTCGGCCACACGGATGCCGCGCGAGCGCAGCGCCAGGCGCCACGCAAACCAGAAGCTGACCCCGAGGTTGATCAGGCCGATGCCGGCCACCGTGGCCACGCAGCCCCAGAAGCTCGCGGTGCGCAGCAGCTCCCAGCCCAGTGCGCCCAGCGCGGCAGCCAGCTGACCGGTCGACAAGGTCACGTGACGCACCTCCAGGCCCAGGCCGAGGATGGCGGCCAGCGCCGGGAGGATGCCCAGCATCAGCCCGAGCGACACATTGCCCGCCAGGCCCGAGATGTTGTTGCGCCACCATGCGGACCAGCGCGCGGCGCGTTCGGCGCCGAGCCGGCGGACGATGCCCGGGTTCCAGCGCAGTGCGCTGTCCAGGCGGTGGAAGACGAAGGCGTTCTCGGCCCAGCCGGCCACCAGCGAGCTGGCGAACAGCAGCACGCCGGTGAAGGCCGCAAAGGGCAGCGAGGCGCCGAGCGGATCGAGGCCGTGCAGCACGTAGCGGGCCGACTCGCTGCCTACCAGCGGCGCGCCACCGATCCAGCGCGCCAGCCATTGCGCGGCCAGCACCAGCGGAAAGCACAGCGCCACATTGCCCAGGATGCCGACCGCCTGCGAGCGCACCAACTGGGCGACGCGGTCGACGAAGGCCTCGATCTCCGCCGCGTTGTCGTTGCCCGGCCGGACCTTGGCCAGCGCCTCGGCCATGGCCGGCGCCGTCATCGCCGGTTGCTTGGTGGCCACGGTCCAGTGCAGCAGCATGATGAGCACGAAGCTGGCGGCGTAGTTCAGCCCCGCGCCCACGCCGGCCCACAGCGTGGTCAGACCGAGCGTGCCGATGGCGAACTTGAGCAAGGTGGTGCCGGCGATCACCGCACCGCCGCCGGCGGCGCGACGCAGCATGTCGAACCAGCCGGCCCGATCGCTGGCGATGTAGTGCTCGCCCGTCTCGGCATGGCGGATCGCCGTCTGGCGCGCCAGCAGCGAGTAGTGGTGGCCGAGCAGCTGGCGCAGGCCCTCCTGCTCGCCGTTGGCCGCCAGCAGCTGCAGCAGCAGGTCGCGCCAGGCGGCCGCGGCGGCCGGCGGCGTCGGGGCCAGCAGGCAGTCGAGCAGCGCCGCCATGCGGTCCAGCCGCCCCTGCAGTTGCTCCACCGCAAACACGATGTCGACCGACACACCATGCTGTTCGAGGTGCTCGAAGACTGTTGCCGCGCATTCGTGGCAGCGCTCGATGACGGCGCGCAGCAGGGCCGCGGTGTGCAGCTCGGGGGCGCCGCCCTGCACCTGGCGCAGCAGGTCGGCGCACAGCTCGTTGAGGTGGCGGAACGGGCGGCGGTCCAGCAGCTCGGCGGCCATGCGCCGGCGCAAGGAAGGCGACAGCGCGGTCGCCGTCACCGCGCTGCTCAGCAGGGTCAGGGCGTTGGCCAGCGCCTCGGGTGTGCCGACCGGCCAGGCGTTTGCAAAGAGCCGGTGCAGGCGCGCCAGCGTGGCGCCATCCAGCGCCGCCAGCCACGCGGCGTCCTGCGGGCGCAGCAGCAGCCTGAACAGCTCGGCCAGGTCGTCGGTGTCGGGTGTGCGGGGCAGCCAGCGCTGGCCGAGCCGCCGCGCGATCTCGCTGCTCAGGGCCTGGCGCAGCGCGAAACCGTGGTCGGCCAGCAGGCTGGCGGCGTCCATCTCGCGGCCGACCTGCGCCAACGCCGCCGCGACCTGCGCGGCCAGCGCCTCGTCCTGCTCCAGGGCGCTCAGCAGGTGCTGGACGCGGCTGACGGGAAGCGCCGGATCGAGCGCGCTGCCGCGCCGCACCGGCCGGCGGATCCAGTCCAGCCAGCCGATCAACGCGCCATGGCGCAGCGGTCGCGGGTCGTCGCAGCGCGCCTGGGCCAACAAGGCCACCGGTTCGGCGACGCGCGCTGCCACCGGCTCTGCGCCCGGCCCTCCCGTCGGCGCGCGCTTCATTCGACCCTGCGGATGCGGTCCAGCGGAGCGGCTTGCAGCACGCCCTGACGCGTTGCATAGGTCTCCAGTGCCTGCACGTCGCTCGGACCGCTGAGCGGGGCGCGCCCGCGCCGGAATTCCTCGAAGCCGTCACCGCCGACGGCGATGAAGTTGTTGACCGTCACCCGGTAGTCGCGCTGCGGCTGCAGGGGCTGGCCCGCCACCGTCACCTCGCTGACGCGGGCCTCGGCGCCGTAGCGGCCGTTCCAGCGGTAGCGCAGCGTGTGCGCGACCTGCAGCTGGTTGCAGCGTCGCCGGTCGCGGAACTGGCGCTGCAGCAGCTGCTGCAACTCGGCACCGCTCAGGCTCAGCGTGATCAGCTGGTTGCCGAAGGGCTGGGCGGCGAACAGATGCTCGTAGCGGATCGCGCGATCGGCGCCCAGCGGCAGCCCGGCGCGGATGCCGCAGCTGTTCATGAAGGCGATCTCGGCCCCTTGCGGACGCGTCGCCTCGAGCTGCGCGTCGGCGATCAGCTGGCCCATCGGTGAGGCGCCGGCCGGGTCGTTGACGTCGACGCGGATCTCGGTCTCGAGCCGCGCCACCACGCGCTCGGTGATCGCCCGGGCGCGCTCCAGATAGCGATCGAGCAGGGCCGTCTGCTCGGCGTCCTTGCCGAACTGGTCGTGCCGCACCAGCACATTGCGCGCCTGGGCGGCGCTCACGTCGCCGCTGCGGCGCTCCAGCGTCAGGCGGATGTCGGTCAGCATCGAGCCGTACTTGTCGCCGCTGGTGACCAGCCGGCCGTCGATGCGGCAGTTGTAGGCGCGGTGCGTGTGGCCGGTCACGAAGGCGTCGACCGCCTTGTGGCTGCGCTGCACGATGTCGACGATCGGGCCGCTGATGCCCGGGCACTCGTCGTGGCCCCCGCTCGGGTAGCCGCCCTCGTGGATCAGCACCACGATGGCCTGCACGCCGCGCGCCAGCAGGCGCTCGGTCTCGCGGTTGATGGTCTCGGCCTCGTCGTCGAAGCGCAGGCCCTGCACGCCGGTAGGCATCACCAGGCCGGGTGTGCCCTTGAGCGTCAGGCCGATGAATCCGACCGGGATGCCGTCGAACTCGCGCACCGCGCTGGCCGGCAGCAGGGTGGCGCCGGTCTTCTCGTCGAGGGTGCTGGCGGCCAGGTACTGGAAGCGCATGCCCGGCAGGTTCTGACGGCGCAGCAGCTCGGCAGCCCCTTTGTCGAACTCGTGGTTGCCGACCGCCGACAGCTGCAGACCCATCAGCGACAGCGATTCGAGCGTCGGCACGTCGTCGAACAGCGCCGACAGCAGCGGCGAGGCGCCGATCAGGTCGCCGGCGGCCACGAACACATGGTGCGCCTGCGCGGCGCGCAGCTGCCTGGCGGCGCTGGCCAGCGCCTCGGCGCCGCCCACGGCGATATGGGTCTCGCTGCCGTCGGCATTTCGCAGCCGGAAGGCCTGCGGCGGCTGCAGATTGCCGTGGAAGTCGTTCATCGCCAGCACCTGCAACTCGACGGTGGGCGCGGGCGCGGGTGTCGGCACTGGCGCGGGTGGGGGCACGGGCACGGGCGCGAGCGCGGGCTCACGCGCGGGCGATGTGGCGCAGCCGGCCAGCAGGGCCGCGACGGCCCCCAGGGCAAGGAGTTTCTTCATGGGGAGGATTGTGTTCGCAGCAGCGCCAGCACCTGCTGCAGCCGCGCCTCGACGCTGCCTTCCAGCAGCCGGTAGGGCAGTTGTTCGGCGTCGAGCAGGCGCTGCAGCTCGGCGTGGGTCTGGCGGCGCACCGCATCGCCCTCGCGCAGACAGCCGTCGGCCTGCCAGGCAATGCCCTCGGGGCTGCACAGCAGGGTCAGGCGGTGCTGGCGCTGCAGGCGCAGCGCCGGCTCGAACAGGTTGTCGTCGCCAAAGTAGTGGCGGCTGTAGAGCGCGGTCATCAGCGGCGAGGTGTCGGCCACCACCCAGCCCGCGTGGCCGGCTGACGTGGCAAGGGCCACGTCAATGCGGCGCTGCTGCTCGGCGGCGATGCCGGCCTGCTCCTCGCGGCGCGGCGTGCGCGCCTCGCGCAGGCACCATTCGCGCAAGTACTCGAAGACCGGCGTGGCCGGCAGCGCCTCGGCCAGGGCCTGGGTCAGCGAGCTCTTGCCGGTGCACTCGGCGCCGAGCAGGCAGATCGACTCAGAGTGCACGGCGCCAGGCCCGCCAGCCGCTCAGCGCCAGCGGGATCAGGGCCGCATAGAGCAGCACCGTGAGCCAGTAGCCGCGCTGCGCGAAGAGCAGCACGGAGAGTGCGTTGACCGCCACCCAGAGCGGCCAGTTCTCGATGAACTTGCGCCCCAGCAGCACGGTGGCCACGATGCTGCCCACGGTCGGCCAGGCGTCCCAAAAGGGCAGGGGGCTTTGCGTGTAGCGCGCCAGCAGCCAGCCCAGCAAGGGCGCACCCAGCCCGAGCGCCACGCCGGCCGCCAGCCAGCCCTGGCGCGGCAGGCGCCGCACCGGCAGCGCCTGGCCCTCGCTGCCGCGCCACCACTGCCACCCACCCCAGGCGGCCAGCGCGATGAAAAAGAGCTGCAGGCCCGCCTCACCGTAGAGCCGGCCATGCCAGAACAACAGACCGTAGAGCGCCGAGGAGACGATGGCCAGCGGCCAGGCGTGCAGGCGCTGCGCCTGGTTGGCGCGCACCATCCAGACCGTCAGCGCGAAGGCCAGCAGCTCCAGCCATGTGAAGGGAGCCCCCCAGGCCGTGAAGGCGGGGGTCAGCAGGACATCGAGCACCGCGCTATTTCTGCAGCGGGACGAAGATCTCGTCCGGTTCGATCAGGCCGAGCTCGCCGCGCGCCTTCTCCTCGACCATCTCCAGACCCTCGCGCAGGTCCTTCAGCTCGGCCCGCAGGCGCACCAGCTGCTGGCGCACGCTGGCGTTGCGTTCCTGCTGCTCGGTCAGTTGCCGGCGCAGCGTGCTCACCTCGGACACCGAGCGCGGCCCGAACCAGAACTGGCCCTGCACGCCCAGCAGGCCCAGCAGCAGGAGCGCGGCCGTGAACTTCATCGGCGCGCGCCCTGCGTGGGGCGTTTCGGGGCCGGGGCCGCGCGCATCACTTCAGGTTGTAGAAGGCCGAGCGACCGGGGTAGACGGCCACGTCGCCGAGGTCTTCCTCGATGCGCAGCAGCTGGTTGTACTTGGCCATGCGGTCCGAGCGCGACAGCGAGCCGGTCTTGATCTGGCCGGCGTTGGTGCCCACCGCGATGTCGGCGATGGTGCTGTCCTCGGTCTCGCCCGAGCGGTGGCTGATGACCGCCGTGTAGTTGGCGCGCTTGGCCATCTCGATGGCAGCGAAGGTCTCGCTGAGCGTGCCGATCTGGTTGATCTTGATGAGGATCGAGTTGGCGATGCCGCGCTCGATGCCCTCCTTGAGGATCTTGGTGTTGGTCACGAACAGGTCGTCGCCGACGATCTGCACCTTTCGCCCAAGGCGCTCGGTCAGCAGCTTCCAGCCGTCCCAGTCGCTCTCGCCCATGCCGTCCTCGATGGAGATGATGGGGTATTTGTCGACCCAGGTGGCCATGATGTCGATCCACTGCGCCGAGCTGAGCTTGAGGCCGCCCTCGCCGTCCAGGTGGTAGAGCCCGTCCTTGTGGAACTCGCTGGCCGCGCAGTCCAGTGCCAGCGCGATCTGCTTGCCCGGCTCGTAGCCGGCGGCCTCGATGGCCTTGAGGATCATCTGGATCGCCGCCTCGTGGCTCGGCACGTTGGGCGCGAAGCCACCCTCGTCGCCCACCGCGATGCTCATGTGCTGGTCGTGCAGGATCTTCTTGAGCGCGTGGAAGGTCTCGGCGCCCCAGCGCAGCGCCTCGCGGAAGCTGCCGGCGCCCACCGGAACGATCATCAGCTCCTGCAGATCGAGGTTGTTGTTGGCGTGCGCGCCGCCGTTGACCACGTTCATCATCGGAACCGGCAGGGTGTTGCCGTTCATGCCGCCGAAATAGCGGTAGAGCGGCAGGCCGCTCTCTTCGGCCGCGGCCCGCGCCACCGCCATCGACACCGCCAGCATGGCGTTGGCGCCCAGGCGGCTCTTGTTGTCGGTGCCGTCGAGGTCGATCAGGGTCTTGTCGAGGAAGCCCTGCTCGGCGGCGTCGAGGCCCATCACGGCCTCGCTGATCTCGGTGTTGATGTGCTCGACGGCCTTGAGCACGCCCTTGCCCAGGTAGCGGCCCTTGTCGCCGTCGCGCAGCTCGATGGCCTCGCGGCTGCCGGTGCTGGCGCCGCTCGGCACGGCGGCGCGGCCCAGGGTGCCGGACTCCAGCAGCACGTCGCATTCAACGGTGGGATTGCCGCGGCTGTCGAGGATCTCGCGGCCGACGATGTCAACAATGGCGCTCATGGTGTTCGGGGTGGGTAGCTGAAAAAGCGGCGGCGAGTGTAGGGCGGTACCCGGGTGAACCCGAGGGGTTCAGCCTTCGTAACCTTCGAGCATCAGCACGTTGAAGTACTCGGTGGCGCCCTTGCGGAGCTGGCGGGCCTTGGTGTAGCCGGCACCGTCGTACCAGGCCTTGGCGTTGGCCATGCTGGGGAACTTGAGCACCACCACGCGGGCGGGGTCCCAGCCGCCCTCGACGACGGTCTTGGCGCCGCCGCGCACCAGGTACTCGCCGCCGTGCGGGATGAGCGTGGGCGGCGTGGCCGCCAGGTACTCCTGCATCTGCTCGGGCTTGTTGACCTTGCTGGTCAGGATGACGTAGGCGGCGGGCATATCAGTCCTTGCGAAGTTGGCGTTCGGCCTTGTGCTGCAGGGCGGCCTGGATGTAGCTGGTGAACAGCGGGTGGCCGTCCCAGGGGGTGCTCTTGAATTCGGGGTGGAACTGCACGCCGACGAACCAGGGGTGCACCTCGCGCGGCAGCTCGACGATCTCGGTCAGCTTCTCGCGCTGCGTGATGGCGCTGATGACCAGGCCGGCCTGCTGCAGGCGCTCGAGGTACTGCTCGTTGGCCTCGTAGCGGTGGCGGTGGCGCTCGGTCACCACGTCGCCGTAGATGGCGTGCGCCAGGGTGCCGGGCTTGACGTCGCTGCTCTGCGCGCCCAGGCGCATGGTGCCGCCCAGGTCGGAGCCGGCGTCGCGCTTCTGGATCGAGCCGTCGGCGTCCTGCCACTCGTCGATCAGCGCGATGACCTTGTGCGGCGCTTCCGGGTCGAACTCGGTGGAGTTGGCGCCTTCCAGCCCGGCCATGTGGCGCGCGTACTCGATGGTGGCCACCTGCATGCCCAGGCAGATGCCCAGATAGGGCAGCCCGTGCTCGCGGGCGTAGCGCGCGGCGACGATCTTGCCCTCCACGCCGCGCTTGCCGAAGCCGCCGGGCACCAGGATGGCGTCGAACTTGGCCAGTTGCGAGGCGTCGCCGCCCTCGAGCGACTCGGCGTCGAAGTACTCGATGTTGACCTGGGCGTGGTTGTGGATGCCGGCGTGGCGCAGCGCCTCGTTGAGCGATTTGTAGGAGTCGCTCAGGTCGGTGTACTTGCCGCACATGGCGATCGTGACCTGCTCGCGCGGGTGCTCCACCTCGTGCACCAGGCGGTCCCAGCGCGTGAGGCTGGCCGGCTTGGTGCTCAGCTGCAGCTTGGTGCAGATCAGCTGGTCCAGCCCCTGCTCGTGCAGCACGCGCGGCACCTTGTAGATGGTGTTGACGTCCCACATCGAGATGACGCCGTACTCCGCCACATTGGTGAACAGCGAGATCTTGCCGCGCTCGTCGTCGGGGATGCGGCGGTCGGCGCGGCAGATCAAGGCGTCGGCCGAGATGCCGATCTCGCGCAGCTTCTGCACCGTGTGCTGGGTGGGCTTGGTCTTCAACTCGCCGGCGGCGGCGATCCAGGGCACGTAGGTCAGGTGCACGAAGGCGGTGTTGTTGGGCCCCATGCGCAGGCTCATCTGGCGCACCGCCTCGAGGAAGGGCAGGGACTCGATGTCGCCCACCGTGCCGCCGATCTCGACGATGGCCACGTCCACGCCTTCGGCACCGCGCTTGATGTAGTCCTGGATCTCGTTGGTGACGTGCGGGATGACCTGCACGGTCTTGCCCAGGTAGTCGCCGCGGCGTTCCTTCTCGAGAACCGACTGGTAGATGCGCCCGGTGGTGAAGTTGTTGCGCTGCGCCATGCGCGTGGTGATGAAGCGCTCGTAATGGCCGAGGTCCAGGTCGGTCTCGGCGCCGTCGTCGGTGACGAAGACCTCGCCGTGCTGGAACGGGCTCATGGTGCCCGGGTCGACGTTGATGTAGGGGTCGAGCTTGATCAGCGTGACCTTCAGGCCGCGGCTCTCCAGCAGCGCGGCCAGCGAGGCCGAGGCGATGCCCTTGCCCAGCGAGGACACGACGCCGCCCGTCACGAATACGAATTTGGTCATGGTGTGCAGGGCGTTCCCACGTGCTGCACCCCCTCGATGTCCATGCGGGGTGGCGCACACGCCGAAAACGCTCAAGAGGAAAGCCGAAGTTTAGCGGCCCGGGCCGGGCAGGCGGGTCAGGGCCGCCAGCAACTCCAGCACCGCCTGCGCCGTGGCCTGCGGCTGCTCGAAGGGGAACAGGTGCGTGCCCTGGATCTCGCGCCAGTGCGCCGCGCCCACCAGCGCGCGCGTCGCGGCCAGCCCGCCCTGGCGCATCTCGCGGCTGTGCGCACCGGCCACGAAACCCAGCGGCGCACGCAGGCGCCGCACATGGCCGCTCAGGTTGCCGGGCAGGGTGGCGTAGATGGCCGCCTCCACCTCGCGGCGAAAGCGCAGGCGCAGCCCGCCGGCCGGGTGCGGCTCGAAGCACTCGCGCAGGAAATCTTCAAACACGCGCGCGTCCCAGCGCTGCACGAAATCCTTGGCGGCGAAGTGCGCGCGCACCGCCTCGGCGTCCGGCCAATGGTTGCGGCGCTGGTGCGCGATGGCGGCCGGAGGAACCCGGTGCGACAGGCCCGTCAGGCGCCCGAAGCGCACCAGGCCGGCGCGCCAGCCGCGCACATAGGGGGAGTCCAGTTGCACCACGGCACGGCTCTGCGCCGGGCGGCGCGCCGCCGCCATCAGGCTGAGCAGGCCGCCCAGCGAATGCCCGACCCAGGCCACCGGCTGCTGCTTCGGCAGCTCGCGGTCGACGAAGGCCAGCAGCTCATCGACCAGATGCGTCCAGTTGGCGGTGACCGGGTGCTGCGCCTGGTGCCCCAGCATGGGCGTGGCCAGCACCCGCCAGCCGGCCGCCTGCCAGGCCTCGGTGAGCAGGCGGTAGCAGCCGGGCGGAAAGCTGTTGGCGTGGGTGAAGACGAGGATCGGCGCGGGCATGGGTGCGCAGTGTGCCCGCGGCGCTTGCAGCAGCGGCCCGTGCCCCGCAAGCCCTGAGCGGCTGATCGCTTGCATCCACGGCAAGGCCTGCGCCGGGGTTTTGCCGTTCAGCAGCAGCCGTGCCGAGATCCGCTGCCGATGGCTCGCAAGAACATCGGACCATCTGTGGCCAGCTGCGCCTGAAAAGATTCGATCTCCGGCCCGTGCAACGCCGCCGGGTGCCGCAGCCCATGAAAGCGGAGGAAAACCTTGCACCCGTACAAGTACGCTTCCTCGCTGCGCAGGCGGTCGTGCAGCGTCCGAATGCGCTCCCGCACCGGGCCCAGCAGGCGAACGGAGCGAAGCGGAGGCAGGTCAATGACAGGAGTCGGCCAAAGAGCCGAGCGAGCCGCCGGAACCCGCCACGGTGCAGGATGCAGCATGGCAGACCTCCAGGTGCTGCGGCGCGGGACAGCCGACTTTGTAACAGGCGCGCCTTTTGGCGGGGCGGCTTCAAACCTGAATCGCAACACCCCACCGGGTTGACGAATCAATGGAGGGTAGCCTGAGCTTGTTGTTCGATGCCGCGCATCAACTCGGCGAAGGCCTGGATGGGACTGCGCCAGCCCAA
>JAYRUQ010000045.1:0-21669 GCA_041919015.1 Inhella sp.
GGATACCGCCCGGTATCCACCCTGTGCGCCGGCCGCACGATCTTCACCGCCTGGTCGAATCTCAATGTCACGAATTCCCAACTCACCACACTAGAACATGCCAGCCAACTTCGATCCCGGCCGCCTCGTGATGGTCGACCTGCCGGGCCGGGAGCTCGATACCGAGCGCGCCGACTTCCTGCGCGCGCAGGGCATCCGCGCGGTCTGCCTGTTCCGCAAGAACCTCGGCAGCGAGGACGCGGTGTGCCGCCTGACCGCGCAGCTGCGCGAGGTGCTGGGGCCCTACGGTCTGATCGGGCTGGATCAGGAGGGCGGTTCGGTGGTGCGCTCGACCACGCTGCCGCAGCCGCCCTCGGCCATGAGCCTGGGCGCGGGCGCCGACCCCGGGCGGGCGCGAGCGGTCGGTGCGGCGGTGGCGCGCGGCCTGCGGCGGCTCGGCGTGAACTGGAACTTCGCGCCGGTACTCGACGTCAACAACAACCCGGCCAATCCGGTGATCGCCGAGCGCGCCTTCTCCGACGAACCCGAGGGCGTGGCGCGCCTGGCCGGCGCCTGGATGGAGGGCTCGCTGGCCGAGGGCGTGGCCTGCTGCGTCAAGCACTTCCCGGGCCACGGCGACACGCACGTCGACTCGCACCACGACCTGCCCTGGGTCGACAAGTCGCGCGCCGAACTCGAGCGGCTGGAGCTGCGCCCCTTCAAGGCGCTGCGCCATGCCGCGCCGGCCATGATGACCGCGCACATCGTCTACCCGCAGCTCGACCCCGAGTACCCGGCGACCCTCTCGCCGGTGCTGCTGCAGGGCATCCTGCGCGACGAGTGGGGCTACGAGGGAGCGGTCATCACCGACGCGCTGATGATGAAGGCGGTGGCCGAGCGCTACGGCTACGCGCGCGCTGCCGTGCTGGCCATCGCCGCCGGCGCCGACATGGTGCTGGCGCAGGGCAGCCTGAACGAGCAGCGCGAATCGCTCGACGCGCTGCGCCGGGCCTTCGCCGACGGCCGCCTGAGCCCGGCGCAGGGCCAGCGTGCGCAGCAGCGCCTGGATCGGCTGGCGGCGCGATATCCGCTGGCGCCGGCCGGCTACGAGAGCGCACAGCGCGCCGACGACGAGGCGCTGATGGCGCGCGCCTGGGCCGCCGGCCTGACCGCCCTGCGCGGCGCGCAGGCGCCGCGACGCGACGCCCGCTTGCGCGTGCTGGTGCAGAACGCCGTGCCCACCGACATGGTGTCGGAGGCCGGCCCCGGCGCGCAGCAGGTGCTCGACCTGTTCGCCGACCACTTCAGCGACGTGCAGCCGCTGCTGGTCGACGACCTGGCCGCGCTGCGCTGGAACGAGTTGCCGCAGGACGGGCGTCTGAACGTGCTGGTGTCGACGCGCCGCGCGCGCTACGACGAGCGGGCCCGCCACTGGCGACCCGACCTGCACCTGGTGCTGTGGAACCCCTACCAGGCGCTCGACGTCGACGCCCCGGCCCTGCTCAGCTACGGCTACGCCGGCGGCGCGCTGGCCGGCGTGCGCGACTGGCTGCGCGGCGCGGCGCCCGCCCCGGGCCGCGCGCTGCAGAGCCTGCAGGGCGGGCGGCCATGAGGCACCCGATCCGCTGGGTGCCCAGCCTCTACTTCGTGCAGGGCCTGCAGTTCTTCGTGGTGATGCTGATCGCCGGCCTGATGTTCAAGAACATGGGCGTGGCCAACGACCAGATCGCGCGCTGGACCGGCCTGCTCGGTCTGGCCTGGGCCTTCAAGCCGCTGTGGAGCCCCTTCCTGGAACTGGCGCGCAGCAAGAAAGCGGTGGTGGTCGGCCTGCAGTTCTGCGGCGCCGCCTCGCTGGCGCTGCTGGCCGGTGCGCTGCAGCTGCCGCACTGGTTCGCCGCCAGCATCGCGGTGCTCTTCCTGCTGGCCTACAGCTCGGCCACGCACGACATCGCCGCCGACGGGCTCTACATGGGCGCGCTGGACGAGACGCGCCAGGCCGCCTACGCCGGCTGGCAGGGCGCCTTCTTCAACGCCAGCAAATTTCTCACCCTGGGCGGCCTGCTGGTGCTGGCCGGGCACCTGGAGCGGGGCTTCGGCGTGTTCAACGCCTGGTCGATGATCTTCGGCCTGCTGGCGCTGCTGCTGGCGCTGCTGGCCGCCTACAACGCCTGGGCGCTGCCGGACGGCGCCGCGCCGCAAGCGGCCGAGCCGGCCACGCACGCCATCACGGCGGCCAGCGTGGCGCGCACCCTGCGCGAGGTGATCGTCGACTTCCTCGCCAAGCCCGGCATCGGCCTGGCCATCCTCTTCATCGTGCTGTTCCGCTTCGCCGAGGGGCAGGTGCAGACCATCGGGCCGCTGTTCCTCATCGAGCCGCGCGCGCAGGGCGGGTTGGGATTGAGCACCGAGCAGGTCGGCGGCATCTACGGCACGGCGGGCACCGCAGCCTTTCTGGTCGGCAGCATCCTGGGCGGCAGCTTCACCGCCTGGCTCAAGCTGCGCCGCGCCATGCCGGTGCTGATCCTGGCCATGGCCGTGCCCAACGCCGCCTTCTACTACCTGAGCCTGGTGCTGCCCACCGACCTCTGGCACATCGGCTGGGTGGTGGCCGTCGAGATGGCCGGCTACGGCTTCGGCTTCGTCGGCATGATCCTCTTCATCATGCAGGCGGTGGCGCCCGGTCGTTTCCAGACCGCGCACTACGCGCTGGGCACCGGCGTGATGCAGCTCGGCTTCATCCTCAGCAAGACCCTCAGCGGCGACGTGCAGCTGCTGCTGGGCTACCAGCAGTTCTTCCTCTGGACCCTGCTGGCCGGCCTGCCGGTGCTGCTGCTGCTGCCCTTCGTGCGCCTCGCGCGGCCGGCCGACGCCCCATGAGCGGCGCCGCGCTGGCGCTGGCCGCAGCGCTGTTCTTCGACGACTTCTCGCAGCCCGACCTCGACGCGCTGCGCCGTGCCGGCTGGGTGCTGCGCAGCGCCGCCGGCCACCCCGGCCCGGTGGGCGCGCGCTGGGAGCCCTCGCTGCTCGGCCTGCTGGACGACCCGGCGCAGGGCGGCAACCGCCTGCTGCGCCTGCGCGCCGCCACCGACGGCAGCGCCGCCGGCACGCAGCAAAGCCAGCTCTGCCACCGCCGCCAGTACCTGGAGGGCAGTTACGCGGCCCGGGTGCGCTTCGTCAACACGCCGGCGCAGGGCGTCGACGGCGACCCCGTCATCCAGGCGCATTACCTGATCAGCCCGCTGCGCCACGACCTCGACCCGGACTTCAGCGAGGTGGATTTCGAGTACCTGGCCAACGGCGGCTGGGGCAGCGCGCAGACGCGGCTCTACGCCATCAACTGGCAGACCGTGCAGATCGAACCCTGGCGCTCGTTCAACCAGGCGCACGAGCGGCCCGGCGCGCTGGAGGGCTGGCATGTGCTGGCGATGCAGATCGGCGCCGGCCGCACCCGCCTGTACCTGGACGGCGAACTGCTGGCCGAGCACGGCGGACGGGCGCAGCCGGTGCAGCCCATGAGCCTGAACTTCAGCCTCTGGTTCTCGCCCGGCGGCCTGCTCGGCGCTGAGGCCGGGCTGCGCGTCTGGGAGCAGGACCTCGACTGGGTCTTCCATGCCCAGGGCGAGCTGCTCAGCCCGGCGCAGATGCTCGAGCGCGTAGCCGCGCTGCGCGCCCAGGGTGTGCAGCAACTCGACACCATCCGCCCCCCCGAGCCCCCGCTCACCAGCCCTTGCGACCTATGACCCTCAAGCGCCTGCTGTCCTGCCTCACCCTGGCCCTGGCCGGCCTGCCCCCCGCGTTCGCGGCGCCCGCAGCCCCTGCGGACGCTTCGTTCGGCGGCGGCGCCCGCGCCGTGCAGCGTCAGGGGTCCGCAGTGGTCGGCGTCTACGTGCTCAACGAGCGCGCGGTCGCCCAGGTCGATGCGCTGCCGCGCGGCGCCGTCAGCCATCTGCTCTACGCCTTCCTGCACCTGTGCGGGCCCGGCCAGCTGGAAAGCCAACGCGAGGCCTGCCAGGGCCAGCGCGACTTCGCGGTGCTGCCCGACGCGCGCCACGCCGCGTTCGACGCCGCCTTCCAGCGCCTGAAGCGCCGCGACCCGACCGTGCAGGTGCTGGCCTCGGTGGGCGGCTGGGGCGGCTCGGACCCCTTCTTCCATCTGGCGCAGAGCGCCGCGGGCCGCGCCGCGCTGGTGCGCGCGATGCAGGACTTCCTGCGCGCCCACCCCGGCTTCGACGGCATCGACATCGACTGGGAGCACCCGGGCGACAACGGCGCGGCCAACGGCGTGAAGCTCGGCAGCGCCGATGATGGCCGGCTCTTCGCGCTGTTGATGCAGGAGCTGCGCGCCGGGCTGGACGCACTCGGGCGCGAGACCGGCCGCCGACACCCGCTGACGGTGGCCGTCAACGCCACCGCGCCGGTGCTGGACCGCATCGCCTGGGCCGACGCGCTGCCCGCGCTCGACCTCGTCTTCCTGATGAGCTACGACTACTACGGCCCCTGGACGCGCAGCGCCGGCCACCACAGCGCGCTGCACGGCAGCGGCCTGCCGGGCGCCGACGACAGCCTGGCGCAGTCGCTCGCCCACCTGCGCCGCCACGCCGTAACCATGGCCAAGGTGGTGGCCGGCGTGGCCTTCTATGGCCGCGGCTTCAGCGGCGTGCGCAGCGCGCGCTCGGGCAGCACGCGCCAGGGCCTGTTCCCCGACAACGCCGACGGCTCAATCCACTACGCCGAGATCGCGCGCCGCTACCTGGACCGGCGCGGCCGCGGGCGCGGCGGCTTCGAGGCGGTGTTCGACGCCGAGCAGCAGGCCTGGACCCTGTTCGACGCCGCGCAGCAGCGCAGCATCGGCTACGACGACCCGCGCGCCGTCGAGGCCAAGGCGCGCTACGCCCGCGCGCAGGGCCTGGCCGGGGTGTTCGCCTGGGAGCTCGGGCAGGACAACGGCGACCTGCTCAACGCCATGAACCGCGGCAGCGGCCACCGGCTGCTGGGCCGGCGCTGAGTTCGAGCAGGCCGATCCCGGTGCAAGCGATCCCCGAAGGCCCGGCCGCCCAGCGCGTCGATCGCACCGCGTTCGAGGCCCTCGTGGCCGCCCACCGGCCGGTGCTGCTGCGCGGGCTGGCCACGAACTGGCACGCCGTCCGCGCCGCCCGCCAGGGGCTGGAGGCCTGCTTGCGTTTCTGGCTCGAGCGGGCCACCGACGAGCCGCTCGACGCGCTGCTGGCGCACCCGCGCGAGCAGGGCCGGCTGGGCTGGCGTCCCGACCTGAATGGCTTCAGCTTCGTGCACGAGCGCAAGCCGCTCGGCCCCCTGCTGGAGGCGCTGTGGCGCTACGCACAGTTTGCCGAGCCGCCGGCGCTGGCGGTGCAGAGCGTGGACCTGCGCCGCTGCCTGCCGGGCTTCGAGGCCGACCACCCCATGCCGCTGCTCGACGCCGGCGTGGCGCCGCGCCTGTGGCTGGGCAACCGGGCCACGGTGCCGGCGCATTTCGACTCCTCCTACAACCTCGCCGTGGTGGTGGCCGGGCGGCGCCGCTTCACGCTGCTGCCGCCGCAGCACATCGAGAACCTCTACCTCGGCCCACTGGAGAAGGCGCCCACGCAGGCGCCGGTGTTCCTGGTGGACGTGCTGAACCCCGACTTCGAGCGCTTCCCGCGCGCCCGGCAGGCCCTGGCCGAGGCGCAGCAGGCGGTGCTGGAGCCGGGCGACGCGCTCTTCATGCCGCCCTTGTGGGTGCACGCGGTCGAGTCGCTCGACCCCGCCCTGAACGGGCTCGTCAACTACTGGTGGCGACCCGAGACGGCGCCCGGCGCCGGCGCCGACAGCCCCTCGGCCGCGCTGCGCCTGGCCGCACTCAGCTTTCGCGGCCTGCCGGCCGCCGAACGGCGCGACTGGCAGCGCCTCTTCGCGCTGCTGGCCTTTGAGGACGCCGACTGGTCGCACATCCCCACGGCCCAACTCGGCCTGCTGGGAGCGCTCGACGCCGACGCCGTGCACGCGCTGCGCGAGCAGATTCGCGGACTGATCCCGACGCGGTGAGCCCGCGATGACGGCGGCGTTGCGCTTGCCGTCCTCGGCACGGTGGGGCTGCGCTTGTGACGTGGAGGGCGTGGGCCCTCCACGTCACCCTCACGGCTTGGCCAAACCGTGCTTGGCGCCCAACGTAAGCGCCTGCGGCGCGGTCGGCCGCCGAAGCAGGTGCAGCGCATAGGCGGCCAGCAGCACGCTGCCGGCGGCGAACACGATGTCACCCGGCACGCGCAGCCAGACGAAGGCCTCCATCAGCGGCGAGTGCACGAATTCCGCCGAGCGCGCGTACCACAGGCCCTGGGTCAGGCTGGCCCAGGCCTGGTAGATGCCGGCCGGCAGCAGGGACATGAAGACCATCATGGCCAGGCCGATGTTCAGGCTCCAGAAGGCCGGCTTCAGGAAGCGGTCGGCATGCTGGGCGCGCACGTAGAGGCCGCGCAGACAGAACAGCATCAGGCCGATGCCCAGCATGCCGTAGACGCCGAACAGCGCCGCATGGCCGTGGGCCGCCGTCATGTTCAGGCCCTGCACGTAGTAGAGCGAGGCCGGCGGGTTGATGGCAAAGCCGAGCAGGCCGGCGCCGACGGTGTTCCAGAAGCCCACCGCGACGAAGGACAGGATCACCCATTTGTAGCTGTCCAGCCAGGCGACGTTCTTCGAGCGCCGGTAAGTCTGCAAGGCCTCCAGGCCGATCAGAGTCAGCGGCACTACCTCGAGCGCCGAGAACACCGCGCCGACGGCGATCACCGAGGTCGGCGTGCCGGTCCAATACAGATGGTGCAGGGTGCCCAGGATGCCGCCGAACAGGAAGACGATGGTCTCGGCGACGATGGCGCGGTTGGCCGAGGCGGCACGCACCAGACCCAGGTTGGTGAAGATCAGCGCGACCACGGCGGTGGCGAAGACCTCGAAGAAGCCCTCGACCCACAGGTGCACCAGCCACCAGCGCCAGTACTCGACCATCGCGTAATGGGTGTGCTGGCCCCAGGTCAGCGAAGTGGCGTAGAAGCCACCGATGCAGGTTGCCGACAGGAAGACCATGGCGATGATGCCGCGCGTCTCCGACGGGCGTTTCAGCGCCGGCCACAGCGCGCGGCCGAGCAGCACGACCCAGAACAGCAGGCCGACGAAGAGCAGCAGCTGCCAGACCCGGCCCATGCTGGTGAACTCCAGGCCCTGGTTGCCGAGCCAGAAGCTGAAGTCGACGCCGCGGTGCTGCAGGGTGCCCAGCCAGCCGGTGATCGTCGAGCCGAGCACGACGACGATCAAGGCCCAAAAGAGCGCGTCGACGCCCAGCTTCTGCAATTTGGGCTCGGCCCCGGAGAGCAGCGGCGCGACGTACAGACCGGTGGCGAGCCAGGCGGTGGCGATCCAGAAGATGCCGACCTGGGTGTGGATGGTGCGGCTGGTCACATAGGGCAGCAGCTCGGCAAGCGGGAAGCCGAACAGCGACTGGCCCTCGACCGCGTAGTGCGCGGTCAGGATGCCCATCGCGATCTGCAGCAGCATCAGACCGATGACGACGAAGAAGTACTTGCGCGTCGCCATCATCGACGCTGTCGCCTTGGCGCCGAGCAGCGGGTCGGTCGCCGGCACCTGAGCCTCGGGCTCGTGTTCGCCGCGCCCGTGCAGCCAGAGCATCGCGGCGATTGCGGCGAGCAGCAGGATGACGCTGAACATCGACCACATCGCCGCCGAGTTCGGCAGGGTGTTGCCCACCAGCGGCTCGTGCGGCCAGTTGCTGGTGTAGGACAGCGCCGTCTCGCCGGGTCGGTTGGTTGACGCGGACCAGGAGGACCAGAAGAAGAAGGCGGTCAGGGCCTGGCGCTCGTCGTCGTTGGGCAGCATGCCGTCGGTCATCGCGTACTGCTCGCGCAGAGCGGCCAGCGCCGGTTCGCTGCCGAACAGATCCGCATAGTGCTTGGCGACCTGCTGGATGGCCTGCGCGCGTTCTGCGGACACGGTGAGCGTGCCGTTGATGCTGTCGTAGCTGTTGCGGCGCATCTCGTCGCGCACCTGCAGCTCGACCATCGCCTTTTCGGCGGCGGTCAGTTCGGCACCGCGCTGCTGGGCGCGAATGGCCTGCAGCGCCAGCGCCTCCTTGTGCAGCCAGTCGGCCGACCAGTCCGGCGCCAGATAGCTGCCATGGCCCCAGACGGTGCCCAGCTGCTGGCCACCGGCGGAGCGCCAGGCCCGCTGGCCGAGTTGGATCTGCGCCTCGGTGTAAAGGGTCTCGCCCTCGGTCGACACCACGGACTTGGGGATGGGGGGCGCGGAGAGATAGATCTCCCATCCCAGGTAACCCAGGGCGCCGAAGGAGAGGACGAAGATGAGGCCCAGCCAGCGCCAGAGCCTGCTTGTGGATTTCATGTTCTTGTTCCAGACATGGAGAGGAGAAGCAAAGGCCTTGCGGCCATCGCCGTACACCCATAAAGATGCACAGTCGGTGCATCTATTCTAGACACAAGTCGCCACCTGTGGGTCGGGCGAGATTCGTGAGATGTCTCCATGACGGGCCGCCCGCGCCGCGCGGCGGCCCTGCAAAGGATGGGACAGCGACAGGACGCCGAACGGGACGCCCCGCGGGAAGCACGATCCCGAAGCCTCAAGGGCTGCACGCAGCGGCCCGTGGGGCGGTCCGCAAAGCAAAAGGAAAGGGGTCCCGAAGGACCCCTTGGCAACCGGGCGGGCCGGCGCTCTTAAGGTGGCCGGGCTGGCCCGGACCTGGGGGTGCTCAGAACTTGACGCGGGCGGTCAGGTAGAACTGGCGGCCGTTCTCGTAGATCGAGCGCGGCTGGTCCTTGTTCAGCGCGTAGTACTTCAGCTTCGGGTTGTTGAGGTTGCGGCCGTCCAGCGAGAGGCTGAGGCTGTCGCTGAACTTGTAACCCAGCGAGGCCGAGACCACGCCGACGCTGTCCTGGCTGAAGGCGGTGTTGCGATCCAGGCCGTTGTAGAAGGCGTCGCGGTAGCTGTAGTTGAGGCGGGCGTTCCAGACCTCGTTCTCGAACCAGGCACCGAGGTTGTAGACGCTCTTGGACGCGCCCAGCATGGGCTTGCCGCCGGCCTCCTCGGCGTCGGTGTAGGTGTAGTTGGCGCTGACGCCGAAGTTGGCGCCGATCGGCTGCTCCACCGTGAACTCCAGGCCCTGCACCTTGCCCTTGCCGTTGACCGGCACGTTGAGCACGTAGTCGGCCATGAAGCCGTTCGGGTTGGCCTGGTTGAAGGTGCGGAACTGGCGCGTGATCTGGCCGACCGTGATCAGGCTCCCCATGTCCATGTGGAAGGCGCTCACCGCCACCATGGCGCGCGGGGCGTGGAACCATTCCCAGGAGACGTCGAGGTTGGTCGAGCGCACCGGGTTGAGCATGGGGTTGGGCGCCGAGCCCGAGCCGATGCCACCGGGGGCCGGCGGCGGCGACAGGCTGGTCGCACCGGCCAGCGCGGCGTAGTCGGGACGCGTCAGGGTCTTGGTGATGGCGCCACGCAGCACCATCTCGGCGTTCAGTGCATAGCGCAGGTTCAGGCTCGGCAGGGTGTCGGTGAAGCTGCGCTTGACGCGGTCGATCACGTAGTCGCCGAAGGCCGAGGAGGCCTGCGCCGGGGCACCCAGCGCCGGCAGGTAGAGCATGGTGGCCTGCTCGCTGCGCACCAGGCGCAGGCCGAAGTTGCCGCTC
The DNA here is from genome assembly GCA_041919015.1 of Inhella sp. Taxonomy (GTDB): domain Bacteria; phylum Pseudomonadota; class Gammaproteobacteria; order Burkholderiales; family Burkholderiaceae_C; genus Inhella. Next base: position 9,687 of record JAYRUQ010000045.1, read on the forward strand.
AAGCTGCCGGCGCCGAAGTTGGCCTGGGCATAGGCGGCGGTGGTCTTCTCGGCCAGCGCGTACTCCCAGTCGAAGTAGCGGCGCACCACCGGATCGCGGTTGCTGTACTGGGCGCTGAAGGCGGCCAGTTGCTCGGGCGTGTAGTACCAGACCTTGCGCGGGAAGCTGCCACCCAGGCCGCCGGCGAAGTCGCTCGGGTAGTGCTGCACGCCACCGGGCACGTTGACCGCCGCCCAGTCGGGCGAGGTCTGCGGCGTCGAGCACCAGTTGGCGCCCCAGGTGAAGGCCGTGCCGTCGGAGCAGCGCGGGCCCTGCGCGACGACGTCCTTGGACTCGCGGTCGTGCGTGGCGCGGCGCAGGCCGAACTTGATGGCGCTCAGGAAGCCGCCGTCGAGCTGGTACTCGCCGTCGATCTGCGCCCACTGGTCCTCGTCGTCGACCTTGACGTTCTGCGTGCCGAAGACCCAGTCCAGCCCATGCCCGGCGACCGTGCCGGCGTTGGTGTTGCCGAGCTTGAAGTCGGGTGCGCTGCCGCTGCCGTTGAGCTTCCAGGAGGCCCCGCCGCCCATGTGCAGCTCCATCACGTCCTGGGTCGGCGTGGTGCCCACGCCGCGCGAGCTGCCGAGCTTGGTGCTGAAGCTCAGCGCGTCACTGGCGTTGAACTTGCCTTCCAGGTTGACGAACTCGGTCTTGGCCTTCGCGCCGGGGCGCGAAATCATGTCGTAGAGGCCGTAGTTGCCGCCCTTGTCGGCGAAGCTGGCCGACACCAGGGTGTTGTTGCGCACCACATAGCCGGCGTCGGGTGCCGAGCCGGCGCCCTCGTTGAGGAAGAAGGGCGCGTGCGTCAGGTAGTTGCGGTTGTAGTTGCTGGCGTTGAGCGTCGACGTAAAGCCGGTCAGCGACACCGAGACGTCGCGGTTGGGCCGCACCTGCAGCTCGATCAACCCGCCCTCGCGCTTGCGCTCCTGCTCGAACAGGGCCGCGCCGATGTTGCGCGGGTAGTAGACGCCGGACAGGTCGGGGTTGCTCAAGGCCACGGCGCTGCCGGGCTGGATCTGGTTGTAGCCCAGCACCTCGACGCCGTCGCGGCGCAGGTGGCGCTTCTCGGAGAACACCTGGGCCAGCACGCCGAAGGTCTTGTCGTTTGAGCGCCAGTTGAACAGCGCGCTGAGCTGCGGGTCGGTCTTGCCCGGCAGGTCGGCGTAGACCGCGCCCAGCGAGGCCTCGGCGGTGAGCTGCTTCGTGAAGTCCAGCGGCTTCCTGGTGATGATGTCCACCGCACCGGTCAGACCGCCTTCCACGAGGCTGGCCTCGGCGGTCTTGCGCACCACCACCTGGCTGACCAGCTCCGAGGGCAGCATGGTGAAGCTGACGCTGCGGCCGGCGTTCTGCACCTGGTTGAGCACGAACCAGTCCCCCGAGGAAACCACGTGGCCGTTGATCAGGGTCTGCGTCAGGCTGGCGTTGGTGCCGCGCATCGACACGCGGTCGTTCTCGTCGAAGCCCCCCTCGCTGGCGCCGGCCGAGCTGATGGTCACGCCGGGCACGCGCTGCAGCGAGTCGGCAATGTTCTTGTCGGGCATCTTGCCGATGTCCTCGGCGGTGATGACCTCGACGTGCGTCTCGGCCTTGCGCTTGAGGTTGAGCGACTTCTCTTGCGAGGCACGGATGCCGGTGACGACGACGGTGTCGAGCGCGGGCTGCGGCGTGCTCTGCGCGAGGGCGGAGCCCGCCAGGCCCAGCAGCAGGCAGGCGACGGCACCGTGGACGGGGGTGGCTTGAAGTTTCATGGCGCGACCTTGGGCGTGAGAGTTGGGAATTCGTCGATCGGTCGGCGCCGGGAGATCCCATTCCACCTGCAGCGCGACCAATGAGATGCCACTATAGGCAAGCAACTCTCCAGTTGCATACCACTTTAGAGCCAGTAGTTTCCCGGATACCAACCCGGACGAGCCTCATTTCATAGAGCAACGAGCCACAACGAAGCGCCTGCGTCCATCCCAGCCAAGTTCATTGGTATTTCATTGGTATTGCCATAAACGCCACAGCGGTGACGCCGACGGTTGCCGCGCGCGAAGCATCCGGCTCGGTGTCCGGGCGAAGGGGCAGGACGCCCCGCGTCTGGGGATGCTCGCTCCGCCGCCCGACTGGGCGACGGCCCGGGCCGGCCGCTTCGGACTGCAGACGGACGAGCCATGGGCCCAGGACCCGGCCGCCACGGACCACGACGCCGCAGGGTCGAGGACCGAGCTCTCAGCCCGCCAGCAGCGCCGCGTTGCCGCCCGCCGCCGCGGTGTTGACCGTCAGCGTCTGCTCGGCGGCAAAACGGTAGATCTGCTGCGGCTGGGCCGCCTCATCGGGCAGCACCAGGGGCACGATGGCGCCGCCGCGCGCGGCCAGAGCGGCCAGCACGGTGGCGGTCTGCGCGGCGCTCAAGCCGGCGCCGAAGACCCCGTCCAACGCCGCCTTGGGCAGCCACTCGGCCCATTGCGAGGGCTCGTGCACCTGGCAGGCCAGGCGGCCGTCGAGCACGCCGCCCTGCAGCGCCTGCACCAAGGCGCAGGCGCCGGCCAGCGCGGCCTGGCTGCCCACCAGGGTCACGCGGTTGCCGGCCAGCAGGGCCAGGCCGAGGCCGGCACGCCAGCTTTCGCCCTGCGTGGCCGCCGGGCCGCCCCAAAGCCTCGCGCTCCCCTCGGGGGACGGACCCGGCGCAGCCGGGGCCCAGGGGCTGGCCGACCCCACCAGCCCGAGCACATGGCCGCGCGGGTGCAGGCGCAGCTCGTTGCGTTCGCCGGTCGGGCCGGGCAGCGCCTGGCCGAGCAGGCGCGGCGCGGCCTGCGCCAGCAGGCCGCTCTGGTCGGGCAGCAGGGCCTGCAGCGCGCGCAGGCGCTGGCCGAGTGCATCGGGCAGGCTGGCCGGCAGCGCGCCACGCCCCGGCACCGCCGCCGGGCGCACGAAGCGCCACAGGTAGTTGGGCCCGCCGGCCTTCGGGCCGGTCCCCGACAGGCCCTCGCCGCCGAAGGGCTGCACGCCGACCACCGCGCCGATGATGTTGCGGTTCACGTACACATTGCCGATGCGCGCGGCGTCGGCGAGCTGCTCGGCGCGCGTGTCGATGCGCGTCTGGATGCCCAGCGTGAGCCCATAGCCCAGCGCGTTGATGCGTTCGATGACGGCCGCCGGGTCGCCCGACCAGCGCAGCACATGCAGCACCGGGCCGAAGATCTCGCTGCGCAGCTCGGCGCTGTCGCGGATCTCGAAGGCGACCGGCGCCAACAGATGGGCAACCCCGGCGTCGTGCAGCCTGCCCTCGGCCAGCAGGCGCGCCTCGCCACGCAGGCGTTGCAGCTGCGCGCGGATGCCCTCGAAGGCCTCGGCGTCGATCAGCGGACCGACATCGGTGTCCAGGCGCGCCGGGTCGCCGACGCGCAGCTCGGCCAGGCTGCCTTTGATCATCTCGATCACGCCATCGGCGATCGACTCGTGCACGCACAGCAGGCGCAGCGCCGAGCAGCGCTGGCCGGCCGAGCGGAACGCGCTCTGCACCACCGCGTCGACCACCTGCTCGGGCAGCGCGGTGCTGTCCACCACCATGGCGTTCAGGCCGCCGGTCTCGGCGATCAGCACCTTGCTGCGCCCCGAGGCGGCCAGGCTGCGCTGGATGATCTTGGCCACCTGGGTGCTGCCGGTGAAGCACACGCCGGCCGTTGCGTCGTGCGCCACCAGCGCCGCACCGACCGTCTCGCCGCTGCCGTGCAGCAGCTGCAGTGCGTCCTCGGGGACGCCGGCCTGCCACAGCAGGCGCACGCAGGCCAGCGCCACCGCCGGGGTCTGCTCGGCGGGCTTGGCGGCCACCGTGTTGCCGGCCACCAGCGCCGCCACCACCTGGCCGGCAAAGATCGCCAGCGGGAAGTTCCACGGCGAGATGCAGACGAACACGCCACGGCCCTGCATGGCGGCGTCGCCGGCCATCTCGGCCTCCAGCGCGTAGTAGCGCAGGAAGTCGACCGCCTCGCGCACCTCGGCCACGCAGTCGGCCAGGGTCTTGTGCGCCTCCTTGACGAGCAGGCCACAGAAGAAGGGCAGCTGCGCCTCCAGGGCGTCGGCGGCGCGGCGCAGCAGGGCGGCGCGCTGCGCCACCGGCGTGCCGCTCCAGCCCGCCACGCCCGCCTGCAGGCGCGCCATGGCGGCCTCGACCTGCGCCGGCGTGGCCTCGGGCACGCGCTCAACGACCGTTGCGCACAGCGCCTCCAGCAGCGGCGCACGCTGCGCGGGGTCGGCCAGATCGGCGCCGCAGCTGTTGCGCCGCGCCTCACCGGCCGCCTCGTAGAGCTTCAGCGGCAGCGGCTGCAGCGGGGCGGCACGCAGGTCGTCGAGCGGACAGGACAGCAGCTCGGGCACCGCCACCGCGGGGTCGGCGAGCTGGTGCACGAAGCTCGAATTGGCGCCGTTCTCGAGCAGGCGGCGCACCAGGTAAGCCAGCAGGTCGCGGTGCTCGCCGACCGGCGCATAGACGCGGCAGGCGATCGAAGGAGCACGCAACACTTCGCGGTAGACGCCCTCGCCCATGCCGTGCAGGCGCTGCATCTCGAACGGCGCGCCGGCTTCCCGGGCCATCTGCACGATGGCCGCCACGGTGCCGGCGTTGTGGCTGGCGAACTGCGGGTAGATCACGTCCTTGTGTGCCAGCAGCGCCTGCGCGCAGGCCAGGTAGGACAGATCGGTGTGCGCCTTGTGCGTGAACACCGGGTAGTGCGCCAGGCCCAGCTCCTGGGCGCGCTTGATCTCGCCGTCCCAGTAGGCGCCCTTGACGAGGCGCACCATGAAGCGCAGGCCGCGGGCGCGCGCGATCTGGGCCACTGCATCGATGACGGCGCGGGCGCGCGTCTGGTAGGCCTGCACGGCCAGGCCCAGGCCCTGCCACTGCGGGTGGCGCGCGGCCACATGGTCGGCCAGGGCCTCGAGCAGGTCGAGGCTGATCTCGAGCCGGTCAACCTCCTCGGCATCGATGGTGAGGTTCATATTGGCCGCCGCCGCGGCGTCCACCAGACCCAGCACGCGCGGCAGCAGGGTGGTGAAGACCCGCTCGCGCTGCAGCACCTCGTAGCGCGTGAAGAGCGCCGAGAGCTTGATGGAGATGCCGTCGGCGGCCATCGGGCTGGCGGCCCGGCCGCGTGCCGCGATGCGCCCGATGGCATGGTGGTAGGCGGCCAGATAGCGCTCGGCGTCGCGCTCGGTGCGCGCGCCTTCGCCCAGCATGTCGTAGCTGAAGGTCAAACGGTTGGCCCCCACGTCGCCGCTGCGCGGCTCCTGCCCCCCGAGGGGGCTCAGGGAGCTTGGGGCGGCCCTGCGCTCCCTGGCTTGCTCCTTGCGCGCCGCGGCGGCCTCGTCCTGCGCCTCGTCGATGTTGCGTCCGAGCACGAACTGGCGGCCCAGCAGCTGGATGGCGCGCACCGTGGCGCCCACCACGGTCTTGTTTCCGAGCCGGCCCATCAGGCCGCCGCCCTCCTCGCCCGGCAGGAACTTCTTCGACAGGCCGATGGCCGCCGCGCTCAAGGACGCGAAGACCTTGTGCGGCCCATCGCCGGCCGAGTCGAAGTCGGCGCGGCCGAGCTGGTCGGCGGTCAGCGCGATGGCGGTCTCGGCGTCGGGCACGCGCAGCAGCGCCTCGGCCAGGCGCATCAGCGCCAGACCCTCGGGTCGCGTGATCGGGTACTCGCGCAGCAGCGACTCCATGGCCCAGAACGGCGCCGGGTTGCCGCGCACCTGCTCGACCCAGGGGCCGGCCAGCTTCAGCACCGCCGGCCACTGCGCGCGCAGGCCCTGCAGTTCGGCGGCCAGCGCCGCCACGCAATCGTTCTCGTCGCGGTAGGGGCTGGGCAGGCGCTGGACTTCGGCGGGCATCGTCATGGGGGTCTCCGGCAGGAATTTCCGGCACTTTAGGCAGGAGTCCGCCGGAAAGGCTACGGAGAATGCCGCCTCCCGCCGAACGGATCGCCATGGACCTCGACCACCACCCCGAGCTCGACCGCATCGACCTGCGCATCCTGCGCGTGCTGCAGGAGGACGCGCGCATCACCCACCAGAAGCTCGCCGAGCAGGTGCACCTGAGCGCCTCCAGCGTGCACGAGCGCGTCAAGCGCCTGCAGCGCGAGGGCTACATCCTGGGCTACCGCGCGCAGCTCAACCCCGACAAGCTCGGCGCCGCGCTGCTGGTGTTCGTCGAGGTGCTGCTGGACCGCACCGTGCACGACGTGATGGACAGCTTCAAGGCCGCCGTGCAGGCGCGCCCCGAGATCCTCGAATGCCATCTGGTGGCCGGCGGTTTTGACTACCTGCTCAAGACCCGCGTGGCCGACATGGCCGCCTACCGCCATCTTCTGGGCAGCGGCATCTGGACCCTGCCCGGCGTGCGCGAGACGCGCACCTATGTGGTGATGGAGGAGGTGAAATGCGCGCCGGGGGTGAGTCTCTGAACCCCGCGTGTGACCCCGCGAATCACCCCCGCGTCTTGCGCGCCAGCAGCTGCGCCAGCGGGCGCAGCTCGATGTCGTGGCGTTCGAGCAGCGCCGGCCATTCGGGGCTGGCGAGCAGCTTGTACTCGGCCTGGCGCGCCGCCAGCAGGGGGTCGCGGGCCACGCTGGCCAGCGAGGGGTGGCAGATCAGCAGGTCGCCGTCGCGCGCCTTGCCCAGCCACTGCGTGAGCAGTTCGCGGTAGCGCTCGGTGCCGCCGGCGAAGTCGTACAGGCCGAGCAGGCCGCGGTTGCGCGCCACACCCAAGCGGGCCAGGCCCTGCGCCAGCGCCTCGGCCCCGCTGCGCTCCACCGCCCAGGCTCGCAGCCCCTGCGGCAGCGCACCGCGACCGCCGCGCTGCGCCACGCGCACCCAGGGGCGGCTGCCGCTCGGATAGCGGCGCTCCAGCTCCTGCAGCAGCAGCGTGCGCACGCGGGGCGTCTGGTGCACCTCGCGGAAACCCGCCACGAAGGCCGGCGCCTGGCCCAGCGCGCCCTCGAAGGCGTCGAATTGCGCGGCGATCTCGCGGCGCAGCAGGTCGAGGCGCGGCAGGCCCAGGCTCAGCAGGTGGCGACGCAGCGGGCGGCGCACCCCGGCGTCGAGCGTGAAGCGCGTCAGATCGAGCTGCAGGCCGATGTCCACGGCCAGGCCGCGCAGGCGCTGCAGGTGCTCGACCACCTCGGGCCAGTGGGGCGCCGCAACGCAGCTGGCCAGCGCCTGCACACGGCCGGACAGCACCAGATCGATGGCCGCGCCGTTCACGCCGGGGTGCAGGCCGACGTCATCGACGCCCACGCACAGGCTGCGCCGCACGCCCACGCCCGGGCGGGTGTCGGACCAGGCGCCGGCATCGGGCGGCAGCGCCGGCGCAGTGTCGGCGCCGGCGTCGTCCGGCCCCACGCTGCGCTGCGGCTCGCGCGTCATCGTGTCGGCGAATGCCGCCTTGTGGCGCTCGCCGCGCCCGTCAACTGCCATCACCCGACCCCCATGTCAGCGTCCACGCCGCAGCCGCAAAGGATTGCACGCCTGCGTACCCCTGGGGCAGGGTAGCGACCCTAGGGAGGGTCGGCGTCAGACCCCAGGTTTCAAGTTGTCAGCGTGGCGAAACCGTCACGCCCCGGAGTCCGCCGGCGTGAAGCCCTCCACGAAGCGCTGCAGTTCGGTGAGGGTGGCGATGGGCCAGCGCGCGTGCACGCCGCGGGCCAGCGCGGTGCTGGCGTCAAGGTGGTCGCGGCGCAGCGGGTCGAGCCAGACCAGGTGCACGCCGCGCGCGCGCCAGGCGCGCAGCTCGTCGGCCAGCAACGGGTCGTCGGGGCGGTGGTCGAGGCCGTCGCTGACCAGCAGCAAGGTGCAACGGCCGGCCGCCAGGCGCGGCCCCTCCTGCGCGCGCAGCTGCTGCAGCGCGCTGCCGATGCGCGTGCCGCCGCTGCGGCCCAGGCCGCTGTCGGCCAGATGGGCCAGCGCGGCGTCGGCATCGCGGGCGTCGCGCAGCAGCGCGCTCAGCGCATGCAGGCGCGTGCCGAAGGCCCAGAAACGCATCTGCAGGCCGGCCACCGGCTGCTGCGCCAGCGCGTGCGCCCACAGCAGCAGCGCACGCACCGGCTCCTGCATGGAGCCCGACACGTCACCCAGCCACAGGCACTGCTGGGGCGGGCGCCGGGGCTTGCGACGCGCCAGGGGCAGCAGCGGCCGCCCGCCCTGCAGACGGCGCAGCGCGGCGACCAGGTCGACGCGCCCCAGCGCCGCCGCCTGCCAGCGCCGGCCCCGCTGGCGCCGCTGCTGCAGCCGGCGCGCCAGCTCGCGGGCGGCGGCGCGCAGCTGCGGGACCTCGGCGGCGCCCAGTTCGTCGAAGCGTTGCTGCGCGCCGGCCTGGGCCTCGGCGGCGCTGGCGCCCAGGCAGACCGGCGTCGGGGGCTCGTCCAGGGGCCTCCAGGCGTGCGGCGGCAGCAGGGCGTCGAGCAGGCGGCGCGGCGGGGCCGGCGGTGGCGCGCGGCGCGGCAGCAGATGGGCCAGCGGCGGCAACTCGGGCAGCAGGGTCGCCAGGCTGGCCTGGGGCGCGCTCCAGTACAGCGCAAACGCGGCGTCGAACAGCGGCAGATCCTGCGGCGCGCTGACCAAGGTGGCGCGCAGCGCGGCGTGCAGACCGGCACGGCGGCGCAGCCCGACCAGGGCCAGCGCCTGGTGCGCCAGCAGCCAGCGGTCCGCGCCCACCGGCAGCCCCGCCGAGCGCAGCAGCGCGACGAAACCGGTCAGCGGGGAGCGCGCCGCCGCCTCCATGCCTCAGGGCGAGGCCGCCAGGGTGGCCACCGGCTCCGGCACCCAGAGCCGGCCGCCGCGCGCCGCGCGCCAGGTCGCCAGCAGCAGGCCGGCCACCGTCAGCGAGGCCAAGGCGAGCAGCGCGATGGCCAGGCCCGGCACCTGCAGGCGCAGGCTCAGCGCGGCAAAGGCGGCGAGCGGAAAGCTCATGCCCCACCAGGGCAGTTGGAAGCCCTGGCGGCGCAGGCGCGGCAGCAGCGCTGCGCTCAGAAGCAGGAAGGCCAGCGCCAGGCCCCAGCTCATCCAGGCCAAGGGGGGCGGCGCGCCCATCTGCAGCGCGGCCAGCCCCACCACCGCGGGCGGCGCCACGGTGATGAAGGTGGTGGCCCACAGGCGCTCCGGCCACAGGCCCTGCTGCACCAGGCGCAGCCACAGCAGCGCCAGCACCAGCGGCCAGAGGAACAGACCGAGGCCGAATTGCGCGGCCGCCCACTGCGCGTGGCCCAGGCCTTCGCCGGCCAGCGGCGCCAGCACATTGCCGACCACCGGGATGAAGAGCACCGGCGTGAGCCCGGCCAGGCCGGCGGCCGGCCCGCGCAGGTAGCGCGCCAGCACCCAGAGCGTGACGCCGAACTGCGCCCCGCAGCCGAGCCACCACAGCGCCGCGATCCAGCTCGCGTGGCCCAGCAGCGCATGCGCCAGCGTGGCCAGCAGGATCAGCGAGATCGGGATGGCGGCGAAGAAGGCCTGCCGCACCGGGTGGCGCAGGTCCTCCAGCACCGCCTCGCGGTGGCGCATCCAGCGCAGCAGGCTGGCCGCCAGCAACGCCACGAACACCAGCGCCGCCAGCGCGGCGATGGCCGATGCGGTCCACAGCGCCCCCTCGCCCATCGTGGCACGCGCACGCGCCCAGGCCAGGCCGAGCCCGCACAGGCCCATCACGATGGCGAAATTGCCGGGACCGAGGTGTTTCAAGGATTGCTGCATGGCGTGTCAGAGGCAGGCGCGAACCCAGGCCGCCAGTTCGGCGGCGGGCAGGGCGCCGCTGCGCCGCGCCAGTTCGCGACCGCCCTGGAACAGTACCAGGGTCGGGATGGAGCGGATGCGGTGGGCCACCGAGGCCTGCGGGTTGCCGTCGGTCTCGAGCTTGACGAAGCGCACGCCGGGCAGCTGCGCGGCAGCCGCCTCGAAGTGCGGCGCCATGGCCTTGCAGGGCCCGCACCAGGCGGCCCAGAAGTCGACCAGCACCGCCGCATCGCTGTTGGCCAGATAGCCCGGCAGGCTGGCGTCGGCCAGCGCCACCGGCTGCGTGGGCAGCAGTTCGGCCTTGCAGCGCGCGCAGACCGGTCCTTCGCCCCTGCGCTCCTCGGGCAGGCGGTTGATGGTGCCGCATTGCGGACAGACGGCGTGCATCTCAGTGCACCCCGTGCGCCCAATGGCGTTCACGCAGGCTCGGGAGGGGCCAGCCCAGACGCAGTTGGGAGCCCTGCATTCAGCAGCCCTCCCGCGCGCCAGCGCGGCGCAGCAGGGTCTCCATCAGGCACCAGCGGCTGAAGCCACTTTGCAGCAGGTTGACCCCGACGAAGGCGGTGAAGGCCAGCCACCAGGGGCTGTGCAACTGCGACAGCAGCAGCGAGGCCAGGATGAAGGCGCCGGCCACGGCGCGCACGATTTGCCAGGAACTCATGGTTTCTCTCCTTGAAGCGAAGCAGGGGAACAGTCCGGACTGCGCAGCAACAGCGCCAGCAGCGGCCAGGTGAAGAGGGCGGCCGCCAGGCCGAAGCCCAGCGCCATGCCGATGAGGGTCGCCCAGTCGACCCAGTAGCTCAGTTCGCCGAGCCCCGACTGCGTGAGCCAGGGCAGCAGCAGCACGGCCAGCAAGGCCACCGTCAGGCCGAGCCCGGCGGCCGGCCGGCGTGCGCCGCACAGGCGGCGCCGCGCCAGGGCCAGCAGCGCCAGCCACAGCAACAGGGCGCCGAGCAGCCAGGGCGCGATCTCGCGGGCGATCTCCCACCCGATGTTCAGCATCAGCCAGATTTCGTACATCACACCCTCCCCCGCAGCACCGCGACATAGGCCGGCTTCAGCATGCGCGTCTTCATCAGCCAGGCCAGGTAGCTTTCCTGCAGCGGCTCGATGGCCGGCAGCGAGGGGGTCAGACGGCCCTCGTAGTCGAACTCGATCAGCATGGCCGAGCCCTCGCGGGTGATCAGCGGGCAGGAGGTGTAGCCGTCGAACTGCTGGTCGGGCGCCTGGCCGGCGATGACGCGCACCAGGTTGTGCGCCACCAGCGGCGCGCTCTTCTTCACCGTGGCTGCGGTCTTGCCGCGCGGCGTGCCGTTGACGTCGCCGACGCCGAACACATTGGCGAAGCGGCGGTGCTGCAGCGTGCCCTTGTCGACCTCCAGCCAGCCGCCGCCGGCCATCGGACCGGTCGGCCAGGCCAGCGGGCTGGCGCGCACCACATCGGGCGCACGCATCGGCGGCACCAGGTGCAGGAAGTCGTAGCCCAGGGTCTGGCGCGTTCCGTCGGCGGCGGCGAAGGTGGCACGGCGCGCGCCGATGTCCACGCCGACCAGCTTGCGCAGGTACTCGGGCTGGATGCCGATGTCCTGCCACAGCGCCAGCACGCGGTCGTTGACGGCCTTGACACCGAACACCGTGTCCTGCGGCAGCGCGCTCATGAAGCGCACCTTGCTGGCCCCCAGGGTGCCGGCCTGGCGCAGGCGGTCGGCCACCATGAAGCTCATCTTGAGCGGCGCGCCGGCGCATTTGAGCGGACCGGCCGGCAGCGTCATCAGCGCCTCGCCGCCCTTCTTGCGGAAGGCGTCGAGCGCCTGCCAGCTGCGGCTCGCGGCCTCGGGGCCGGGGTAGACGCTGGCCAGCCCGTTGCGGCCGATGGCGGCCAGGTCCATGCCTTCGATCTGCGCATAGTCCAGGTGCAGGCCGGTGGCCACCACCAGGAAGTCGTAGCGCAGGCTGCGGCCGCTGGCGGTGGCGACGGTCTGCGCCACCGGGTCGATGACGAGCGCCGCCTCCTGCACCCAGTCCACGCCCTCGGGGTGGAAGTCGCTGTTGAGGCTGCGCACCTTGTGCTCGGGCCAGACGCCGCTGGCGATCAGCGTGAAGCCGGGTTGGTAGTGGTGCTCGCGCTTGCCGTCCACCAGGGTGATGCGGGCGCCGTCGAGCTGCTTGCGCAGCCGGGCGGCCACCG
>JAYRUQ010000046.1:0-21000 GCA_041919015.1 Inhella sp.
TAGGCGGCGTCGCAGGCGCTGAGTCGGTAGCGCGCGGCCAGGGCCAGTTGCGCCACGGGGTCGGTGCGGTGCAGGGTGAGCGATTGGCCGACAAAGCAACCCAGGCTGACCTGCACCAGCTCGGGCGCCATTCCGGCATGGAGCTTCTTCAGGGCGACGCTGACGATCTCGTGGCTCAGCAACTCGGGGGCGTGCAGCTGATGACCCAGCAGGCGCCGCTCGGCCTCGCTCGCGCTGGCTTCGTGGAACAACCAGGCGCTCACCAGGCTGCAATCCACCACCAGGGGCGGCCGCGTCCGGTAGGGCTGGCTGGGTTCGGCCACATAGAGCGTGCGGGGCGACATGGATGCGGTTCAGCGGCGGTCGCGGTCGGCGCGGACGATGTCCACGGCCCGCGGCAGCTTTGCGGCCGCGCGTGCGCCCGGCGTGCCGCGCTGGGCAAGCAGCAGGGCGCTGGTCTGTTCGACGCTCAGCGAGCCCGATTGCCAGGACTCGCCGGCCATCGGCGTGGCCGCCGTGGCCGCCGTGGCCGCCGCACGCGGCAAGGCGGCTGCGTCATCCTGCGCCAGTGCCTGCTCGACGATGGCCATCAGCTCGCCCTGCAGCGAGCGGTGGTTGCGTTCGGCGCGCTGGCGCAGGCGCTCGGCCCAGGCCTCGGGCACCGACTTGATGGACAGATTGACGCCCACGGCATCCTCCGTTCGATGAAGCTGCAATGGAGCCATTTTGGCTCCATTGCGGGCCGCGCATCAATACCGGTAGCTGTCGGCCTTGTACGGACCGGCCTTGTCCACGCCGATGTAGGCGGCCTGGGCATCGCTCAGCTCGGTCAGCTCGGCGTTCAGCGTCGTCAGCTGCAGGCGCGCGACCTTCTCGTCGAGGTGCTTGGGCAGCACATAGACCTGGCCGACGTCGTAGCGCTCCTGGTGCGCGAACAGTTCCACCTGCGCCAGGGTCTGGTTGGCGAAGCTCGAGCTCATCACGTAGCTGGGGTGGCCAGTGCCGCAGCCCAGGTTCACCAGGCGGCCCTTGGCCAGCATGATGATGCGCTTGCCCGGCTTGCCATCCACGTCCGGGAACACCACGTGGTCGACCTGCGGCTTGATCTCGTCCCAGCGGCAGCCTTCCAGGCCGGCGACGTCGATCTCGTTGTCGAAGTGGCCGATGTTGCAGACGATGGCGTTGTTCTTCATGCGCTCCATATGGGCGCGGGTGATGACGTCCTTGTTGCCGGTGGCGGTGACGAAGATGTCGGCCTTGTCGACCGCCCACTCCATGGTCACCACGCGGTAACCCTCCATGGCGGCCTGCAACGCGCAGATCGGGTCGATCTCGGTCACCCAGACCTGGGCGGAGAGCGCGCGCAGCGCCTGCGCCGAGCCCTTGCCCACGTCGCCGTAGCCGGCCACCACGGCGATCTTGCCGGCCACCATCACGTCGGTGGCGCGCTTGATGCCGTCCACCAGGCTCTCGCGGCAGCCGTAGAGGTTGTCGAACTTGCTCTTGGTGACGCTGTCGTTGACGTTGATGGCGCGGAACAGCAGCGTGCCCTTGGCAGACATCTCCTTCAGACGGTGCACGCCGGTGGTGGTCTCCTCGGTCACGCCGATGATCTCGGCGGCCTTGCGGCTGTACCAGCTGGCGTCCACCGCCAGCTTGGCCTTGATGGCGGCGAACAGGATGCGCTCCTCCTCGCTGCCCGGGCTGGCCAGCACGGAGAGGTCCTTCTCGGCCCGCTTGCCCAGGTGCAGCAGCAGGGTGGCGTCGCCGCCGTCGTCGAGGATCATGTTCGGCCCCTCGTGCGCGGAATGAGCGGCGCCGAACTCGAAGATGCGGTGCGTGTAGTCCCAATAGTCCTCGAGCGTCTCGCCCTTGTAGGCGAACACCGGCGTGCCCTTGGCCACCAGCGCGGCGGCCGCGTGGTCCTGGGTGCTGAAGATGTTGCACGAGGCCCAGCGCACCTGGGCGCCGAGCGCCTGCAAGGTTTCCACCAGCACGGCGGTCTGGATGGTCATGTGCAGGCTGCCGGTGACGCGCGCGCCCTTGAGCGGCTGGCTGGCGGCGAGCTCCTTGCGGATCGCCATCAGCGCGGGCATCTCGCCTTCGGCGATGGTGATTTCCTTGCGGCCCCAGTCGGCAAGCGACGGGTCGGCAACATGAAAGTCGTTGGGGTTCAACATGGCAGGGACTCCGGGTCAGGGATCCGGGGGCAGAGCTCACCCACGCCGGATCGGTGGATGAGCGCCGTTGCCACGCCGCATGCAGCGGTTCCCGAGCCTGGCCGCCGGTGCAGGCGGTTGCAGCGCTCCTCGGGAGGGTGCGGATTATGCGGGCAGGCCGAGAAACCCTGCCATCGCCGCCAGTTCGGCCTCCAGCGCCGCCGTGAACGCCGCCTCGCGCGGCCGGCCGTCGACGAAACCCAGTTCGTGTTGCAACTGCCCGTCCACCACCTTCAGATTGCCCCAGCCGATGACCCGGTCGCGCCACAGCAGCGGCAGCGCGTAATGCCCGCGCACCCGCTTCGCCGCCGGTGTGTAGGCCTCGAAGCGGTAGGCCCAGCCCCACAGCAGTTCGAAGCGGCGGCGGTCCCACACCAGGGGATCGAAGGGCGCCAGCAGGCGCACCTTGGCGGGGATGCGCCAGCCCTGGGTGGGGTCCTCGCCGGCCGGCCAGAACCAGTCCTCGCCGTCGACCCGGGCGGAGCGCAGCCGGGCCTTGGCGCGCGCCAGCGTCGGCTTGCGCAGGTCCACCCACTGCCAGGCGGCGCTGTAGAGCATGGAGATCAGCGTGGACAGGCTGCCGGCGGGCAGCGGCGCGTACTTCTGCACCAGCGCGTCGGCCATCGCGTCCATCGCCGCCATCGCGGCATCTTTGTCGGGCGGCTCGGGCCAGGGCGCGGCCAGCGTGTAGCAGCGCGTACCGCTGTCACGCCGCACCACATCGAGGTGGCCGCGGTAATGCAGGCCGTCGAGCAGTTCGGTGCTGAGCCGGCTGTTGCCGCCGAACCAGTTCTTCACCGCGCCCTGGCCGAGCCGCGCGTCGACGTCGGCCGGGTGCGCCTCGCCGAGTTCCGCCACCACCTCGAGCACCTGCTGTGCGAGCTTCCAGCGCGCCTTGTCCCACACGCGGCGCGCGCTTCGCGGGTGCATCAGCGCGCGCAGCTCGGGCGTGACGAAGCCGTAGTTGATGAAGAAGTCCTCCTGCAGCGGCAGCGCGGGATAGCGGCGCTCCAGGTCACCGGCACGGTAGTCTCGGACGCGCTGGCGCAGGGTCAGGTCCTGGGCGCGCGCCGGCGCGCGCAGCGGGTCGGCCTGCACGAAGCCGCCGAGCCGCTGCACGGCGTCCATCAGCGTGGTCGGGGCGAACAGGCTGCGCGCCACGGCGTGGCGGCGCAGCTCGGCAATCGTCAGCGGCATGCGCGCAGTGTGCCGCGCGCGGTTCAGCGCCCCAGCAGCTGCTCGGCGGTGTCGAGCTTCATCTCGTAGCTGAAGAAGCGCCCGCGGCCCTTGGCCTTGGCCTGGTAGAGCGCGTCGTCGGCGCGCAGCAGCATGCCCTCGGCGGTGGTGTTGTCGTCGGGCACGCAGGTGGTGATGCCGCCCGACAAGGTGAGCCAGGGGCCGACCGGCGAATCGGGGTGCGCGATCTGCATCTGCGCCAGCAGGCGCAGCAGGCCGCGCGCATAGGTCATGGCGCCCGACAGCGGGGTCAGCGGCAGGATCAGCGCAAACTCCTCGCCGCCATAGCGACCGGCCAGGTCGCGCGGGCGCAGGCAGGCGTCGGACAGCAGCTTGCCGACCTGCTGCAGGGCCTGGTCCCCGGCGAGGTGGCCGGCGGCGTCGTTGAAGCGCTTGAAGTGGTCGACGTCGAGCAGCGCCACCGACAGCGCCTGACCCTCGCGCCGGCAGGCGGCGATCTCCTGGTGCAGATGGGTGTCGATGGCGCGGCGGTTGGCCAGCCCGGTCAACGCGTCGTGGCGCGACAGGATTTCCAGCTGCGCATTGGCCAGCCTCAGCTCCTCGGAGCGCTCCTCGAGCTTCTTGCGCATGCTCACCAGGCGCTGCATGGCGCGCAGCTTGGCGCCGAGCAGGCGGGTGGTGACGGGCTTGATCAGGTAGTCGTCGCCGCCGGCCTCGATGCCGCGCCAGATCTCGTCGTCGCCCTGCAGGCCGGACAGGAAGATGATGGGCGTCCAGCCGCCTTGCTCGGCGGCGCGCAGATGCTGCGCCACCCAGTAGCCGTCATGTCCCGGCATCTCGACGTCGAGCAGCACCACGTCGGGTCGCTGGGTGCTGAACTGGGTCAGTGCCTCGCCGCCATGGCTGCATTCGAGCACGCGATGGCCCAGCGACTGCAGCGCCGCGCGGGCGAGCAGGCGCTGCAGGCGGTCGTCGTCGACCACCATCACGAGCAGCGATTCCAAAGCCATCGGCTTCCCCAAATTTCCGGACCGGCGGGCCGTCGGCAGCATACGGTTGGCCCCCCGCCAGAATCGCTCCATGAACCAGGGAAAACGCCCCTTGAAGGGACTTCAAGTGTGGGATCGGGGCTGGTTGTCCTCGACCCAGGTGCTCGTCGCGCCCGCCCCCGGCGAGGCCGGCGCGCTGCTGTTCGACGCCGCCCATGCCAGCCACGCCGAGCAGACCCTGGCCCTGCTGCGCCAAGGCCTGCAGGGCCGGCCGCTGCGGGCGGTCGTCAACACCCATCTGCATTCGGACCACTGCGGCGGCAATGCGCTGCTGCAGCGCGAGCTGGGGGCCGAGACCTGGGTGCCACCCGGGCAGGCCGCTGCGGCACGGGCCTGGCAGGGCCTGTCGCACCAGCAGACCGGGCAGCAGCTGCCGCGTTTTCGTGTCGACCGGGTGCTGGACCGCGACGCCGTGTTGCGGGCCGGCGCTCGGGACTGGCAGGCCTTGCCGGCACCCGGCCACGACGCGCATGCGCTGATGTACTGGGACGCCGAGAACGGCGTGCTGATCGCCGGCGACGCGCTGTGGGAGCAGGGCTTCGGCGTGGTGTTCCCCGAGCTGTGGGGCGAGCCGGCGTTCGAGGACGCGCTGCGGGTGCTCGACGATATCGAGCGCCTGCGCCTGACGGTGCTGATCCCGGGCCACGGCCCGGCCTGCCAGGATGTGCCGGCCGCGCTGGCGCAGGCGCGCCGCAAGCTGCTGGGCTGGCGCGCCGACCCGCGCAGCCACGCCCGCTACGCCGCCAAGGTGCTCATCAAGTACCACCTGATGGAGCTGAGGCGCCAGACCCTGGCCGAGCTGCTCGACTGGGGGCAGGGCCTGGGGCTGGTGGCGGAACTGTGGTCGCGCCTGGACCCGCAACCCGCCGCCAGCCTGCGCGACTGGCTGCAGCAGCTGGTGGAGCAGCTGCTGCAGCAGGGCGCGCTGGCGCGCCAGGGCGATCAGCTGCTGGACGTCTGATCGTCGGGCGGATCGGCCTCGTGCCCCGGCGGGTGCGGAACCGATCCGTGCGAAGGCCTGGGCTTGCGGGCCAGCAGCACGAAGAACAGCGGGATGAAGAGCGGTGCCACGAAGGTGGCGACCAGCATGCCGCCGAACACCCCGCTGCCCATGCTGCGGCGCGCCGCCGCGCCCGCGCCGCTGGCCAGCACCAGCGGCACCACGCCCAGCACGAAGGCCAGCGAGGTCATCACGATGGGCCGCAGGCGCAGGCGCGCCGCCTCGGCCGCGGCCTCCACCGCGCTCAGACCGGCCTCCATGCCCTGCATCGCGAACTCGGCAATCAGGATGGCGTTCTTGGCCGCCAGCCCGATCAGCACCACCAGGCCGATCTGGAAGTAGATGTCGTTCTCCATGCCGCGCAGCATCACGAAGCCCAGCGCGCCCAGCAGCGCGAAGGGCACCGCCAGCACGACGGCCAGCGGCACGCCCCAGCGCTCGTAGAGCGCGGCCAGGATCAGATAGACCATCACCAGCGCGAAGGCGAAGGCGAACACCGAGGCGTTGCCGGTGCGCTTTTCCTGGAAAGCCTGGCCGGTCCACTCGACGGCATAGCCGGCCGGCAGCACGGCGCGCGCCACCGCCTCCACGGCGGCGATGCCCTCGCCCGAGCTGTAGCCGGGCTGGGTGCCGCCGAACACCTTGGCGGCCAGCGTGCCGTTGTAGCGCTCCAGCTGCTCGGGGCCGATCACCTCCTGCACCTGGATGACGGCCTTGAGCGGCACCATCGCCCCGCCGCTCGAGCGCACATGCACCCGGCCCAGGTCCTCGGGCTGGGCGCGGAAGGGCGCGTCGGCCTGCATCGTCACGCGGTAGGTACGGCCGGCCTTGTTGAAGTCGTTCACGTACAGCGAGCCCATCTGCGCCTGCAGCGCGCCGTACACCTCGGCGAGCGACAGGCCCAGGCCGAGCGCCTTTTCGCGGTCCACCTCGACGCGCAGCTGCGGCGTCTGCGGGCGGAAGAAGGTGGTGCTGGGCGTCAGCTCGGGCCGCGCGTTCAAGGCCTGCATGAAGGCCTGCGTGACCTGCGCCAGGCGCTGCGGGTCGGGGTCGGCGCGCGCCTGCACATAGACCTCGAAGCCGCCGGCCTGCCCCAGGCCCTGGATGGGGGGCGGGTTGAAGGCGAAGGCCACGCCGTCGGTCAGCTGCGTGAAGCCCAGGCCCGACACCATGCCGGTCAGCTCCTGGGTGCTGGTGCGGCGCTGCTCCCAGGGCTTGGTGGTCATGAAGATGGTGGCCGCGCTGCTTTTGCTGCCACCGCCGATCAGGTCGAAGCCGTTGACGATGAAGATGTTGTCGAGCGCCTCGTGGTCCTTGACGAGGCCGCGCAGGCGCTCGGTGGTGGCCTCGGTGCGCGCCAGCGTGGCGCCGTCGGGCAGCTGCGCGGCGGCCAGGAACCAGCCCTGGTCCTCGGGCGGCACGAAGCTGCCCGGCACCTTCCACAGCAGCCAGCCCACGCCCAGCAGCACGGCCGCGAAGGCGCCGAGCGCTGCGGCGCGGTGGCGCAGGCCCAGATGCACGCCGCGCAGATAGTGCGCGCTGACCCAGCCGAAACCGCGGTTGAAGGGGCGCGCCCAGGCCGGCTCGCCGTGCCCGGGCTTGAGCAGGATGGCGCACAGCGCCGGCGTCAGCGTCAGCGCCACCAGACCCGACAGCACCACGGCAATGGTGACCGTGACCGCGAACTGCCGGTACAGCTGCCCGGCGATGCCGCCCAGGAAGGCCACCGGGATGAACACCGCACACAGCACCAGCACGATGCCGATGACCGCGCCCTGCACCTCGCGCATCGCCTCCAAGGCCGCCTGCATCGGGCTCATCTGCTGCTCGCGCATCAGGCGCTCGACGTTCTCCAGCACCACGATGGCGTCGTCCACCACGATGCCGATCGCCAGCACCATGGCGAACAGGGTCAGGGTGTTGATCGAGAAGCCCAGCACGTAGAGCCCGGCGAAGGTGCCGATCAGCGAGACCGGCACGGCCAGCATCGGGATCAGCGTGGCGCGCCAGGTCTGCAGGAACAGGAAGACCACCGCCAGCACGATCAGCGCGGCCTCGATGATGGTGGTGCTGACCTCGCGGATCGAGGCCTTGACGAACACCGTGGTGTCGTAGGGCACGAAGCTGGCCACGCCCTTGGGGAAGCGGCCGGTCTGCAGCTCATTCATGCGCGCCTTCACGCCGTCGCCCACCTGCAGCGCGTTGGCGCCGCTGGCCAGCATCACGGCCAGCGCGATGGCCGGCCGGCCGTTCACGCTGTTGCTGGTGTCGTAGGCCTGCGCGCCCAGCTCGATGCGCGCCACGTCCTTGAGGCGCAGCGCCCCGCTGCCGGCCGTGGCGCGCAGCACGATCTCGCCGAACTGCTCGGGTTCGACCAGGCGGCCGCGCGCGGTCACCGTGTACTCGAGCTGCTGGCCGGGCGGTGAGGGTGGCGCGCCGATGCGACCGGCGGCGAACTGCGCGTTCTGCGCGCCCACCGCCGCGGCGATGTCGCTGGGGGTGATGCCGAGCTGCGCCATGCGGTCGGGGTTCAGCCACAGGCGCATCGCGTAGTCGCGCGCGCCGAAGATGAAGACGTCGGCCACACCGGGCACGCGCTTGAGTTCGTCGACCACGTTCTGCGTCACGTAGTTCGACAGGAACAGGGTGTCGCGGCTGTTGTCCGGCGAATGCACCGCGAACACCAGCAGGAAGTTGTTGGACTGCTTGGCCACCACGATGCCGTTGCGCCGCACCTCGTCGGGCAGGCGCGGCGTGGCCAGCTGCACGCGGTTGTTGACGTTGGCGGTGGCCTTGTCGATGTCGGTGCCGACCTCGAAGGTGATGGTGATGGTGGTCTGGCCATTGCTCGACGAGCTGCTGCTGTAGTACAGCAGGCGCTCCACGCCCGACAGCTGCTCCTCCAGCGGCGCGGCCACGGTACGCGCCAGGGTCTCGGCCGAGGCGCCCGGGTAGGTGGCGATGACCTGCACGGTGGGTGGCGCGATCTCCGGGTATTGCGCCACCGGCAGCGAGCGACCGGCCACCAGACCGGCGATCACCAGCACGATGGCCATCACGGTGGCAAACACCGGCCGTTCGATGAAGAAGCGCGGACTCATGACAGCCTCTCGCCCCACGCCGGGGTCGGGCGGTCCCCCGAGGGGACGGCGTTCATGGCGCAGCTCCGGCCGATGCGGCCGATGCGGCCGAAGCCGGGGCGGCCGCCGCCACGGCGGCCCCCGGGTGCAGCTTGAGCAGGTTGTCGGTGATGACGCGGTCGCCGCCGGACAGGCCGCCGCGGATCACCCACTGGTCGCCCTGCCAGCCGCCGGTCTGCACCGGCTGGGGCGTGGCCTTGCCCTCCTTCATCAGCCAGACGAAGCGGCCTTGCTCGCCGTTCAGCACCGCCGCCTGCGGCAGCAGAAAACCGGGCTGCTCACCGAGCTTCAGCTGCACCCGCACGGTCTGCCCGGGCAGCAGCCGGCCGTCGGCGTTGGGCAGCTCGGCGCGCATCGGCACGGTGCCCAGCCGCGGGTCGACGGTGCTGCCGGCGAAGTCCAGTTTGGCCTCCAGCGCCAGCGGCTGGCCGTTGGCGTCGAGCAGTTGCAGTCGCGGCGTGCGGCCCAGCTGCCGCAGCTCGGCCTCGGACAGTGCGAAGCGCACGCGGATCGGGTGCGTCTGCACGATCTGCGTGAGCAGCGCCGCCTCGCCCTCGGGACTTACCAGGCTGCCCAGGCTCTTGAGATTGCGCTGCACACGACCGTTGATGGGCGCGAGGACGCGCGTGTAGCCAAGGTTCAGTTGCGCCTCGCGCAAGCCGACGCGGGCGGCGGCCAACTGGCCCTGCGCGGCCTTCAATTGGCTGGCCGCCAGCTCGCCGGCGCTGGCGCTGACCATGCCGTCGGCCAGCAACCGGGCCGCGCGTTGCTGCTCGCTGCCGGCGCGCTCGGCTTGGGCCTCGGCCTGCAGCAGCGCGGCCTGCGCGGCCTGCACCGCCAGCTCATGGCGCGCGCGCTCGATCTGGTAGAGCGGCGTGCCGGCCGCCACCGACTGGCCTTCCTGGAACAGCTGCTGCTCCAGGATGCCGCCGACCCGCGCCCGCACCTCGACCTCGCGCAAGCCCTCCAGCTGACCGACCGCCTCCAGCAGCACCGGCACCGCTTGCGCCTGCACCTGCAGCAGCTGGACCGGCATCGGGGGTGGGGCGCCGCCGCCGCCCGCGGCCTCGGGCGCTGCCGGCGGCTTCGAGCAGGCGCTCAGCAGGGCCAGGGACAGGGGCAGGACGAGACGACGCATGCGCGAGCTCCAAAAAGAAACGCCACCAACCCGGCGCGGGCTGGTGGCGTGCGGATGCTATGCGCTTTGTTTTACTTCAGCCCGGCGGCGGCGCGCAGCGCGTTGACTCGATCCGTCCGCTCCCAGCTGAACTCGGGTTCCTCGCGGCCGAAGTGGCCGTAGGCGGCGGTCTTCTCGTAGATCGGGCGGCGCAGATCGAGCATCTCGATGATGCCGCGCGGGCGCAGGTCGAAATGCGCCTTGACCAGTTCGGCGATCTTCTCGTCGGGGAGGATGCCGGTGCCTTCCGTGTAGACCGTGATGTTCATCGGGTGCGCGACGCCGATGGCGTAGGCGACCTGGATCTGGCACTGGCGCGCCAGGCCGGCCGCCACCACGTTCTTGGCCACGTAGCGCGCCGCGTAGGCGGCCGAGCGGTCGACCTTGGTCGGGTCCTTGCCCGAGAAGGCACCGCCGCCGTGCGGGCAGGCGCCGCCGTAGGTGTCGACGATGATCTTGCGGCCCGTCAGGCCGCAGTCGCCCTGCGGACCGCCGACCACGAAGCGGCCGGTCGGGTTGATCAGGTACTTCGTGTCCTGCAGCCACTCCTTGGGCAGCACCGGCTTGATGATCTCCTCGATGACGGCCTCGTAGAAGGCGGGCGTCATCTTGTCCCCGAGGCTCATCTCGGGGGCGTGCTGGGTCGAGAGCACCACGGTGTCGATGGAGTGCGGCTTGCCGTCGACGTAGCGCATCGTCACCTGGCTCTTGGCGTCGGGGCGCAGGAAGGGCAGGCGGCCGTCCTTGCGCAGCATGGCCTGGCGCTCGACGAGCCGGTGCGCGTAGTAGATCGGCGCCGGCATCAGCTCGGGCGTCTCGTCGCAGGCGTAGCCGAACATCAGACCCTGGTCGCCGGCGCCGGTGTTCAGGTAGTCGTCGCTGGCGTGGTCCACGCCCTGCGCGATGTCGTTGCTTTGCTTGTCGTAGGCCACCAGCACCGCGCAGCCCTTGTAGTCGATGCCGTACTCGGTGTTGTCGTAGCCGATGCGCTTGATGGTGTCGCGCGCCACCTGGATGTAGTCGACGTGCGCGTTGGTGGTGATCTCGCCGGCCAGCACCACCAGGCCGGTGTTGCACAGGGTCTCGGCGGCCACACGCGACAGCGGGTCCTGCGCGTAGATGGCGTCGAGGATGGCGTCGGAGATCTGGTCGGCGACCTTGTCGGGATGGCCTTCGGAGACCGACTCCGAGGTGAAGAGGAAATCGCTGGAAGCCACTTTCTACACTCCTGAAAACACGGTTAGCACGGTTGCGTGCCGACGGTTCCGGGGAAAGGGCGGCGACGCTTTAGCGGAATTTGTTCGGGCTGCCCCTGTCGCCCCGCAAGTTGTCTGGTTAACTCGGCGACGCCGAATTATCTGCTCAGTTCCCACTGCCCATGTTTGCCCTGCGCCTTTGGTCCCGTCTGCCCCTGTGGTTCGTGCAGGGCTGCGGCGCGCTGGCCGGATGGCTGGCATTCCTCGCCTCGCCCTCCTACCGCCGGCGCCTGCTGGACAACGCGCGGCTGGCCGGCGTGCGACCCTGGGGCGCGGTGGCGCAGGCCGGTTGCATGCTGGCCGAGCTGCCCTGGATGTGGCTGCGCCCGGCCGGGCGGCCGCTGCCGCTGCGCTGGGACGGCGTCGAGCGCGTCGAACAGGCGCTGGGTGCCGGCCGCGGCCTGCTGCTGCTGACGCCGCACATGGGCTGCTTCGAGGCCGCCGCCCAGGCCGCCGCCGAGCGCTTTGGCGCCTCGGCACCCATCACCGTGCTGTACCGGCCGGCGCGCAAGGACTATCTGAAGGCCCTGGTGGCGGCCGGACGCGAGCGCGAGCATCTGCGCGCAGCGCCCGCCACCCTGTCGGGGGTGCGCCAGATGCTGCGCGCACTGCGCGCCGGGGAAATCGTCGGACTGCTGCCCGACCAGGTGCCGCCCGACGGGCTCGGCGTCTGGGCGCCGTTCTTCGGCCGGCCGGCCTACACCATGACGCTGGCGGCGCGTCTGCTGCAGCAGACCGGGGCGCCGGCCCTCGCCGTCTGGTGCGAGCGTCTTGCCTGGGGGCGGGGTTTCGTGCTGCACGTGCGTGCGTTCCAGCAGCTGCCCGAGCCGGACGCCGCCGAGGCTGCGGCGACCCGCGTCAACGCCGCCATGGAGGCGCTGATTCGCGAGGCCCCGGCGCAGTACCTGTGGGGCTACAACCGCTACAAGGCGCCGCCGCGCGCGCCGGCCGCCTGATGCCGGGCCGCATCGGCGCGCGGGCCGCCATCGCCCTGCTGTGGCTCCTGCACTGGCTGCCGCTGCCCTTGCTGGCGGCCCTGGGGCAGGTGCTGGGGCGCCTGCTGTGGTGGCTGGCGCGGTCGCGCCGCCATGTGGCGCTGACCAATCTGCGCCTGTGCTTTCCCGAGCTGGACGAGCCGGCGCGCCGGGCGCTGGCGCGCGAGCATTTCGGCTGGATGGGCCGCTCCATCCTGGAGCGCGGCCTGCTCTGGTTCGCCCGTCCGGCCAGGCTGCAGCGCCTGCTGCGGGTGGATGGCGACCTGCTGCAGGCCCAGCGCAGCGCGCGGCCGGTGATGTGGCTGGTGCCGCACTTCGCCGGCATGGAATGGCTGGGGCCGGGCCTGACGCTCGGACAAGGCAGGGGCGTGGTCGACGTCTACCAGCGCCAGAGCAACGCGGTGTTCGACGCCGCCTTGATGCGCGGCCGCGGCCGCTTCGGCAATGCGGTGTTCGTCAACCGCCACGACGGCATCCGCCCGGTGCTGAAGCTCATCCAGCAGGGCTACGGCTTCCTGAACGCGCCCGACATGGACTTCGGCCGCAAGGACTCGGCCTTCGTGCCCTTCTTCGGCGTGCCGGCCTGCACCCTGCTGGCGCCGGCCAAGCTGGCGCGCTCGCTCGACATGGTGGTGCTGCCGCTCACCGTCGCCATGCTGCCGGGCGGGCGCGGCTATGTGCTCTGCGCGCACCCGCCGCTGGCCGACTACCCCAGCGGCGATGCGCTGGCCGATGCCCACACGCTGAACCGTTGGCTGGAGGCGCGCATCCGCGAGCAGCCGGCGCAATACCTGTGGGTGCACAAGCGCTTCAAAACCCGGCCCGAGGGCGAGGCCTCGTTCTACTGATGCCGCGGACAGGCCCCGATCGACAATCACCCCCCATGCGACAGCGCTTCACCAAGATGCAGGGGGCCGGCAATGACTTCGTGGTCATTGACGCCACCCGCGCGCCCTTCGCGCTCGATGCGGCGCAGATCCGCCGTCTGGGCGATCGGCGCTTCGGCGTGGGCTGCGACCAGCTGCTGGTGGTCGAGCCGGCCGATGGCGAAGACCACGACTTCCGCTACCGCATCTTCAACGGCGGCGACGGCAGCGAGGTGCAACAGTGCGGCAACGGCGCGCGCTGCTTCGTGCGCTTCTGCGTCGACCACGGGTTGACGGCGGCCGACACGATCCGCGTGCGCACCGTCAACGCCCTGCTGACCCTGCGCCTGATGCCCGACGGCCGGGTGCGCGTCGACATGGGGGCGCCGCGCTTCGCGCCCGCCGATCTGCCCTTGCGCCCCGAGCACCTGGATGCATTGCCGACGCAACTCGGCGCGCCGCTTGGCCTGGTGTCGATGGGCAACCCGCATGCAGTCTGGCCGGTGGCGGACGTGGACCTTGCGCCGGTCGAGACCTTCGCGCCGCAGGTGCAATCGGCGGCGGCCTTCCCGCAGGGCGTCAACGTCGGCTTCCTGCAGGTGCTGGGGCGCGACCGGGTGCGCCTGCGCGTCTATGAGCGCGGCGCCGGCGAGACCCTGGCCTGCGGCACCGGCGCCTGTGCGGCGGTGGTGGCGGGCATCCGCGCCGGACTGCTGGATGGCGCGGTGGAGGTGCAGACGCGCGGCGGCCTGCTGCGCATCGAATGGGACGGCCAGGGGTCGGTATTCATGACCGGTCCGGCCGAAACGGTTTTCGAAGGAGAGATCGAGCTTTGAGTCATACCCCCGACGAGCCCCTGCAGGGCATCACCGAGCAGGACATTGCGCATTACCTGGCGGCCAATCCGGCCTTCTTCGAGCGCCATGCCGAAGTGCTGGCGGCCATCCAGTTCCCGCACCCTTCCGGGCAGCGCACCGTCAGCCTGCAGGAGCGCCAGGCGCAGATGCTGCGCGAGCGCATCAAGGGTCTGGAGCGCCGCATCATCGAGATGATCCGCAACGGCCAGGAGAACATCGGCCACTTCGAAAAGCTGCAGGCCTGGACCCTGCAGCAGATGAAGGGCAGCGACCCGCAGGCGCTGCACGAGCAGCTGCGCGAGGCCTTCCACATCCCGGCCAGCGCGATCCGCCTGTTCGACGTCGAGGGCGAGGCGGACTGGGCGCGGCCGGTCGGCGCCCGTCTGCGCGAGGCCGCTGCGGCGATGACGGAGCCCTACTGCGGCGTCAACGACGGCAGCGAAGCCACGCATTGGGTCGATATCGCGGTGGCCTCGATGGCCCTGGTGCCGCTGCGCCGCGCCGACGGCGCGGTGTTCGGCCTGCTGCTGCTGGCCTCGGGCGACGCCACGCGCTACAGCGCCGACAAGGGCCTGGAGTTCCTGCTACGCGTCGCCGAGGTGGCGTCGGCGGCGCTGGTCGGCTTCAGCAAGGGCCATGGCTGAAGGCCAGGCCTTCGACGCCTACCTCGCCGAACTGCGCGTGCAGCGGCGCCTCGCGCCGCGCACCCTGACCCTCTACGCCGCCGCCCTGCAGCGCCTGGCCGACGGCGCCGAGCACCTGGGACTGGCGCTCGACGCGCTGCAGCCGCGCCACACGCGCCAGTGGCTGGCCGAATTGCATGCGGGCGGTCTGGCGCCGCGCAGCCTGGCACTCACGCTCAGCGCCTGGCGCGGCTGGTACCGCTGGCTGGCGGCGCAGCGGCGCATCGAGCACGACCCCTTGGCCGGCGTGCGCGCCCCGCGGGTCGGCCGGCCCCTGCCCAAGGCGCTCGGGGTGGACGATGCGGTGGGCCTGGCCGAGGCGCCGCTGGCCGGCAGCCCGGTGCAGCAGGCGCGCGACCGCGCCCTCATCGAGCTGCTCTACGGCACCGGCCTGCGTGTCGGTGAATTGGTGGGTCTGGACCTGCGGGCCGGGAGCGGCGGCTATCTGGAACTGGAACAGGCCGAAGTGCAGGTGCTGGGCAAGGGCGGCAAGCGCCGCGCCGTGCCCCTGGGTGCGCAGGCGCTGGCGGCCCTGCGCGACTGGCTGGCGCTGCGCGCCGCTCTGGCGCAGCCCGACGAGCCGGCCTTGTTCGTCGGCGAGCGCGGGCGGCGCCTGGGCGACCGCGCGGTGCGCAAGCTGCTGGCCCGTGCGGCGCGCGACGCCGGAGTGCCCACGCATGTGCACCCGCACATGCTGCGCCACAGCTACGCCAGCCATCTGCTGCAAAGCAGTGGCGACCTGCGCGGCGTGCAGGAGCTGCTGGGCCACGCCAACATCAGCACCACGCAGATCTACACGCGGCTGGATTGGCAGCATCTGGCCAAGGTCTACGACGCCGCGCACCCGCGGGCCAAGCGCAAGCCCTGATGGACTTTGAGGGGCTCGGAGAGCGCCGCGGCGCGGCAGGGTGATACCGACTGGCTGCGCGGACTGGCTGCGATAAATTCGCTGCCACCCGTCCACTCACCGCTCGCCGGAGGTCTGTCGTGCCACTCAAGCTACGCCGTTCCCTGCTTGTCCTTCCGCTGGCAGCCGCGCTGCTGCCCGGATGCGCGACCATCGACAGCCCGATGCCCGGTCGAGGTGGATCGAGCTTCGAAGTGCGGGGCAAGAGCTACGACGAGATTTGGCGCGCCGTGTCGGCGACGGCCAGCCGCAGCCTCACCGTGGTGGAGAACAACAAGGACAGCGGCACCCTGCGCGCCGAGCGGGGGGCCGGCCTGACCACTTGGGGCGAGGTGGTCGGCATCTTCGTGCGGCCGGCGCGCAATGGTGCTGCGATGTACACCGTCGAAGTGCAGAGCATCAAGCGTTCGACCGTCCAGCTCACCGGACAGGACTGGACGCAGACCATGATCTCCGGCATCAAGGCCGAGCTGGGCCTCTAGGAGTCTCTGAATCCGGGTCGGCGCGGACCGGACAATCCGGTCCATGAAGACCATCCAGCTCCGCCCCGGCAAGGAACGATCGCTCAAGCGCCGCCATCCCTGGGTGTTCCAGGGCTCGATCGCCAAGGGCGGCGCCGATGCCGGCGAGACGGTGCGGGTCGTCGCTGCGGACGGCGAGTTCCTGGCCTGGGCCGCCTTCAGCCCCAGCAGCAGCATCCGCGTGCGCGCCTGGAGCTTCGACGAGGCCGAACGCATCGACGAGGCCTTCTTTGCGCGCCGCATCGCCGCCGCGCTGCGCCTGCGTGAGCGTCTGGCGATCCGCAGCAACGGGGTGCGCCTGGTGCATGGCGAGGCCGACGGTCTGCCGGGCCTGATCGTCGACCGCTACGCCGACCTGCTGGTGGCGCAGTTCCTGTCCAGCGGCACCGAGAAGTGGAAGAGCGTGATCGCCGACGCGCTGCTGAGCGCCACAGGCCTGAGCCGCCTTTACGAGCGCAGCGACTCCGGGGTGCGCCAGCTCGAGGGTCTGGTGCAGCAGGCCGGCTGGCTGCGCGGCGACGGCGCCACCGAGGTGGAGCTCGAGGAGTCGAGCTGGCGCCTGAAGCTCGACGTGGCCGAGGGCCACAAGACCGGCTACTACCTGGACCAGCGCGACAACCGCGCCGATTTCGCCCGCTGGGTGCGCCAGCTCGGCTGCCGCCGGGTGCTGAACTGCTACTCGTACACAGGGGGCTTTTCGGTGGCGGCGCTGGCCGGCGGGGCCGACGAGGTGCTCAGCGTCGATTCCTCCGGCCCGGCGCTGGTGCGCGCCAGCGAGCATGTGCTGCTCAACGGCTTCCAGGCCGCGCACCATCGGGCGCTGGATGCCGACGTCAACGCCGTGCTGCGCCAGTTCCTCAAGGATGGGCGGTCCTTCGATGCCATCGTGCTCGATCCGCCCAAGTTCGCCCCCTCGGCCGCGCACGCCGAGCGCGCCAGCCGCGCCTACAAGGACATCAACCGCCTGGCGCTCAAACTGCTCGTGCCGGGCGGCCTGCTGACCACCTACTCGTGCAGCGGCGGCATCGGCGCCGAGTTGTTCCAGAAGATCGTCGCTGGCGCCGGCATGGACGCCGGGGTCGACGCCTACCTGGTCAAGCGTCTCGAGGCCAGCCCCGACCACCCGACGACCCTGTGTTTCCCCGAGGGCGAGTACCTGAAGGGCCTGGCCCTGCTGCGCAGCGGCTCCTGATTGAAACAGGGGATGGGGTTTTCCAGTCGCCCAAGCCGGGGGGGCGTATTACGTTTGGAAACCGAGCGCGGCTCATAGAGTCGCGCGGCGTGCTCCCGCTGCGCCCGAGGTGCGGTGGCGGCCCCAATCCAACCGATCGACCCTGACTTTTCTGGAGCCCTCATGAAGGTTCAACTGTTGAAAGCGGCGGCGCTGGCCGCGATGACGCTGGCACTGGGCGCGGCCCAGGCCGACTCCGCCACCTCCACCGTGGGTTATCTGGGGGCCGACCAGAATCCGCTGACCGGCAACAACAGCGCAGCGGCCAACTGGCGCGTCACGCAGGCCTCGACCTTCAACGGCGTGAACTTCGACGGCAATGTGCGCATCCGCTTCGACAACGACGGCAATCTCGGCAATGGCTCCTACATCTGCTCGGGCACCTTGCTGAACGGCGGCCAGTACGTGCTGACGGCCGCGCACTGCGCCGACGACTACGCGGCGGCCGGCTTCGTGATGGCCATCGACCATGGTGTCTACGGCAACGTGGCCGCCGGCACGCAGAACATCTCTGGCTCCAACGTCTGGGTGCATCCGGGTTGGACCGGCGGCCTGAGCCAGGGCAACGACATCGCCGTCATCAAGCTCAGCTCGGCCATCGTCGGCGTCACCGGCTTCAAGCTCAGCACCACCAACGACGTGGGCAAGACCTTCCTGATCATGGGTCATGGCACCACCCAGGTCGGCAACGTCAATGCAGGCACCAACTGGAACGACTACGGCTGGGCGCACTACGGCTACAACGAGATCGACGCCACCGGCAAGCAGTTCCTCGACGCCGCGCAGGCCATGGGCCTGCCGAGCCTGGGCACCTGGAGCAACGCCGACGGTGAGGAGTACGTCTCCGACTACGACGGCCTGACCGACAACAGCGGCGGCATCACCGACCCGGCGATCCGTCACAACACCCTGGGTCGCATCACCGGCCTGTCGAGCAGCCAGGGCCTGGGCGCCAACGAAGGCCTGATCGCCGGCGGCGACTCGGGCGGTGGCGACTTCGTGTGGAACGGCAGCGAGTGGCTGCTGACCGGCGTGCACAGCTGGGGTTGGCAGTTCTGCGGCGGGCGCCTGACCACGCCCAACAGCTGCGACTTCGGCGGCAGCAACGGCAGCAGCTGGGGCGATCTTTCGGGTTCCACCGCCGTGTTCAGCCATGCCGCCTGGATCCAGGGCATCACCGGCGCCGTGCCGGAGCCCGGCAGCGTGGCGCTGATGCTGGCCGGCCTGATGGCCGTCGGTGGCATCGCCCGCCGCCGCAAGGCCGCCTGAGGTCGTCTAGCGACCCGCGGCGCCCTGGCGCCGCCTGTCGGGCCTCAAGGCCCGGTGCCCCGCACCGGGCCTTTTTCATGGTGCCTTGGGCAGCGCCAGCTGCGGATGGAACTTCGCCCGCCTGACGCTGAAGAAGGCCTTCACATTGCGCACATTGGCTTGGGCTGTGAAGAGGCGCTGCGCCAGCTCGGCGTAGGCCGGCATGTCGGCCACCTGCAGTACCAGCACGAAGTCGGGGCCTGGGCTGACGCGGTAGCACTGCTGCACCTCGCTGAAGGGCAGCGCATGCGCCTCGAAGGCGTCGAGCCACTCGGCGCCCTGGCGGTCGAGCGTCACCTCGGCGATGGCGCTGAGGCCGGCGCCGATGCGCTCCGGGTTCAGCACGGCCACCTGGCGTTCGATGACCCCCGCCTCGACCAAGGCCTTGACGCGCCGCAGCGCCGTGGCCGGCGACACCGCCGCCCGTTCGGCCAGCGCCTGGTTGGTCAGCGCGCAGTCCTGTTGCAGCAGCGCGAGCAGGCGCAGGTCCACCGGACTGAGGGGGTTGGGTTCGGCGGAATATTGCATGCAGCAGGTTGTTTTGAAATGTTGGGTCAATTGTCCTTGCACAAGCTAGAAGATTTCAAGTTTGCGTGAATTTTGATTGCCTATTGCACATTGAACTGCCTAGTATGCGCGCCCACCCCAACCCCGGGCCGCAGCTGCGGCAGGAGACCCTCTCATGTGCGGCATCGTCGGCGCGTCCAGCCACCGGGACATCACCCCCATCCTCATCGAGGGCCTGAAACGCCTGGAGTACCGCGGTTACGACAGCTGCGGCGTGGCCGTGCACCAGGGCGGGCAGCTGCGCCGGGCGCGCTCCACCAGCCGGGTGGCCGAGTTGCAGACCCAGGCCGCCGAGGACGGCATCGCCTCGGGCACCGGCATTGCCCACACGCGCTGGGCCACGCACGGCGCGCCGGCGGTGCGCAACGCCCACCCGCACTTCAGCCCGGGACCGAAGGCGTTGGATGGCGTGGACGGCGCGGAGGGCAAGGGCGGCCGCGTGGCCCTGGTGCACAACGGCATCATCGAGAACCACGACCAGCTGCGCAGTGAGCTGCAGGCGCGCGGCTACGCCTTCACCAGCCAGACCGACACCGAGGTGATCTGCCACCTCGTCGACTCGCTCTACGACGGTGATCTGCTGGACGCCGTGCAGCAGGCCGTCGGCCGGCTCAAGGGGGCCTACGCCATCGCCGTGTTCCACCGCGACGAGCCGCAGCGCGTGGTCGGCGCCCGCGAGGGCTCTCCGCTGGTGCTGGGTGTCGGTGAGAACGAGACCTTCCTGGCCTCCGACGCCATGGCGCTGGCCGGTGTCACCGACCAGATCGCCTACCTGGAGGAGGGCGACGTGGTCGACCTGCAGCTCGGGCGCTGGTGGGTGACGCGGCGCGGCGCGGCCCAGGGCCGCTTCGAGCAGGTGGCGCGCGAGGTCAAGACCGTGCACGCGCACAGCGGCGCGGCCGAACTGGGCCCCTACCGCCACTACATGCAGAAGGAGATCTTCGAGCAGCCGCAGGCCATCGCCAACACGCTGGACACCGTCGACGACGTCAGCGACCTGCAACCCGCGCTGTTCGGCGCGCGCGCCGCCGAGGTGCTGGCCGGCATCGACCGCGTGCTCATCCTGGCCTGCGGCACCAGCTACTACAGCGGCAGCACCGCCAAGTACTGGCTTGAGAGCATTGCCAAGATCCCCACCAGCGTGGAGATCGCCAGCGAGTACCGCTATCGGGACTCGGTGCCTGACCCGCGCACCCTGGTGGTCACCATCAGCCAGAGCGGCGAGACCGCCGACACCCTGGCCGCGCTCAAGCATGCGCGCGGCTTGGGCATGCCGCACTCGCTGACCATCTGCAACGTCGGCACCAGCGCCATGGTGCGCGAGTGCGAGCTGGCCTACATCACGCGCGCCGGTGCCGAGATCGGTGTGGCCAGTACCAAGGCCTTCACCACCCAGCTGGTCGGTCTGTTCCTGCTGACGCTCGTACTGGCCAAGCAGCGCGGCCAGCTGGGCACCGAGTTAGAGGCGCGCTACCTGAAGGAGCTGCGCCACCTGCCGGTCGCCGTGCAAGCCGTGCTGG
Organism: Inhella sp.; assembly: GCA_041919015.1. Taxonomy (GTDB): domain Bacteria; phylum Pseudomonadota; class Gammaproteobacteria; order Burkholderiales; family Burkholderiaceae_C; genus Inhella. Next base: position 20,494 of record JAYRUQ010000046.1, read on the forward strand.
CGCTCGAGCCTCAGGTGGTGGCCTGGAGCGAGGCCTTCGCGCGCAAGGAAAACGCACTCTTCCTCGGTCGCGGTCTGCACTACCCGATCGCGCTCGAGGGCGCGCTGAAGCTCAAGGAAATCAGCTACATCCACGCCGAGGCCTACCCGGCCGGCGAGCTCAAGCACGGTCCGCTGGCGCTGGTGACGGCCGAGATGCCGGTGGTCACCGTGGCACCCAACGACGCGCTGCTCGAGAAGCTCAAGAGCAATCTGCAGGAGGTGCGGGCGCGCGGCGGCGAGCTCTTCGTGTTTGCCGATGCCGACTCGCACATCGACAGCGGCGAGGGCCTGCACGTGATCCGCATGCCCGAGCACTACGGCGCCCTGTCGCCCATCCTGCACGTCGTGCCGCTACAGCTGCTGGCCTATCACACCGCCTGCGCACGCGGCACCGACGTCGACAAGCCGCGCAACCTGGCCAAGTCGGTGACGGTGGAGTAAGCCGGGGCGGGGGATTCGCGTTTGT
>JAYRUQ010000047.1:0-20215 GCA_041919015.1 Inhella sp.
TCTGCCGTCCCGGGTAGAGCGCGAACAGGTGCGAGACATGGCGGTGCGTGTCCTGCGGCGTGTCCAGCACCGGGTCGCGCTTTTCCTCCAGCCATTCGAGCAACTGGCCCCAGGAGCCGACGCGCGGCGCGGCCAGGCGGTCGCGGGTCTGCGCCCACTGCTTGCGTCGGTCGGGGTCGATGTCCAGCGCCTCGGCAGCGCGCACCGCGTTGTCAAACAGGTCCCAGAGGATCTGCTGGTCGTAGGCGACGCCGTCCTCGACCGGACCATGCTCGGGCGACCAGCCCATGGGCGCGACCAGACGAGCATCGGGCAGCGCCTTCAGATGCGCGAGCCAGAAGGCGCAGACCTCCTGCAGCAGCGGGTAGGCCTCGTCGCGCAGGAAGCGGCGGTCGCCGGTGTAGGCGTAGTGCTCCCAGAAATGCCGCGCATACCAGGCGTTGGCGCTCTTGTTCCACAGATAGCCCATGGCACCGAAGGGGTTGCTCTCGGTGCGCAGCGCCCAGCCGGGGATGGCACGGCCCTGGGCGTCGAGAAAGCGCTCCTCGGGCATCTCCAGCTGCATGTCCCAGGGCACGATGCCCGGACGGCGCTGGTCCGGGTGGGCGATCGCCCAGGCGGCGGCCTCGGCCACCGCCTCGCGCCAGCGCGGCGCCAGGCTGCGCACGAAGCGGTGCAGGGGCCGCGCCATCTCGGCGAGGTTGGCCGGCTCGGCCGGCCAGTAGTTCATCTGCAGGTTGATGTTGGTGTGGTAATCGGCGTTCCAGGGGGGCGTCAGGCTGTCGTTCCACAGGCCCTGCAGATTGGCCGGCAGCGCGCCGCGCGAGCTGGCCATCAGCAGGTAGCGGCCGTACTGGGCGTGCAGCGCCTCCAGCTCCGGGTCGCCACCTTCGCGGGTGTAGGCCAGCAGGCGCGCGTCGGTGGGCAGCGCACGGCGCTCGGGCGGGCTGGCGCCGAGCTCCAGCTGCACGCGCTCGAAGAGTCGCCGGTGGTCGGCCTGCTGCTCGGCGCTGAGCCGGGCAAAGCCGCGCCGGCGTGCCGCGTCGACCTGCGCGATGACGCGCGGCAGCGGGTCGGCGCCGAGGAAGTCGCGCGTCGCGTCCGCCACGTAGCTGGTGCCGGCGCCGACGATCAGCGTCAGCGCGTCGCAATGCTCGAAGACCAGCGCGTCGCCCTCGCGCCAGGCGCGGCCGCCCTCGTGCAGCAGCTGCAGCTGGCTGGCCATGCGCAGGCCGTTGGGCAGCGCGCCATGGGTCTGCAGGCGCAGGCCGGACCCGCCCAGCGCGCCGCCATGGCGGTCGCTCAGCTGCAGCCGGCCGCTGTAGCGCCCCGGCGCGTCGGCCGTCAGGCGCAGCACGATGACCTGTGCCGGGAACGAGGCGAAGGCCTGGCGGTGGAAGCGCACGCCGTCCACCGTGTAGTCGAGCTCGAAGCGCCCCGGCTTGAGCTGCAACCGGCGCTCGTAGTGCGTGGGCGCGGCGGCGTGGCCCTGCAGCGTCAGCCGCACGTCGCCGAAGGGCTGGTAGGCGCCCATCTGCTGGCGGTCGCCGCGCCACAGCGTGATGTCGTTGAAGGGCAGGCGTTCGCGCGCCAGGTTGCCGAACAGCATGGCGCCGAGCCGGCCGTTGCCGATCGGCAGCGCCTGCTGCTCCCAGCCCTCGGGCGTGTCGGGGGCCGGTTGCGCATAGCGCAGCGTCAGCTCGGCGGCCTGCGCCGGCACGAGCAGGCAGGCGCCCAGCGACAGCGACAGGAGCAGGCGGCGCAGCAGCATGGCCTCAGCGCGGGCGGGCCATGGTGATGCGCAGCATCACCGGTTCGGCCGGCAGGTTCAGGCCCCAGTCGACCTGGTCGCCGTTCCAGACGCGCTCCATGACCCAGCGGCCGGCGTCGTCGAATTGGCCCTGCTCGACGCGCAACATCAGGCCCTGCGTGCCCTCGGCCGGCTCCATGCGCACGCGCACGCGCTGGCCGATGAGGATGAACTGGTCGGGGGCGATCTGCGCCATGGCCGCGCCGCCGTGCGGTTCCTCGGTGCCCGCCGCCGGCTTGGCGAACTCACCGCCCCAGCTGGTCTCGCCGAAGCGGCCCAGGCGGTAGCTCAGTTTGGCGCTCCAGCCGGGGAAGTCGAGCTGCTGCGGCTGGCGGTCGTCGGCCTCGGCGATGCCGCGGGTCTTGCCGTCGAAGGCCCATTGCGCCCACAGGCGCTGGATGGGCGCGAACATCCGGTAGACGCGCTCGAAGGGCTCGACCAGGGTCTTGTTGGTGGCCTGGGTGCCCAGCGGGTGGTTGCTGTAGTCGAAGTAGTCGATGCCGAAGGGCGACACGCCAATCGCGCCGCGGCCCAGCATGGCGTAGATGAAGCGGCCGTAGGCCGGCTTGCTGCCGAACTCCGGCACCCAGAGCGCGTTGTCGGGGCGCTGGAAGAGGCGCAGATTGGCCTCGATCTGTACCGACTCGGGGCTGTAGAGATCGGGGCTGACGACGTCCAGCGCGGGCGCGGCGGCCTTGTAGATGTCGATCACATCCCAGCCCGGACCGCCGCTGTTGAAGTGGTTGTTCCAGGGCTTGGGCGGCTGCTCGAGCGGGTTGCGCAGCGCGTTGTTGACGTACATCGGCAGCTCGTACACGGCCTTGCCGGCGGCGGCGATCTGGCCGATGTAGCGCGCGATGGCCCAGGCGTGGAAGTACTCGTCGGCGTAGTCGCCGTAGACCTCGCGCCAAGTGCCGCTGGCGGCGAGCTTGGGCTTTTGCCGCGCCAGCACCGCCGCCGGCACCGCTTGCTCGAAGGCGGCCTGCGCGGCCGGGGCAAAGTCGCGCACCAGTCCGTAGGTGCCGACCTCGTTCTCGACCTGCACCATCAGCACGGTGCGCTGGCGGGCGTCGATTCTCTTCAGATGCGACATCAGCGCGACGAAGGCGCGCTGGTCGGCCTTCAGCGTCTCGCTGCCGAAGGGGCTCAGGCAGTAGCTCGGCTTGCCGTCCTTGTCGCGCATGGTCGGGAAGCGCTTGGGGTTGAGCTTGACCCAGGCCGGCGTGTACTGCGGGCTGGTGTTCTTCCAGGTGGCGAACCACAGCAGCACCAGGCGCTTGTCCTGCTGGCGGGCCTGTTGAACCAGGGTGTCGACGAAGCGGAAGTCGAAGCGCCCTTCCTCGGGCTCCACCTGTTCCCAGGCCACCGGCATCAGCACGGTGTTGGCCTTGAGGTCGCGCGCCGCCGCCCACACCGGGCCGAGCGCGGCCGGGTAGTTGCTGGAGTTGTGCGCCTGCGCGCCGAGGATCAGGAAGGGCTTGCCGTCGACCAGCAGGGCGTGGCGGCCGTCGCGCTGGACCAGGCGCGGCGCCTCGCCGGCCTGGGCCAGTCCGGCGCTGATGAGCAGGCCGATGAGCAGGGATCGGAGCATGGGATGGGTCTCGATGGGGCCCGCGACGCCGGCCGGGTGCAAACCCGGCCGGCGAAGACCGTGCCCCGGTGGGCGGGGCACGGTCGCGCGCCGGAGTGCGACGCGCCGGGAGCCGGGTGGATCAGAAGCTGTAGCTGGCCTGCAGCGTGTAGCGGCGTCCGCTGGCGAACCAGGCCCGCCCCTTCATGCCGATGTGCTGCTGCATCAACTGCTTGCTGATGGCGTTGTTGAGGTTCTGGGCCTCCAGGCCGAGCGACAGGCCGCTGTCGAACTTGTAGTGAACGCCGCCGTCGAGCTGGCCGTAGGCGTCACCCCAGGTCGGCAGCGCCCAGGCCACATTGGTCTGGCCGAAGCCCGGGCTGGCCGGGTTGCTGTCGGTGCCGTCGCCGCCGTTGGTGCCGTTGACGTTGACCGCCTGCAGGTACTTGGAGCGCCAGCTGTAGGCCAGGCGCGCCGACCACGGACCCTGGTCGAACAGCAGCGCCAGGTTGAAGGTGTTCTTCGACAGCTGCGGCAGCGGCAGGTCGCCGAAGCTGCGGCCGTCGGTGTCGCAGCCGTTCAGGTTCAGGTTCAGGTTGGCGGCGTTGCTGGCGCCCGAGCAGTAGGCCGAGGTGACCGGCGTGTAGAGCTTGGTCTTGCTGTCCACGTAGGTGTAGTTGGCCTGCACGCCGAAGCCCGACAGCCAGCCCGGCAGCATGTCCAGGTAGCTCTGCACCGACAGCTCGATGCCCGAGGCCGTGCCCTTGGCGCCGTTGATCGGTGCGGTGACCAGGAAATCGTGCAGGGTGCCGGAGGTGTCGGCCTGCTGGCGGATGCGCGTCTGGTTGACGATGACGTCCTTGATGTCCTTGTAGAAGGCCGCCGCGGTGAAGGAGCCGGCCTTGGCGAAGTACCACTCGGCCGTCACGTCGAGCTGGTCGGAGGTGACCGGCTTGAGCAGCGGGTTGCCCTTGGCCTCGCCGCGGTGGTTGACGCGGTCGATGTAGACCGTGGTGTTGCCGTTGGCGTCGGTGACGGTGCGCGTGTCGGCGCTCTGCGACAGCGTGGTGTAGCCCTGCAGCTGCGTGAAGTCGGGGCGCGAGATGGCGCGCGCCAATGCCATGCGGTACTGCAGGCCGTCGCCGCCCTTCAGGCGCAGGTTCAGGCTGGGCAGCAGGTTGGTGTAGGTCTGCTGGTAGTCCTCGGCCTCGTTGAAGCTGGGGATGTTGGGGATGCTGCCCACCACATTGGCCCCGGCCGGGATGTTGGGCAGGGTGCGCGTGAACACCGTGTGCCCCTGCGCCTTGGCCTCGGTGCGCACCAGGCGCAGGCCGGCGGTGCCGTCCAGGCCGAGGTCGGCGAAGTCGAAACGCAGCTGGGCGTAGGCGGCCTGGGTGCGCTCGCGCTGGTCGTTGTGGTACTGCGGGTCGTTGATGTCGCGCGGGTTCCAGAAGTTGAAGCAGGAGCTGCTGTCGCCGTTGTGGAACTCGGTGCACAGCAGCTTTTCGTAGCTGTGCAGCTTGGCGTAGCTGTCGGGGTAGCCGTTGACCAGCGAGACGTCGGGGAAGACCAGCGAGGGCGGAGTGGCCGACTTGCCGCCGAAGAAATTGTTGAAGCTGTGGGTGTGCGTGTCGGCGTTGAAGCGCGGGTCGTTCAGGTAGGCCAGGCTGCCCGGCGCCAGGTACCACCAGGCCATCCAGGGCTGGGTCACGGCGGCCCAGTTGTAGCCGGTGTCGGTGCTGCGCGCTTCGCGGTCGGTCATGCGCACGCCGAAGCGCAGGTCCTGCAGCACCGCGTCGTCGAAGTTGAACTTGGCGTCGGCGCGCCAGGCCTTGGAGTCGGCCTCGCTGCGGTCCTGGTGCTCCATGGTGAAAGCCCAGTAGTAGTTCGCCGGGTTGGCCAAATGGGCGCGGTCGGCGTCGTCGAAGGCCAGCAGGGGCACGTTGCCGCGCAGGTCGACGTTCAGCTTGGGCATCTGCACCCCGGTGGCCACCGTGGAGTCGAAGCTCTGGGTCTTGGCCTTGATCAGCTGCAGATCGGTGCTGAAGCTCCAGCGGTCCGAGGCTTTCCAGGCCAGGTTCCAGCCGATGTCGGTGGTCTGCGAGTCGCGGTTGGCGCCGCGCGTGTCGGCGCCGAAGTTGATGCCGCCGTCGGCCGGGGCGCGCATCGTGCCGGTCAGCAGCGCGCCGTTGCCGTCGAAGGTGGCGCCCGGGTCGAGCGTGATGTTGTAGGCGTTGGACTGCGCAAAGATGGCGCGCTCCGCCCAGTTCATCTTGTAGTCGGACTTGAAGTAGGTGAGCGAGGAGCTGAGGTCCTTGTCGCGCCACTGCAGCGCGCCGTACAGGCCCTTGCGCTCGCGTTCGAACTCCAGCGTGCGCCACTGTGCGCCCTTGGGCACCCAGACGGTCTGGCCGGCGACGACGTTGCCGCGCGGGTAGTAGGGCTCGACCTGGAAGGCGTCGGTGCGCACCGCGCTGTCTGACTTGGCGATGTTGATCAGCGCGCCGAACTCGCCCAGGTCGGTCTTCCAGCGGTTGGAGATCTGCGCCGAGGCCGAGCCGGTGTTCTTGTCGGCGAGCTGCGAGTGCATGCCCGACAGCGACACCGCGCCGCGCAGGCCGGCGTAGTCGAAGGGCAGGGCGGTGCGCAGGTTGACGAGGCCGGAGACGGCGCCCTCGATGCGCTCGGCCGACGGGTTCTTGTAGACGTCGACGCCGGCCATCAGCTCGGGCGGCACGTCCTCGAAGTTCAGTCCGCGACCGCCGTTGGCCGAGAAGGAATCGCGGCCGTTGAGCTCGGAGCGCACGTAGGACAGGCCGCGGATGATGACGCCCGAACCCTCCACCGAATGGTGCTCGGGGTCGTTCTTGGCCATGGTGCGGTCGATGGTCACGCCGACGATGCGCTGCAGCACCTCGGTCACCGAGCGGTCGGGCAGCTTGCCGATGTCGTCGGCGACGATGGAGTCGACGATCTCGTCGGCGTTGCGCTTGATGAGCTGGGCCGACTGCAGGGCCGCGCGCTTGCCGCTGACCGTGATGGTCTCCAGCTGCTGGGCCTTCTTCTCATCTTTCTTGTCCTTCTTCTCGGCCGCCTGCGGCGCCGCCGGGGCGGGTGCGGTCTGCGCCAGAAGGGCTGGGCTGCACAGCAGCGCGAACTGAGCGGCGGCGATCGACGCCGCGGTCCTGCGAATGGCTCTCATGTCGTCTCCAAGGGTCTGCGTCTTCAGGGGGTTGGGGGCAGCCGGGGCCTGTCGGGAGCAGGCTGGGCCGGTTCGGTCAAGCGATGGGCGGTCACGGCAGGGCGATCACGGCAGGGAATCGCCCCGGGTTTCTGCTGCGGGAGCGCCGAGGCGTCAGGCCTCGGTGTAGCGATTGACCAGGTTCTCAAGGAACTCCTGGCGTGCTGAGACCGGTTGCGGATCGGCATGGGTCTCCAGTACCTGGTCGGCCAGCTCGGCGAGCGAGCGGCGGCCGTCGAGGATGGCGCGGCCTTCCTCGCTGTCCCAGCCGGCGTAGCGCGCGGCCTTCAGCGATTCGAGCTGGCCGTCCTGCAGCATCTTTTCGGCGATCAGGAGCGCACGGGCGCAGACGTCCATCGCGCCCACATGGCCGTGGAACAGGTCGGCCGCGTCGATCGACTGGCGGCGCACCTTGGCGTCGAAGTTCAGACCGCCGCTGCCCAGCCCGCCGGCCTTCAGGATCTCGTAGAGCGCCATGGCGGTGTCGGGCACGTTGTTGGGGAACTGGTCGGTGTCCCAACCGAGCTGCGCGTCGCCGCGGTTCATGTCGATCGAACCGAGGATGCCCAGCGCGGCGGCCATCGCGATCTCGTGCTCGAAGCTGTGGCCCGATAGCGTGGCGTGATTGGCCTCGATATTGACCTTGACCTCGCGCTCCAGGCCGTAGCGGCACAGGAAGCCGTAGACCGTGGCGACGTCGAAGTCGTACTGGTGCTTGGACGGCTCGCGCGGCTTGGGTTCGATCAGGATCGCGCCCTTGAAGCCGATGCGGTGCTTGTGCTCGACGACCAGGTTGAGGAAGCGGCCGAGCTGGTCGAGCTCCTGACCGACGCGGGTGTTGAGCAGGGTCTCGTAGCCCTCGCGGCCGCCCCACAGCACATAGTTCTCGCCGCCCAGCTCCAGCGTGGCCTGCAGCGCGTCGCGCACCTGCAGCGCGGCCATGGCGAACAGCGCGGGGTCCGGGTTGCTGGCTGCACCCGACATGAAGCGGCGGTGGCTGAACAGATTGGCCGTGCCCCAGAGCAGCTTGACGCCGCTGCGCTGCTGATGCTCGCCCAGCAGGCCGACCAGGCGGCGGAAGTTCTCGTGGCTCTCGCGCGCCGTGGCGCCCTCGGGGGCGACGTCGCGGTCGTGGAAGCAGTAGTAGGGCACGCCCAGCTTCTCGAAGAAGGCGAAGGCCGCCTCGGCCTTGCGCGCCGCCTGTTCCATGGGCGTGCCGCCCTCGAACCAGGGGCGCTGGAAGGTCGCGCCGCCGAACGGGTCCAGGCCGGTCCAGACGAAGTTGTGCCAGTAGCAGACGGCAAAGCGCAGGTGGTCTTCCATGCGCTTGCCCAGCACCCTGCGGTCCTTGTCGTACCAGCGGAAGCTCAGGGGGTCGGTGCTGCCCGGCCCGCGGTAGGCGATGGGGGCGATGGTGTCGAAATAGCTGCGGCTCATGGGGACGGGATCTCGGTCAGGCGGTCGGCAGGGATGGGGTGCGGTGCGGCCTGCTCGGCCATCAGGCCCTGGAGCTGGCGGTACAGCGCACGGAAGCGCTGCAGCCGAGGCTGCAGGCGCAGGTGGTGATGCGGGTCGGGGGCGTGCAGTGCGGCGCTGGCCGGTGCGCGGCAGACGCGCTGCGGGTCGGCACCGCTGGCCAACGCGGCCAGACGTGCGGCACCCAGCGCCGCGCCGGCCTCGGCGCCGCCGGGCACGGCGATCTCGAGGTTCAGCGCGTCGGCGATCAGCTGCGCCCACAGCGCGCTGCGGGCGCCGCCGCCCACCAGGCTGAGGCGCTGCACGCCGGTGCCGGCGGCGCGCAGCGCGTCCAGGCCGTCGGCCATCGCGAAGGCCACGCCCTCGAGCACCGCGTAGCCGGCCAGTGCGCGGCGCGTGCCGGCCGTCAGGCCGAACAGCAGACCGCTGGCGAAGGGGTCGTTGTGTGGCGTGCGTTCGCCGGCCAGGTAGGGCAGGAAGAGCGGGGCGGCGAGGCGCTCGGCCGCGCCGAGCTGTTCGATCTCGGCCAGCAGCTCGGCCTCGTTGGCCGCGCCGCAGAACTGGGTGAACCAGCGCAGGCAGGAGGCGGCCGACAGCATCACGCTCATCTGGTGCCAGCGCCCGGGCAGGGCGTGGCAGAAGGCGTGCACCGCCGAGGCCGGGTTGGGACGGAAGCGCTCGTTGACGACGAACAGCACGCCCGAGGTGCCCAGCGAGATGAAGCCGTCGCCCGCCTCGGTGGCGCCGATGCCGATGGCGCTGGCGGCGTTGTCGCCGGCGCCGCCGGCGATCGCCACCTCGGCCCCAAGTCCCCAGCGGGCCGCCAGCTCGGGGCGGACCCAGGCGCTGATGGCGTTGCTCTCGACGAGGCGCGGCATCTGCGCGCGCGTCAGGCCGCAGGCGGCCAGCAGCTCGTCGGACCAATCGCGCGCCGCCACGTCCAGCCACAGGGTGCCGGCGGCGTCGGAGGGCTCGCTGACCTTGGCACCGCTGAGCTGCAGGCGCAGCCAGTCCTTGGGCAGCAGCACGCTGGCGACGCGGGCGAACAGCGCCGGCTCATGGCGACGCAGCCACAGCAGCTTGGGGGCGGTGAAGCCGGGCATGGCCAAGTTGCCGGCCACCGCGTGCAGCATCGGCGCCAGGCGCTCGAGCTCGGCGCACTCGGCGTGGCTGCGACCGTCGTTCCAGAGGATGGCCGGGCGCAGCGGCTGGTCTTCGGCATCGAGCAGCACCGCGCCGTGCATCTGCCCCGAAAGACCGATGGCACGCACCTGCGACCAGGCCTGCGGCAGGCGCTCGCGCAGCGCCGCCACCGCGCGTTCGGTGGCCGCCCACCAGTCGGCCGGCTGCTGCTCGGCCCACAGCGGCTGGGGTCGCGACAGCTGCAAGGGCGCCGACGCCTGGCCGACCACCCGCTGCGCGTCGTCGAGCAGCAGCAGCTTGACCTCGGAGGTGCCCAGATCGATGCCGAGGAACATCAGGCCGCGTCCCCGCCGAGCGCCGGCAAGAGCGGGCGCGTGAGCCGGTAGCGGGCCAGCGCGGCGGCCCCCACGGCGACGGCGTCGGCGCCCCAGGCGGAGACACGCACGGCGGGCGGTTCCAGACGCGCGGCGGCGGCGTACTCCGCCAGGGTCTGCAGGGCCGGCTGCAGGAAGGCGTCGCCGAGCTCCAGCACCGCGCCACCGATGACGATGGAGGCCGGGTCGTAGGCGCTGGAGAGGTTCTGCAGCAGCATGCCCAGGTAGTTGCCGGCCTTGCGCACCGCCTTGGCGGTGGCGGCGTCGCCGGCCTCCAGGCGTTCGCGCAGCTCGCCCATCGGCGCGTGCGGCGTGGTGTCGGGCTCCAGGCCGAGCATGGCGCGCGGCCCGATCAGCGCCTCGGCGCAACCGCGCCGGCCGCAGGAACACAGCGGGCCGCCGAGCTGCAGCACCATATGGCCGACCTCGCCGGCGAAGCCGCGTGCGCCGGTCAGCAGGCGGCCGCCGACCACCACGCCGGCGCCCACGCCCTGGTTGATGCTCAGGTAGAGCAGCGGGTCGCCGGGCTGCGGATTGAATTCCAGCTCGCCGAGCGCCGCCACGTCGGCCTCGTTCTGCAGGAACAGCGGCACCTCGGCCAGCGCGGTGCCGGCCAGCTTGTCGCGCAGCAGCTCGCCGACCGGCACGTCGCGCCAGTGCAGATTGGGGGCGAAGTTGAGGATGCCACGCGCCTCGTCGACGCCGCCGGGCAGGCCGACACCGATGCCGATGATGCGGTGCGCGTCGGCGTCGAGCTGGCGGCGCAGCTTGAGCAGGGCGGCGGCCAGTCCGGCGATGCAGGTCTTGGGCGACTTGCCGGCGCCGTAGTTGGCCACCGCGTGCGCGCGCACCTCACCGGTGAGCGAGGTGGCGACGACGCGCGCCGACTCGATGTCGAGTTCGGCGCCGAGCAGCAGCAGGCGGCCGGGGTCGATGAACAAGGGGGTGGGGCGGCGGCCGAGGTCGCCGGTGGCGACCACCTCGCGTTCCTGCAGCCAGCCCTCGGCGATCAGATCGCGGGTCAGCAGGCTGACCGTCGACTTGGTCAGACCGACGGCGCTGGCCAGATCGGCGCGCGACAGCCCGGGTTGCGCGCACAGCTGGCGCACCAGGCTCATGCGATTGCTTTCCTTCAACAGCTGCTGGCTGCCGGTGGTTTCAGCGTTCAAAGGTCGCTCCTTGTTGGGAGCCGACTTTAGTTCGGCCGTCGAACGAACTAAAGCAGTAGAAACACTGTGTCGGAAAAACCTCGTCCGACCGAGACTCGCGGCACGCCAGCACGGCATGCCGTGCGTGTCACCGGCATGCCGTTCTCAAGGCCGAGATTCCCCCGCAGGCCCCGCACTGCGAGCTCCCACTTTCACGATCCCTTCCGCATGAAGTTCACCAACGGCCAATGGCTGCTGCAGAGCGGCGTCAGCGCGCACTACGCCACCGAGACCACCGCCGTGCGCCGCGACGGCGACGCGTTGCTCCTGCTGGCCACCACGCGTGCCATCAAGCACCGCGGCGACACCCTGGGCGGCCCGGTGCTGGCGCTGCGCCTGTCGTCGCCGCTGCCCGGCGTGATCCGCGTGCAGGTGCAGCACTTCGTCGACGCCGCGCCGCGCCTGGGCGTGCCGATGCCCGGCGCCGGCCAGCCGGCGGTCGACATCGAGGACAACGAGAGCACGGTCTGCCTGCGCTCCGGCCGCCTCAACGCCACCGTGCACAAGGGCGAGGGCTGGAAGCTGGTGTTCCGCGACGGTGAGCGCGAGCTGACGCGCAGCGACTGGCGCAGCCTGGCCTACATCCAGTGGGCCGAACGCGGCAACTTCGTGCACGAGCAGCTCTGCCTGTCGGTGGGCGAATCGATCTACGGCCTGGGCGAGCGCTTCACGCCCTGGGTGAAGAACGGCCAGGTGGTGGAGAACAGCAACCGCGACGGCGGCACCGCCTGCGAGCAGGCCTACAAGGCGGTGCCCTTCTACCTGTCGAGCCGCGGCTACGGCGTGCTGGTCAACGAGGCCGGTCCGGTGTCCTTCGAGGTGGCTTCCGAGAAGACCGCGCGCGTGCAGTTCAGCCGCGAGGGTGAGAGCCTGGACTACCTGGTGATCGCCGGCCCCGAGCCCAAGGACGTGATGGGCAGGCTGACCGCGCTGACCGGCCGCGCGCCGCTGCCGCCGGCCTGGAGCTTCGGGCTGTGGATGACGACCTCCTTCACCACCCAGTACGACGAGGCCACGGCAACGCACTTCATCGACGAGATGCGCCGCCGCGAGCTGCCGCTGTCGGTGTTCCACTTCGACTGCTTCTGGATGCGCGAGTTCCAGTGGTGCGACTTCGAGTGGGACGCGCGCGGCTTCCCCGAGCCCGAGGCCATGCTGGCGCGCCTCAAGGCCAAGGGCCTGCGCATCTGCCTCTGGATCAACCCCTATATCGCGCAGCAGTCACGCCTGTTCGACGAAGGGCTGCGCGGCGGCTACTTCCTGAAGCGCCCGGCCAGCGAGGGCGGCGGCGTCTGGCAGACCGACCTCTGGCAGCCCGGCATGGCCATCGTCGACTTCAGCAACCCGGCCGCCACGGCCTGGTACCAGGGCCATCTGCGCCGCCTGCTGGCGCAGGGCGTGGACTGCTTCAAGACCGACTTCGGCGAGCGCATCCCCGAGCACGGCGTGGTCTACCACGATGGCTCCGATCCGGTGGAGATGCACAACCTCTACGCGCTGCATTACAACGAGGCGGTCTACCGCCTGCTGCAGCAGGAGCGCGGCGAGGCCGAGGCGGTGGTGTTCGCGCGCTCGACCTACGCCTCGGGCCAGCGCTTCCCGGTGCACTGGGGCGGCGACTGCTGGTCCAACTTCGAGTCGATGGCCGAGAGCCTGCGCGGCGGCCTGTCGCTGGCGGCCTGCGGCTTCGCGTTCTGGAGTCACGACATCGGTGGCTTCGAGGGCCATCCGCCGCCGGCCGTCTACAAGCGCTGGATCCAGTTCGGCCTGCTGTCCTCGCACAGCCGCCTGCATGGCAGCTCGTCGTACCGGGTGCCCTGGCTGGTCGACGAGGAAAGCTGCGACGTGCTGCGCGTCTTCACGCGGCTCAAGCACCGGCTGATGCCCTATCTGTACGCCAAGGCCATCGAGGCGCACGACAGCGGCGTGCCGATGATGCGGCCGATGGTCATGGAGCACCCGCAGGACCCGGCCTGCGCCACCCTGGACCGCCAGTACCAGCTCGGCGAGGCGCTGCTGGTGGCGCCGGTGTTCAGCGAGGCGGGTGAGGTCGACTTCTATCTGCCGACCAGCGGACGCTGGACCCATCTGCTGAGCGGCGAGCGCCGCCAGGGCGGGCGCTGGCAGCGCGAGCGGCACGATTTCTTCAGCCTGCCGCTTTATGTGGCGCCGGGCACGGTGCTGCCCTGGGGGGCCTGCGACGACCGCCCCGACTACGACTACGCGCAGGGCCTGAGCCTGCGCCTCTTCGAGATCGCCGACGGCACCGAGGTGGCGTTCGCGGTGGCCGCGCCCGACGGCCGCATGGCGGCCCGCGGCCGCGTGCGCCGCGACGGCGATTGCTACACGGCGACGGTCGACGAGGGCGCGCTGCGCGACTGGCGCCTGCAACTCGGCGAGCAGCGCAGCCCCGTGCTGGCGCAGGGCGCGCAACAGAGCTGGACGCCGTGAGGTCGGCTTGCACCGCGGGCCTGCTCGGGCTGCTGCTGGGCACCGCGCAGGTCGGAGCGCAGGTTGGTGCGCCGACCCGTGCGCTCAGCGATGCCGTGGCGATCAACCAGCTGGGCTACCTGCCCGGTGCCGCCAAATGGGTGGTGCTGCCGGCCGAGGCCGCCGGCGAATTCCGCGTCGTGCCGCTGGGCAGCGACGAGGTCGTGCTGCGCGGCCGTGCCGGTCCGGCGCGGCGCTGGGCGATGTCGGGCACTCGCTTGCGCCTGGCCGATCTGTCCGCGCTGAGCACGCCCGGCGACTACGAGCTGCGCGCCGACGGCCAGGCCCCGGTGCGACTGCGCGTGGCGCCCGATGCCTATGCCGCGCTGACGGCGGGGGCACTCAAGGCCTTCTACTTCAACCGCTCCGGCACCGCGCTGGAGGCCCGCCACGCCGGCCCCTGGGCGCGGCCGGCCGGCCACCCGGACACCGAGGTGCTGGTGCACGCCTCGGCCGCCAGCGCCCAACGCCCCGAGGGCACGCGCCTGTCTGCGCCCAAGGGCTGGTACGACGCCGGCGACTACAACAAATACATCGTCAACTCCGGCATCAGCGTCTACACGCTGTTGGCCGCCTACGAGCAGTTCCCGGCGCTGTTCAAGGCCCAGCAGCTCAACATTCCGGAGAGCGGCAACGAACTGCCCGACCTGCTGGACGAGGTGCTGTGGAACCTCGACTGGATGCTGGCCATGCAGGATCCGGCGGACGGTGGCGTCTACAACAAGCTCACCAACCTGGGTTTTGACGGCAATGTGATGCCCCATCAGGCCCGCTCCACGCGCTATGTGGTGGCCAAGGGCACCGCCGCCGCGCTGGACTTCGCTGCCGTGATGGCCCAGGCCAGCCGGGTTTTCAAGCCCTTCGAGGCGCAGCGGCCGGGTCTGTCGGCGCGCCTGCGCGACGCCGCCGTGGCGGCCTGGCAATGGGCGCGCGCGAATCCGCAGCGGGTCTACAAGAACCCGCCCGATGTGCGCACCGGCGAGTACGGTGACAGCCAATTCGGCGACGAGTTCGCCTGGGCCGCCGTCGAGCTGTTCCTCAGCACCGGCGACGCCGCCTACCGCGACACGCTGAAGCTGGCGGCGCTGCCCGTGCGCGTGCCCAGCTGGGGCGACGTGATGGGCCTGGCCTGGGTGAGCCTGGCTCAGCACCGCGACCAGCTGGCCCCGGCCGATGCCGAGCTCGTCACGCGCCGGGTCGGCGAATTCGGCCAGCAGCTCGCCGCCACCTGGCAGGGCTCGGCCTACCGGCTGAGCATGGAGTCGGCCAGCGACTTCGTCTGGGGCAGCAACTCCCAGGCCCTCAACCAGGCGCTGATGCTGATCCAGGCCTACCGCCTGAGCGGCGAGCGCGCGCAGTTGGACGCCGCACAGTCGCTGCTGGACTACGTGCTGGGCCGCAACCCGCTGGGCATGAGCTACGTGACCGGCTTCGGCCAGCGCAGCCCGATGCACCCGCATCACCGCCCGTCGGCGGCCGACGGCGTGGATGCACCGGTGCCCGGCTTCCTGGTCGGAGGCCCCAACCCCGGCCAGCATGACCAGGCCCACTGTCCGGTCCGCTATGCGTCCCAGCTGCCGGCGCTGTCCTACCTCGACCATGGCTGCAGCTACGCCGCCAACGAGGTGACGATCAACTGGAATGCGCCGCTGGCCTATGTGAGCGCGGCGCTGCAGGCGCTCACGCCGCCGGCACGCTGATGGGCCACGACAGCCTGCGCCAGGCCGATGCCATGACCCTTCTTCATCGCCACCCGCTCGGGTGGGTGCCCTCGCTCTACCTGGCCATGGGCCTGCCCAATGTGGCGGTCGGCGTGGTCGCTGCCATCGTCTACAAGAACCTCGGCGTGTCCAACGAGGACATCGTCCTCTACACCTCGCAGCTTTATCTGCCCTGGGTGCTCAAGCCGCTGTGGGCGCCCTTGCTCGAACCGTTCCGAGGGCAGCGCTGGTGGATCCTGGCGATGCAGCTCCTGATGATGGGCTCGCTCGGCGCCGTGGCGCTGGTGCTGCCGCTGGCGGGCTTCTTCAAGCTCTCGCTGCTGTTTTTCTGGATCACCGGCTTCGCCTCGGCCACGCAGGACATCGTCGCCGACGGCATCTTCATGGCCAGCACCACGCCGCAGCAGCAGGCGCGCTATGCCGGGCTGCAGGGCATGTGCTGGAACCTCGGCGCGGTGCTCGGCTCCGGCCTGCTGGTGTCGCTGACCGGCTGGCTGAACGGCCGCGGCCTGCCCTGGGTGCAGGCCTGGATGGGCGTGATCGCGCTGATGGCGCTGATCATGGGGGGCTTTGCACTCTGGCACCGGCATGCGCTGCCGCCGGGTGCGCCGCCGCCGGCGCAGCGCGGGCTGCGCGCCGCCTACCGCCAGCTGGGCGAGTCCTGGGCCTCCTTTTTCGCCAAGCCGCAGATCTGGGCGATGTTGGCGGTGGTGTTCTTCTACCGCTTCGCCGAGGGCTTCATCGAGCGCTTCGGCCCGCTGTTCCTGCTGGATCCGCGCGCCAGCGGCGGGCTCGGGATGGGCAACGAGTCCCTGGGCTTCATCTACGGCAGCGCCGGCACCCTGGCCTTCATCGCCGGTGCCTTCCTGGGCGGCTTCGTGGCCGCGCGCCTGACCCTGCCGCGTGCCTTCCTGCTGCTGGCCTGCTGCCTGAACCTGCCCCACCTCAGCTACTGGCTGCTGGCCAGCTGGCAGCCCGAGAGTCTGTGGATGGTGTCGCTGCTCGTCGCGGTCGAGAAATTCGGCTTCGGCATGGGCTCGGTCGGCCACATGCTCTACATGATGCAGCAGCTCGCGCCCGGCCCGTTCCGCATGGCGCACTACGCCTTCGCCACCGGCGTCATGGCGCTGACCAAGTGGGTCACCGGCCTGCTCAGCGCCGGGCTGTTCGCGGCCGTCGCCGGCCACTATGCGAACTACTTCGCGCTCGTGCTGCTGCTGTCGCTGCCGCCGCTCTGGCTGGCCTGGCGCGCGCCCTTCCCGCTGCGTCACGGCGATCCATCGCCGTAGTCGATGAAGCCCTTGTTGATGTCGACCAGCTTGCGCGTCAAGCGGTAGACGCCGCCGCCCTCGCGGGTCTGCGAGGCGTCGGTGTTGCCTTCGATGGTGCGCACATGGCCGCCCAGCACCGACTCGACGAAGCCGGTGTGTCCGAGGCCGCCGCCGAAGTCCATGATGAAGACTTGGCCGGGCCGCACGCGGGCCGGGTCGGCCACCGCCTGCGCCCGCAGCACGCGCCGCGCGCCTTGCCCGGGTGCGCCGTTCCAATGCGCCAGGCAGCCGGCGGTGCGCAGCATCGGATTGACCCGACCGAGCTGCGTGGCCGCTTCGTCGAAGCACCAGTAGGTGAAGGCGCAGCACCAGGCCAAACCCGGGCGCACGCCGGCGCGGCGCAGATAGGCGTCGACTTGCGGGCCGCGGTTGCTGTTGCGCGGCTGCTCCAGAACGCCCAGCTGGCTGGCGGCAACGCCCAGCACCTGCGCCAGCAGCGCATCGCCACTGGCCGTGCTGTGCGGCACCTGCTCGTCGCCGAACAGCGCGGCCCAGGTGATGGCGCCGACCTCGCCGTCGATCTTCAGCGGCTGGCCGGTGCGGTCGACGCTGCGCGCCTGGAACAGCTGCACGGCCTGCTTCATCTGCGGGCCGAAGCGGGGGTTGTCGGGGTCGAGCCGGACGGCCAGCACGCCCCGCAGCGCCAGGGCGCGGTTGAGCGCGGTCTTCAGCGCCTTGACGAGTCTGGCGTCGGTCTCGCCGGTCTTGATCACATGGCCTGGGTAGCGCATCGGGAGCTCTGCGGTTGCGGGGCGCCATGCTGCGCCAAGCCGCCGCGGCGGCGCAAGCACCGCCGTCCCCCCTGCCGTCGCCTCCTTGTGCCTCAGCCGAAGGCGAAGGGCAGCGCGCGCTGGCGCCCACCGCCCAGGCGCGCCACGGCGTTGGCCAGCGCCGGCGCCAGCGGCGGCAGGCCGGGCTCGCCCATGCCGGTGGGCGGTTCGGTGGAGGGCACGATGTGCACGGCGACGCGCCTTGGGTAGTCGGGCAGGCGTGCCACGCGGTAGTCGTGGTAGTTGCTCTGCTGCACCACGCCGTCCTTCAGCGTGATGGCGCCGCCGCTCAAGGTGGTGGAGAGGGCCATGGCCACCGCACCCTGCACCTGTGCCTCGACCGACAGCGGGTTGATGCAGAGGTTGCAGTGCACGCCGGCGTGCACCTCGTCGAGCTGCACCTGGCGCTGCTTGCCCTTGCCCTGCAGCCGCGCCACCACCACATAGGCCACCACCGACTGGAAGCTCTCGTGCACCGCCACGCCCCAGGCCTGGCCGCTCTTGAGCTTGCGCCGGCCGTAGCCGCTGCGCTCGACGGCCAGCTGCAGCGCGGCGCGGTGGCGCGTGGCCTCGCGGCCGAACAGCTGCATGCGGTAGGCCACCGGGTCCTGGCCGGTGGCCTCGGCGATCTCGTCGATCAGGGTCTCCATCACATAGGCGGTGTGCGTGCTGCCGACCGCGCGCCACCACAGCACCGGCACATTGACCTGCGGGTGGTGCACGCTGAGTTGCATGGGGATGGCGTAGGGCTCGCGCATGCCCTCGGTGGTGGTCATGTCCACGCCCTGCTGCACCATGAAGGCCTCGAAGGGCGAGCCGGCCAGGATGCTCTGGCTGGCGATGCGGTGGTCCCAGGCCAGGATGCGTCCCTGCGCGTCGAAGCCGATCTCGGCGCGATGCACGGTGAGCGGCCGGTAGTAGCCCGACTTCAGGTCGTCCTCGCGGCTCCAGATCACCTGCACCGGCGCCGGCGCGCCGGCAGCGCGCATCTGCAGCGCCACGTCGAGCGCCTCGCGCACGTACTCGGCCGTGGGCGTGGCGCGCCGGCCGAAGCCGCCGCCGGCCATCTGCACATGGATCTGCACCTGCTCGGGCCTCAAGCCCGCCAGCTGCGCCACCGCCATGGCGTCCACGCCCGGCATCTGCGAGGCGTAGTAGAGGTCGGCACGCTCCGCCTGCAGGTCGACGGTGACGGCCAGCGGCTCGATCTGTGCGTGGTTCAGGTAGGGGAAGCGGTACTCGGCCAGCAGCTTCTTCGGCGCCTGCGCCAAGGGCGCCAGATCGGCCTTGAAGTGTGGCTGCGGGGCCGGCTTGCCGGGCTCTTGCACCAGCGCCAGGTACTGCGCGCTGAGCCGCTCGCTGTCGGCGCGCGGCACGCCGTCGAGGTCCCATTCGAGCTTCAGCGCATCGCGCCCCAGCTTGGCCTGCCAGTAGCCGCTGGCCACCACGGCCAGGCCCTGGCCGCCGCGGTCCAGGCGCACCGGGTAGACGCCGCGCACGCCCTTGACCTGCAACGCCGCCGAGGCGTCGTGGCTGCGCAGGCGGCCGTTGAAGACCGGCGGGCGCACGATCACCGCCGTCAGCTGGCCGGGCAGGCGGATGTCCATGCCGTAGGTCTGGCGGCCGCTGCTCTTGTCGGCCGACACCGTCAGGCCGGTGGGCTTGCCGATGCGCTGGAACTGCGCCACGGTCTTCAACGCCACGCTCTCGGGCACCGGCTGCCGCAGTGCCGCCTCGAACAGCTCGCCGTAGCCGGCGCTGCGCCCGCCGCCGCTGACCTGGCCCTGCTTGGCCGTGAGCTGCGCCGCCGGCACGCCCCAGGCCTGGCTGGCCGCGGCCAGCAGCATGGCCTTCATGCGCGCACCCAGCTCGCGGTACTGGCGGTAGCTGTTCTTCACCGAGTTGGAGCCGCCGGTGAGGTGCATGCCCATGCTGGGGTCGACGTAGGCGCCGCGCTGGTCGCCGAAGCGCGTGCGCACCCGCGCCCAGTCGGCCTCGAGCTCCTCGGCGCAGATCATCGCCAGCCCGGTCTCGATGCCCTGGCCCATGTCCATGCGGTTGCACCAGATGGTGGTGGCGCCGTCGGGCGCGATGTGCACGAAGGCCTCGGGCCGCTCGGTCGGGTTCTGCCCCGGCGGCAGGCGCGGCGCGCCCTGGCCCAGCGCCGCCGGCGCGAAGGACGACAGCGCCAGCCCGCTGAGGCCGGCGACGCTGGTGACGAGGAAATGGCGGCGCGAGGGCGCGGCGCCGTGCTGCTGCAGCAGTTGCTTGAGCATGGCGTCTCCTTCAGGCCAGCGCGCGGGCGGCGTCGTGGACGGCGGCGCGGATGCGCGGGTAGCTGCCGCAGCGGCACAGATTGCCGGCCAGGGCGGCGTCGATCTGCGCATCGCTGGGCTTGCGGTGGGCCTTGAGCAGCGCCACCGCGCTCATGATCTGCCCGCTCTGGCAGTAGCCGCACTGCGCCACGTCGTGGCGCACCCAGGCCTGCTGCACCGCCTGGCCGACGCGGTCGTCGGCGATGGCCTCGATGGTCAGCACCTTGCTGCCGGCCAGCGTCGAGACCGGCCGCACGCAGCTGCGCGTGGCCACGCCGTCCACGTGCACGGTGCAGGCGCCGCACTGCGCCATGCCGCAGCCGAACTTGGTGCCGGTCAGGCCGAGTTCATCGCGCAGCGCCCATAACAGGGGCGTGCCGGGATCGACCTCGACCGCGCGCACGCGGCCGTTCACATGCAAAAGGGCGGGCATTGGGGGGCTCCGTAACGGGATGCGCGCTTGTACGACAGTTCGCGCTGCCCTGCACGGGCTCGGACATGGCCCTCCCGAGGGAGGGCCTGCATCGCCCCCTGCGCCCGCGCCACGACTTTTCGGGCTGACTGGCCAAGGCGTGAGCCGCAGGCCAGGCTGGCGGCCTGGGCAAGGTTCGCAACGCCGGCCATCACCCGAAAAGTCGCTGGCCCGCATGGGTTTGCGAGATACGCGGCCCGCTCGGTCGTTGGCGCGCTCGGCTGTCGGACGGCGAGTCCGACCTTCGCGCGCCGCCTACGAGCCGGCCGCTTCTCTCGCAAACGCGGGCTGCAG
>JAYRUQ010000048.1:0-18893 GCA_041919015.1 Inhella sp.
TGCGCCCGCGCCACGACTTTTCGGGCTGACTGGCCAAGGCGTGAGCCGCAGGCCAGGCTGGCGGCCTGGGCAAGGTTCGCAACGCCGGCCATCACCCGAAAAGTCGCTGGCCCGCATGGGTTTGCGAGATAAGCGGCCCGCTCGGTCGTTGGCGCGCTCGGCTGTCGGACGGCGAGTCCGACCTTCGCGCGCCGCCTACGAGCCGGCCGCTTCTCTCGCAAACGCGGGCTGCAGGGGGCGATGCAGGCCCTCCCTAGAATTGGCCGAACCCCAGGAGACCCCCATGGCGACTCGCCGCCGCAGCCCCGCAGCGCCCGAACCCGACGCCGCGCCCGCCGTGCGCGTGCTCAAGAAGTACCCCAATCGCCGTCTCTACGACACCCAGGCCAGCGCCTACGTGACGCTGGCCGACGTCAAGACCATGGTGCTGGCCGGCGAGGCCTTCGAGGTGCGCGACGCCAAGAGCGGCGAGGACCTGACGCGGTCCATCCTGCTGCAGATCATCCTGGAGGAGGAGACCGCCGGCGCGCCGATGTTCTCCACCGACATGCTGCAGCAGATCATCCGCTTCTACGGCCAGGCGCTGCAGGCGCCGCTGCAGGACCTGATGGCGCGCAATCTGCAGGCGGTGACCGAGTTGCAGCAGCAGTTCGCCAAGGGCGGCCCGAGCTTCAACCCCGAGCAATGGAGCCAGTTCCTGCAGGGCCAGGCGCCGATGATGCAGGGCCTGATGGGCAACTACATGGAGCAGAGCAAGGCGCTCTTCGTGCAGATGCAGGAGCAGATGGCCAAGGCGGGCGGCTTCAACCCCTTCGGCCGCGGCTGAGCGCCCCGGGCAGGCGGCGCGGGACAATCCGCGCCCATGACCGACCTCGCCACACCCAAGATCGGGTTCGTCAGCCTGGGTTGCCCCAAGGCGCTGACCGACTCCGAGCTCATCCTCACCCAACTCTCCGCCGAGGGCTACGCCACCGCCAAGACCTTCGCCGGCGCCGATCTGGTGATCGTCAACACCTGCGGCTTCATCGACGACGCGGTGAAGGAGAGCCTGGACACCATCGGCGAGGCGCTGGCCGAGAACGGCAAGGTCATCGTCACCGGCTGCCTGGGCGCCAAGCGCGCCGACAGTGGCGACAACCTGGTGCAGTCCATCCACCCCAAGGTGCTGGCCGTGACCGGTCCGCACGCCACGCAGGAGGTGATGGATGCGGTGCACGCCGCGCTGCCCAAGCCGCACGATCCCTTCCTGGACCTCGTGCCGCCGGCCGGCATCAAGCTCACACCCAAGCACTACGCCTATCTGAAGATCAGCGAGGGCTGCAACCACCGCTGCACCTTCTGCATCATCCCCAGCATGCGCGGCGACCTGGTCTCGCGGCCGGTGGGCGAGGTGCTGAAGGAGGCGCGTGCGCTTTTCGAGGGCGGCGTCAAGGAGTTGCTGGTGGTCAGCCAGGACACCAGCGCCTACGGGGTCGACCAAAAGTACCGCACCGGCTTCTTTGACGGCAAGCCGGTCAAGACGCGCATGCTCGACTTGGTGCGCGAACTCGGCGAGCTCGCCAAGCCCTTTGGCGCCTGGGTGCGCCTGCACTACGTCTACCCCTATCCGCATGTCGACGAGCTGATCCCCTTGATGAGCGAGGGACTGGTGCTGCCCTATCTGGACGTGCCCTTCCAGCACTCGCACCCCGAGGTGCTCAAGCGCATGAAGCGCCCTGCGAGCGGCGAGCGCAACCTCGAGCGCCTGCAGGCCTGGCGCGAGGCCTGCCCGGAGATCGTCGTCCGCTCGACCTTCATCGCCGGCTTTCCCGGCGAGACGGACGAGGAGTTCGAGCACCTGCTGGCCTTCGTGCGCGAGGCCGGCATCGACCGTGCCGGCTGCTTCGCCTACTCGCCGGTCAAGGGCGCCGCGGCCAACGAGCTGCCCGGCGCCTTGCCCGACGCCGTGCGCGAGGAGCGTCGCGCACGCTTCATGGCAGTGGCCGAGGCGGTGTCGATCGAGCGCCTGCAGCGCCGCGTCGGCCAGACCCTGCAGGTGCTGGTCGACAGCGCGCCGGCGCTGGGCAGGAAGGGCGGCGTGGGCCGCAGCTTCGCCGACGCGCCGGAGATCGACGGCAGCGTGCGCCTGCTGCCGCCCGAGAAGGCCAGCAAGCAGCTCAAGGTCGGCGAGTTCACGCGCGCCCGCGTGGTGGCCGCCGAGGGCCACGACCTGGTGGCCCTGCCGCTATGAACCCGCGCGCGCTGCGGCGGCGCATCGTCAGCACCCGCAGCGGTACCGGCCGGACCTGCGCAGCGCGGTCATGAAGAGCACCGACCTCATCCACCACCCCTACCAGCCGCCGGCAGGGTTCGCCTCGCCGGTGCAGCCGGTCTACAAGGGCTCGTCGGTCTTCATGCCGAGCGTTGCGGCGCTCAAGGCCACCGCCTGGAAGGACCGCGACGCCTACACCTACGGTCTGCACGGCACGCCGACCACCTTCGCGCTGGAGAGCCGCATTGCCGCCCTGGAGGGCGCCACGCACGCCCTGCTGGCCCCCAGCGGGCTGGCGGCGCTGAACCTGGTTTCCCACACCCTGCTCAGGAGCGGCGACCAGGTCTGCATCCCCGACAACGTCTACGGTCCGAGCCGCGCCAGCTGCCGCCACGAACTGGCCGGCTGGGGCGTCGCCCACGCGGTCTACGACCCGCTCGACGCCGAGTCCTTGCGCGCCGTGCTGACGCCGCAGACGCGCCTGATCTGGCTGGAGGCGGCCGGCTCGGTGACGCTCGAGTTCCCCGATCTGCTGGGCCTGATCCGCGTGGCGCGCGAGGCCGCGCCGCAGGCCGTCGTCGCGCTCGACAACACCTGGGGCTGCGGCATCGCCTTCGACGCCTTTGCGCTGCCGCATGGCTTGGGCGTGGACCTGAGCGTCCACGCGCTGACCAAGTACCCGAGCGGCGGCGGCGACGTGCTGATGGGGTCGGTGTGCACGCGCGACAGCGCGCTCTTCGAACGACTGGCGGCCACGCACGGCCGCAGCGGCCTGGGCGTGGGCGCCAACGATGTGGAACTGGTGCTGCGCAACCTGCCGTCCTTGCCGCTGCGCTACGCGGCGCAGGACGCGGCTGCGCGCCGCATCGCCCAGTGGGCGCGCGATCTGCCGGGCGTGGTCCAGGTGCTGCACCCGGCCCTGCCCGACTCGCCCGGCCACGCCTTCTGGCGCCAGACCTGCCGCGCCGCCGCCGGGCTGCTCAGCCTGCGCCTGGCCGACGCGGTGAGCGCGGCGCAGCTGGCGGCGCGCGTCGACGCGCTGCGGCGCTTCAAGATCGCCTGGAGCTGGGGCGGCCCGGTCAGCCTGGCCGTGCCCTACGAGCTGGCCGGCATCCGCGCGCGCCAGAACGGCCGCGTGCTGCGCCTGGCCATCGGCCTGGAAGACCCGCAGGACCTGATGGACGATCTGGCGCAGGCCTGGGCGCGCTGAGTCGGCGCGCCGACCCTGCGGTCGGTGTTTTCCCGATGTCGCTGTCGCTGACAGCCCCGCGATGGCGTCTGAGCAGGCAAGGGCCAAGCGGGCGCGACGCAGCGGTTTGCTGGCGCGGGTGCGCTTGATGCATGGGCCACCCGCGCCCGTGGACCCTGAGCCCGGCGCGCCCCATCACCTGGAGAACTTGCGATGAACCGAAACTTGAAGTGCTGGATGGCGGCCGCCCTGCTGGGCCTGGCCGGTTGGAGTCAGGCGGCGGGCCTGGTGGGCGACGCGGTGCAGATCACGCTCGATTCGCCCAACGGCATCACCGGGGACACCTCGCCGGTCAACCTGGTCGACCTGGCCACGGTGCTGAGTCCTGGCCAGGAAGTGGCGGCCGGTGACGGCAGCAATGTCGGCAGCTTCATGCTGCCCGGCGAGTTCATCGACTTCGACGCCTACACCATCACGGTGCGCATCGGCACCGGTGCGGTCGACACGCGCGGCCAGTTCCCGGGCTACGGCGCCGACGCCGTCTACCTGTTCGAGGACCTCGACATCGCCGGCGAGGTCATCATCGGCGCCAGCGTCACCGCCAACAGCGGCTTTGCCAATTTCGACGCCGCCTGGCTGCAGTTGCTCGGCCCCGACGCGCTGTCGCTGGCCCTCGACACCATGCTGTTCAGCCCCGGCCTGCCCGACTCGCAAACCTTCGGTGAACTCACCATCACGCTGCTGACGCGGGTGGATGAGAACAACACGGTGCCCGAGCCCGGCTCGCTGCTGCTGGCCGGCCTGGCGCTCGGTGCGCTGCGCTTTGGCGGACGGCGCGCCGCGCGCTGAACCCAACGACCTGACCGACACGGCCTGCACGGCCGACCCGGCCCCCCCAGCAAAGGAGTTCCCCATGGCAGAACCGTTCATCGGCGAGATAAAGATCTTTGCCGGCGATTTCGCGCCCCGAGGCTGGGCGATGTGCGCCGGGCAGTTGCTGCCCATCGCCAGCAACCAGGCCTTGTTTGCCATCCTGGGCACCACCTACGGCGGCGACGGTCGGGTCAACTTCGGCCTGCCGGACTTGCGCGGCCGCGCGCCGCTGCATTGGGGGCAGGGGCCGGGTCTGCCGGCCGTCACGCTCGGCGAGCGCGCCGGTGCCGAGAGCGTGACCCTGCTGAGCAGCCAGTTGCCGGCCCACTCGCACCCGGTGCAGGCCTCCGCCGACCTGGCCGGCGCCACCAGCGCGGCCGGCGCCCTGCTCGGCGCCAAAGGGCGCGGTGGCGTGGACGCCTACACCGCCGCCGGTCCGCTCACGCCGTTGGCGCCGGGTTCGGTGGCGGGTTCCGGTGGCAGCCAGCCGCACCCCAATATGCAGCCCAGCCTGGCGATGAACTTCATCATCGCGCTGCAGGGCATCTTTCCGCCGCGCGCCTAGGAGCCCTTCATGAGCGATCCCTTCATCGGCGAGGTCCGCCTGTTCGGCGGTCAGTACGCACCCTCGGGCTGGGCCCTGTGCAACGGCCAGCTCGTGCCGATCGCCCAGAACGAGGCCTTGTTCAGCCTTGTCGGCACGCTCTACGGCGGCGACGGGGTGAACACCTTTGCGCTGCCCGATCTGCGCGGCCGCGTGCCCATCGGCATGGGCCAGGGACCGGGGCTGGGCAACCACCCGCAGGGCGAGATGCTCGGGCAGGAGCAGGTCACGCTGCTGGCCTCGCAGATGCCGCTGCACCAGCATGCCGCGCAGGCCGGGACGGCGGCGGTCAGCGCCGCGGTCGGGCCGACGGGGGCGCCCGGCGCGTCCAGCGCCAAGCTGTACGGCGACGGTGCGCCGAGCGTGGCGATGTCGGCCCTGGCGGTGGGCCCGAGCGGCGGCGGTCAGCCGCACAACAACATGGCGCCCGGTCTGGTGCTGAACTTCATCATCGCCCTGCAGGGCATCTACCCCTCGCGCAGCTAGGAGCCGGCCATGAGCGATCCCTTCATCGGCGAGATCCGCATGTTCGGCGGCACCTTCGCGCCGCGCGGCTGGGCCTTCTGCAACGGGCAGATCCTGTCCATCGCGCAGAACGCCGCGCTGTTCTCGCTGCTCGGCACCAGCTACGGCGGGGATGGCCGCAGCACCTTCGCGCTGCCCGACCTGCAGGGGCGCATGCCGCTGCACCAGGGAGGCGGTCCGGGCCTCACGCCGCGCACGCTGGGCGAGTCCTTCGGTGCGGCCACGCACAGCCTGAGCGTGGCGGAAATGCCCGGCCACACGCATGGCTTGAACGCCACGCTGGCCGGCAGCACCGGCACGCCCGGACCGGGCGTGGCGCTGGCCGGTGGCAGCAAGGTCTACCGCAGCCCGGCCAGCAACCCGGTGGCCACGGCCGCGCCGCTGGCGGTGGCGGGGGGCGGGCAGCCGCACGAGAACCGCCAGCCCTATCAGGCGCTGAGCTTCATCATTGCGCTCGAAGGCGTCTACCCGCCACGCGACTGACCATGGCCTGGCGCCTGCGCGACGACCCGCCGGATGCGGCCTTCGGCTTGCGGCTCTACGCGGCCGGGCGCGCCCGCGAACTGGCCGCGACCGGCTGGCCGGCGGCCGTGCAGCAGGCCTTCCTGGCGCAGCAGCACGCGGCGCGCGAGGCGCATTACCGGCGCGTCCACCCGCAGGCCGAGGACCGCGTCATCGAGCGCGACGGGCAAGCGGTCGGCCGGCTGCTGCTCGCGCGTGACGCGCAGCATCACCGCGTGGTGGACCTCGCGCTGCTGCCCGCCGCGCAGGGGCAGGGCATCGGCAGCGCGCTGCTGCGCGAACTGCAGCGGGGCGCGCAGCTCGCCGGCCTGCTGCTGTGCCTGCAGGTGGCCGACGACAACGCGGCCGCATTGCGCCTCTACCTGAGGCTCGGCTTCGTGCCCGAGCCGAGCGACGACAAGACCTCGGCCTACCGAGCACTTCATTGGCGGGCCGCCGTAGCGCAACCCGCCTGAGCCCTCAGCCCTTGATCCGGAGAACCGCATGAACCGCCGCCGCTCCCTGATGTTCGCCGCCGCCAGCGGCTCCCTGCTGGCGCCCCTGGCAGGACTGCCGGGCGCCGCCCAGGCATTGCCCTCGCGCTCCAGTGTGCCGGCGGCCGCTCGCTTCAGCGCTTTGATCGGCCAGCGCTTCAGCGTGGCGGGGCGCAGCTACCGACTCGAAGCGGTGCGGACGGCGCCTCGCGCCAATGCCCGGCTCGAGCAGTTCTCGCTGGTGCTGCGCGGGCGTGCCGGCCTGCGCGACGGCCTGCACCGGCTGCACCATCCGGCCCTCGGCGAGCTGCAGCTGCAACTCGCCGTCAGCAATGCGCGCGGCACCACGCTGCGCGCCGACATCAGCCGGCTGGCCTGAGCCTCACAGCGCCGGCGGCCGGCCGGCCATCAGCCCGCCACCGGCCACCGCGCGGATCAGCTGGGCGCGGTTCAGCCAGGCACGCAGGCGCAGTTGCAGGCGACCCTGCTCGGCCTCCAGCCGCGCGTTGCGCGCCTGCAGAAAGTCGGCCCGCGCGATGGCGCCGGCCTCGAGGCGCAGCGCGGCGAGCCGCTCGGTTTCCTGCGCCTCGCGCAGCCGCGTGGCATTGGCGTCCAGCTGCTGGCGCAGGCGTTCGCCCTCGAGCAGCGCGGTTTCCACCTCCACCAGGGCAAGCGCCACCACTTCGCGCAGTGCCAGCGCGGCCCGCTCCAGCTCGGTGCGCGCCGCGTCGCGCTGCAGGTCCAGGCGGCGCCAGTCGATCAGCGGCACCGCCAGGTTGGCGGCCAGCGTGGCCAGCGGGTTGGCCAGCCAGTCGCTGGCGCGCTCGCCGCCACTGCCCAGGCTGGCGCTGAAGGACAGGCGCGGGTAGCGCTCGGCCTCGGCGCCGTGCAGCCGCGCCAAGGCCGCGTCAACCTGGGCGCGGGCGCGCTGCACGTCGGGGCGGCGCTCCAGCACGGCCGCCGGCTCGGCACCGGCGCGCCAGCGGGTCGGCGGCTCGGAGGACGGCAGACGGGGGGCCAGGGGCTGCGGGCCGGGCGGTGGCTGATCGAGCAACAGCGCCAGCTGCAGGCGCGCCAGCAGCGTGTCGGCGCGCAGATCGGCCAGACGCACCTCGGCCTGCTGCAGGGTGGCGGCGGCGCGGTCGACCTCGATGGGCAGCAGCTTGCCCTCGCGCACGCGCAGCCGGGTGGCCGCCAGCAGCTCGCGGTTGAGCGCCAGCTGCTGCTGCGCCAGCGCGTCCTGCTCGCGGGCCGCCGCGAGCTGCCAATAGGCCTCGATGACGCGGCTGCGCAGCAGCAGACGGGCCGCAGCGGCGTCGGCCTGGGCGGCGCGCAGCTGCGCGGCCTGGCCCGAGGTCTGCGCGGCCAGGCGGCCCCAGAGGTCGAGCTCGTAGCCCACGCCCAGGCTGGCGCTCCAGCTCTGGCTGTTGCGCCGCGGCAGGCCGCCGGGCGGGTCGAGCGGACGGCTCAGGCCGCTGCTCAGGCTGGCGCTGGGGCTCAGGCGCAGCTCGGTCGACTGCAGCTGCTGCGTGGCCTGGCGGATGCGCAGCGCGGCCTGGGCGAGGTCGCGGTTGGCGGCGTCGGCCTGCGCCAGCAGGGCGTCGAGCGCCGGGTCGGCCAGCAGCGCCGCGTCGGCGGCGACGGCATCGGCGGCACCGTCCGCCTCGCCCTGCCAGAGCGCCGGCGCGGCGGGCAGCGGTGCACCGGGCTGCGGCAGCTGCGCGCAGCCGGCCGTCAGCAGCGCGGCCAACAGCGCGGTCGACTGCGTGGTCAGTCGCGTGGTCAATCGCGCGGTCAATCGCGCGGTCATCCGCGCGGTCATCCGCGCGGCCGTGTGGATCGTCGTCTTCATCGTCATCATCATTCCCTTGCCAGCGCGTCCACCGGGCTGAGTGCCGCCGCGCGCCGTGCCGGCACCGTGCCGAAGATCAGCCCCACCGCGCTGCTGACCGCGAAGGCCACGGCCAGCGCGGCCCAGCTGACATCGACCTTCAAGGTGTCCTGGGCCGCGTTCAGGCCTTGCGCGGCCAGCCAGCTGAAGGCCACGCCGACCAGACCGCCCAGGCAGCAGAGCACCACGGCCTCGATGAGGAACTGCAAGCGCACATCGGACTGGCGCGCGCCGACCGCCATGCGGATGCCGATCTCGCGCGTGCGCTCGCTGACCGAGACCAGCATGATGTTCATCACACCGACGCCGCCGACGATCAGCGCGATCGCGCCCACGCCGGCGAACAGCGCCGCGAAACCGGCGTTGAAGTTCTGCATCTTCTGGAACTCGGCCTCGCCGCTCCAGGTGCCGAAGTTCTCGGCGCCGCGCAGCGCGCGCAGCCGGTGCTTGACCTGGCGCAGCACCTCGTCCGGGGTTTCGCTGAAGTCGAGCTGGATGGCGAAGGCGCCGACGCTGGGCCGCGGGTCGAGGCGGCGCAGGAAGCTCGACTCCGGCACGTAGACATTGCCGCTGCCGAAGTTGAAACCCAGCTGCGAGTCGGTCTTCACCGTGCCGATGACGGTGAAGGGCATCGGTGTGTTCGGCGGCGCGGGTTGCGCGCCAAAACCCTGCTGTGCATCGGCCTGCGGCATCGCGCCGGCCGCGGCGTCGCTGACCAGCACCAGCTTGCCGATCGGCGCCTCGCCCTCACGGAACAAGGCCTTGGCCGCCTGCTCGTCGAGCACGACGACCTGGGCAGCACCGGCCAGCTCGGCGGGGCTGAAGAAGCGGCCGCGGTCGACGCGCAGCTTGCGGTCGCGCAAGGTGCTGGCGTCGGCGCCGCGCAGCTGCACATTGCCGTCGCGGCTCTTGTGGCGGAGCAGCGCCGGCATCTGTCGCTCGGGCTGAACGTCACGGATGCCGGGCACCGAGCGCAGTGCGTCGATTTGCGACAGCTGAAACGGGGGCGGCGGTGGGCCGCCGGCCAGCTCGCCATCGTTGGTGCCGGCCCAGACCCAGATCACGCCCGACATCAGGCTGCGGAACTCGCCCTCGAAGACGGTGCGTGCCGCCGAGGTCAGCGCGACGATGCTGACCACCGAGGCGATGCCGATGCTGATGCCCAGCATCGACAGCGCACTGCGCAGGCGGTTGCCTTTGAGCGAGGCCCAGGCGGTGGCCAGGGCCTCGCGCCACTGCAGCTGCCAGCGCGCAAAACGGGAGCCGCCGCGGCGCGGCTGGGCCTCGTCGGCCTGCAGCACGCGGTGATCGCTGGGCGTGCCGTTGTCGGCGATCACCTTGCCGTCCTTCAGCTCGATGATGCGCCGCGCATGCGCGGCGACCTCGCGGTCATGGGTGACCAGGATGATGGTGTGGCCGGCGGCGTTGAGCTCGGCCAGCAGGGCGAGCAGCTCGGCGCCGCTGTGCGAGTCGAGCGCACCGGTCGGCTCGTCGGCCAGGATGATCTGGCCGCCATTCATCAGCGCGCGGGCGATCGACACGCGTTGCTGCTGACCCCCGGACAGCTCGTTCGGGCGGTGGTGCAGGCGATCGCCGAGGCCGAGTCGGGCGAGCAGGCTTTGCGCACGCTCGCGGCGCGCGCTGCCGGTCAGGCCCGCATAGACCGCGGGCAGCGCGGCATTGCCGCGCGCATCCAGGTGCGGCAGCAGGTGGTAGCGCTGGAAGATGAAGCCGAAGCGCTCGCGGCGCAGCTGCGCGAGCTGGTCGGCATCGAGATGGCTGGCGTCCTGCCCGTCGATGAGGAACTGGCCGCCGGACGGGCGGTCCAGGCAGCCGAGCAGGTTCATCAAGGTGCTCTTGCCCGAGCCGCTCTGGCCCATGATGGCGACGAACTCGCCGGCCGCGATGCACAGGTCGACGCCATCCAGCGCATGGATGGTCTCGCCGCCGAGCTCGTAGCGGCGCTCGACGCCGCGCAACTCGATCAGGGACATGTCAGCTCGATGCGGCCGAGGCTGCGTCCGATGCCGCCTCGGACGGCGGTGCCAGCAGCACCTTGTCGCCGGCCTTCAGGCCCTCGAGCACCTGCACCTTCTTGCCATCCTGCAGACCGGTGCGCACCAGGCGCGGCTGCTGCTTGCCCTTGTCGTCGAGCTCCGTGACCTTGAAGCGGCCGTCCTTGTCGCGTTCGCCCAGGGCCAGCATCGGCATGGCCAGCACCTGCTTGGCGGCGCCGGTCTCGATGTCGACCTGCACCGTCATGTCCGAATAGAGCTTGCGCGCGCGGTTGTCGACCTCGAAGAGCACGTTGTAGAAGACCGCGTTGCCGGCGCGCTCGGGAATGGGCTGGATCACGCGCAAGCGGCCCTCGTAGCGCTGGCCGTCGCCGGAGATGGTGGCGAAGCGGGCGACCTGGCCGGGCTTGACGAGCTGGATGTCGGCCTCGGGCACCTTGGTGCGCACGGTGATGGTGTCCAGGTCGGCGAGCGTCAGCATCACCGGGGTGATCTGCACGGCGATCACGGTCTGGCCGACCTGCACCGGGATGTTGACGACCACGCCGTCCATCGGCGCCGCGATGCGCGTGTAGCCCAGGCGCACCTGGGCCTGGGCGAGGTCGGCCTGCAGGCGGCTGAGCACTGCGCTTTGACCGCGCACCTCGGCTTCCAGCTTGGCCAGCTCGCTTTCGGCGCGCTCGGCCTCCTGGCCGGCGGTGGCGTTGCCGGTCAGCAGGCGGCGCTGGCGCTCGGCCTCGGTCCGCGCCAGCTTCAGGTCGACCTGACGGGCCTCGAGCAAGGCGCGCTGCTGCAGCAAGGTGGCCTCGGCGCGAGCCACTTCGTTGCGCGCCAGCTCGGGGTCCAGACTGACCAGCAGCTCGCCCTTCTTGACCTGCTGGCCGAGCTGCACGTGCAGGGTCTGGATCTGTCCGCTGACCTGCGCGCCGACGTCCACCTTGGTCTTGGCCTGCAGCACGCCGGCGGCCTGCACCACCTGGGTGATGTCGGCCTTCTCGACCTTGCCGCTGGGCGGCGCCGGCGGTGGGGCCGGCGGGTTGACGAGGCGGTAGACCCCCCAGGCCGCGGCGATCAAGGCCGCCAGGAGGATCAGCTTGGCCCACCAGGGCTGCAACATCCGGCGCAATCCACCCGTCTTCGACATCTGCTTGGTCCTTGTTCGCGTTGGACCCGCAATGTAGGGGCGAGCCAAGCGCTGCCCTCGGCCATGCGACGAAGCGGCGAAAACGCCGGATGAGTGCCTTCCTGGCCTGCATCGTCGCGTGAAGCGGCCCTCAGCGTCGGGTCGGCGCGGACCGCCCTGCCGATGGCCTGCGCCGGATCGACTGGCCCTGCGTTCAGGGAGCCGGCTTCGGCGCGGCCAGTGGCTTGCCGTCAGCGCCGTAGCGGACCGGCCCGGTGCGCAGGCCGCGTGCGTCGTACTGCAGTTGCTGCGCCACCATGCCGGCCATTTCGGGCGGCAGTCCCGGGGGCGCGGCAGGGCGGCCCTGGCCGTCGTAGTAGCGCGCCCATTCCAGCCGGCTGCCGTCGGCGCTGTAGCTGAGTCGGACCTCGAACTGCAGTTCGCCCTTCATGTTGCGGCCTTGCTGGCGCGTCTGGTTGCCGTGGGCGTCGTACTCGTAGGTCATGGGGCCATCCAGGCCGGCCTGGGCGCGGTCCTCACCTTGTTCGCCGAAGCCGCGCAGCATGCGCGCCTGGCCCAGGCCGTCGTAGACATGCTCGCCCGTCGCCACCATCGGTGCATTGCCGTTCTTCGGCCGGCGCTGGGTGTCGTAGACCTGCCAGCGGGTGAAGTTCAGCCAGGGGTCGTAGACGATGCGATCGACCGCCGAACCCGACTCGGTGGCCACCAGCTCGCCCTTGGCGTCGATGTTCAGCATGGTGTCGAGCAGGTCGTCGTGGCCGAACTCCAGGCGCACGCGCTGGAACTGAAAGTCCGGGCGTAGCGGCGCCGGTGTGCCGTCGAGCTTGAAGCGGGTCTCGATGACCACGCCGGGCTCCGGGTGCTCCCAGGCGTAGCGGTGCGCGCCCCAATAGCCATCGACCGGCTTGCCGTCCTTGTCGAAGTAGTGCAGTGCGCTGCGACGGCCCTGCGCATCCAGCGTGAACGCCATGCGCCAAACCGTGCCGTGGGCGGCAATGCGATCCCCGGCCTCGTTGTAAAAGCTGCGCAGCTCCTGCCCCGGCAGGTACTCGATGCGCACCTGCGGCGCCCACCAGAAGAAGCCCTCGAAGCTGCCCGGGTTGCGCGTCGGCGTGTCGCCGACCGCGCGCCGCACCTCGATCAGGCGGCCCTGGTCGTCGTAGCGGAAGCGGTGGTGCAGCGTGGTCCTGGCCTGTTCGGTCGAGATTTCGTGGCGACCGCGCAAGTCTTCGACCGGCGACTCGCGAAACACCATGTGGCGGAAGTGCTTGAAGCTGTCGGCCTGGGCCAGGGGGCCGAGGACGAGCAGGGTGGCGGCGAGGCTGCCGCGCAGCAGGGGTTTCAACATGGGTTCTGGCAGGAAAGGTGGGAGGTGCCGCAGTCTCGAAGCCGCCCCTCCGTTGCCGGGAAGTCAGGGACCGGCCGCCGCGGTGCTGGGATGAACGTCCGTGCCCGCGCGGCGGGCGCAAGGCTGCCGCCCAGCCTGCGCCGCGGGCGCAGGCGTCGGTTCATGGCGGTGCAGCGTCCCGCAAGGTCTGGATGCGCGCCTCCAGGCCCCGCAGCAGGCGTGCATCGACGCTGCGCTCCTTCATGCCTTCGAGCAGGCGCAGTTGCACCACACGCAGCGCATCGTCGGCCGCAGCTACCGCCAGGTCGGGCAGCACGCCCACCCCTTCCCAGTTGCCGCCGCTCTTCGGGTTGCGCGAACGGCCGTTGGGCACGAACACGCTGAAGTGGGCGCCGATGCGCTGCATGCCCCCGGCGTGCGCCGCGCCCATGCTGGTCTGGCCCGCCACCTGCGCCCGGCCCTGCTGCTGCAGGTTGTAGGCAAAGCCTTCGGCCGCCGAAACGCTGCGCGGCGACATCAACACCCAGACCGGCCGGGCGTAGTGGAAGGCCACGGTCTCGGTGTGAAAGGCGTCGACCTCCTCGCCCTTCTCGGTGCGCCACACCATGTCGTTGAGGTGCGTGCGCTCCTTGAAGAAATAGCTCGACAGGTAGGCCACCGCATCGGGCCGGCCGCCACCGTTGGCACGCAGGTCGATGATCAGCGCCTCGGTGTCGGCCAGCAGCGCCATCGCCGCGTCCAGCTTGGCGCGCGACTGCTCGCGTTCGGTAAAGGCGCGCAGGTCCAGGTAGCCGAGGTTGCCCGGCAGGCGTTCGACCTTGAAGACGCCCTGGTTGATGAAGCGGTTCATCTGCCGTTCCTGCTCCGGGCTTCCGCGGGTGGGCGCCAGCTCGGTGGGCAGAGGCTCCGCGCTGTAGAGCACGCGCACGTGTTTGTCGCGGGTCGCTTGCGACAGCAGCTGCCCGAGTTGCGCCGCATAGGCCGGCCCGTCGGCCGCGGCGTCGAGTGGGGCACGTTGCGCGGCCAGGTGCTGTGCCAGCCCCTGCAGGCGCTCGGGCAGCACGTAATGACGCTCCAGTGCCTGCAGCGCCGCCTGCTCCAAGTCCCGGCGCTGCGCGGTGTCCGGCGTCAGGGCCTGGGTCAACGGGGGGAGCAGCGCCAGCATCAGGCCGAGCGCAGGGGCAGCGAGTCGAGGAATGGACATGAGGGCAGCGGAGGTGGGCGATGCGGCCGCAATGTGGCGCAGCGCCCAAGCGGCGCCGAACGTCAGGGACGAATCCCCCGCGCG
This sequence comes from Inhella sp., assembly GCA_041919015.1. GTDB lineage: Bacteria > Pseudomonadota > Gammaproteobacteria > Burkholderiales > Burkholderiaceae_C > Inhella. The sequence goes on from JAYRUQ010000048.1 coordinate 14,124, forward strand.
ACAGGGCGAACGCCCCTGGCTATTGGCAAATGGCCTTTGGCCTTTGGCATCTTCGAAGCGGCCCTTCGTCCCACTCGACCCGGCCGCCACGCCGTGCGGCGCCAGCATGCGCCCCTTGCCCCGATTTCAAGCCATGCACATCCCATCCCGACGACCGCTGCTGGGCCTGCTCCTGGCGCTGACCCTTCCCCTGCCAGCGCTGGCTGCGCAATGGGAGCCGGCGCTGCAGGCCATCGAGGCCCTGCTGGCCCGGCACAGCCACGACCCCCAGGCCTTGCAAGGCGAACGCTTTGAGCGCCTGCGTGCCGAACTCAGGCAGCTTGGCCGCAGCACCCCCGAGCCGGCCGCCTTCATCGAGGGCTTCAACCGCCTGTGGTCCGAGCTGGGGCCCTTTTCTCATGTGCGCCTGCTGCCACGCCAGGGCAGCGCCGAGCAGTTCGCGCAGCACCTGGACCAGATGCGCGTCGGCCCGCACGCGGTGCGCCTGAGCTGGAACGCCGACATCGCCGTGCTCAAGGTCAGCACCCTGATGGGCCAGGACACCATCGAGGCGCTGGGTGCCGCCTACCGCGAGATCGCCGCCCGTCCGGCGCGGGCGCTGGTGATCGACCTGCGCGACAACCCCGGCGGCGCCTTCGCGGTGCGACCCCTGGTGGGCCACCTGATTGCCGAGCCGGTCGACGCCGGCGTGTTCCTGCCGCGGCGCAGCAGCCAGGCGCCGAGCCGCAGCGAGCTGCAGGCCAGCCCGGCCTGGCAGGGTTGGTCACTGCAAAGTTTCTGGGCCGACGTTCAGGAAAAGCCCTTCACGCGCATCCGCTTCGAGCCCGTGGCCCCGCACTACGCCGGCCCGGTGGCCGTGCTGACCAGCGCGCGCACCGCCAGCGCCGCCGAAATGGCGGTGGATGCGTTGCTCGGCGCCGGCCGCGTGCGCGTGCTGGGCGAACGCACGGCCGGCCAGATGCTCACGCAGAAGCCCCTTGAAGTGCCCGGCACCCCGTTCATGCTGATGCTGCCGGTGGCCGACTACCACGGCTGGCACAGCGGCCGCATCGAAGGCCGGGGCATCGCGCCGACCCAATCCATGCCCGCCGCCGCGGCACTGGACGCCGCGTTTTCCTCGTTCTGAACCCCATTCACCCGAGACCTGGACCCTCATGCGCACCGCCCTGCTCTTGCTTGCCCTGCTGGGCAGCGCCGCGATCGCCCTCGCCCAAAACGCCCGCCCCAGCCTGGCCGAACGCTCGGCGCAGACCGAGGCCGTTGCCAAGCCCTATTTCGAGGCCTACATCGCGCGCGAATGGGACCGGCTGGAGCCGATGCTGGACGACAAGGCGGTGTTCGACGACGTCACCGCGCACCTGGTGTTCGGTGCCGTGGGCAAGCAAGGCAAGGCCGTGCTGATGAAGGCCTTCCGCGAGACCTACGCCGCCATCCGCTCCATGCGTTTTCACCCGCAGAGCCAGTTTGCCTCCGGCGAGCACATGGTCTTTGTGGGCGAACTGGAATGGAGCATCGCGATGCCCGACGGCCTGGTGGTGGACACGCGCATGCCCTTCGTGGTGCGCCTGCAGGTGCACGAGGGCAAGGTGCTGGACCACCAGGACATGGCCGACTACAAGCCCTTCATGGCGGCGCTGCGCGCGGCGCGGGCGGCGGCCAAGGGCAAGACCGCCGCCGGGCCCTGAGGGCCTGTGCCGGTTTCAGCGCGCCAGGTCGGCGCGCAAGGCATGCAGCAAGGCGTCGCGCCTGAGCAGACGGGCGAGCGGTCGTTCGAGCCAGCCGGCGATTGACCCTGAGCAGCCTTAGCCGGCGAGGATCTGAACGGCTCCTGTGCAGCGATTGCGGCCTTACGTCGCCACGAGCGCCGCTCACGGTGTCGGCCATCTTGCAGACGCTCAGCAATGCTTTGACACCCAGAGCCGAATGACCGCTGTACGAGGTACTGCTGCCATCGAATCCAGGGCGGGTATCGATCCCCGACGCTGGCGCGAGATTGCATGGGTCTGACCATGGGGCACTGACCAAGGGCAGTCCGATGCCACGACGCCAGCCCTGTTCTGTACCCGGTCAGTCGCCTCACACGCTCCGAAGGCGCATCCTGCAAGCCCCTCAACTCGATGGGAGACCATCATGGGAACCGCAGGCAATGCCACGCAGCGCGAGCCGTGGAACAAGGGCAAGATTGTCGGGCAGAAGGCGCCGTTCAAGCTCAGGGACATCTGGGCGCTTCGAGTTCGCCTTCAGATGGAAGGCCGGGTGCGCGAACTCGCGCTCTTCAACCTCGGTATCGACAGCAAGCTGCGCGGGTGCGATCTGGTCGCCCTTAAGGTCCGGGACGTCTGCCATGGCGAGCAGATGGCCTCACGCGCCATCGTGATGCAGCACAAGACCCAGCGTCCCGTGCAGTTCGAAATCACTGCAGCTACCCGCGACGCCCTTCAGGCGTGGATCAAGCAGGCCGGGCTCAAGTCCGAGGACTTCCTGTTCCCAAGCCGGCTCCACGATTCACCCCACCTCGGGACACGACAGTACTCGCGCATCCTGGGGCATTGGGTTGACGAACTGGGGCTGGACCGTGCTGACTTCGGCACGCACTCGATGCGACGGACCAAGGCGACGTTGATCTATCGGCGCACCAAGAACCTGCGGGCCGTGCAACTGCTCCTCGGCCATTCCAAGCTGGAGTCGACGGTGAGATACCTTGGCATCGAGGTGGATGACGCCCTCGAGATCTCCGAGCAGACGGAGATCTGAGCCGGCGAGCGGCCGCCCGGGATAACGCATTCGGGCGGCCACGTGAACCCGGTAAACGTCGTTCAGTGGCCGCGTCGACACAGACCCCCGCAAGGCGCAACTTGCGCGAGGCCTGTTTCCATTACGCGATGCCGTGAACGGCCAAGCCCTGATGGCGGCGGCTGAAGTCCTCCGAACCCTGGCCGTTCAGGGCCTGTACAGCCGGCACATCGAAGGCCGCCATCGCCTGCACCAGTCCAGCCACCTGCTGGTCCGTAATCACCGAATTGTCACTGAACTTGAAGCGCTCGACCCGGTGCTGCGCACCGACGAACCAGTTCTCCACGGTCAGCGAGTCGCTGGTGCCATTGATGCGGATCTCCAGCGCATTGGCATTGCGCACGAAGGCCACATCGCTTTGCAGCACATTGGCGCCGAACTCCACCCAGTCGAGGACGTTCGCGGTTGCGTCGTTCTCACTGATGCGGTCCGCGTTGCCGCCACGACCGAAGCGGTAGACGTCGGCACCGGTGCCGCCGATAAGGCTGTCGTTGCCGGCGCCGCCGTCCAGGGTGTCGGCGCCATCAAGTCCGGTGAGCGTGTCGTTGCCCTCCAGGCCAGCCATCATGTCCGCCCCGATGCTGCCGCGAATCGCGTTTGCCAAGGTGTTGCCGGTCATTGCCCGGCTCATGATGTCCGGCAAGGACCATGCTGTGCCATTGGCGAACTCGATGCGCTGCAGCGGGTTCCAGACGTTGTTCGGGTTGTCCTGGTACAGGAAGTCTTGCACCGTCAGCTGGTCCGTCCCACCCGCGATCTTGATGACCAGCGCATTGCTGGACGTCGACAGCGTCACATCGGTCGGCACGATGCCGTCCTTGAAGCGCAGCACATCGAGCTTGCCGGCCGCCGCGTCGTTGCTCGAGGACAGGTAGTCCTGCCCGTCGCCTCGACCGAACAGGATCAGGTCGCTGCCGACGCCACCGCTCAGGTTGTCGTTTCCAGCGCCGCCATCCAGCGTGTCGTTGCCCGTGCCCGCGTCCAGGTTGTCGTTGCCGTCTCCGCCCAACAGGCTGTCCGTGCCGTCCCCACCGTAGAACTGGTCGGCTCCCGTGCCGCCGTCCAGCTGGTCCGCGCCAGCGCCACCCCACAGAGTGTCGTTGTCCGCACCTCCGCGCAGCACGTCATCGCCTGCCTCGCCATCGAGCACGTCCGCTCCCGACCCGCCTTCCAGCGTGTCGTTGCCACCCTTGCCGTACAGGCTGTCGTTGCCGCCAAGTCCGGTGATGGTCTCGCTCACCGAGGTGCCGCTGGCGATGTCGGCCCCTTCGGTACCCGCCAGCACCCGCGCCACGATGTCCGCCGGCGTCCAGATCGTGCCGTCAGAGAACTTCAGCTGCTGCAGCGGGTTCCACACATTGCCGGTGTTCTCCTGGTACAGGAAGTCCTGCACCGAGATCTGGTCCGTCGTGCCGGCGATCTTGATGATCAGCGTCGTACCGTTGGTGTGCACGATCACGTCGGCCGGCGCAATGCCCGCCTTGAGTTCCACCACATCGAGCTTGCCGGCCGCCGCGTCGTTGCTCGAGGACAGGTAGTCCTGCCCGTCGCCTCGACCGAACAGGATCAGATCGCTGCCCACTCCACCGTTCAGGTTGTCGTTGCCGACCCCACCTTCCAGCGTGTCATTGCCCGCACCCGCGCCCAGCGTGTCGTTGCCGTCACCGCCGACAAGGCTATCGCTGCCATCCTCGCCGTACAGCTCGTCAGACCCAGTGCCGCCGTCCAGTTGATCGGCACCAACACCGCCCCACAACTTGTCGTTGTCGGCACCGCCTCGCAGCACGTCATCACCAACCTCGCCAAAGAGTTGATCAGCGCCCGTCCCGCCTTCCAGCGTGTCGTTACCGCCCTTGCCGTACAGGCTGTCGTTGCCGCCAAGTCCGGTGATGGTCTCGCTCACCGAGGTGCCGCTGGCGATGTCGGCCCCTTCGGTACCCGCCAGCACCCGCGCCACGATGTCCGCCGGCGTCCAGA
>JAYRUQ010000049.1:0-17983 GCA_041919015.1 Inhella sp.
CTGTGGAACTACGCCGGCATGAACATCGGCTTCTTCATCGGTTTCGCGGTGGCCGGGCATTACCAGCTGACGCAGCGCTATCCCGAGCTGTTCTGGTTCGCCACGGTCGGCAACGCCGCCGCCATCGCGCTGACCCTGCTGTGGTGGAAGTCGGTGGCCGACCGCGACACGCCGCTGCTGCAGGCCACAGCGGCCCAGTGGCGCCTGCGCCTGCTGGCCGGCGTCATCGGCATTGCGCTGCTGGTGCCGCTGCTGGCCACCTTGCTGCGCAACCCGGCCGACACCGCGCTGTGGCTGAAGGGCTTCTGCCTGCTGGTGGCGGCCTACCTGCTGGCGCTGGTGCTGCGCCACCGCGAGGCGGCCGAGCGCGACCGCATGAAGGCCTTCCTGGTGCTGACCCTGGGCTCGCTGGTGTTCTGGTCGCTCTACCAGATGGCGCCCAACGGGCTGCAGCTGTTCGCGGTCGGCAATGTGCGCATGGAGTTGTGGGGCCAGGTGGTGGCGCCGCAATGGGTGCAGAACATCAACACCGTGGTCATCGTCATCGGCGCGCCGCTGCTGGCCGAGGGCTTCCGCCGCCTGCGTGCGCGCGGGCTTTGGGTGGACGTGCCGCAGCAGTTCGCGCTGGCGCTGCTGCTGATGGGCCTGGGCTTCCTGGCGCTGCCCTTGGGCATCCATTTCGCAGGCGCCGACGGTCGCAGCGCGTTCGGCTGGCTGGCGCTGAGCTATGTGCTGCAGGCGCTCGGCGAACTGCTGATCAGCCCGATCGGCTACGCCATGGTCGGCAAGCTCATCCCCAAGCAGCACCAGGGTCTGATGATGGGCAGCTGGATGCTGGTGACCGGCCTGGCCTCGCTGTTCGCGGCCGACTTCTCGGCCCTGGTGGCGCAGCCCAGCGATGGCCTGCCGGCCACCAGCAACCCGGCCTACCAGCAGCTCTTCCTGCAGCTGGGCCTGGGCGCGCTGGTGACGGCGGCCCTGCTGGCGCTGCTGGTGCCTTGGCTGCGACGGCTGATCGGTCGTTGATCCGGTCGTTGATCCGGTCGTTGATCCTGCCGGGCCCGATCGCACAAGGCCGAAGGGCTCCCGAGGGAGCCCTTCACGTGCCGGCCGCCGGCCTTATTTCAGCGATTCGATGAGGTCGATGTATTCCTGCATCGCCTCTTCGCTGCCCAGGCCCTTGATTTCTTCCCAGGCCTGCCACTTGGCGCGGCCCACCATGTCCATCATGCCGGGCTTCTTGGTCTCGTTGTCGCCCTCGCTGGCCTGCTTGAACAGCGCGTAGAGCTTGAGCAGCGTGGCGTTGTCGGGCCGCTCGCTCAGTTGCTTCGAGTCGGCGACGGCTTTGTCGAACTTCTTCTGCAGGCTCACGGTGTCTCCTTTGGCGAACAAGTGGGGGGGTGCAGACGATGTTAGCGACAGAATCGGCGCCGGTCTGAACGGGTCAGCGAGGGGTTCACGATGGGGATGCCGGTGGAACGCATGAGCAAGGTGGACACCGCCTGGCTGCGCATGGACACGCCCGAGAACCTGATGATGATCGTCGGCATCTGGACGCTCAAGCCGCGCATCACGGTGGCCGCGCTGCGCCAGCGCTGCATCGAGCGCCTGCTGCCCTACCGACGCTTCCGCCAGCGCGTCGAGGAAGACGTGATGGGCGCGCAGTGGGTCGAGGACGAGGACTTCGACATCGAGCGCCATGTCGAGCCCGCCGAGCTGCAGCGCCGCCGGGGACAGAGCCGCGCCGACGCGCTGCGCGAGCATGTGGCGGCGCTCACCTCGGAGCCGCTCGATCCCGGCCACCCGCTGTGGCATATGGAGCTGATCGAGGACTTCGACGGCCGCAGCGTGCTGGTCTGCCGCATCCACCACTGCATCGCCGACGGCATCGCGCTGATCGCCGTGATGCTGTCCATCACCGACGGCGGAACGCCGCCGCCCAAGCGCCAGACCAAGGCGCCGGCCGAGCACCCGCACGAGGGCGAGCACGACTGGATCCTCGAACTGCTGCTCAAGCCGCTGACCGACATGACGGTCAAGGCCGTGCAGCTGACCAGCAAGGGCATGGGCAAGGGCCTGGACCTGCTGGTCACGCCCGAGCACCCGATGGACGGTCCGATGCACATGGCGCGGCTCGGCTACCAGGCGATGGGCGATCTGTCGGCCATCGCGCTGATGCCCGACGACTCGCGCACCCGGCTCAAGGGCGAGCCCGGCGTGAGGAAGCGCGTGGCCTGGAGCGACTCGCTCAAGCTCGACGAGGTGAAGGCGGTCGGCAAGGTGCTGGGGGGCTCGGTCAACGACGTGCTGCTGTCCTGCGTGGCCGGCGCCATCGGCGCCTATCTGCGCGGCAAGGGCGACAAGGTGGCCGGCCAGGAGATCCGCGCCATGGTGCCGGTCAATCTGCGCCCGCTCGACAAGGCCTATCAGCTCGGCAACCGCTTCGGCCTCGTGCCGCTGCTGCTGCCGATCGGCATCGACAACCCGGTCGAGCGGATCTACGCGGTGCGCGCGCGCATGCAGCAGCTCAAGGGCAGCTTCCAGCCGCTGATGGCCTTCGGCCTGCTGTCGGTGGCCGGGTTGTTCATCAAGTCGGTGCAGAACGCGCTGCTCAATCTGTTCGCGCGCAAGGCCACGGCGGTGATGACCAATGTGCCCGGCCCGGCGCACCCGCTGAAGTTCTGCGGCTCGACGGTCGAGCAGGTGATGTTCTGGGTGCCGCAAAGCGGCGACATCGGCATGGGCGTGAGCGTGCTGACCTATGCCGGCCGGGTGCAGTTCGGCCTCATCACCGACGCCCGGCTCTGTCCGGACCCCGAGGCCATCATTGCCGAGTTCGAGCCGGAGTTCGAGAAGCTGCGCACCCTGACCCTGATGCTGCCCTGGGACGCGCAGGACTGAGAGCCTGCTCAGCGCGTCTGGCGCGACACGCGGTTGCGGCCGGCGTGCTTGGACAGGTAGCAGGCGGCGTCGGCGCGCTCCAGCAGCTGCTCGAGGTCGTCCTGGCCGTCCCAGTGCGCGGCGGCCACGCCGATGCTGACGGTGAAGGCGATGGAGCGCCCCTCGTGCTCGCAGGGGCTGCCGGCCACCCGGTGGCGAAAACGCTCGGCGTGCTCCAGCGCGTCGGCCAGCGGCGTGTCCTGCAGCAGCACCAGGAACTCCTCGCCGCCAAAGCGCAGCGGCAGGTCGTCGGCGCGCTTGAAGTGGCTGCGCAGCAGGGCCGCGAAATGGCGCAGGCAGGCGTCGCCCGCCGCGTGGCCGTGGGCGTCGTTGATGCGCTTGAAATGGTCGATGTCGAGCATCAGCAGGCTCAAAGGCTCGCGGCGGCGGTGCGCCTGGTCCCAGCTCTGCGGCATCTGCAGGTTGTAGGCGCGGCGGTTGGCCAGGCCGGTCAGGGTGTCCTGCAGGGTGAGTCGCTCGACCTCGGCGCGGCTCGAACGCAGCGCGTCCTCGAGGTCGAGCTGGGCCTGGAAGGCGCGGGCATTGCGCCGCAGCACGATCAGCAGATAGGTCGTGTGCACCGCCATCAGCAGGGCCAGTGCGCGCGACTCAGGGTTCAGGGTCAGCGCCACGAAGGCCGGCCCGACCAGCAGGCCCACCGCCGCCAGCGCATGGCGCGGCACCGGCGCGAACTGCGCCACGGTGCCGGTCGCATAGGTGGCCGTGCACAGCACCGCCACCACCAGGGCCATGCTGGCGGGGCCGTCCAGCAGCAGCACGCCGATCAGCAGCACCGACCAGGTCAGCCCGGCCGGATGCACCAGCCACAGGTGCTGCCCTTGCCAGCCGGCCAGCGCCGCGTCGTCGATGGGTGGGCGGTGGCGGATGCGCTGCCAGCCGATCAGGCCGAACAGGCCGATGGCCGTGCCGACGAGCACGGCGTGCCAGGCACTGCGCGCACTCAGCAGACCGACGATGAGGGCACCGATGGCGTAGAAGGGCGGGCCGTCGAGCGCGCGCTGGTAGAGCTCGTCGGCGGTGCGACGCTGGCGGTAGGCCTGGGCGGGCGAGACGGCGTCCATCGTGGCCCGCAGCCTAGCCCATGCCGGGCGGCGGCGGCTTGGGATTCAGCCTAGAAGCGGAACGGCCGGCCGTGCTGCGCGGGCGCCAGCAGGGCCTGCAGGCGGCCCGACAGCGCGCGCAGCTCGGGTGCCGTCAGGCGGTCGTAGCTGTCCTGCAGCAAGGGTCCGAGTCCGTGCTCGGCGCTGAAGCTGCCGCCCTGGGCCGCCACGAGTGCGTAGATGCCCTCGCGCAGGCGCTGCAGCGCCTCGGCGTCCAGCGCCGCTTCGCGCTTGGGCCACACCAGGTTGAAGTGCTGGCCGCCGTCGCCCAGGTGACCGAAGTCGCAGATCCGGGCGGCCGGAAACCGCTCGGCCAGCCAGGCGCCGGCCTGCTCGCGAAAGGCCCACAGCGCGCGGCGCGGCAGGCTGATGTCGAAGCCGATCACCTGGCCCTGCTCGCGCAAGCCCTCGCTGACGGCGTGACGCAGCGCCCACAGTTCCTCGTCGCGGTCCAGTGCCGCATCGACCAATTCGCCCTGCTCCAGTGCGGCTTCCAGTTCGGCGTGCAGCAGCGCGCGCGGGTCCAGGCCGTCGAAGTCGGCGCTCAGTTCGATCAGCAAGGCGTAGGGCGGCAGGCCGGAGGCGAAGGGCAAGGCGCCGCCGCGCACCGAAATGGCCGCCGCCAGCGCGTTGGCGCTCAGGCCCTCGAAGGCCGAGACCAGGCTGCCGAAGGCGCGCGTGAAGCGCTGGTAAAGCGGCCACACGGCGTCCAGCGAGGCCGGCGCCAGCAGCGCCACGCTGCGGGCGCGCGGCAGCGGCTGCAGGCGCAGGCAGGCCTCGGTGATGACGCCGAAGGCGCCGCTGGAGCCGATGAACAGGTGCTGCAGCGCGAGCTGCGAGTTGTCCTTGGCCAGGCCCCGGCCCAGGCGCAGCGGCTCGCCGCTGCGCAGCACCACGTCCAAGCCCAGGGTGTTGGCGCGTACGTCGCCATAGCGGCACATGCGCGTGCCGCCGGTGTTGTGCGCCAGCATGCCGCCGATGCTCGGGTCGGCCGACAGGTCGACGGCGAACTGCAGGCCGTGCTCGGCCAGGCGCTCGTTCACCTCCCAGAGCTTGAAGCCGCTGGAGACGCGCAGGGTCCGGTCGAGCGGGTCGAGCTCGAACACGCCGCGCAGGCGCTCGGTGCTCAGCAGCACCTCGCCCCGCGGCGTGGCGGCCTGCACCAGACCGGTGTGCGCGCCCTGCGCCAGCAGCGTCACGCCGTGCTCGGTGGCGAGCTGCAGCAGGCGCGCCACCTCTTCGCTCGTCGCCGGCTTGCACACGGCCGGTGCGTGGCCGGCACCGTAGCGAGCGCCGCTCAGGTAGCGCGGCTCGACCTCGCGGCTGGCCAGGGGACCGGCGGCGCGCAGGAAACCTTCAAGGTTCACGAGAGGATTTCCAGCGCCTCGTGCGTGGTCATCTTGAAGATGGCCGTGGCGTTGCCGGCGTCGAAGGCGAGGTCCAGGCGGCCGCATTGCAGGCGCTCGCGCTGGATGAACTCGTAGAAGCTGCCCGGCACATGGCGCGTGACCCACTCGCCCTCGTGCAGGAACTCGCGAAGTACCTGGGCGGCCTTGAAGGCGGTCTGCAGCACGCGCCCGCTCTGGCTCACCTCCACGGCGTCCTTGATCGAGCGGCGCTTGGCGCGCTGCGCGGTGGCCAGGGCGTGCAGGTCGGTGACGCGGTCGGTGGCGTGGTTGAAGGCGTTGCCCTCGGTGGCGATCCAGGCCATCTCGGCGCTCTCGGCCAGCAGGGTCTCGTAATCGGCGAGCGCAAAACCGCCGTGCTGGCGGCCGAAGCAGGCGACGATCTTGGGGCTGAGCGCCAGCGCGTCGGCCCAGGGCAGGGCGCCGTCGCGCCCGAGCCGTTCCAGGCGACCGATGTCCTGCGGGCCCAGCGGGTCGACGCTGTCGGCCAGCACGCGGCTGACGGCGGCCTGGATGCGTTCGCTGAACTGTTCGGGGTGCAACTCGCTGACGAAGAACTGCGCGATGGTCTCGGGGAAATCAGCGTGCGCCCAGGCGCGGCCGGTCATCTTCAGGCGCGGCAGCGGGTAGGTGTCGGCGACCTGGAAGCCCAAGGGGCGCAGCACGCGGCTGATGGCGGCCTCGCCCGGCGGCAGCGCGCCGGCGGGCCAGGCCACGGTGCGCAGCGCGCCGTGGTCGAAGGTGATCTTCTCGCCGGCCGCCATCACCTCCTGCACGTAGTCGTGGCCCTCGGGCACGCGCTCGTGCAGGTCGTAGAACAGCGCCATGTTGAGCGCCTGCGCCATCTCGGCGCGGCTCACCGTGTCGCCGACCGGACGGACCAGTCGCGGGTCGATCTCCAGTTGCGTGAAAAGGGCGTCGGCGGCGCTGACGCCGAGCAGGCCCTTGACCAGGCGGAACACGCCCGAGGCTTGGCCTTCAGACATCGAACTTCACCCCTTGCGCCAGCGGCAGGCTGTTGCTGTAGTTGACCGTGTTGGTGACGCGGCGCATGTACTGGCGCCAGGCGTCCGACCCCGACTCGCGGCCGCCGCCGGTTTCCTTCTCGCCGCCGAAGGCGCCGCCGATCTCGGCCCCCGAGGTGCCGATGTTGACGTTGGCGATGCCGCAGTCGCTGCCGCTGGCGGCCATGAAGGCCTCGGCCTCGCGGATGTCGGTCGTGAAGATGGCCGAGGACAGGCCCTGCGGCACGGCGTTCTGCAGCGCGATCGCCTCGTCCAGCGTGTCGTACTTCAGCACGTAGAGGATGGGGGCGAAGGTCTCTTGGCAGACCACCTCGGTCTGACCGGGCATGGTGACGAGGGCCGGGGCGGCATACCAGGCCTCGGGGTGTTCGGCGGCCAGCGCACGGTCGCCGCCGCGCACCTCGCCGCCCTGGGCCTTGGCGGCGCTCAGTGCGGCCTGCATGGCGTCGAAGGCCGGCTTGTCGACCAGCGGACCGACCAGCGTGCCCTCGGCGAGCGGGTTGCCGATCTTGAGCTGCACGCGCACCTTGTCCAGGCGCGCGACGAGCGCGTCGTGCACCGAGCGGTGCGCGATGACGCGCCGCGTGGTGGTGCAGCGCTGGCCGGCGGTGCCCCAGGCGCCGAAGGCGATGGCGCGCACGGCGAGTTCCAGGTCGGCCTTGTCGGAGACGATGAGCGCGTTGTTGCCGCCCAGCTCCAAGAGAACCCGGCCGAAGCGCGCCGCGACCTTGGGACCGACGAGGCGGCCCATGCGGGTGGAGCCGGTGGCGCTGACGAGCGGCACACGCGGGTCGCTGACCAGCGCATCGCCGGTCGCCGCGCCGCCATTGACGAGCTGCGACAGGCCGTCGGGCACGCTGTGGCCGTCGGCGCGGTAGGCGGCCACGGCCTTCTCAAAAAGGGCCTGCGTGGCCAGCGCGGTCAGCGGCGTCTTCTCGCTGGGCTTCCAGACGCAGGCGTCGCCGCACACCAAGGCCAGCGCGCTGTTCCAGGCCCACACGGCGACCGGGAAGTTGAAGGCCGAGATGATGCCCACCACACCCAGCGGCTGCCACTGCTCCATCATGCGGTGGCCGGGGCGCTCGCTGGCGATGGTCAGGCCGTGCAGCTGGCGCGACAGTCCCACCGCGAAGTCGCAGATGTCGATCATTTCCTGCACCTCGCCGGCCCCCTCGCTGGCGATCTTGCCGGCCTCCAGGCTGACGAGCGCGGCCAGATCGGCCTTGTGGGCGCGCAGCACCTCGCCCAAGCGCCGCACCAGCTCGCCGCGCTTGGGCGCGGGCACCACGCGCCAGGCCAGGAAGGCGGCATGCGCCTGGCCGATGGCGGCCTGCATGTCGGCCGCGCTGCCCTCGACGACGCGGCCGGTGACGGCACCATCGACCGGCGAGCGCGCCGTCAGCGTGCCCTCGGTGTAGAGGGACTTCGCGACGCCCATGCGGGCGAGGAGTTCGTGGGCTTGCGTGGCAATCGGGCTCATGGGGATCTCTTGTAGCAAGACGCCGCCGCGCTGTTCATCGACAGGGCGGCGGCGCGTTCAACGGGGAAGGCTCAGCTTAGGCGATGCTTTGCACTTGGCGCAGCTGCTCGTAGGCCTTGCCGAAGCGGTTGGCCAGGAAGTCGGGCAGCGCCACATCCTCCTGACGGATGAAGCCGCTCTTGGGCAGCTTGCCTTCGCGGAACAGGTCCACGGCCGTGCAGATGCCGGCGGCGGTGGTGATCTGGATGGCCGACAGCGGGGCCTTGACGTCGCGATCGGCAAAGATCTTGCGGGCAAAGACCTCCTGCAGCAGCTGGCCGTTCTTCATGCCCGAGACGGTCACGAACACCAGCACCACGTCCTGCATGGTGGCCGGCATGCTCTTCCTCATGATGTCCTTGAGCTTTTCCTGGTCGCCGGCCAGCGCCAGGTCTTCCAGCAGGAACTTCATCAGGTCGCGGTGGCCGGGGTAGCGGACGGTTTTGTAGTCCAGGTTGCGCACCTTGCCGGCCCAGGTCTCGCACAGGGTGCCGAGGCCGCCCGAGGTGTTGAAGGCCTCGTACTCGGTGCCGTCCAGGCTGAAGTGCTCCAGACCTTCGAGCGGCAGGGCCGAGATGAATTCGCCGCCGTGGATGGCCTCGCAGGGGTGGCAATACTCGTTGATCAGGCCGTCTACCGACCAGGTCAGGTTGTACTTGAGCTTGTTCGTGGGGAAGGCCGGCAGCGCGCCGACGCGCATCTGCACGTCGCGCACCTCGTCGAACTGCTTGGCCAGGTGGTGGGCGACGATGCCGATGAAGCCCGGCGCCAGGCCGCATTGCGGCATGAAGGCGGTCTTGGCACTCTTGCTCATCTCCATGATGGCCTTGGTGGCCGCCACGTCCTCGGTGAGGTCGAAGTAGTGGCAGCCGCACTCCAGCGCCGCCTCGGCGGCGTTGATGGCCAGGTGGTAGGGCAGGGCGTTGACCACGGCGTCCTTGCCGCGAATGCCCGCCACCAGCGCGGCCTTGTTCTCGCTGTCCACCTCGGCCGTGGCGATGCCTTCGCCGGCGAGCACCTTGAGGTAGGCGGCGCTCTTGTCGAGCACGGTCACCTGGTAGTCGCCGGTGGCGTGCAGCAGGCGGGCGATGGTCTGGCCGATGTGGCCGGCGCCAAGCAGGGCGATCTTCATCATGAGGGGGCTCCGAAGGGACGGGTTCTGGGATGGCGCGCACTGTAGGAAAGCGGCTCGTCGAAAGAAAGCGCGGCTCCGACGAAAATGCCGTGTGTTTCGTCGATTCGACGATTGCTTCGGGCGAAATGCATCAAATCGGGAAAACCCCATGAACCTGACCCTCGACGACCTGGACCGTGCCCTCATCGCCCGCCTGCAGGCCAACGCGCGGGCCTCCACCGCCGAGCTGGCGCGCCAGCTGCAGGTGGCGCGCACCACGGTGGTGTCGCGGCTGGCGCGGCTGGAAGGGGGCGGCGTCATCACCGGCTACACGGTGCGCCTGGCCAGCGAGGCGGCCAGCGGCGTGCAGGCCTTCGTCAACCTGGCGGTCAGTCCGAAGAGCGCGAAGAAGGTCATCGACCGGCTCGCCGGCATGCCGGAACTGCGCCAGCTCGCCGCCGTGAGCGGCGAGTTCGACTACCTGGCCGTGCTGCGCGCGCCCGACACGCAGCGCCTCGACGCGCTGCTCGACGCCATCGGCGAGATCGATGGCGTGCTGCGCACCACCACCTCGGTGCTGCTGGCGATGCGCGTGGATCGGGTGGCTTGAGGCGCCGTCAGGCGGGCCTCAGCGCCCCTTGCGAGGCCGGGCCGCCGGCGCGCCGAGGCCCTCGAAGCAACTCGTCAGCAGCCAGTCGATGATCTGCGCGTCGCTGTAGCTGCCGCCGGCCTTGAGCACACCCAGCACCGGGTCGCAGGCCCGCGCGAACAGGGTGTAGAGCACCACCTCGCCGGGCAGGCCGGGGTGCAGTTGCCCGCCTTGTTGCGCCTCGCCGATCCACTCCCCCAACTGCTCCGACAGCTGCAGCAGCCGGTCCATGTAGACCCGGTCGGCCATCAGGGCGCCGCGCAGCGTGGAGTTCTGCGCCGGCAGCGAGGGCATCTGCCCGGCCAGCTGCACCTGCAGGGTCCAGCGCGCCACGGCCTTGAGCCGCTCCAGGGCGTCGGCGCCCGCGCAGTCGGGGCCGGCCATGAAGGCCAGCGCGCGGTCCAGCACGCGCACCATGGCGGCGGCGGCCAGCTGCTCCTTGGACGCGAAATGCTTGTACAGGCTGGCCTTGGCAATGCCCACCTCGGCGGCCACCAGGTCGACCGTCATGGCGTCGAAGCCCTTTTCGGCCAGCAGCCGGTTGACGGTGTCGACGATGGCGTCCTCGCGGGCTTGCAGCACCTGGGCGCGGAAGGAGGGGCGTGCATTCATGGCGCCATTGTAGGAATTCGTGACCGACTCAGCTGAAAAATAACCAGCAAGTGTGCGAATAGACCGCACGGTTCATATGGAAAACCAAACGGTTTAGGCTTCGCCCCACTCGCTGCCCGACGCCCACCGTCCAGCGTGCAGTGACCGCCCTTCACCGTTGGAGATGCCCATGCAACCCGTTCCGTCCCGATTTCCCCGTCGCACCGCGCTGCTGGCCTTCGGCGCCGCCACCCTGCTGAGCGCCTGCGGTGGCGACGATGAAGACCCCGCGCCGCGCAATCTGGTTGACGTGCTGCGCGCCGACCCCAGCACGCAGCTGCTGGCACAGGCCATTGCCGCCGCCGACCTGACGGCCGCCCTCAGCGGCAGCGGTCCTTTCACGCTGTTCGCGCCCACCGACGCCGCCTTCGCCGCGCTGCTCACCGAACTCAATCTGACCCAAGCCCAACTGCTCGCTGACAAGCCCCTGCTGACCGCGGTGCTGCAGTACCACGTGCTCAGCGGCCGGGTGCCGCGCAGCGCGGTGCCGGTCGGCAAGGCCATCAGCCCGCTGGCCGGCGGCATCTTCAAGATCGACACGGTGGGTGCCGAGCTGGTCGTCACCGACGGCCGCAACCGCACGGCGCGCATCACGGCCGCCGACGTCGCCGCGCCCAACGGCGTGATCCACAAGCTCGACAAGGTGCTGCTGCCGGCCAACCGCAACCTGGTGCAGACCGCGCAGGCCCTGCCCGACTTCAGCGTGCTGGTCGAGGCCGTGCTGGCGGCCGATCTGGCCGCCACCCTGTCCGGCAGCGGACCCTTCACGGTGTTCGCGCCGACCAACGCGGCCTTCGCCGCGCTGCTGGCCGAGCTGGGGATGAGCAAGGAACAACTGCTGGCCAACAAGTCCCTGTTGACCCAGGTGCTGACCTACCACGTGCTGCCGGCGCGGGTGCTGAAGGCCGACGTGCCGGTCGGCAGTGCCATCGTCACGGTGCAGGGCGAGAGCTTCAGCGTCAATGCGCAGCTTGCCATCACCGACCGCAACGGCCGCAGCGCGCGCATCGCCGCCACCGATGTGCTGGCCAGCAACGGCGTCATCCACGTCATCGACCAGGTCATCCTGCCCAAGCTGCCCAATCTGGTCGAGCTGGCGGTGTCGCAGCCGCAGTTCAGCATCCTGGTCGAGGCCGTGCAGGCTGCCGGGCTGGTGAGCGCGCTCTCGGGCAGCCAGGCGCTGACCGTCTTCGCCCCCACCAACGACGCCTTCGCCGCCCTGCTCGGCGAGCTCGGCGTCAGCAAGGCGCAGCTGTTGGCCGACACGGCCCTGCTGACCCAGGTGCTGACCTACCACGTGGTGCCCGGTCGCGTGTACCGCGCCGGCGTGCCGGTCGGTCAACCCATCACCACCTTGCAGGGCGGGAGCTTCACGGTCGGCGCCGACCTGCGCATCACCGACGCACGCGCCCGTCAGGCGGGCATCACCGCCACCGACGCCCTGGCGCTCAACGGCGTGGTGCACACCCTCGACCGCGTCATCCTGCCCTGATCGCCGTTCCTGTTCCTGTTCTTTTCCCGTTCCCAACCCGCTCCCCAACTTACCCAGGAGTTCTCACCATGAAAAAGCTGTTCATCGCCGCCACCCTGTCCTTCTCCGCCCTGGCCGCGCAGGCCAAGGACATCGTCGACACCGCCGTTGCCGCCGGCCAGTTCAAGACCCTGGCCACCGCGCTGCAGGCCGCCGGCTTGGTGGAGACGCTGAAGGGCAAGGGACCCTTCACGGTCTTTGCGCCCACCGACGCGGCTTTCGCCAAGATCCCCAAGGCGCAGCTCGATGCGCTGCTGGCCGACAAGGCCAAGCTCAGCGCCGTCCTGACCTACCACGTGGTGTCGGGCAAGGTGATGGCCAAGGACGTCAAGGCCGGCAAGGTCAAGACCGTGCAGGGCAGCGAGCTGACCCTGGGCACCATGGGCGGCGTGACGGTGGACGCGGCCAAGGTCGTGCAGGCCGACATCGCCGCCGACAACGGCGTGATCCACGTGATCGACAGCGTGGTGATGCCGAAGTGAGCCCGCGCGGCAGGGCTCAGCCGCAGACGCGGTTGCGCCCTTGCGCCTTGGCGCGGTAGAGCTGCCGGTCGGCCTGTGCGTAGAGCGTCTCCAGGCGCTCCTGCGCGCAGGCCGTCACGGCCACGCCGACGCTGATCTGGACGCGGCTGGCGTCGGGCAAATGCGGGTCTTCGTCGGCCACCCGCTGGCGCAAGCGTTCGGCCAGCAGCAGAGCCGACTCAAGGTCGCTGCGCGGCATCAGCACCGCGAACTCCTCGCCGCCGACGCGCGCCAGCAGGTCCTCCTGGCGCACCGTCTGCTGCAGGCACTGCGCCACCCGCTGCAGCACCGCGTCACCGCAGGGGTGACCGAATTGATCGTTGATGCGTTTGAAGTGGTCGATGTCGATCAGCAGCAGCGCCGTGTCGAGCGCGTGGCGGCGCGCGCGCGACAGCTCCTTGAGCGCCAGATCGTGGAAGTGGCGGTGATTGACGAGGCCGGTGAGCCCGTCGCTGAAGGCCTGCTGGCGCAGCTGTTCGCGCAGGTGCACCAGCTCGCTGATGTCGGTGGAAACGCCGATCAGCGCCGGCACACCCTCGTAGCGCACCGGCACCTTGACCGACCAGTGGTGGAGCACGCTGCCGTCGGCCGCCACATGGGTTTCCTCGGCGCGTTGCGCCAGGCCGGTGCGGAACACCTCGCGGTCGAGCGCCCAGAACTGGTCGGCCCAGTCGGGCGGAAGCACCTCGCGGTCGAGCTTGCCGATCACCTGCTCGGCACGCACGCCCAGATTGCTCGCCACCTTGTCGTTGATGTAGCGGTAGCGGCGGTTTTCGTCCTTCATGTAGACGAAGGCGTCGAGGCTGTTGAGCACCGTGTGCAGCAACTCGCGCTGCTCCTGCAGGGCCTGATCGACCGCCTTGCGCGCCGAGATGTCGGTGGCCAGCGCCACCAGGCCGGCCACCTGGCCCTGCGCGTCGCGCAGCGGCCGCTTGATGGTCCACAGCACGCAGCTGCGGTCGCTGTCGAGCCAATGGCAGGACTCCTCGCCCTCCACCGTCTCGCCCGTTGCGAACACGCGCAAATTGTGTTCGATGGCCTTGAGCGACATCTCGCAGTGCGGCAGCTCGGAAAGGCGTTTGCCGCGCAACGCCGCCGGCGTGTCGAACCCCAGCAGGTCGAGGAAGGCCCGGTTGGCAAAGCTCACGCGGCCCTGCAGATCGAGTGCGAACACGAAGGCGCCCACGCCGTCGAGCAGCGCGGCCAGTTGGGCCCCATCGGCCTGCAGCGGATCCTCATCCATTCGAGACCTTCCTCAGCGTCCGGTGGCTTGCCGAACGGGCCGCATGGTAGGGCGCCCGCTCGAGCTCAGTGCAAGCGCTTTCGCACGGCCTCGCGCAGCGACGGCAGCTGCGCATACAAGGCACGGCCCGGGCAAACGGTTTGCTGGCTGAAGTCCCGGTGCGAGGCGATGGCGTCGGCCGTCAGCCCATGCTGCCGCGCCAGCCACACCAGCAGTTCGGTGGCCGCGCCAAGCTGCGCCGCGGTGGGCTCCTGGACCTCGAAATTGCCCATCAGCATGACCAGCGCATGGCCGCTGGGGTCGTACTCGGTGTTGGTGTCGCCGCGCGCGGCCGGGTCGCGTGTGGCGTAGATGCGGCCGTCGGGCGCGATCACGTAGTGGTAGGGGATATCGGTCCAGCGCTTGGACAGCCGCGACCAGCTCTGCAGCCGTTGCAAGTAGGCCGTCGGCGTGTCGTCGGGGCGCTGAGCAGCGGGCCAGACTTCGCCCTGATGGTGCACGGTGATGCGCCGGATGCGGTGCGTCAGCTCAGGAGCCGGCACGGCCAGGGACTGGCCACCCCAGGCATCGACCGCGACGATGGGGGGCGACGGCGGTTGCGTCGACGGTGACGTCGGCGCCAGGCTGGCGCAGCCGCTCATCAGCAGGGCCAGCGAAGCGGTCAGGGCGGTCAGGGTGGAGGCCAGAATGCGCGTCATCCCGCGATGCTACGGACTCCACGATGAACCCTGACGCGCCTGCCCTGCCCGCGCTGCTGCTCGGCCTGCTGCTCTTCCTGGGCCTGCACAGCCTGCGAATCTTCGCCCCGGCCTGGCGCGACGCGCAGCTGGCGCGGCTCGGCGAGGCGCGTTGGAAGGGCTTGTACAGCCTGGCCTCGCTGGCCGGCTTCCTGCTGATCCTGTGGGGCTACGCGCAGGCGCGGCTGCTGTACGCCCCGCTGTGGCCGGCGCCCGCCGGCCTGCGCCACGCGGTGGCGCTGCTGATGCTGCCGGCCTTCTGGCTGATGGCCGCCGCCTACGTGCCGCGCAATCACCTGCGGGCCCGGCTGCAGCACCCGATGACCCTGTCGGTCAAGCTCTGGGCCTTTGCCCATCTGCTGGTCAACAACAGCCTGCCCGACCTGCTGCTGTTCGGCGGCTTCCTGGCCTGGAGCGTGCTGCTGTTCCGCAGCGCGCGGCGCCGCGCGCCTTCGCCGACTTCGCCGACTTCGGCCACCCCGGCCGGTACCCTGCTGACGCTGGGGGTCGGCACGGCCGGCTATGGCTTCTTCGTGTTCTGGCTGCATGGCGCCTGGCTGGGCGTCCGACCCTTCGGAGTCTGAGATGAAACGATGCTGGTGGATCCTTCTCGCGCCGCTCGGCGCCCAGGCCGGCGATGCCGATTGGCTGCGTTGCGCCGAGCTGCGCGAGAGCGCGCCGCGTCTGGCCTGCTACGACGCGCAGGCGGCGCGCCTGCGTCAGGCGCCCGCTGCAGCGGTCCAGGCGACTCCGGCGCCCGCTGCTGGCGCAGCGGCCGAACGGGTGGCCGCCTTCGGCGCGCCACAGCGCGTGCCGGCGCAGGAGATCGATGCCGTCGAGAGCCGCATCCTGGGCGTGTTTGAAGGATGGGATCCAGGCCAGGTGATCCTGCTCGAAAACGGGCAGCGTTGGCGCATCGCCGATGGCTCTTCCGCGACTTTGAGGCTCAAGGATCCCAAGGTCACCGTCCGGCGCGCTGCACTGGGCACCTTCCGCATCGAGCTCGAAGGCAGCAACCAGACCGCGCGCGTCAAGCGCATGCCGTGAGGGTCGGGCGCCGCCGGCACGCCGGCTTGCGATGCGTCAAGTCATGCGGGTAAACGACAGGCCGGGGCGCTCCTAGACTGACCGGACCGAGTTGCTGGAGCCCTGCGCGTGCAGCCCACAAACGTCAACGATCCGAATTACTTCCACCGCGTGGTGGATTGCCAGTGGGCCTGTCCGGCCCACACCCCGGTGCCGGAGTACATCCGCCTGATCAGCCAGGGCCGCTTCGACGAGGCCTATATGGTGAACTGGGTGAGCAACGTCTTTCCCGGCATCCTCGGGCGCACCTGCGATCGGCCCTGCGAGCCGGCCTGCCGGCGCGGCCGGGTCGAAGAGGAAAACCTCGCCAAGCCCGAGCCGGTGGCGATCTGCCGCTTGAAGCGCGTCACCGCCGACTTCAAGGGCGAGGGCGTGCGCGCGCTGATGCCCGCGCCGCCCAAGCAGCGCAAGGGCCAGCGGGTGGCCTGCGTCGGCGCCGGGCCGGCCTCGCTCACCGTGGCGCGCGATCTGGCCGCCCAGGGCTACGCCGTCACGGTGTTCGACGGCGAGGTCAAGGCCGGCGGTTTCATGCGCAGCCAGGTGCCGCGTTTCCGCCTGCCCGAGGAGGTCATCGACGAGGAGGTCGGCTACATCACCCAGCTCGGTGTCGAGCTGCGCGGCGGACAGCGCATCGACTCGATGAAGGCGCTGCTGGCCGAGGGCTGGGACGCGGTGTTCGTCGGCAGCGGCGCGCCGCGCGGTCGCGACCTGCCCGAGCTGCCGGGCCGCCAGGCGGGGGCGGCGCAGATCCGAGTCGGCATCGACTGGCTGGCCGCGGTGTCCTTCGGCCATGTCAAGCAGGTTGGCAAAAAGGTGTTGGTGCTGGGCGGCGGCAATACCGCGATGGACTGCTGCCGCAGCGCGCGGCGGCTGGGCGCCGACAGCGTCAAGGTGCTGGTGCGCTCGACCTACGAGGACATGAAGGCCAGCCCCTGGGAGAAGGAAGACGCCGAGCACGAGGGCATCCCCATCCTGCCCTGCCATTCGCCGCTGGAATTCGTGCTGCGCGACGCTCGCCTGGTGGCGATGCGTTTCGAGATCGTCGAGTCGGTCTACGTGGGCGGCAAGCGCAAGCTGGTGCCCACCGGACAGGTGGTTGAGGAGCCCTGCGACGAGGTGCTGGTGGCGGTCGGCCAGGAGAACGCCTTTCCCTGGATCGAGACCGACGCCGGCATCGCCTTCAACGAATGGGGCCTGCCCTTGCTGGGCGAGAAGAGCTTCCAGAGCACGACGCTGCCTCGGGTGTTCTTCGGCGGCGACGCCGCGCTGGGGCCGAAGAACATCATCACCGCGGTGGCTCAGGGCCACGAGGCGGCGGTCAGCATCGACCGCTTCCTGCACGGCGAGGACGTCGAGCGCCGCCCGCCGCCGCACGTCAACCTGATGTCGCAAAAAATGGGCATCCACCAGTGGAGCTACGACAACGCGCCGGTCAACGACGCGCGCCACAAGGTGCCCTGGGCGGCGGCCGAGGCGGCGTTGAAGTCGATTCGCGTCGAGGTCGAGCTGGGCTTCGACCTGAAGGCGGCCTTCAAGGAGGCGCAGCGCTGCCTGAACTGCGATGTGCAGACGGTCTTCGCCGACAAGCTGTGCATCGAGTGCGACGCCTGCGTCGACATCTGCCCGACCGACTGCCTGACCCTGGCCGCACCGGCCGCCACCGAGGCCGAGCTGCGCACGGCGCTGACGGCACCGGCCGTGAATGCCGAACAGGCGCTTTACGTCAGCGAGCCGCTCAAGACCGGGCGCTGGATGGTCAAGGACGAGGACGTCTGCCTGCACTGCGGGCTGTGCGCCGAGCGCTGCCCGACGGGGGCCTGGGACATGCAGAAGTTCCTGCTGACGACGGCGCAGGCGGGGGCGGCGTGCCGGGGGGCATTGGCGTGAGGCTGCGCTCGGGGGCTTTGCCCCCGGACCCCCTGGCAGGGGCTGTCCGCCCCTGGACCCCAAGCAGGGTTTTCGGCCCTGCACCCGGGGGCTTTGCCCCCTGGCCCCCAGCAGGAGCTTCGCCCCTGCACCCGACCCCCTTTTCTTTGCGCCGCCAAAGAAAAGGGGGGAAAAGAAAGGCGGGCCTACTGCGCTCGCCCCTGCCCGCCTTTGGCTGGCAGGGGTTCCCTGCGCTGCTCGACAAGGGGCCCACGCGCAGAACTCGCTGCGCTCGCTTCGCTCCCTCCGCTCAAACAGGCTGCGCGAGCCAGAA
This sequence comes from Inhella sp., assembly GCA_041919015.1. Taxonomy (GTDB): domain Bacteria; phylum Pseudomonadota; class Gammaproteobacteria; order Burkholderiales; family Burkholderiaceae_C; genus Inhella. Next base: position 17,744 of record JAYRUQ010000049.1, read on the forward strand.
GGGAAGCGTGCCTGCGGCACGCGGGCCCCTTGTCTGCGCTGCTCGGCGGCGCAGACGGCGGGCAACAGCCAACAGCCAACAGCCGGACCTCGGCTCGTTGACTCAGCAGGCTGGTGCGCTAACCACAGCAGACAACAAGCTGATAGCTGGCTGTTGGGTATTCGGCTGCCCCACCCCCTCTGCGCCGCCGAGGAGCACAGCAAGCTGGCCCGCGTGCCGCAGGCACGCATCCCTTCTGAC
>JAYRUQ010000049.1:17993-18301 GCA_041919015.1 Inhella sp.
AGTGAGCGAAGCGAACGCCGCGAGTTCTGGCCGGGGCCGGCTTGCGAGCACCGCAGGGAACCCCTCGCCGCAGGCGAGGGGCGAGCGCAGTGTGGGGCCGCCTTTCTTTTCCCCCCTTTTCTTTGGCGGAGCAAAGAAAAGGGGGTCGGGTGCAGGGGCGAAGCTCCTGCTCGGGAGTCCGGGGGCTGAAGGCCCCCGAACGGGCTCTCACGACAGCGAGAACATCCATCCATGAGCCGCATCGAATCCACCAACGACTTCGTCGTCAAGTTCGCCAACATCAACGGCTCGGGCAGCGCCAGCGCCAA
>JAYRUQ010000050.1:0-18299 GCA_041919015.1 Inhella sp.
GACGCCCGCGACGGAGCCGCCGCCGCGGCGCTGGAGCGTCTGGCCCAAACCCTGGCGGGCTTGGTCGGCAAGGGCCGGCTCAGCGACGCCCAATGCCAGTCGGCCCTGCAGCGCCTGCAGCCCGTGGACCGCCTGGCGGAGTTGGCCGGTTGCGACCTGGTGGTCGAGGCGATCGTCGAGCGCGCCGAACCCAAGCAGGCGTTGCTGCGCGAACTCGACGCGCTGCTGCCGCCGGCGGCGCTGCTGGCCTCCAACACCTCGTCGCTGTCGATCACGCTGCTGGCCAACGGCCTGCGCCATCCCGGGCGTCTGGTCGGCATGCACTTCTTCAACCCGGTGCCGCTGATGCAGTTGGTGGAGGTGGTGGCTGGCGCCGAGACCGACGAAGGGGCACTGGTTGCGGTGGGGCGACTGGCGCAGGCCTGGGGCAAGGTGCCGGTGCGCGCCGCCAGCACGCCCGGCTTCATCGTCAACCGCATTGCGCGGCCCTATTACGCCGAGACCTTGGCCCTGTTGCAGGAGCAGGCGGGCCCTCCGGCCGACCTCGACAGCGCGTTGCGCGCGGCCGGATTCCGCATGGGGCCCTGCGAGCTGATGGACCTGATCGGCCACGACACCAACAGCCTGGTGACCCGCTCGGTCTGGGAAGCCAATTTCGGCGATCGCCGTTACCAGCCCAGCCTGGTTCAGCAGGCGCTGGTGGACGGGGGGCGCCTGGGCCGCAAGACCGGCCGCGGCTTCTTCGAAGGGCCGGCGCCGCGCCGCGCACCGGTGCCGCGCCCGGCCAGCCCGCCCCCGATCTGCCTGGTCGGGCAGGGCCCCAATGTCGACCGTTTGGCCGCACGCCTGCCTGGCGTGGCGCGTCAGGCCGCTGACTGGAACGGATTGCGTAGCGAGGGCTTCGAACTGGGTTTCACCGACGGCCGCTGTGCCTACGAGACGGGGCGCGCCTTGATGGACTGGCTGGCGCACGACTCGGCCGACGCGTTGGCCGTGACCCACGACGTCCCGCTGGTGCACGACCTGTTGGGTTGCGCCGGCCTGCACGCGCTGCCGCTGCGCGACCTGCCGGGCCTGGTGGTGGCGCGCACGCTGGCCATGCTGGTCAACGAGGCCAGCGACGCGGTGTGGCAGGGCGTCTGCACCGAGGTCGGGGCCGACACGGCCATGCGACTGGGCGTCAACTACCCGCTCGGCCCCTTCGCGTGGCGCACGCAGTTCGGCGCTGGACCCATCTGCGCCGTGTTGGACGCGCTGTGGGCGCACAGCCGTGGTGAGCGCTACCGCGTCAGCCCACCGTTGCGCCGGGCCGCGTTCGAAGGCCGGTTCGGGGAATGCCCTCAAGCGCTGACCGGCAGGACCTGATTGCATACTCCCACCATGGACGGCAAAGACCTGATCGACGTCGATGCGCTGAAGGTGGGGATGTTCATCCACCTGGATCTGGGTTGGATGCGCCATCCCTTTCCGCTGTCGAGCTTTCGCATTTCGTCCGAGGAGCAGATCGGCATCCTGCGCAAGCTGGGCCTGCGGCAGGTGCGCTGGAGCCCGAGCCAGAGTCAGCTCAAGAGTGAGGAACAGCCGGCCTCGGCGTCGAAGTCGGGCGCGGCGGAGCTGACCCCGGAGCAGCAGGTGGCGGCGGCGCGCCGCGTGGCGCTGCTGCGGCAACGGGAAGCCCTGGGGCAGTGCGAGGCCCAGTACGCCGAGGCGGCCAAGGTGCTGGGCGAGGTGAACGCCGACCTGCAGCGCGCACCGGCCAAGGCCGGTGCACTGGCCCGCGATCTGTGCCGCAGCCTGCTGGACAAGATGCTGGTGGAAGGCGACGTCAGCCTGAGGCTGCTGACGGAGGCAGCAGGCGACCGTGCCTGTGCCCACGGTCTCAACGTCAGCCTGGTCGGACTGTTGCTCGGGCGTGCCAGCGGCATGAACGAGACCGAGTTGCTCGACCTCGGGGTTGGCGCGCTGCTGCACGACATGGGCAAGCTGGAGATCGAGCCGCGTCTGCGCCACCGCAGCGAACAGTTCAGCAGCGCCGAACTGGCCGGCTATCAATGGCATGTCGCCAAGGGCGTCGAGATGGGCCAGCGTGCCGGCTTGACGGCCCCGTCGCTGTGCGTCGTGGCACAGCACCACGAGCAGGCCGACGGCAAGGGCTTCCCGCAAAAACTGCTGGGCGACAAGGTGCATCCGGCGGCGCGGGTCGTGGCCCTGGTCAACCGCTTCGATGGGCTCTGCAACCCGGCGCTGCCTGGCGTCAAGGGCATGACCCCGCACGAGGCCCTGTCCCTGATGTTCGCGCAGGGCCGCAGCCGCTTTGACGCGACCTTGCTGAACGCCTTCATCCGCATGATGGGTGTCTACCCGCCGGGCTCGGCGGTGCAGTTGACCGATGAGCGCTACGCCCTGGTGGTGGCGGTGAACGCCAACCGACCGCTCAAGCCCACGGTGCTGATCCACGATCCGGCCATCCCGTCGCGCGAGGCCCTGCTGACCTCGCTGGAGGAACAGCCCAATCTGGGCATTCGGCGCAGTCTGCGGGCGCAGGATCTGCCGGATGCAGCGCGCGACTACCTGCGACCGCGCGCGCGACTGGCCTACTTTCCGCAGGCCGAGCGGCCCGCCGCGGACTGAGCGTGCTGCGCTTTCACTCCAAGGCGGGTGCCGACATCCTGATGCTTCAGGGGGACGGCGAGGCGCTGCTGCGCGCCCTGGGTCGGGAGCTGGCGCCGCAGGGCATCTTCGAACCCGGGCAGATCAGCGAGCTGCTGGCCACATTCGCTTCGATGCAGCAGCCCCAGGTCGAAGAGTCCGAGCAGGGGGAGGACGACACCGAACTGGCTCCCAGGCTGGCTGCCCGCGCCTGGCCGCTGCTGCAAATGCTGCGGCGCGCGGCCTTGGAGGGACATCCCGTCATCTGGTCATCAACCTGAAACAAAAGGCTGTTGCGTGAACGCGTCGTCGTCGCCCCTGGCAAGGAGGGCGGCTGCCTATACTGATTTCACAAAGGGCCGCAGGATGGCGAGCCCTTCTACAACCCAACCAGAAAAGGTCTCCGATGAAGCCCACCACCCTTTCTGCCCTGGCTCTGGCCGCTGCCGCTGTCGCAGCGCCCGCCTTCGCGCAAAGCTCGGTCACGTTGTATGGCCGCCTGAACACCACGGTTGAAGCCCAAAAGGCCAACAACGGCTCGCGCGTCTGGCGTGTTGAGAACAACGCGTCTCGTATCGGCTTCAAAGGTACCGAGGACATGGGCGGCGGCATGAAGGCCAGCTTCAACCTCGAGCACGGCTTCGCGTCCGACACGGGTGTCGCGGCCTCCACCTTCTGGGGTCGTGAGGCCTGGGTGCAACTGGCCGGTGGCTTCGGGGCCATTCGCCTGGGTCGTCAGACGCCTGAGTCCTATTTCGCAACCGCTGACTACATCAGCATGCACAACCACGACACCGGCCAGTCGGAAGACAAGCTGTACGGTGGCCCGTTCCTGCAATCGAACAAGGTGGCGTACTTCACCCCCTCGATGGGTGGTTTGAGCGCCAGCGTGGCGGTTGCCGCCGGTGAAGGCGCGGTCAAGCGTGGCTATGACTTTGCGGCCAACTGGGTCGGCGGTCCCCTGCATCTGGGCTTCGGCTACAGCGACCAGGGCAATGAAGACCAGTGGGCCGTCCGCGCGCTGTACGAGTTGGGCGCCTTCACGCTGGGTGGCTATTACCAGCAGGTCGACAACGGTCCGGGCACGCCGACCTACAAGAATGCGCGTGCCGCGGTGATGTACACGATGGGTGCATCGGAGTTCCATCTGAACTTCGGTAAGGCGACTGCGGCGGATCAATGGACGCTGGGCTACAACTACAACCTGAGCAAGCGCACCAAGATCTACGGCTATTACACCGATCGCGATACCAACAAGTCCGTGAAGAACAACGGTGAATTCAGCTCGCTGGCCGTGGGCGTGCGCCACAACTTCTGATCGGACGCTTGTCCGTCCACCAAAAGCGGCCTACGGGCCGCTTTTTCTTTGGGCGAATCAGGCGCCGAACAGGTCGCCCTCGCGCGTGGGCGGTGCCAATCCCAGGTGACGGTAGGTGGCCTGCGTGGCCATGCGGCCACGCGGCGTACGGTGCAGGAAACCCTGCTGGATGAGATAGGGCTCGATCACATCTTCGATGGTGTCGCTGGATTCACCGATGGCCGCGGCCAGGTTGTCCAAGCCCACGGGTCCACCGTCGAAGCGCTGCACCAGCGCCTCGAGCAGCTTGCGGTCCATCAGGTCGAAGCCCATCGAATCGACGTCCAGCATCTGCAGGGCCAGGGTGGCCGAGGAGCTGTCGATGCGGCCGTCTCCCTTGACGTCGGCCCAGTCCCGGACACGACGCAGCAGGCGGTTGGCAATGCGCGGCGTGCCGCGCGACCGGCGCGCCACTTCCAGGGCCCCTGCCGGGTCGATGTCGGCGCCCAGCAGGGCGGCCGAGCGCTGAACGATCTTGAGCAGTTCCTCGGCGCTGTAGAACTCGAGTCGCGCGGTGATGCCGAAGCGGTCGCGCAAGGGGTTGGTCAGCATGCCGGCACGCGTGGTCGCCCCCACCAGGGTGAAGGGCTGCAGGTCGAGTTTGATGGAACGCGCGGCCGGCCCTTCGCCGATCAGGATGTCGATCTGGAAGTCTTCCAATGCCGGATAGAGGATTTCCTCGACGACCGGCGAAAGGCGGTGGATCTCGTCGATGAACAGCACATCGTTCTTCTCCAGGCTGGTCAGGATCGCCGCCAGGTCGCGCGGCTTTTCCAGCACCGGCCCGGACGTCTGGTGCAAGCGCACCCCGAGCTCGGCGGCGATGATGTGCGACAGCGTCGTCTTGCCCAAGCCCGGCGGGCCGAACAGCAGCACGTGGTCGAGCGCTTCGGCGCGCATGCGCGCGGCGCCGACGAAGATCTCCAACTGCTCGCGCACCTTGGCCTGCCCGACGTAGTCCGCCAGGGTTTTGGGCCGCAACGCCCGTTCAAGCTGCTCTTCCCTGGGGGAGCCGGCCTGCGACGCGACGAGGCGATCGGCGGGCGCGAAATCGTCGGTCTGGACCGGCATGAGGGCTTACCGTGACAGGGCCTTGAGGGCCAGCCGGATGCCCTCGGCCACGCCCACGTCGATGGGCAAGGACTTCAGCGCCGCCTCGGCCTCGCGCTCGTTGTAACCCAAGGCCAGCAAGGCCTGCTGGATGTCGACCGCGGCCGGCGCGGTGGACGCACTGCCGGCGTCGGGCAGCGCCTCGGCCAGCTTGCCCTTCAACTCCAGCAGCAGGCGCTCGGCGGTCTTCTTGCCGATGCCCGGCACCTTGACCAGGCGCGCACCCTGCTGCTGCGTCACGGCGGCCGCCAGCTCGCCGACGGAAAGCCCCGAAAGCAGCGCCAGCGCCGTGCGCGGCCCGACGCCCGAGATCTTGATCAACTGGCGGAATGCCTCGCGTTCGTCGTGGCGCAGGAAGCCGTACAGCACCTGAGCGTCCTCGCGCACCACATGGTGGGTCAGCAGCGTGACTTCACCCCCCAGCGCGGGCAGCACGCAGAACGTGCTCATGGGCACGTCGACCTCGTAGCCGACCCCGCGTACGTCGATCAGCACCTGCGGCGGCGTCTTGGCCGCCACCGTTCCCGCCAGCCGACCGATCATCCGCGGCCAAACAGCCCGAGGCGCTGCGCCTCCAGCGCGGCCTCGGCGCGTGAGGACACATTGAGCTTGCGGTAGATCTGCTTGACGTAGTCGGCGATGGTGTGGCGCGACAGGCCCAGCTGCACGCCGATCTCCGGCAAGGTGAAGCCCTTGGCGACGCGCAGCAGCACCTCGGTCTCGCGCTCGGTGAGCTGCACATCGGGCATGGTGGGCGACGCCGGTTTGCGCTGCTGACTGGTGAAGTGGGCGATCACCTTGCGCGCAATCGACGGCGACAACGGGGGTTCGCCCTGGCTGATGCGCTGCAACTGCTCGACCAGCAGCTCGCGCGCCTGCTCCTTCAGCAGGTAGCCGAAGGCGCCGGCCTGCAGTGCGGGGAACAGATGCTCGTCGTCGTCGTGGATGGTGACGATGACGGCCTGCGCCTCGGGCTGTCGGTCGCGCAGCGCCTCGACCACCTGGACGCCCGAGCCGTCGGGCAGACCGAGGTCGATGAGCGCCAGTTCGAATCGCTGGCGCGGGATGGCGGCCAGCGCGTCGCCGACACGGGCGCACTCGAGCACTTGCGAGCGGGGGAAGACCTGCTGCACCAGGGCTTTGAGCCAGGCGCGGATCTCGGGGATGTCTTCAAGCAACAGGATGTGATCCATGGGTGCAGTATCGTCAAAGAGGGATGGTGAGGCGAATCAGGGTTCCCCAGCCCGGGCCGGACTCGACCAGGCACTGCCCCTGCATCTGTTTGGCACGCGACTTCATGCTGGCCATGCCGTGGCCGCGGTCCAGCCGGCCGTCCTTCTCGGTGGGCACGCCGCGGCCGTTGTCCTGGATGATGAGTTGGAAGTCGCCATCGGCCAGCTGGCAGCGCACCACGCAGCGCGTCGCGCCGCTGTGCTTGATGACGTTGGACACCGCCTCGCGCAGCACGCGGGTGGTCTGCACATAGGCGCGTGCCGGAAGCGTGTGACTCACTTCCTCGGCCAGCGACACCCATTCCGCCTCGATATTGGACTGGGTGAGGCGCGACACCACCTCGGCGCGCCAGTCGCCGATCGCGTCCAGCAATTGCACCGGTCGGCCGGTCAGGCCGCGCACCGACAGACGCATCTCCTCGAGTGCCTCGCGCGCCAGGGTCGAAATGCGCTCGTTGTCGCTGGTGTGGACGATGGTCAGCAGCTTGGCGCCCAGGTCGTCGTGCAGATCGCCGGCGATGCGCTTGCGCTCGCGTTCGGTGACCTGTTCGAGCCGCTGGTCGGCCAGCAACTGGTGGTGCCGATCCAGCTCGTTGATGCGCTCCTGCATCTGCACATCGGTCTGCCGCAGGCGGTTCTCCAACTGCACCTTGCGCCGGCCCAGGCTGCCCAACTGGGCGCCGCCCAGCACCAGCAACAAGAGGCCCACCGACCACGGCAAATCGCCGCGGCCGGCGCCATGCAGCAGGTGCCCGCCGGCCGAGGTGGCCAGCAGCAGGGGCAGCACGGTGCAGCGCAGCTGTTCGATGACAGCCGCCCAGCTCTCGAGTCCGTCGCGGGTCCACAGCTGCCAGCGCAGCCACAGCAGATAGGCCGCGGTTCCGAGCAGGGCCAGTCCGAGCAGGGCAGGCACCACGCCCTGCAGATGCTTGGCCCAGGGTTCGGGGACCAGCCAGGCCAGCGCCCAGGCGGCCAGTACCCCGCAGGCCGCCAGCGCACTGAGCCGCTCACTCCCACGACCGGTCTCCAGCACCAACATGGCCAGCAGGCACAGCCCAAGAAGCAGCTGCAGACCCAGTGCCACGGGGTCCCCGGCCTGGTGCTGGCTGAGCAAGCCCGACCAGCAGTAGCCTGCGCCGGCCATCAGCAGCAGGCCGCGATTCCAGCGGTGGCCCAGTGCGAACAGCGTCAGGGCCAGGGATTGGCCGGCCAGCAGACCCGCCAACCAGACGCCGGTTGCCTGGGCATCCAGGGCATGGGCTTGCGCCAAGCCGGGCAGCAGGCACAGGCCGATGAGGATGGGCCGGCGAGCGGCGCGGTGAGGCAGCATGGCGGGCGATTGTGCAGGAGGGGTAAGCCACAATCCGGCCCGCACCATGGTTCTGCATCACCGCTTCGACAACGCCAGCAACGCGCAACTCGCCCATGTGTGCGGAGAGCTCGACGGCCACCTGCGCACGCTTGAACAGGCCTGCGCCGTCACGCTCCGGCGCCGTCATGACGAGTTCCGTATCGAAGGCCCGGCGGCGGGCGCGCGGCGGGCCTTGTCGGTGTTGCAGGCGCTGTGCGCGAAGGCTGCGGCACCGATCAGCGCGCAGGACCTTGAGCTGCTGTTGCTGCAATCGGGACAGCCGGCGCCGGCCCCGCAGGACGGGGGGGCGGAAACGGTGGAGCAGGCGGTGCATCTGCACACCCGGCGCAAGGACCTGGCGGCCCGCACGCCCAACCAGCAGCGCTACCTCGAACGCATCCTGGCGCACGATCTGAGCTTTGGCATCGGGCCGGCGGGAACAGGCAAGACCTATCTGGCGGTGGCCTGTGCAGTGGACGCGCTGGAACGGCATCAGGTGCAGCGCATCGTGCTGACGCGCCCGGCGGTGGAAGCGGGCGAGCGGCTCGGCTTCCTGCCCGGCGATCTGGCGCAGAAGGTGGACCCCTATCTGCGCCCCTTGTTCGATGCCTTGTTCGACCTGATGGGCATCGAGAAAGTCGTGAAGGCGCAGGAGAAGGGCCTGTTGGAAGTGGCGCCCCTGGCCTTCATGCGTGGCCGCACCCTGAACCACGCCTTCGTCATCCTCGACGAGGCGCAGAACACCACGCCGGAACAAATGAAGATGTTCCTCACCCGCATCGGCTTCGGCAGCCGCGCCGTGGTGACCGGCGACACCAGCCAGATCGACTTGCCGCGTGGCATCACCAGCGGCTTGGTGGACGCGCAGCAGGTGCTGGCCGAGGTCGAAGGCGTGGCGTTCACGCGCTTCACGCGCGCCGACGTGGTGCGCCACCCACTGGTCGGGCGCATCGTCGAGGCCTACGACACCCGTGTCGCGCAAACCGGAGGGCGTCGGTGACGATGCCGGACCTGCGCCTGTCGCTGCAGTTCAGCGACGCCAGTCACCGCGCGCTGCTGCCGCGCCACCGGGTGGCGCGCTGGATTCGCCACGCTCTGGCGGTGGACGGCGAGATCACCGTTCGCATCGTCGGCGAGGCGGAGGGGCAGCAACTCAACCGCAGTTACCGCGCCAAGGACTACGCCACCAATGTGCTGACCTTCGATTACGACGACGACCCGGTGGTGCTGGCCGATCTGGTGCTGTGCGCGCCCGTGGTCGAGCGCGAGGCGGTCGAGCAAGGCAAGTCGCTTGAGGCGCACTACGCCCACCTCGTCGTGCACGGCGTGCTGCATGCCCAGGGCTGGGATCACGAGAACGCCCGCGAAGCCAGGCGCATGGAAGCCAAGGAGACGGCGCTGTTGCTGCGCCTCGGCTACGACGACCCCTACCTCCGCTGATCAGTCCCGTTGCAGCAGGCGCGCAGCTTCCAGCGCGTGATAGCTCAGGATGGCATCGGCCCCGGCACGCTTGAAGGCCAGCAAGGTTTCCAGCATCACGGCGTCGTGGTCCAGCCAACCGTTGGCGGCAGCAGCCTTGAGCATGGCGTACTCGCCGCTGACCTGGTAGGCGAAGGTCGGCACACGGAACTGCTGCTTGACGCGCCAGACGATGTCCAGATAGGCAATGCCGGGTTTGACCATGACCATGTCGGCGCCCTCGGCCAGGTCCAGCGCCACCTCGCGCAAGGCCTCGTCGCCGTTGCCCGGGTCCATCTGGTAGCCCTTCTTGTCGGCCTTGCCAAGGCTGCTGCTGGAGCCGACGGCATCGCGGAACGGACCGTAGTAGCTGCTGGCGTACTTGGCGCTGTAGGCCAGGATGCGTGTGTCGCGTTGCCCCTCGGCTTCCAGCAACTCCCGGATCGCGCCGACCCGGCCGTCCATCATGTCGCTGGGCGCGACGATGTCGGCGCCCGCCTGCGCCTGCACCAGTGCCTGGCGCGCGAGCAGCGCCACGGTCTCGTCATTGAGCAGGCGGCCCTGGGCGTCGATCAGCCCGTCCTGGCCGTGGCTGGTGTAGGGATCCAGCGCCACATCGGTGATCAGTGCCAGATCCGGCAACTCGGACTTCAGCGCCTGCACCACGCGGGGTATCAACCCGGCCGGATTCAGGGCCTCGCGCCCCTCGGGGTCCTTCAGGGCGCCATCGATGACCGGAAACAGCGCCAAGGCCCGAATGCCCAGGCGCGCCGCCTCGGCGGCCATGGGCAGCAGCAGATCCAGGCTGAGGCGCTCCACGCCCGGCATCGAAGCCACCGGCGTGCGTTGCCCCCGACCCTCCTGAACGAAGACCGGCAGGATCAGGTCGGCGGTCGACAGACGATGCTCGCGGACCAGATCGCGGGTGGCGGCATCGCGGCGCAGACGGCGCGGGCGGACGCGGGGAAATTGGGCGAAAGAAGGCATCGTGAAGGCTCAGAAAGAGCGGTTGCGGAACCCTGCAACCGCTTGCACGACCGGCGGTGTGCGGTGCTAGACTTGTTCGCGAATGGTAGCCGCGAGGTTGCTGTTCCCTGCTTTTCCTCCCTGAGCAGGAGCCTTGTGTGATGACAGCATCAAGGCTTTCCGCCCCAGCCGATGGCTGGGGCTTTTTTTTGTTCGAGCCGCGCGATCGGACAATCGGCCGATGCTCTGGATCAAAGCCTTCCACATCGTCTTTGTCGCCGCCTGGTTCGCCGGGCTGTTCTACCTGCCCCGCATCCTGGTCAATTTGGCGATGGTCCCGTCGGACAGTCATGCCGAGCGCGAGCGGCTCCTGCTGATGGGGCACAAGCTGACGCGTTTCATGACCTTGCTGGCTGTGCCGGCCATCGCACTGGGCCTGTGGCTGCTGATGCTGAACTGGCGCGGCTATCTGTCGGCGGGGGGCTGGATGCACGCCAAGTTGCTGTTGGTGGTGGCGGTGATCGGTTATCACCACGGCTGCGCGCGGCTGCTGGCGGGTTTCAAGGCAGGCCGAAATCGACGCAGCCATCGCTGGTTCCGGGTCTTCAACGAGCTGTCGGTGCTGCTGTTCGCAAGCATCGTGGTGCTGGTCGTCGTCAGGCCGTTCTGACCATGCGTCGCTCGGGGGCCAGTTGGCTGACGCTGGGCTATGCGCTGCTGATTGCCTATGCCAGCCTGCACCCCTTCGGTCCCTGGGACTGGCCCGTCGGGCTGTCGGGCTGGGCGGTCGGCCGGCTGGAGTGGCCGCGTTACTGGAGTCGGTTTGACATCTGGGCCAACGCGGCGGGTTATCTGCCCTTCGGCCTGTTGTGCTTTGCATCGGCTTGGCGCAGCGGACTGCGGGTGCGCGGCAGCCTGCTGCTTGCCGTGCTGCTGCCCGCCGCGCTGGCCTACGGGCTCGAGTTGGCGCAGCGATTCGTGGCCTTGCGTGTGCCTTCGTTGGCCGACTGGGTGCTGAACAGCGGCGGCGCTGCGGTGGGGGCCTTGCTCGGGCTGGCGGCCGCGCGTCTCGGATGGCTGGAACGTTGGGGCCATTGGCGGGAGCGATGGTTCGTGCCCAACAGCGCGGGCGCGCTGGCGCTGTTGGCGCTGTGGCCCCTGGGCCTGCTGTTCCCTTTGCCGGCACCGTTGGCCCAGGGGCAGTTCCTGCCCCCGCTGCAGGATGCACTGCTGGATGCCTTGTCCCAGGCGGGGTGGCTGGAAAGGCCGACGCTGGTGGCCCACTCGGTCAGCAGCCTGGAGCGCGCAGCCGCCACGCTGCTGGGCCTGCTGGCGCCCAGCTTGCTGCTGCTGGCCGTGGCGCGCCCGGGCTGGCAGCGTGTCCCCCAACTGCTGGGTGTGGTGTTGGCCGGGGCTGGCATGACCGCGCTGTCCACCTCGCTCGGCTTTGGGCCGGACAAGGCCTGGGCCTGGCTGACGCCGCTGACGGTGCAGGCCCTGGGCGTGGGCCTGGTGCTGGCCACGCTGGCCGCGCTGCTGCCAGCGCGCGCCTGCGCGGTGCTGGCGCTGCCGCTGCTGACCGGCCTGATTCTGCTGGTGGCACGCATGGCTGCCGACCCCTTCGTACTGCTCGACCAGCAGCGCTGGGCGCTGGCGCCGCGCATGGAGTTGTTCGGCTTGCTGCAATGGTTGGGCTGGCTGTGGCCCTTGTTGGCGCTGGCTTGGTTGATGGCCGGATTGGTGAAGGGCGATGCAGGGGGGGCACCTAAACTCGACCGCTTTTCGAGGCGCCCTCGGCGCTGAGGCTTGCATGAGCTACTACCAGCGCCACATCTTCTTTTGCCTGAACCAGCGCGACGGCGGTCAAGCCTGCTGCGCGCAGCAGGGCGCACAGGCGGCGTTCGATCATTGCAAATCGCGCGTCAAGGCGCTCGGACTGAACGGCAAGGATGGCGTACGCGTCAACAAGTCCGGATGTCTGGATCGCTGTGCCGGCGCGCCGGTTGCCGTCGTCTATCCCGATGCGGTCTGGTACAGCTTCGTCGACAACGCCGATATCGACGAAATCGTCGAGCGCCATCTGCAGGGTGGCGAAGTGGTCGAGCGCCTGCGACTCGACGACTCGGTCGGCCGATGAGCAGGCCATGAACAGTCAGACGCAGCGCTTCACCGTTCCCGGACCGGCCGGACTGCTGGAGGTGGCGGTGGATGATCCGGCCGACGCCCCGCGCGGCGTGGCACTGCTGCTGCACCCCTTGCCCACCCATGGCGGAACGATGGACAACAAGGTGGTGCAGACCTTGGTGCGTGCGGCGCTGCAACTGGGCTATCGCGCGGTGCGCTTGAACTTCCGCGGCGTGGGTCGGTCGGAAGGGGTGTTCGACCACGGTGTCGGTGAGGTCGAGGACGCACTGGCCGTGGCGATCGCGCAGCGCGAGGCCGGACTGCCCTTCCTGCTCGCGGGCTTTTCATTTGGTGCCTTCGTGGCCACCAAGGTGGCCGAGCGGCTGGCGGCCGACGGCGCCGCCGTGGATCGCTTGGCGCTGGTCGGCCTGGCCGCGAGTCGCTTTCCGGCCACCCAGGTGCCGGCGCACACCCTGGTGCTGCACGGCGAACACGACGACGTCGTGCCGCTGGCCGCCGTGCTGGACTGGGCCAGACCGCAGGGTCTGCCCGTGACGGTGCTGCCCGGCGTGGGGCATTTTTTCCACGGGCAGCTTGCGCTGCTCAAGCGCCTGCTGGTGCAGGCGCTTTCTTCCTGAGTTCGTTCACTCCCATGTTCCCTGTGCGTTTCCTGGCGGCCCTGGCGCTGCTCATCCTGTCGCTCGCTGCAAAGGCCCAGGTGCCGCAGCCTCCCGAGGTGGCCGCGCGTCAATTCCTGCTCGTCGACCTGAGCAGCCAGCAGGTGCTGGCCGAGCGCGAGGCCGATCGTCAGGCCGACCCGGCGAGCCTGACCAAGCTGATGACCGCCTACCTGGTGTTCGGGGCGTTGGAGCAAAAACGCCTGTCTCTGGAGCAAACGCTGCCGGTCAGCCAGCGAGCCTGGGATCAGCGCAAGGGCGATCCGTCCTTGATGTTCATCGACACCACCATGACGCCCAAGGTCGATGAGTTGCTGCACGGGATGATCGTGCAGAGCGGCAACGATGCCTCGGTGGCGCTGGCCGAAGGCGTGGCAGGCTCGGTCGAGGCCTTCGTCCAGCTGATGAACCGCCAGGCTCAGGCGTGGGGCTTGAAGAACACCCAGTTCCGCAACGTGACCGGCATGACCGAACCCGGTCACTACAGCAGCGCCCGCGACCTGGCAACCATCGCCGCGCGCCTGATCCAGGACTTCCCGCAGCACTACCGCTACTACAAGGTGCGCGAATACACCTTCAACAAGATTCGCCAGCACAACCGCAACCTGCTGCTGGCGCGCGACGCTTCCTTTGACGGCTTGAAGACCGGCTACACCGAGGCGGCCGGCTATTGCCTGATTGCCAGCAGCGAGCGCGCCTTCCCGAATGGCCAGCGGCGGCTGCTCAGCGTGGTGCTGGGCACCGAATCGCGTGAGGCACGCGCCAACGAGAGCCAGAAATTGCACAACTGGGGCTACAGCGCCTGGGACGGTTTGCGCCTTTACGAGAAGGGCAAGCCGGTTGCCGAGGTGCCGCTGTGGAAGGGTCGCCAGGCGCAAGCCAAGCTGGGCGTGATGCAGGATGTCTACCTGACCGTGCCGCGTGGCGAGACCGCCGCCCGGCTGAACGGAGAAATGCAGCGGCCCGACCCGCTGCTGGCTCCCTTGCAGGCGGGTCAGCGAGTGGGCAGCATCCGCATCAAGAGTGCCGGTGGCCAGGTGTTGAAGGAGGTCCCGCTGACTGCGCTGGAGGCGGTGGAGGAGGCCGGCGTGTTGGGCCGCTTGTGGGACGCAGTTCGGCTGTGGATCAGGTGATGGAACCGAAGGACTCGCTCATCGAATACCCATCGCGCTTTCCCATCAAGGTGATGGGGGCGCAGGTGGAGGGTTTTGTCGAGGCCATCGCCCATGTGGCGCGGCAGTTCGACCCCGGGTTTGATGCCGCCACCATTGAGCAGCGGCCCTCCAAGGGCGGCAACTACCTGGGTCTGACCCTCACCATCACGGCGACCAGCCGCGCACAGCTCGATGAGCTGTACCGAACCTTGACCACGCACCCGATGGTCAAGGTGGTGCTTTAGGCGTCGATCGCGCCGCATTCAGCTTGGCCTTTGCCGCCACGTCGCCCTGGGCGGCAGCGCGCTCGTACCAGGCCAGTGCCAGGCGCTCGTCGCGTTCCACACCCTCGCCCTTCTCGTACAGGGTGGCGAGGATGAACTGGCTGGCCACCTCGCCCGCATTGCCGGCGCGGCGGAACCACTGCGCTGCCTGCGCGGGATCCTCCGCCGTGCCGCGACCGAGGTAATGCGCGAGGCCCACGGCTTCCATCGCCGCCGGCGCCCCTTGTTCTGCGAGCTGGGTATACCAATGCAGGGCCTGGCCGAGGTCGCGAACCGGGGTGGGCAGTTCCAGCAGGCGGGCCAGGGCCCACTGCGCCACCGGGTTGCCCTTCCGTGCCAGCGGCAGCAGGCGGCTTTGCGCCTCCTGCCAGCGTCCCTTGTCGATGGCTACTTGAGCGCGCGCCAGCGGCGCAGCATCTGCTTCCGGGAGGGCCTGGGTCGGCAGGGCCAGGCAGAGCAACAGGCACAGCAGCAAAAGACGCATGGCGGCAAGGCTAGCATTCGCCCCATGATCCTGAGGACCCTCGGTCTCGTGCCTTACGAGCCGACCTTCGACGCCATGCGCGCGTTCACCGAGACACGCCATGCGCAGACGCCCGACGAACTGTGGCTCTGCAAGCACCCTCCCGTGTTCACGCTGGGTCTTGCCGGACGACCTGAGCACCTGCTGGCGCCGGGCGACATCCCGGTCGTGCAAACCAACCGGGGCGGGCAAGTGACCTACCACGGGCCCGGGCAGTTGGTGGCTTACCCACTGATCGACATGAAGCGCCTGGGCATCTACGTCAAGGAGTATGTGTTCCGGCTCGAAGCAGCCCTGCTGCAGACCCTGGATCACTTTGGCATCGTCGGCCACCGGGTGTCAGGCGCTCCCGGCATCTACGTTCAGCTGACCGACCCGCGTGCGCATGCGCAACGGTTCGGCCCCCGTTCGGATCCCTTCGCCGGTTTGGGCAAGGTGGCCGCCCTGGGCATCAAGGTGGCGCGTCATTGCAGCTATCACGGCTTGTCGCTGAACGTGGCGATGGATCTGGAGCCCTTCGAGCGCATCAACCCTTGCGGCTACGCCGGACTGCGCACGGTCGACCTTTCTACACTCGGGGTTTCCACCTGCATCGAGGCGGTGGAACCCATCCTGGCCGAACGTTTGGCCGCCCAGTTGCAAGCTCCATGACCGACGTGCACGACGATCCGACGCAGAAGCAGAAAGGCGACGCCAAGACGCGCCGCATCCCCATCAAGGTGGTTCCCGCCGGCGAAGTGCTGAAGAAACCGGATTGGATCCGCGTCAAGGCGGGGTCGCCCAACACCCGCTTCTACGAGATCAAGCAGATCCTGCGCGAACACAAATTGCATACGGTCTGCGAGGAAGCGAGCTGTCCGAACATCGGCGAGTGCTTCGGTCATGGCACGGCCACCTTCATGATCATGGGCGACAAGTGCACGCGGCGCTGCCCGTTCTGCGACGTCGGGCACGGCCGTCCCGACCCGCTCGATGCAAGCGAACCGCTCAACCTGGCCAAGACCATCGCCGCCCTGCGTCTGAAGTACGTGGTCATCACCAGCGTCGACCGCGATGACCTCAAGGACGGCGGGGCCCAACATTTCGTCGACTGCATCCGTGAGACACGCGCGGCTTCACCCGCCACCAAGATCGAGGTGTTGGTGCCGGATTTCCGAGGGCGGGACGATCGGGCGCTCGACATCCTGAAGCTGGCGCCGCCCGATGTGATGAACCACAACCTCGAGACCGTGCCGCGCCTGTACAAGGAAGCCCGTCCGGGCAGCGACTATGCATTCAGCCTCAGCCTGCTGAAGAAGTTCAAGGCGGCGGTGCCCGGAACGCCGACCAAGAGCGGCTTGATGGTGGGCCTGGGGGAGACGGACGAAGAAATCCTGCAGGTCATGCGCGATCTGCGTGCCCACGGCGTCGAGATGCTGACGATCGGCCAGTACCTGGCGCCCAGCAACCACCACCTTCCGGTGCGGCGTTATGTCCACCCCGACACCTTCGCGATGTTCGAGCGCGAAGCACAGTCCATGGGCTTCAGCCATGCCGCGGTGGGCGCGCTGGTGCGTTCTTCGTACCACGCCGACCGGCAGGCGGCCCAGGCGGGTGCGATCAAGGCCGAAGACTAGGCGGCCAGAAGTCTTTCGAGCAGGGCGTTCAACTCGTCCGCAGGGATGTCTCCCACCAGGCGTTTGGCGATGTGCCCCTGCTTGTCGACCACGATCGTGGTGGGCGTGACGCGAACGTCGCCAAAAGCGCGGGCCAGTTCACCCTGGTTGTCGATGGCGACACCGAAGGGCAGGCGACGCGACTCGGCGAACTGGCTGACATAGGCGGGTGGGTCGTATTGCATGGCGATGGCCAGCACGTCGAAGCCCCTGGACGCGTAGGCGGCATGCGCAGCCACCAACATCGGCATCTTCTTCACACAGGTGGTGCAACTGGTGGCCCAGAAATTCACCAGCATGACCTTGCCGCGCCAAGCTGCTGTGGAATCAAGGGCCTGGCCGTTGAGCAGGGTGTAGCGAACGGCCGGCGCCGCGGCGGGCTCTTTGAGCTGCCATACCAACAAGCCGGCACCCGCAGCGGCCAGTCCGGCGCCAGCCTGAATCACGAGCCGACGACTGCGATTGGATTCGTTCATCGAACGATTGTCTGTCGCGCCTCAAATCCGAAAGGTCAGCGCGGTATTCGCCGACTTGGGCGCCAGGGCTTGACGCAGCAGGAGCGGCAATTCGGTGGACAGGCGCTGCCGAGCGCAGCGAAGGCCGTCGGAATTTCTTGGCGAAGCCGTGCCGTCATCCACTTCAACGAAGCAGAATCCCGGAGCCTCAGCCAGCACATGCAAGCGCCACTGCGTGAGGTCGGGACCCGCCAGCGCGCTGTCGACGACGATGGCTTGGGGCAGGGCCTGCAGCACCTGTTGGAACGCCTCGTCTACGCTGCGGGCGCGGTCGATCGCCCAGCCCAGGCCTTGCAACAGGCTGCCCACTTCGCCCTGGAACTCGCTGCGGTCGCTCACGAGCAGCGCCTTCCAACCTGCGAAGGGTTGCGTGTCCTGCCCGCCCTCCTCGGCATTGGAGTCGCCCATTGCCGTTAGCTGAAGTTCGGCGTCTCGGACCATCAGCGGGAAATCCAATCGGGTGACGCAAAGCCCCGCCTCGTCTTCCCGGTGGAGCGCGATATTCAGCGCCTTGGCGGTGTGCACCACGAGCATCCAACGCAGGCCGTTCAGCGTGGGGGGCGTTGGCGCGTGGCTGGCCTGATCCAGGTCGCGGTAGGCAAATCGGCATTGCAGACGGGCTTGAGCCGGCCAGGCGCTGATCGCCAGTTGCAATTCGATGGAGCTGCGCGTGTGGATCAGCGCCCAGTCGAGCAAAGCCTGGATCAGGCTGGCCACCAGAGCGGGATCCGCGATGATTTCCGCCTCGTTGAGGTCCGCGCGGATCTGCAAGCCTCGGCCATGGGCTTCGCGCCTGCGCGTCTCGGCGGCCTGATGCAACAAGCGGTGCAGGCCGATGGGGGACCTGCCCGGCACGACGCGGCCACTGCGCAGTCGGCCGACCTGAGCGGCCAGTAAGGCGGCGTCGCGCGCTCGACGCAGGGGCTCGCGCAGGCTCAGCAGCGGACTCTGAGCGCCACGCTCAACCCGCTGCAGTTGTTCGTGCAGACGCTCCAGTGCCAGTGCCAGCGGTGCACCGACCTCGGCGCCAAGCTGCACCAACAGCTGCGCGAGCGCCAGATCGTCGGCTGACGACTCGGCTTCGGCGGACGGCTGGGAGTGTGGGGAACTTGCGACGCGATTCACGGCTCGACCGGATCTGGCCAGACCAGTGGGAAGACTCGGAGTGGGGCGCGAGTATGCGCAGCGATACCGGGCAGCGTCCAGCCCGATTCCGGGGGGCCAGCCGCTCAGTTCAGCACGCC
>JAYRUQ010000051.1:0-18075 GCA_041919015.1 Inhella sp.
GGCGCCTCGCCGCGCAGACTGGCCTCGGTGATGACGCCGTCCAGGCGGTCATGGCGCAGGTTGGCGGCGATGCGCACCCGCTCCAGCCGCGTCTCGCTGCCCTTGAGCGCCAGCGTGGCCTCGTCGAAGCGGCAGTACAGGGACAGCGCCGGGCAGTCGCGTCCTTCGGTGAGCGTGAATTGCTCGACCCAGGCGTCGGGCAGCATGGTCAGCTTCCAGCCCGGCAGGTAGACGGTGGACAGGCGCGCGCGGGCCACCTGCTCGTCGTGCGGCGAACCGGGCTGCAGCGCCAGGCCCGGCGCGGCAATGTGGATGCCGAAACAGACCTCGCCCGTGCCCAGGCCCTGGACCGACAGCGCGTCGTCGATCTCGGTGGTGCTGCTGTCGTCGATCGAGAACGCGCTCTGCGCGGCCAGCGGCAGGTCCGCGGGCGGCTGGGGGTCCGGCAGGGCGGGGAAACCGGTGCCCTTGGGAAACTGCTCGAACAGGAAACGCTGCCAGTGAAAGGCGTAGGGACTCTGGATGGCGCCGGCGCGGCTCAGCAGGTCGAGCGGCGCCGTCTTGCTGGCCAGCGCAGCCTGCACCAGGGCCTTGTACTCGGGGCCGTTCTTGTCGGGCTTGAAGAGCAGCTTGTAGATCTGCGCCTGCATCTCGGGCGGGCAGCGCCCGGCGGCCAGCTCGTCCGCCCAATGCGCCATCTGCGCGGCCTGCTGGCGCTTCTTCTCGATGCCGGCCAGCGCGGCCTGCACCTGTTCCTGGGGCGCTTTCTTGAACTGCCCGCCCTTGCCGGCGCGGCGGAAATAGTGCGGCGCGCCGCTCAGCGCCAGCCAGCAGGCCAGCTGCTCGGCCGCAGCCTGGCTGCCGAAGTAGTCGCCGGCCAGGTCGGCAAAGCCGAACTCCCCTTCGGGAGCGAACTCCCAGGCCAGGTCCAGATCGAAGCCCTGCGCCAGCGCCTGCGCCGCGCGCAGCAGCTCGGCCGGCTGGGGCTTGTCGAAGCGCAGCAGCAGTTGCACCGCCTTGACCTTCACGCGCTTGCCCGAGTCCAGCTCGATCTGCAGCGTGGCATCGGCCTCGGAAAGGATGCGGCCGCCTACCGGCTTGCCGCTGTCGTCATACACCCCAAACATGGGGCGCGATTGTGCGGGAGGCCGACATGGCAGCCGGCGATTTCTGACTACGCGACCAAGGCCGGCTCGAGCAGGCGCTCGCGCATCGCCTCGGCCGGCATCGGGCGCCCGGTGAGGAAACCCTGGATCTCGTCGCAGCCGAGCTCGCGCAGGGCCTGGAGCTGCGCGCTGGACTCGACGCCCTCGGCCACCACGGTCAGGCCGAGCGATCCGGCCATGGCGATGACCGCGCCGGCGATGGCGAGATCGTCGCCGTCCTCGGGCAGGCCGCGCACGAAGCTGCGGTCGATCTTCAGCGTGCCGGCGGGAAAGCGCTTCAGGTAGGACAGCGAGGAGTAGCCGGTGCCGAAGTCGTCGATGCTGATGCGCGCGCCCATGGCCCGCGCTCGGTGCAGCACCTCGTTGGCGCGCTCGGGGTCGGCCATCAGCGCGCTCTCGGTCAGCTCCAGTTCCAGCTGGTCGGGCGGCAGGCCGGCCTGCTGCAGCGCGTCCTGCAACTCGCCGAGCAGGGCGGGGTCGTTGAACTGCAGCGCCGAGACGTTGATCGATACCGGGGGCACGCACAGGCCCTGGTCACGCCAGTCGCGCACCTGCGCGCAGACCTGGCGCACCACCCAGCGGCCCATGGCGACGATGAGTCCGCACTCCTCGGCCAGCGGGATGAACTCGGCGGGCGGCACCAGGCCATGGCCGGGACGCTGCCAGCGCAGCAGGGCCTCCATGCCGGTGAGCCGGCCGCTGCGTGCGCAGACCTTGGGTTGGTAGTGCAGCAGCAGCTCGTTGCGCGCCAGACCCATGCGCAGCAGCGACTCCAGTTCGAAGTCGCGCCCGGCCTTGTCGGCCAGGCTGGTGTCGTAGAACTGCACGTTGTTGCGGCCGCGCGATTTGGCCAGGTACATGGCGGCGTCGGCATGCATCAGCAGGGTTTCGACGTCCTCGCCGTCCTGCGGATAGAGCGCCAGGCCGATGCTGCCGGTGATCTGGAATTGCCGACCCTGGATGTGCACCGGCTCACCGAGGGTGAGCAGCAGGTCCTGCGCGCGCCGCGCCAGCGGCTCGCGCTCGCCGCAGGCCTCGAAGAGCAGCACGAACTCGTCGCCGCCCAGTCGGCCCAGGCCATCGCTCTGGCGCACCGCGCTGCCGAGCCGCCGTGCCATGACGCGCAGCAGCTCGTCGCCGGCGGCGTGGCCCAGGCTGTCGTTCAGGGTCTTGAAGCGGTCCAGGTCGAGGAAGCCGATGGCGAAGGTCTGGCCGTTGCGCCGCGCGCGGGCGATGGCGCGCGCCGCCTCGTGCAAGAAATGGTGGCGATTGGGCAGGCCGGTCAGGCCGTCGAAGCGGGCCAGCTTCTGCGCCTCCAGCATGCTGAGCCGCTCGGCGCTGATGTCGCGGGCGACGCCGCGGTAGCCCTGGAAGCGGCCGGCGGCGTCGAGCACCGGCTCGCCGCTGCAACGCACATGCATCGGGCTGCCGTCGCCGAGCTGGAACTGGAAGTTGAAATCGCGAAAGGCGCGGCGCCCGGCCAGCGCCTGCTGGTAGGGGCCGAGCTCCTGCGGCGTGGCGCTGAAGCCCTCCAGCTCCTCCATGCGCTTGCCCATCAGGCTGGCCGGCTCGACGCGGCGCTGGCCGCGCGGTCGGTCGGACAAGGCGCTGATGCGCAGCTCGGCGTCCAATTGCCAGACCCAGTCCGCCGACAGCTTGAGCAGGCTGCGCAGCGCCTGCTGGCCATCGACCTGCGTCTCGGCATAACAGCCGCTGACGCGCTCCAGCAGCTTCAACCAAGGCGCGGCAAGGTCCTGCACCGCCGGCAGCCCGGCTTCGCGCATCTGATCAAGCAGCAGAGGGTGCAGGGTCGCTGCGGCGCCGTGGCCGGCCGGAGCGCTGGGAGTGGGGTTCATGTCGGATGCGGCGCTGAAACCGGGGTGCTTCAGACCAAGCGCGGAACGTACCAGCCTTCGAGGGGTGGGCCGGGGTCGGGGTGGGCCGCCGGCTGCCAACTATCTGACGGAAGGGGCCCGCATCGCGGTGCATGGCCTCGTTTCGCGGCGTGTCGGCGCCGGCGGCGCGCTGCCTACACTGCCGGGCCTCGAAACCGGGAGATCCCCATGAAGGCTTTCGTTCTTATTGCTGCGTTGACGGCCACCAGCCTGGCGCAGTCGCAAGGCAGGCCACCGGCCACGCCCGAGCAGCCGGTCGTCGACCGCTACCACGGCGTCAGCGTCAGCGACCCCTACCGCTGGATGGAGGACATGAAGTCCCCGCCGTTCCAGCAGTGGCTGCGCGCGCAGGCCGACTTCACGGCCGCCGGCCTCAAGACCCTGCCGGGGCGGGAGGCGCTGCGCAAGCGCCTGGGCGAGCTGGCCGACGCCGGCGTCATCACGGCCGGCTACGCGCTGGCCGGCGACAAGGCGCTGGTTTACCTGAAGCGCGAGCCGGGGCAGAACCAGCGCCGGCTGTGGCTGCGCGAGGGCCTCGACGGCGCCGAGCGCCAGCTGCTCGACCCGCTGGCCGTGCCCGGCCTGCCCGGCAAGCACAGCATCGACTGGTACACGCCATCGCCCGACGGCAAGAAGATCGCGCTCGGCCTGTCCGAGGGCGGCAGCGAGGACTCGACCCTGGTGGTGCTCGATGTGGCCAGCGGCCAGCTCGGCAGCGAGCGCATCCTTCATGCCGGCCTGAACGAGCCGGGTGTGGCCTGGTTGGCCGACGGCAGCGGCTTCTTCGTCAACCTGCACCCGGCCGGCGAGCGCTACAACAAGAGTGCCGTTCACCTGGTGCAGGGCGGCAAGCTGCGCCGCGTGTTCGGCTGGGGCATGCCGGGGCGGCGCTTCGAGATCGCCGACCTGCCCTATCTGAAGCTGAGCAAGGATTCCAAGTGGGTGATGGCCGAGCTGTTGCACGGCGACGCGCGCGAGCGCAGCTACTTCGTGGCCGATCTGGCGCAGGTGCTGGCCAAGGGCGAGCGGGCCGCCTGGCGCCGCGTCGTCGGCCCTCAGGACCGTGTCAGCCACGCGCTGCTGGTCGGCGACCGGCTCGTCACGCTGACGCAGAAGGACCATCCGCACCGCGCCATCGTGGCCCGCCCGCTCGACGGCAAGGGACGGCCCGAGGTGCTGCTGGCGCCGACCGAGCAGGTGCTGCTGGAAATGGCCAAGGGACCCGGCAAGGAAGAGGGTGAGGCCGACATCCTCGTGCGCAGCCTCGACGCCGGCGTGTCGCGTCTGACACTGGTGCATTCCTGCGGCTGCACGCCCGAACGCCTCAAACTGCCCTTCGACGGCACGGTGCGCGAGATGGAGGCGCTGGGCGCCGGCGAATGGCTGGTGCGCATGGAGGGCTGGACGCAGCCGGCGCAGACCTGGGTGGTGAAGGCCGATGCCGAGCCGCGTGCGGTGGCCCTGCAGCCGGCGTCCAAGCTCGATGTCTCGGGCATCCGCAGCGAGCGCGTCATGGTCCGCAGCCACGACGGCGTGGAGGTGCCGCTGTCCATCGTCTCGCCCAAGGGGGCCGACCTGGCACGACCGACGATCCTCAACGGATACGGCGCCTACGGCATCACGCAGGAGCCCGGCTTCCGCGCCTCGCGCCTGGCCTGGCTGGAGCAGGGCGGGCGCATCGCCGTCTGCCATGTGCGCGGCGGCGGCGAGCTGGGCGAGGCCTGGCACCAGGGCGCGCACATCCTGAACAAGCAGAACACCGTCAGCGACATGATCGCCTGCGCGCGCTACCTCAGCGACAAGGGCTACAGCTCGCCGCAACTGCTGGCCGGCACCGGCGGCAGCGCCGGCGGCATCACCATCGGTGGCGCCATCAACCAGGCTCCGCAGTTGTTCGCGGCGGCGCAGATCGCGGTGGGCATCAGCGACACCCTGCGCATGGAGCTGACGCCCAACGGTCCGCCCAACATCGCCGAGTTCGGCACGGTTAGAAATGCGGCCCACTTCAAGGCCATGTTTGCGGTGAGTCCGTACCACAACGTCAAGGACGGTCAGGCCTACCCGGCGGTCATCGTCACCACCGGCGCCAACGACCCACGGGTCGACGCCTGGATGCCGGCCAAGCAGGCCGCGCGCCTGCAGAAGGCCGTCTCAGCCAACCCGGGCGCCAAGCCCGTCTGGCTGCGCGTCGACTACCAGGCCGGCCACGGCATGGGCTCGTCGGTCGCCTCGCAGCTCGACGAGCAGGCCGATGTGTGGAGCTTCTTCCTCTGGCAGTTCGGTCACCCGGCCTACCAGCCGGCGAAGTGAGGCCGGCTCGCGTCGATCTGAGCGTGGGCCCGCGCAAGCAGGCCTTCGCCTTCTACCGCAGTGCGGTGCAGCCGCGCTGGGGGTTGACGACGCGGGTCGACGTGGCGCCGCTGCTGGCGGCGCTGCCGGCCTGGCGCGAGGCGCAGCCCGGCCTGAGCGCCTTCGTGGCCTACCACCACGCGCTGCTGCGCGCCGCCGACGCTGTGCCCGAGCTGCGCCAACGCCTCACGCAGCAAGGTGACGTCGTGCAATGGGCGCAGCTCGATGCCTCGCCCACCGTGCTGCGCGCCGACGACAGCTTCGCCTTCGCACGCCTGCGCCACGCCCGGCATCTGCGCGACTTCGCGCCGGCCGCGCTGGCCGCCATCGAGCGTTCGCTGGCCGTCGGCACCGACTGGGGCCTGGACGACGAGCACCAACCGGCCGCCCTGCACACCACGGTGCTGCCGCTGGTGCACTTCAGCGGCTTTCAGCACGCGCGCGTCAGCGCCAGCGACGACGGCACGCCGGCCATCGCCATGGGTCGCTTCGAACGCGAAGGCGGGCGCTGCTGGATGCCGCTCAACGTCGTGGTGCACCACGCGTTGGTGGACGGGGTGCATGTGGGGCGCTTTGTGCAGGCGCTGGAGGGCCTGCTGGCGGGGCCGGATGGGCTTTGGTGAGTTGTTTTCTACGGGAGAGCCCGCGGGGAATTCGCCCCCGCTGGCGACCTCCTTTCTTGCTCGTGCAAGAAAGGAGGCAAAGAACATGGCCCACACTGCGCTCGCCCCTGCGCCTGGCGGCTCCGGGGTCCCCGAGCACCGCAAGAACCCAGGGGCCGCGCAGAACTCGCTGCGTTCGCTGCGCTCAAACAAACTGCGCGAGTCAGATCACGTGTCGCGCCTGCGGCGCGAGCCCCTGGGCACTTCTCGAAACCTCCCTCACACCCTGATCGCTTGAGCCGGCACGATGGCGGCCATGATCACACCGCGCATCAAGCCCTCGGCCTTCTGGCGGCGTCAGCCGACGACGGATCTGTTCGTGCAGGACCAGCGCCAGGCCAAGCTGGGCAACTTCATTGCCAGTCTGGCAGCGATGGATGAACTGATCGACTTCGCGGCGATCGCGACCGAAGTCGATCGCGCCTGCCCGCGTCCGGACCGCAGCCAAGGCGGCCGCCCGCCATACCCGACCGAGGTCATGGTGCGCCTGCTCTTCATTCAGTCGCTCTACAACCTCAGCGACGAGGACTGCGAGTACCAGGTGCTGGACCGCATGAGCTTCCAGCACTTCTGCCGGCTTGAGAGTGCGCTGCACATCCCCGATGCGCGCACGCTGTGGAGCTTCAAGAAGCGCTTGGCCAAGGGCAGCCTGGGTGGCAATGCCATCTTTGAGGCCGTCAGCCAGCAGCTCCAAGCGCACGGCTACATCCCGCGCGGCGGGCAGATCGTGGACGCCAGCATCGTGCAGGCGCCGATCACGCAGGCCAAGAGCGAAGAGCGCGAAGCGCTCAATGAGGGCAAGGCCCCCGAGGGCTGGAGCACCAAGCGGCTCAAGCACACCGACCGCGATGCGCGCTGGACCAAGAAGCACGGCAAGAGCTTCTATGGCTACAAGCTGCATGCCAATGCAGACGCGCGCTACAAGCTGATCCGCAGGATCAAGGTGACGGCGGCCAACGTCGACGACGGACAGACCCTCAAGGACGTGCTCGACGCCAGCAACACCAGCAGTCGATTGCTGGCCGATCGCGGCTACGACGCGCAGGCCAACCGCGAGCTGCTGCGGGAGGGCGCGATCAAGGACGGCATCGCGCGGCGCGCTCGGCCGGGGCAAGAGCGCAGGCACAGGCTGGACGCGCGCAACAAGGCGATCAACCGCATCCGCGCTCGCGGCGAGCATGTGTTCGCCGGCCTTGAGCAACTCGGCGGCAAGTGCGTGCGGGCGATGACGCTGGCCAAGAACGAGCTGGCGATCCTGATCAAGTGCGCGGCGTACAACGCCAAGCGGCTGGTCTGGCTGGTGCACAACGACCCGACGGGATGGGCGCGATGAGGGGCGAGGTGCGCCTGCAGAGCCCGAAAAGCGGGTTTTGCAGAGCGCCGGGCGCCATGAAAGGCCTTGCGGCAGCGCGCGGCGCCACCCGAAACGACTGATCTGGCGGCTATGCGCGAGATCAGGCGAGGGCAGTTCGCGAAAACCGGGATATTCGAAGTGCCCTACAGGGTGGCGAGGGCGCGTGACCCCGTTGTGCGACTCTTGTCACGGATTGACCGCTGGTTCAGCGCTGACTATTCCCAATCGGTACGGCTTCGCAAATTTATCAATTCGGGCGGCCGATGATTTTCGGCAGGAATATGCCTTGACGCTCTGCCACCATTTTCTTTACCGCACTCCAAGCCCGCGGGTCAGCACCATGCCGAATCGCCGCACCATCCATTATTTCCGCCAATTCACCACCACCACATTGGCCATAGTCTGCGCAGTACCTGACGCGGAACGGCAACTCGTCGCATTTTCCGGTTTGGCAGATATTGGCCATCCAAGCAAATAACAGCGCTTCGTTGGATACCATACCAAGTACGCCCCCAGTACCATAAATAGCCTCGCGCTCCGCGCGGCTTCGAGCGACTCCAAACCTTAATGCCGCCTCAATGTCACCCTGATCGTCAATCGATCTTGCGGCCAAAATGGCATCCCCTTCAGTCTTTAAATCCAGCTCAGTACCCACGCCCCTGATTCTTTTGCGAGCCGCCACTAACGACCTGCGTTGTGATGAATCGACTTCTTGGGTCCCGGTGCAAAAATTCACCTGTCGATCGAACGCATTCTTGATTTCTTTGGGCAACTTATCGAGAGCTGCTCTATACCGTGGATCCGAGGAGATATCAGATATTTCTGGGCAATGCCAAAGAGCTAGATGTGATGCGATCTGAAGGTTGGTATCGGTTGGATGGGTTAGCGCGTGCTGCACATATGCACGAGCGGAATTGAACCCTTCGGTGCCTATCGCCACGTTCATCAACGAGGCCACGTTTGACGCACTGAGTGCGGGCGCACTCAGCGCACCAGCATCGGGTCCCCCGCCCACCATTGTTCCGGGACTAACCAACTTCGCTGCCGAACCACGATTTCCCTGTTCTGCTTTCTTCCAAATCTCTGGCGAATCGCGATTGCCGTCGTTCGCCAGCTGTACCCACCAAAGTGCAAAAACGGCCGCCAGCACACCTGCAGCGGCCTTCCACAGCGTGCTCAGGGACACTTGCTTACTCCATCACCCAACTTCAAATCGGAAGGGACTTTCGGGTGTGAGGCTCTTGGGTTAGCGGTCACGTAGATAAAAGTCTGTTGACCGCCATCCGAGAAGGTAACTCGGAACTCACGCCCGTTTATCCCAACGGTATTTGCCGCCCTTAGGGAAGCGATGATGATATCTGCGCCCGCCATTTGGCGCTCCTGATCGCTACTAAAACTGGTGGTTTCCCGCGCCAAAGGAGTTAATGCTAGGCAGGCACTAACCGGCACTGGGGGAAATACCGTTTCAACAATCTCGTCGGCAATGCCTCTCAACCAGTCTCGCAGTCGCTCTACCGAGTCACGAGAAAGCCGCTCCATGACATTGCGGCAGTCTGCTCCTTTGCAAACGGTCGTCCACTCCCGATCGATCGACTGCTTCCCTGTGATGATTACCCTTTCGAAGGTCGTTCTGGAGTTGAAGCTTGCGATCGTCCAACTTCTATACGTCGTACAGCCAACGAGCGTTTCCTTCTCGCCATCCTGTAAGCCAACCGGCGCCTCTTCATTGACGTCGTCCAGCCAATCTTCATCGCACAGGGCGAATCTTTGTTCAGGTGCTGCTACCTTGACGGCTGGTGAAGAGGCTCGGGGGGGGGGGGGGAATGTTCGGACAGCTGAAAAGCATGGCCCGCAAAAGGAGCTGCCATCACCACAAAAGCCATAAGTCGCGGCAACGATACCAAAAGACTCCCCATCTTTCTCATGACAACTCCTGAATTGAGATTAGCGGCTGAATAGGCCGAGAAGAACAACTAGCGAGAATCCTAGCAACTCAACCAGCGCTGGCCCCGCAAGGGAAAACCCGCTCAATTGAAACAGTCTGTGCAAATTGCATGGCCGGCTCAAGTTTGAAATGCAACACCTCGCCACCACACCCCCTATCGGGCACTTCTCGAAACCTCCCTCACACCCTGATCGCTTGAGCCGGCACGATGGCGGCCATGATCACACCGCGCATCAAGCCCTCGGCCTTCTGGCGGCGTCAGCCGACGACGGATCTGTTCGTGCAGGACCAGCGCCAGGCCAAGCTGGGCAACTTCATTGCCAGTCTGGCAGCGATGGATGAACTGATCGACTTCGCGGCGATCGCGACCGAAGTCGATCGCGCCTGCCCGCGTCCGGACCGCAGCCAAGGCGGCCGCCCGCCATACCCGACCGAGGTCATGGTGCGCCTGCTCTTCATTCAGTCGCTCTACAACCTCAGCGACGAGGACTGCGAGTACCAGGTGCTGGACCGCATGAGCTTCCAGCACTTCTGCCGGCTTGAGAGTGCGCTGCACATCCCCGATGCGCGCACGCTGTGGAGCTTCAAGAAGCGCTTGGCCAAGGGCAGCCTGGGTGGCAATGCCATCTTTGAGGCCGTCAGCCAGCAGCTCCAAGCGCACGGCTACATCCCGCGCGGCGGGCAGATCGTGGACGCCAGCATCGTGCAGGCGCCGATCACGCAGGCCAAGAGCGAAGAGCGCGAAGCGCTCAATGAGGGCAAGGCCCCCGAGGGCTGGAGCACCAAGCGGCTCAAGCACACCGACCGCGATGCGCGCTGGACCAAGAAGCACGGCAAGAGCTTCTATGGCTACAAGCTGCATGCCAATGCAGACGCGCGCTACAAGCTGATCCGCAGGATCAAGGTGACGGCGGCCAACGTCGACGACGGACAGACCCTCAAGGACGTGCTCGACGCCAGCAACACCAGCAGTCGATTGCTGGCCGATCGCGGCTACGACGCGCAGGCCAACCGCGAGCTGCTGCGGGAGGGCGCGATCAAGGACGGCATCGCGCGGCGCGCTCGGCCGGGGCAAGAGCGCAGGCACAGGCTGGACGCGCGCAACAAGGCGATCAACCGCATCCGCGCTCGCGGCGAGCATGTGTTCGCCGGCCTTGAGCAACTCGGCGGCAAGTGCGTGCGGGCGATGACGCTGGCCAAGAACGAGCTGGCGATCCTGATCAAGTGCGCGGCGTACAACGCCAAGCGGCTGGTCTGGCTGGTGCACAACGACCCGACGGGATGGGCGCGATGAGGGGCGAGGTGCGCCTGCAGAGCCCGAAAAGCGGGTTTTGCAGAGCGCCGGGCGCCATGAAAGGCCTTGCGGCAGCGCGCGGCGCCACCCGAAACGACTGATCTGGCGGCTATGTGCGAGATCAGGCGAGGGCAGTTCGCGAAAACCGGGTTATTCGAAGTGCCCTTTTGGACTCGCAGAAGCGCCCAAGCAAATAACAATAAAAAATAAATATGAAAGAAACTTAAATTCCGACACGATCGCCATCCTTTATATCAGTTTGAATCGCTCCGGCTTTCGTGGAGGCCAAGTGATGTGAGTCAGGGCGGGATGACCTGACTGGCGGGTTGCCGCCGATAGTTTGCCTCGGCTTCGGCCCGGCTTGGGTCTTGCTTTGCCTCCAGCCCGCTCTTGACCCGAGAAATCCTACGGCCGAAGTCCGGCTGTTGGCCGGCGGGGGCGACTTCCCCGCGGGCTCTCCCGCAGGCAGCACGTCGACACCACGTCGACACCACGTCGACACCACGCCGACACCACGCCGACACCACGCCGACACCACGCCGGGGGTAAGCCGCTACATCGACAACCCACCGCTGACCTCCAGCACCGCCCCGGTGACGTAGGCCGCATCGTCACTGGCCAAGAACGCATACGCCGCCGCGATGTCCTCGGGCCGGCCCAGGCGCTGCAAGGGCACGCCGGCCACCATCTTCTCGGCCACCTTCTGCGGCACGGCGGCCGTCATCGGCGTGGCGATGAAGCCAGGCGCCACGGCGTTGACGCGGATGCCCCTGCTGCCGAACTCGCGCGCCCAGGTCTTGGTCATGCCGATCACGCCGGCCTTGGCCGCCGCGTAATTGGTCTGGCCGTAATTGCCGTGCAGGCCGACCACCGAGCTGGAGTTGACGATGGCGCCCTTGCCGGCGGCCAGCATGGCCGGCAGCACCGCCTGCGCGCCGTGGAAGACGCCGCGCAGATTGACGTCGATGACGAGGTCGAACTGCTCGACGCTCATCTGCTCGAAGCGGCCGTCGCGGGTGATGCCGGCGTTGTTGATCAGCACGTCCAGGCGTCCCCAGGCGTCGAGAGCGCGCGCGACGGCGGCGTCCCAGACGCCTCGCTCGGCCACGCTGCCGGCCTGCAGCAGCGCGCCGGGCAGCGCCAGCTCGCGCAGGGCGTCTTCCTTCAGGTCGATCAGCACGAGGCGGGCGCCCTCGTCGGCGAAGCGGCGCGCGGTGGCGGCGCCGATGCCCTGGGCGGCGCCGGAAATCAGCACCACGCGGTCTTGGAATCGGTTCATGTCAGCAAGAAGCGGATCAGTTCGGGTTGCCAGCGCGCGAAGTCGCTCAGGCCGTGGTCGCTGCCGGCCAGCAGCAGCGTGCGGCCGACACCATAGCGTGCCAGCATCTCGCGCCAGTCGAGCACCTCGTCGCCCTTGGCGATGAGGGCGAAGCAGCGTGCCGGGTGGGTGGGCGCGCCGGGCTGCATCGCGCGCAGTTCGTCGACGTACTCGGGGCGGAAGTAGAAGGACTCCTCGGGCGCGTGCCACTGGCGGTTCTCGCCGATGTAGGCGGCCAGGTCGCGCGCCGGGTCGACGGCCGGGTTGAGCAGCGCCAGGCGCCAGGCCGGCCGCCGGGCGCTCAAGCCCGCGGCGTAGTAGCCCCCCAGCGAACTGCCCAGCAGCGCCACGCCCTCGTCCGGCCAGGCTTCGGTGCGCTGGTGCACCAGGGCCAAGGCGGCGGCGGGCGAGGGCGGCAGTTGCGGGCAGCACCAGTCGAGCCCGGCATCCCGGGCCCAGTCGGCCATGGCCTGCGCCTTGGCCGAACGCGGGCTGGAGCGGAAGCCATGCAGGTAAACGATGTGGCGCAGAGCGGACATGACGAAAGCCAGTGTAGGCAGGCCCCCCTAGGCTGCGCGCTTTCGCCGTGTCAACCCATAGACCCAGAGGACGACCGCCCATGTTCAAGCCCACCCTGTCCGCACTCACGCTGGCGCTGCTGGCCCTGCCCGCCGTGGCGCAGGACGCGCCCAAGAACGGCGCGCCGCCGGCCGCCGCTGCATCCGCCGCTGCGCCCAAGCCGCCCGCCGATCCCACCGCGCTCAAGCCCTTCGCCGACGTCAGCAAGGACTTCAAGGCCATGGAGGGCCTGTTCCCGATCTGGCGCAAGGACGAAAAGGTCTTCATCGAGGTTCCGCGCGCGCTGCTGAACAAGCCCTTCCTGTTCACCGTCAACATCGCCGACAGCATCGGCGAGCGTGGTGCCTACGCCAGCCAGATGGGGCCGGACACCATGGCCGAGTTCCGCCTGGTCGGCCGCCAGCTGCAGCTGATCGCGCTGAACAACAAGTTCCGCGCCTCCGGCGAGGGCAAGGCGGCCGTCGAACAGGCCTTCTCGCCCAGCCTGCTGGGGGCCTCGGCCATCGCCAGCGCCGACCACGCCGAGCGCAAGAGCTTCCTGGTCGATGCCAGCTTCCTGCTGGCCGACATCCCCGGCTACGGCACGCGCCTGGAGGCGGCCTACCGCCTGCCCTATGCGCCCGACAAAGCCAATTCCTTCTTTGCCGCCGCGCGTGCCGACGACAAGCTCAGCACGCTGACGGCGCGCATGCACTTCGCCACGCCGCGCATCCCGGCGCCGCCGCTGATGCCCTCGCCGGTGCCCAGCCCGACGCCGCCCCAGGCCACGCCGGACCCGCGCAGCTTCTTCGTCAGCTACGTCTACAACTTCCGCGCCTTGCCCGAGAGCGCGATGACGAGCCGCTCGATCGACCCGCGCCTCGGCCACTTCATGGAGTCCTACACCGATCTCGACTCGGACCTGAAGGCCAACCCGCGCGTGCACATGCTGACGCGCTGGCGCCTGGAGAAGAAGGACCCGTCGGCGGCGCTGTCCGAGCCGGTGCAGCCGATCGTCTACTGGATGGACAAGAACATTCCGGCGCGCTACCGCGGCGCGGTCGAGGCCGGCATCACCGAGTGGAACAAGGCCTTTGAGAAGATCGGTTTCAAGAACGCCGTGCAGGCCAAGCAGCAGCCCGATGACGCCGACTGGGACAATATGGACGCCGGCCATGCATCGATCCGCTGGTTCGTCGGCGCCGACGTCGGCTTCGCCATCGGCCCCAGCCACACCGACCCGCGCAGCGGCGAAATCCTCGACGCCGACATCGGCATGAGCGACGTCTTCGCACGCGGTTCGCGCCGCTTCCTGGTCGAGGACGTGCGCGGCGCGCAGACCGGCGAGGACAAGCTGGCCCAGCTCAGCTTGAGCTGGAAGGACGGCAACAAGTTCGCCGCCTACTGCAACTACGGTCACGCCGCGGCGCAGGAAATGAACTTCGCGATGGACGTGCTCGAGGCGCGCGGCGACATCGCGCCCGACAGCCCGGAGGCCGAGGCCTTCGTGCAGGCCGTCATCAAGGACGTGATCATGCACGAGGTCGGTCACACGCTGGGCCTCAAGCACAACTTCAAGGCCAGCACCGCGGTCAGCATGGCGCAGCTGCGCGACCCGGCCTGGGGCAAGGCCAACGGCGTCATCGCCCACTCGGTGATGGACTACAACGCCTACAACATCCCGGCCAAGGGCGAAGCGGTCACCAACTACAACATGAGCACGCTCGGCCCCTACGACTACTGGGCCATCGAGTACGCGTACAAGCCGCTCACGCCGGGTCAGGAGAAGGCCGAGCTGAACCAGATCGCGTCGCGCTCGACCGACCCGGCGCTGATCTACGCCGACGATATGGAAGCCGGTGTCGGCGGCCCCTACGACGGCATGGACCCGCTGGCCAACCGCTTCGACCTCGGCGCCGACCCACTGGCCAACTTCCAGCACCGCCTGAAGCTGGCGCAGGAGCTCTGGAGCCGTCTCGCCGAGCGCGGTGCCAAGCCGGGCGACGAGCCGATCCGTGCACGCCGCATCCTCGCCTCCAGCTTCAACCAGCTGGGCCGCGGCGTCGACCCAGTGGCCAAGTACGTGGGCGGTGTGAATGCCTCGCGCGAGCTGCCGGGCTCGGGCAAGCCGGCCTTCACGCCGGTCGATCCGGCCAAGCAGCGTCAGGCGCTCAAGCTGCTGGCCGGTGGCCTGTTCAGCGCCGACAGCTTCAAGTTCGCGCCCGAGTTGCTGCGCGACATGGCGGTCGACTACAACGAGTGGGAGCGCGGCGGACTGGCCAATGTGGGCGCGGCGGTGACGCGACTGCAGACCACGACCCTGGACCGGCTGATGGGCGTGCCGACCGCCTCGCGCCTGCTGGAGCTGCCCGGCTACCTCGGCGAGAAGGAGCGCAAGGGCGCCATCAGCCTCAACGAGGTCTACGCCACGCTGCAGGGCGCGGTGTGGAGCGAGCTCAAGAGCGGCGGCGAGATCGATCGCCTGCGCCGCAGCCTGCAGCGCGAGCACCTGAAGCGCGTGGCGGCCCTGCTGACCAAGCCCTCGGC
Organism: Inhella sp.; assembly: GCA_041919015.1. GTDB lineage: Bacteria > Pseudomonadota > Gammaproteobacteria > Burkholderiales > Burkholderiaceae_C > Inhella. The sequence goes on from JAYRUQ010000051.1 coordinate 15,089, forward strand.
CCTGCCGGCCGATGCGCTGAGCCTGGTGCGCTGGCACGCCAACCAACTGGTTGGCGATCTGCGCGCCGCGCAGGCCAAGGGCGGTTCGGTGGAGACGCGCGCGCACGTCGCCGAGTCCCTGAGCCTGCTGAGCGAGGCACTGCGCGCCACCATGTCGCGCGTCTGAGCGGGGCTGCCGCATCGAGCCTGGGGCCGGTATTGCCGGCCCCTTTTATTTGGGTGCGCGCTCAGTCGCGTTCGCGCAGGCCGTCGAGCAGCTTCTGGTGGATGCCGCCGAAGCTGCCGTTGCTCATGCACAGCAGGTGGTCTCCGGGGCGCGCCTGCGCCAGCACCATGGTCACCAGCGCGTCGACATTGGGGGCGACGAAGGCGCGTTGCTCGAGCGGCGCGAGCGCGGCGGCGGCGTCCCAGCTCAGGCCGGACTGGTTGCAGAAGGCCAGGTCGGCGTCCTCCAGCGCATCGGGCAGCTGCGCCTTCATGGTGCCGAGCTTCATGGTGTTGGAGCGCGGCTCGAAGAGCGCCAGGATGCGCTCGCTGGATTTGAGGCGCCGGCGCAGACCGGCCAGCGTGGTGCGGATGGCGGTCGGGTGGTGCGCGAAATCGTCGTACACCGAGACGCCGGCCACCGTGCCGCGCAATTCCAGGCGCCGGCGCACGTTGCGGAACTCGGCCAGCGCGCGGCAGGCCGCCGCCGGACTCACGCCAACGGCCTCGGCGGCACCGATGGCCGCCAGCGCATTGAGCTGGTTGTGCTCGCCGCTCAGCTCCCACTCCACGCGGCCGAGCAGCAGGCTGCCGCGCAGCACGTCGAAGGCGTGCGCCTCGCCGCGTGCGCGCAGGCTGCCGGGCTCCTCCTTGCGCGCGCCAAAGGGTTGCACCGGCGTCCAGCAGCCGCGCGCCAGCACGCGTGCCAACGACTCCTCGCGGGCGTTGACCACCAGACGACCCTGCGAGGGCAGGGTGCGCACCAGGTGGTGGAACTGCGTCTCGATGGCGGCCAGGTCGGCAAAGATGTCGGCGTGGTCGAGCTCGAGGTTGTTGAGGATGGCGGTGCGCGGCCGGTAGTGCACGAATTTGCTGCGCTTGTCGAACAGCGCCGAGTCGTACTCGTCGGCCTCGATGACGAAGGGGGCGCCGGGTGCACCCAGGCGCGCCGAGCGTTCAAAGTTCAGCGGCACGCCGCCGATCAGGTAGCCCGGCTTCTGCGCGGGGTCGCCCGCCTGCTCGAGGATCCACGCCAGCATCGCCGTGGTGGTGGTCTTGCCGTGCGTGCCGGCCACCGCCAGCACGTGGCGGCCCTGCAGCACATGCTCCTGCAGCCATTGCGGGCCGCTGGTGTAGCGCGCCCCGGCGTTGAGGATGGCCTCCATCAGCGGGTTGCCGCGCGACACCACATTGCCGATCACGTAGACGTCGGGAGCGAGCTGCATCTGCTCGGGCGACCAGCCCTCGATGAGCTCGATGCCGAGCGCGCGCAGCTGGTCGCTCATCGGCGGGTAGACGTTGGCGTCGCAGCCGGTGACCTTGTGGCCGGCCTCGACGGCCAGTGCCGCCAGACCGCCCATGAAGGTGCCGCAGATGCCGAGGATGTGGAGGTGCATGGCAGGACGACGCGCCACGCGAGGCGGCGCGTCCTTTCGGGGCTGTGGATCAGGCGGCGAAGGCCTGGCGGGCGGCGGCCAGCGTGGCGTCGATGTCGGCCGTGCTGTGCGCGGCGCTGACGAAGCCGGCCTCGTAGAGCGCCGGGGCCAGGTAGACGCCGGCGTCGAGCATGGCGTGGAAGAAGCGGTTGAAGGCGGCTCCGTCCGTGCGCATCACCTGCTGGTAGTCCTGCGGCAGTTCGGGCAGCAGGAAGAAGCCGAACATGCCGCCCTGGCTGTCGGCGCAGAAGGGCAGGCCGGACTCGCGTGCCACGCTGCTCAGGCCGTCGACGAGCTGGCCGGTGCGTGCGCCCAGGGCGTCGAAGAAGCCCGGCTTCTCGATCTCGCGCAGCGTGGCCAGACCGCAGGCGGTGGCCACCGGGTTGCCGCTCAGCGTGCCGGCCTGGTAGACGCCGCCCAGCGGTGCCAGCTTGGCCATCACCTCGCGGCGCCCGCCGAAGGCCGCCAGCGGCATGCCGCCGCCGATCACCTTGCCCAGCACCGTCAGGTCGGCGAAGAAACCGGGGATCTGCGCCGCGTACAGGCTTTGCGCGCCGCCCAGCGCCACGCGGAAGCCCGTCATCACCTCGTCGATGATGAGCAGCGCGCCGTGCTGCGAGCACAGCTCGCGCAGCCGCCGCATGAAGGGCAGCGAGGCGCGCACGAAGTTCATGTTGCCGGCGATCGGCTCCAGCATCACGGCGGCGAGCTGGTCGGCGTGCCGTGCGAAGCAGGCTTCGAGCGCCTCGACGTCGTTGTAGGGCAGCACCAGGGTGTGCTGCGCCACCTCGTCGGGCACGCCGGCGCTGGTCGGGTGGCCGAAGGTGGCCAGGCCCGAACCGGCCTTCACCAGCAGCGCGTCGGCATGCCCGTGGTAGCAGCCCTCGAACTTGACGAACAAGGTGCGGCCGGTGAAGCCGCGCGCCAGGCGGATGCAGCTCATGCCGGCCTCGGTGCCGCTGGAGACCAGGCGCAGCTGCTCGACCGCCGGCAGATGGGCACAGATCGCCTCGGCCAGCTCGATCTCGCGTTCGGTCGGGGCGCCGAACGAGAAGCCGTCGCGCAGCGCACGCTGCACGGCCTCGACGACGGCCGGATGGCCGTGGCCGAGGATCATCGGCCCCCAGGAGCCGATGTAGTCGATGTAGCGCCGGCCGTTTTCGTCCCACAGGTAGGCGCCTTCGGCGCGGCGGATGAAGCGCGGGGTGCCGCCCACGGCGCGGAAGGCGCGCACCGGGGAATTCACGCCGCCGGGGATGACGGCCTGGGCGCGGGCAAACAGGATCTCGTTGCGGTCCATGGGGTTCAGTGCATGCGGCGCGGGTTGGTGGGCGGCAGCTCGTCGCC
>JAYRUQ010000052.1:0-17493 GCA_041919015.1 Inhella sp.
TCGCAAACCCATGCGGGCCAGCGACTTTTCGGGTGATGGCCGGCGTTGCGAACCTTGCCCAGGCCGCCAGCCTGGCCTGCGGCTCACGCCTTGGCCAGTCAGCCCGAAAAGTCGTGGCGCGGGCGCAGGGGGTTATGCAGACCCTCCCTAGAATCCGCCGCCCTACCCCGACCCCATGACCACCCTCGTCCTGCCGCTCCCCGAACGCCCACGCCTGGCCGGCGGCCAGCCTGCGCCCGGCGACGGCGACTTCGACTGGTGGCTGTTCGACGCCCAGGGTCAGGCGCTCGGCGAAGGCCGCAACGCGGCCGCTGCCCTGCCCAAGGCCGAGCAGTTGGTGCTGCTGCTGCCCGAGCACGCGCTGAGTTGGCACCCGATCACCCTGCCGCGCACGCCGGACAAGCGCTGGCGTGCCGCGCTCGTCGGCCTGCTCGAGGAGCAGTTGCTGGAAGACCCCGAGACCCTGCAACTGGCGCTGCCGCCCGGGGCCGCCGCGGGTGAAGCCTGCTGGGTGGCCGCCACGCCCAAGGCGCCGCTGCAGGAGGCCATCGAGCGCCTGGAGGCTGCTCAGCGCCTGGTCGACCGCATCGTGCCGCGCAGTGCGCCGCTGTCCGCCGACCAGCCACCCGAAGGGCATTTCTTTGTCGAGGAGGGGGGCCTGCGCCTGCGTTGGACCAGCGCCGAGGGCGTGGCCGTGCTGCCCCTCGAGGGCGGACTGGCCCGCGCGCGGCTGCCCGCCCACGCGTTGCAGACGGCGCACTGGAGTGCCGTCGGCGCCGCCGTGCAGGGCGCCGAGGCCTGGCTGGGCGCGAGCGTGGCCATGCTCACGCCCGGCCAAGTGGCCTGGCACGCGCTGGCCTCGCCCTGGAACCTGCGCCAGTTCGAGCTGGCGCCACGCCTGCGCGGCCTGCGCTGGCTGCGCCAGATGGGCCATCAACTGCTGCACCCGCAGTGGGCAGCCGCACGCAAGGGCCTGCTGGTCTGGGCCGGGCTGGCCCTGCTGGGACTGAACGCCAGCGCCTGGCAACAGCGCCAGGCGCTGCAGGAGCGTCAGCAGCAGCTGGTGGCCACGCTCAAGGGCAGCTTCCCGCGCATCGGCTACGTGCTCGACCCGGTGGCGCAGATGCAGCGCGAGATGAGCACCCTGCGCGCCCAGGCCGGCGAGTTGGGCGAGCAGGACTTCGAGACCCTGGTGCTGGCGCTGGCGCAGGCCTGGCCGGCCGAGCGCGGCCCCGTCGAGGCGCTGCAGTTCGAGGGCGGCCGCCTGAGCCTGCAGCGCAGCGGTTTTGCCGACGAGCAGGTCGAGGCGCTGCGCCAGCGCCTGGCCAGCGAGGGCTGGACCCTGCAGACCGAGCAGGGCCGGCTGATTTTGAGCAGGGCCGGCCGATGAGCGATTTCCAAGCCCCCGCCTGGCAGCAGGCGCGCAGCCGGATGCTGGCCGCCTGGCGCCAGATGAGCGAGCGCGAGCAACTCGGCCTGCAGGCCGCCGCGGCGGCGCTGGCCCTGCTGCTGCTGGTGCTGGTGCTGATCAACCCGGCGCTGCGCACGCTGCGCGAGGCGCCCCAGCGCCTGGCCGGGCTCGACCAGCAACTGGCACAGATGCAAGGCTGGGCGGCCGAGGCGCAGCGCCTGCAGGGTCAGAGCGGCGTCAGCCCGGCGCAGGCGCAGGCCGCGCTGCAGGCGGCCACCGAACTGCTCGGCGCCGATGCACGGCTCACCCTGGCCGGCGACCGCGCCACCCTGAGCTTCAGCAACCAGAGCGGCGCACGCCTGGCGGCCTGGCTGACCGAGGCGCGCAGCGCGGCGCGCGCGCGCGCCGTCGAGGCCCAGCTGCAGCGCGGCCCGCGCGGCTACGGCGGCAGCATCGTGCTCAGCCTCGGAGGGGGCCGCTGATGCGCGGGGCAACGCTGAACCAGCGGCCGAACAGCTTGAAGGGGGGTTCGACGGGAGGCTCGATGGGGGGTTCGATGCGCGCCTGGCTGATCGGCGGCCTGCTGCTGGGCGCCCTGCTGGCCCTGGTGCACCAGGCCCCGGCGGCCTGGCTGGCACGCCTGTTGGAGCGCCAGACCGCCGGCCATGTGCTGCTGGCCGAGACGCGCGGCACCTTGTGGGCCGGCTCGGGCGAGCTGGTGTTGACCGGCGGCGCCGGCAGCCGCGACGCCAGCCGCCTGCCCGGCCGCGTGCACTGGCAGCTCGGCTGGGGCGGCGGCCTGCTGCTGCGCCTGCGCCTGGACTGCTGCAGCGCCGGCGAGCTGCCGCTGCGCCTGCAGGCGGGACTCGGCCACGCCGTGCTGAGCCTGCCCAACAGCGTCGAACCCCTGCTGCGCCTGCCCGCCGCCTGGCTGGGCGGACTCGGCACGCCGTGGAACACCCTGCAGCTCGGCGGCCAGCTGCGTCTGGCCAGCCGGGAGTTCCAGCTCGAGTGGCGCGGCGGGCGCTGGCAGCCCCGCGGCCAGCTCGACCTCGACCTCGTCAACCTCAGCTCGCGCATCTCCACCCTGGCGCCGCTGGGCAGCTACCGGCTGCTGATCGCCGCGCAGCCCAATGCGGCCACGCAGCTGCAGCTGCTGACGCTCGACGGTGCCCTGCTGCTGCAGGGCCAGGGCGAGTTCGGTGGCGCCGGCGCACCACGTTTCCAGGGCGAGGCCCTTGCCGCGCCGGGCCGCGAGGCGGCGCTCAACAACCTTCTCAACATCATCGGCCGACGCCAGGGGGCGCGCTCGGTGATCACGATCGGACGACCATGAAGTTGCACGTTCTCGCGCTCGGCGCGGCCTTGCTGGTGGCCGGGGCGGTGGCGCAGCCGCGCAAGCCCGCGCTGCCCCCCAGCACGCCGGTGACGCTGAACTTCGTCAACGCCGACCTCGAGGCCGTGACCCGCGCCATGGCCAACATGATCGGCCAGACCATCGTCGTCGACCCGCGCGTCAAGGGCGTCGTCACGCTCTACAGCGAGCAGCCGATCAAGACCGCCGAGGCCTACGCGCAGTACCTTGCGGCGCTGCGCGGCCTGGGCTTCTCGGTGGTCAATGCGGCCGGCTTGCTGAAGGTGGTGCCCGAGGCCGACGCCAAATTGCAGGCCACCGGCGTGCTGGTCGGCGACGACAAGGCGCGCGGCGATCTGGTGGTGACGCAGGTGTTCCAGATCCGCTACGAGAACGCCAACAACCTGGTGGCCGTGCTGCGCCCGCTGGTCAACGTCAACAACACCATCAACGCCAACCCCGGCAACAACACCCTGGTCATCACCGACTACGCCGACAACCTGCAGCGCATTGCCAAGATCATCGCGGCGCTCGACACCGCCTCCAGCACCGACGTCGAGGTGGTGGCGCTCAAGCACCAGGTGGCCAGCGAGCTGGCCCCGCTGGTGCAGCGCCTGGAGGGCGGCGTCGGCGGCCTGCCCGGCCAGGTGCTGGCGGCCGGCACGTCCACGGTGGTGGCCGACCCGCGCGGCAATGCGCTGATCCTGCGCGCGCCCAACGCGGCGCGGCTGGCCAACCTCAAGCGTCTGGTGCAGCAGCTCGACGTGGCGGTGGCCGACGGCGGCGCCGCCAACATCCGCGTGGTGCACCTGAAGAACGCCGACGCCACCAAGCTGGCCCAGGTGCTGCGGGCAGCCTTCGCGGCGCAGGCCTCCGGCACCGGCAGCACCCAGGCTTCGGGCAGCAGCGGCGTCGCCCCGGTCATGGGCAGCAATGTGGGCGGCGTACCGGTGACCAACCCCAACGTGGCCAACAGCAGCGGCAGCGCGCAAAGCCAGGCCGCCACCGCGCCGGTCGGTCAGAGCCAGGGGCCGAGCACCGGCGGCAATGTGCAGGCCGACCCCAGCACCAACTCGCTCGTCATCACCGCGCCCGAGCCGCTGTACCGGCAGATGCGCGCCGTCATCGACCAGCTCGACACGCGCCGCGCCCAGGTCTACGTCGAGGCCATCATCGTCAAGGTCGACGCCAACAAGAGCGGCCAGTTCGGCGTGCAGTGGCAGTCGGTGTTCGGGCGCGACGGCAAGGTGGCCGGGCTGGCCGGCACCAATTCCAACGTCACCGGCGGCAACATCCTGAGCCTGATCGCCGGTGCCGCCAGCGGGGGCACCGAGGGCGCGGCGGCGATCGCCGGAAGCATCGCGGGCGGCTTCAACCTCGGGCTGGCGCGCAAGGTCGGCGAGGTCTACTCGCTGGCCGCCATCGCCAACTTCCTCGAGACGCAGACCGGCGGCAACATCCTCTCGGCGCCCAATCTGGTGGCGCTCGACAACGAGGAGGCCAAGATCGTCGTCGGCCAGAACGTGCCCTTCGTCACCGGCACCTTCACCAACACCGGCAGCACCGGCAGCGTCAACCCCTTCAACACCGTGGAGCGCAAGGACGTCGGCCTGGTGCTGCGCGTCCGGAGCCAGATCGGCGAGGGCGGCGCCATCCGCATGAGCGTGACGACCGAGAACTCGGCCATCGCGCAGGGCTCGACGGCCGGCAACCTGATCACCGACAAGAGCGAGATCCAGACCTCGGTGGCGGTGGACGACGGCGGCATCCTGGTGCTGGGCGGGCTGATGCGCGACGAGTTCAGCGATGCCGACGACGGCGTGCCCGGCCTGTCCAAGATCCCGCTGCTGGGCCATCTCTTCAAGAGCGCCAAGCGCGAGCGCAAGAAAACCAATCTGATGGTCTTCCTGCGCCCCACGGTGCTGCGCAACGCCGACGCCACCGCGCAGTTCATGCTCGACCGCTACGAGCAGATCCGCGCCGTGCAGCAGTCCGCGCAGCCGCGCGAGAGCGCCGTGCTGCCCGACACCGGCGCGCCGGTGCTGCCCGCGCCGCCCGCCGCCCGGGCCTCCGGCACGCAATGACCCGGCACCTGCTGCCCTACGCCTACGCCAAGGCCCACTGCCTGCTGCTCGAACAGCTGGGCGAGGAACTGGTGCTGTGGGCAGCGCCCGCCGCGCCGCTGCCGGCGCTCTCCGAGGTGCAGCGGCTCTACGCCGTCGGCCGCATGGAAAGCCAGGACGCCGCGCTGCTGATGGAGCGCATCCAGAGTGCCTACGCCGGCAGCGAGAGCAGCGCCGCCACGGTGGTGGGCGAGGTCGAGTCGGCGGTCGATCTGAGCCGGCTGATGCAGGACCTGCCGGCCGTCGAGGACCTGCTCGAGGCCGCCAACGACGCGCCCATCATCCGCATGCTCAACGCGCTGCTGACGCAGGCCGCCAAGGACGGCGCCAGCGACATCCACATCGAGCCCTACGAACGCAGCAGCGCGGTGCGCTTTCGCGTCGACGGCTCGCTGCGCGAGGTGGTGCAGCCCAACAAGGCGCTGCACGCGGCCCTCATCAGCCGGCTGAAGATCATGGCCGAGCTCGACATCGCCGAGAAGCGCCTGCCGCAGGACGGGCGCATCTCGCTGCGCATCGGCGGGCGCGCCATCGACGTGCGCGTCTCCACCCTGCCCTCGGCGCATGGCGAGCGCGCGGTACTGCGATTGCTCGACAAGAGCGAAAACAAGTTCACGCTCGAAGGCCTGGGCATGGGCGGCGAGGTGCTCAGCTCGTTCAAGCGCCTGGTGGCGCAGCCGCACGGCATCCTCTTGGTCACCGGCCCGACCGGCTCGGGCAAGACCACCACCCTGTACGCGGCGCTGCAGACGGTGGACACGCAGACCACCAATGTGCTGACGGTCGAGGACCCGATCGAGTACGAGCTGCCGGGCATCGGCCAGACCCAGGTCAACGCCCGCATCGACCTGACGTTCGCCAAGGCCCTGCGCGCCATCCTGCGCCAGGACCCCGACGCCATCATGATCGGCGAGATCCGCGACTTCGAGACCGCGCAGATCGCCATCCAGGCCTCGCTCACCGGCCATCTGGTGCTGGCCACCCTGCACACCAACGACGCGCCCTCGGCGGTCACGCGCCTGACCGACATGGGCGTCGAGCCCTTCCTGCTGTCGAGCTCGGTGCTGGGCGCGCTCGCGCAGCGCCTGGTGCGCAAGCTCTGTCCGGCCTGCAAGAGGCCCGAGCCCATCGCCAGCGACGACCCCAGCGCCAGCGTGGCACCGGTTCGCTGGCATCCGGTCGGCTGCGCGGAGTGCGGCGGCACCGGCTACAAGGGCCGCACCGGCGTCTACGAGCTGATGGTGGCCGACGACGCGGTGCGCAGCCTGATCCACCAGCGTGCGCCCGAGTCCGAGATCTGGCAGGCGGCGCGCGCCCGCGGCATGCGCTCGATGCGCGAGGACGGCGAGCGCCTGGTGCGCGAGGGCATCACCTCGCTCGAAGAGGTGCTGCGCGCCACGCGCGATTGAGATGCCCGCCTACAAGTACGAAGCGCTGAACGCCGCCGGTCGCACGCAGACCGGGCTGCTGGAGGCCGACAACCCGCGCGCGGCGCGCTCGCAGTTGCGCGAGATGCAGCTCACGCCGCTGGCCGTCGAGGTGGTGGCGCAGCAGCAGGCCCAGGGCGGCGGTCTCACGTTGCTGCAGCCGCGCGTGTTCGGCGCGGCCACGCTCGCGGTGTGGACGCGCCAGCTTGCCGGCCTGGTCGGCAGCGGCCTGCCGCTGGAGCGCGCGCTGACCGCCTTGACCGAGGAGAGCGAACAGCCGCGTCAGCAGCAGTTGCTGGCCCAGCTCAAGGCCGAGGTCAACGGTGGCGCCACCTTCGCCCGCGCGCTGGCCACCGCGCCGCGCGAGTTCGACGAGGTTTACCGCGGGGTGGTGGCGGCCGGCGAATCCAGCGGCGCGCTCGGCCTGGTGCTGGAGCGCCTGGCCGACGACCTGGAGGAGCGCCAGCTGCTGCGCGCCAAGCTGATCGGTGCCATGGCCTACCCGGCGGTGGTGTCGCTGGTGGCGCTGGTGATCGTGATCTTTCTCGTCACCTATGTGGTGCCGCAGGTGGCGCAGGCCTTCACCAGCACCCGCAAGCAGCTGCCGGGGCTGACGGTCTTCATGCTGGCCTTGAGCGATTTCGTGCGCCACTGGGGCTGGCTGCTGCTGGCGGCCAGCGTGGCCGGCGTCACCGCCTTCGTGCTGGCGCTGCGCGGCGCCGCCTTCCGGCTGCGCTTCGACCGCTTCTGGCTCACCGTGCCGCTGTTCGGGCGCCTGGCGCGCGGCTACAACGCGGCGCGCTTCGCCGCCACCCTGGGCATGCTGGCCGGCGCCGGCGTGCCCATCCTCAAGGCCCTGCAGTCGGCCGCCGAGACCCTGTCCAACACCCAGCTGCGCGCCGATGCGCTGGAAGCCCTGGTGCAGGTGCGCGAAGGTGCGCCGCTGGGCTCGGCGCTGGCCTCCAAGAAACGCTTTCCGGGCCTGCTGGCCATGTTCGCGCGCCTGGGCGAGCAGACCGGCCAGTTGCCCGAGATGCTGAGCCGCGCCGGGCGCCAGCTGTCGGGCGAGGTGCAGCGCCGCGCCATGGCGCTGGCCACGCTGCTGGAACCCCTGCTGATCGTCGGCATGGGCCTGGTGGTGATGCTCATCGTGATGTCGGTGCTGCAACCCATCATCCAATTGCAGAGCTTCGTCAAGTGATCCCAGAAACGGCAGTTGACCGCTCCCCTCCGCACGCTAGTCCCTGGCTCCGCAACCAACGTTGCCCACGAACACGTTCTCCGTATGGATGCGAACGCTACACGGCCGATTGCACCGCGCTGCGGCGCGCTGGCGGCGTTGTTCGTCCTTGCGGGCGCGAGCCCGCAGCGTCCTCTCGCCTTGCCAGCGCACCGCATCACGGCACACTTGGCCCTGTCCAACTGCCGTTTCCAGGATGATGAAAACCCATCGCATCGAGTTGCAGAAGTTCAAGTCGGCCAGCAACTCCAGCACGCGGGGCACGGTGAGCTTCCGCCTCGATTGCCTGATCGTGCCGCACAAGCCCAAGGACGACGACAGCGAGCCCGCCAGCGTGCTCGAAATGAGCGAGGCCGACGCGCGTGTGCTGCTCATCCTGCTGAAGAAACAGCTCGCCGACTTCGACGCGCGCAAACCGAAAAGCAGGTTCTGAACCATGATGGCCCGCGCGCCCGCGTTCGCCCTGTTGCTGCTGGCACCCTGGGCGGCGTTCGCCACCACCACCAGCCATATGCGCTGCGGCAACGACCTGATCGGCCTCGGCGACGCCCCCGCCACCGTGCTGCGCAAATGCGGCGAGCCGGCCCACAGGGATCAGTTCTGCAAGGCCGATCCGCAGCCCGACCCCTTCAGCACCCCGCCGGCCCCGCCGCCCGCCTCGACGCCGGCGCGACGGGCCCGCGGCTGCGACAGCGTCGACGCCTGGACCTACAACCCGGGGCGCGGACAGTTCTGGACCACGCTGCGATTCGAGAATGGGGCCTTGGTCGAGATCCGCTACGGAGACCGTGTCCGATGAGCACCCTGCCCGCCTACAGCCCCGCCTCCGATCTGCTGCCACTCAGCGACGCCGAGCTCGAACTGCTCGACGAGCTGCTGGCGGAGTTGCCCGAGGCGATGAACGTCGAGGCGCTCGACGGCTACCTGAGCGCCCTGCTGCTGGCGCCGCGCCCGCTCGCCAGCCTGCCCGGCGAGGCCTGGCTGCCGCCCGTCTGGGGTCAGGCCGAGGGCGCGCCCGATCCCTTCGCCAGCGGCAAGCAGCGCAAGAAGTTGCAGCTGCTGGTGCTGCGCCACGCGCGCGCCCTCGACACCCAGCTGCGCAGCCCGGCCTGGCAGCCGCTGTTCGGCGTCTTCGAGCAGGACGGCGAGGAGTTCGTCGACGCCGAGGACTGGTGCACCGGCTTCATGCTCGCGGTCGACCTCGACGGCGAGGGCTGGACGCCGCGCTTTGACGACCCGGCCAGCGCCTCGCTGCTGGCCCCGATCGCACTGCTGGGCGGCGACGAGGCACAGCAGGACCCCGAGGCCCTGGCCGACCTGGACGACCCCGCCGTGCGCGACGCGCTGGCGCGCCAGGTGCATCAGGGCGTGCTGGCGCTGGCGCGGGCCTGATCCGGCAGGCGCCGGCCCAGCAGGCGTCGGCCCAGCAACTCGTAGCTCAGCAGGCTCAGGCCGAGCGTCGCCGCCAGCGCCAGCGGCAGCTTGACGAACCAGGGCCAGGGCCGGTCCATGCAGGCGAACTGCAGCGCGAACAGCAGCGGCAGGTGCACCAGATAGACCCAGTACGAGGCCTCGGACAGGTAGCGCAGCAGCGGCCCCTGGTGCTTGCAGGTGCGCAGCGCCAGGCCGATCAGCGCCAGGGTCAGCCAGGGTCAGCCAGGCGCTGGCCAGCGCCGACACCGCGCCGAGCAAGGCGCCGGCCTGGGCACGCGGCCCATCGAGCAGGCCCAAAAAGGCCGCGCAGGCCAGCGCGCCGGCCGACCCCAGCAGGACCAACACGCGCGTCCCCGCCAGCTGCTGCAGCCGGGCACCGAACAGGAAGCCGAACGCAAAGTAGGCGCCATACGCGGCCAGCGCCCAAAACTGCGGCAGCAGGCCCTCGGGCGCCGGGTGCGGCGCGCTCACCGTGGCCAGCGCCGGGGTCAAGAGCAGCGGCAGGCCGATCAGCCAGGCGGGCAGCGGCCGCTCGCGCAACCAGGCCTTGGCGCCGGGTGGCAGCAGCAGGCGCGCCACCCACAGCAGCACCATGAACAGCAGCAGGTAGTAGAGGAACCACAGATGGCCCGTGCCGAGCGGCAGCGACAGCTCGCCGGCCTGGCGCAGCCAGCGCAGCAGCGGCGAGGGCCGCTGCACCTGGTCCATGGCCTGCTGGATCAGTGCCGTCATCGCCAGGTGCAGCAGCGGCACGCCGACCAGCAGGGGCAGCAGCAGCCGGCGCGCGCGACGCTGCATCAGGCCGCCCATGCCGTGGCGCGCCAGCGAGCGCGCCGCCAGCACGCCGGCGATGACGAAGAACAGCGGCATGCGCACCAGGTGCAGCGGCCACAGCAGCAGGTCCAGCGCGGCCGCCTGCGAGGTGTCGGCGGTGGGGAAGAAGGGCTGGACCAGCGGGCTGTGCGCCAGCGCGGCGTGGAACAACAGGCCGGCCAGCATGGCCGCCGCGCGCAGCGTGTCGAGGGCCCGCAGCGCCGACGGCATCAGTAGAAGGCCTGTTTGCGCAGGTGGCGCCAGCTCGTATAGCCCAGCAGCGCCAGGCTGGCCAGCAGCTGTGCGGCCAGGATGGCCAGCGCCTGCCAACTCCAGACCACCTCGTTCGTCGGCCAATGGCGGGCGATGTCGGGGATCTGGCTCAGCCCCGCCATCAAGGGGTTGATGAGCACCGAGCTGCCGATCATGGCGAAGATGTTCCAGCCCTCGGACTCCACCTGCATGGCCACGCACAACGACAGGCAGAACGCCAGCAGCTGGTGCGCACAGAGCAGCAGCACGAGGGTGATGAGGCCGTCCGGCACCGGTGTAGTCAGGGTCACCGCCACCGCGCCGCCGGCCAGGACCAGGAAGGGCACGCCGAAGGTGATGAGGTTGCCGATCAGCTTGGCCAGGTAGAAGTCCAGCGGCGAGACCGGCAGGCTCATCACGAAGGCCAGGGTCTTGTCCTTGCGCTCGTTGACCAGCGAGGTGCTGACCGCGAAGCAGGCCACCGCGACCATGATGATGATGAGCATCAGCGAGCCGACGTAGAAGCTCCACTTCTGCGCGTGGCCGATCAGCGCCAGCGCGCCGATGCCGGCCAGCACATAGGCGGCCAACTGCTTCTCGAACAGCTGCCAGTCCTTGACGACCAGGGCGCGGATGGCGGGTCGGTTCAATGCGGCGCTCATGCCAGTGCTCCTTCGCGGCGGGACTCGTTGCGCACCGTGGTGACGAAGATCTCCTCGAGGCTCATGGGTTCGCACTGGCGCAGTTGCAGACCGGCGCCGGCCAGCCGTTGCAACAGCGCCTCGCCGTGCTCGCGCACGCGCAGCTCGATCTGCGAACCGCTGCGGCGCAGCTGCGCCACCTCGGGCCAGAGCGCCACGTCGTCTTCGACATGGCCCTGCCCGACCAGGCGGCGCCAGCGACCCAAGTAGCTTTCCTTGTCCTCGCAGGTCAGCAGCCGACCGGCGTGCAGGAAACTGATGCGGTCGGCCAGGCGCTCCACCTCCTGCGTCTGGTGCGAGGAGAACAGCACGCTGCGCCGCTCGTCGAGCAGCACCTCGGCCAGCGCCTCCAGCACCTCGGCGCGCGCCACCGGGTCCAGGCCGGTGGTCGGCTCGTCCAGCAGCAGCAGGCGCGGTCGGCGTGCCAGGGTCAGCAGCAGCAAGGCCTTGACGCGCTGACCGTGCGAACAGCCCGCCAGCTTCTGCTCGGCACGCAGATCGAAGCGGCGCAGCAGGTGCTGGGCGTAGGCGGCGTCCCATTCGGGGTAGAGGCGGCGCATGAAGTCCATGTGCCAGCGGAGGGTCTGCGTGCCATACAGGCGCATGTCCTCGCTGGCCAGTCCGAGTTGCTGCTTCACGCGCACCTGCTCGCGCGGCATGGCCAGGCCGAGCACCTCGACGCTTCCGGTGTCGGGCAGCGTGAGGCCGGCCAGCAGTCGCAGCAAGGTGGTCTTGCCGGCGCCGTTGACGCCCACCAGACCCATGATCTGGCCCTCTGGCAGGTCGAGGTCGAAGGCCTCGAGGACGAAGGGCTCGTAGCGCTTGCTGACGCCGCGCAGGCGAAAGGCTGGGGTCAAGAGGGGTCTCCTTCGGCGCGCCGGGTGGCGATCAGGTCTTGCAGTTCGGGGGTCGTGAAGCCGAGCCGATCGGCGCTGACCAGCAGCGCGTCGACCTGGCGCAGCAGCTCACCGTGCAGGCGTGCGCGCGTCGGGTCGGTGCTGTCGGCCACAAACGAACCCTTGCCGTGCCGCGTCACGATCACGCCGGCGTGCTCCAGCTCCAGGTAGGCGCGCTTGACGGTGATGACGCTCACGCCGTTGGCCGCCGCCAGCTCGCGGATCGACGGCAAGGCGCTGCCCGGCGCCCAGTCGCCGGCCATCACCCGGGCGGCGATCTGATCGACGATCTGCCGGTACATCGGCGTGGCGTCGGCGGCGGACAGGAAGAGCGTGGCGGACACGGATCGGCGTTACTGTGTATATGCAACATGCACAGTATACACAGCAACGCCCGGCACCGACCTCAGCGGCGTCGGCTGCCCCTGCCCTTGCGCGCTTCGGCCGGTTCGGCCGGGCTCAGCGCCGCCAGCGCGTCGACCTGTTCCAGCAGCCTCTGCAGGTAGTCGGGCGACAGTTCGCGCAGGCGCTGCAGCGCGCGCGGCAGCAGCGCCTGCGCGTTGAGCGGGCCGATCTGCACCGGCACGGCGTCGCGCGGCGCCGGCGCTTCGGCCAGCCGGCGCTCCAGGCGCAGGGCGGCCCAGTCGCGGCGCTGGCTGTGCAGCAGGCCGGGGGTGTCGCGCGGCGGCGGCAGGCCGGCCAGCAGCTCGGCGAGCGCCGCGGCGCCGCGGCGCTGCGCCGGCGCCGCCGCGCTTGAGTTGACCGTCGGCTGCCCCGTCGTGCCGCGGGCGGCCCACCTTGCATGGCGCTGCCGCAGTGCCTCCCGCAGGGCGTCATGCAGGCCCCCGCTGGGCAGCCGCTCGGCGCGCTGCGCCAGGGCCTGCAGCACGCGCTGGCGCATGTCCTCGTTCAGGGCCTCCTTCATGGCGGCGTGGGCCGTGCGGCGCGGCGCGGACGCGGCGTCGGTGCCAGCTCCACGCGGCGGTTCAACGCGCGCCCCTCGGCGCTGTCGTTGTCGGCCACCGGCTGCTGCGGTCCGAAGGCGGCGGCGAACACCGCGTCGGCCGGCAGGCCCTCCTGCATCAGCGTGCGCACCACGGTCAGCGCGCGCTGCGCCGACAACTCCCAGTTGTCGGCGGCGTTGCGCGCGCCGCTGCGCAGCACGCGGTCGTCGGTGAAGCCGCTCACCATCAGCACCTCGTCGCGCTCGGCCAGCAGGGTGCGCAAGGGGCCGGCCAGGCTGGCCAGCAGGCGCCGGCCCTCGCTGTGCAGGGTGTCGGAGCCGGTGGCGAACAGCACCGCGCCGCTGATGCCGATGCGCCCCTCGACGAGCGTGATGCGGCCGTCGGCGAGCGGTCCGGCCAGCGCGCGCTCGAGCCGCTCGCGGCGCTGCTGCTCGGCCTGGCGTTGGCGCGTCTCGGCGTCGAGCCGGTTGGCCAGGTCGAGCTGTCCGACCAGCGCCGCCGCCAGCACCAGCACGAAGGCGCCGAGCACGCCGGCCATCAGGTCGCCGAAGGCCGCCCAGGCCGGGCTGGCGATGCCCTCGCCCTCGTGCGGATCATCCATGGGCCACCGCCGGCTGGCCTTGCAGGGCGTCGAGCACCTGCTTCTGTCCGCCCAGGCAGAGCTCGATCAGTTCGCGCGCCTGCGCCACGTAGTAGCCGAGCTGCTCGTCGCTGCGCGTGGCCACGTCGGCCAGTTGCTGCTCGAGAGCCGCACATTGCCGCACCCATTGCCCGGTGGCACGGTCGAACCCCTCGACGGCCAGCGTGAAACCCTCGCCCAGGCTGCCCAGCTCGGCGGCGCCGGCGGCCAGCTGCACGGCGGCCTCCGACAGCCGCCCGGTGCTCGCCTCGCTCTGCGCGGCGAAGCGCTGCCCGGCCTGCTCGAGCTGCTGCGCCGCGCCGGCGAGCAGCGCGTCAATGGCGGCTCGCTGTTCGCCGGCCGCCTGCTGCAAGGCGGCCAGCAGGGCGCCCAGGGTGCGCATCAGCTCGGCGCGCTCGCCCAGATGGGCCTGGTCCTGCTGCTGGCTTTGCGCCAGTTGCTCGCGCAGCTGCGCCACCATGGCCACGGCGGCGCGCGGCGCCTCGCCGGCGGCCTGCAGCAGTGCGCCGACCTCGCTCAGCAGGGTGCACGATCGCCTCTCGGCCTGCGCCACGAATTCGCGCGTCGTCGCGCTCAAGGCCTCGGTCAGCTGCTGCTGCTGCGCCAGCTGCTGCCGGCTGCTCTGCTGCAACGCATCCACCCAGGCCACCAGGCGCGCCGCGTCGGCGGCCTCGCGTGCGCCCTGCTGCTCGGCCTGCTGCTGCGAGAGGCGCGCCAGCAGGTCCTGCTGCGCGGTTTGCGCGGCGCCGGACTGCCGCACGATCTGCTCGTTCAAGCAGGCCTGGCTGCCGCTGAGCAGCGCCTGCACGCCGGCCTCGACGCGCTGCCCCACGCCCTCCAACTGCGCACTGACGCGCTCGCCCACCTGCTGCTGCAGCGCGCCGGCTTCGCGGGCCATGACGGCAAGCGTCGCCTCGGCGATCGGCTGCCAGGCGCTGGCGGCCTGGCGGGCGCTCTCCACCAGGCAGGTGCGCAGGCTGGCGTCAACGGCAGCAGCCAGCTCGCGGTAGGCATGCTGTGCCTCGGCATGGAAGCGCGTCTGCGCCGCCTGCTGCTCGCGGTGGTGGCACTGCGTCTGCTCCTTGAGTTGCGCCGCCAGCGCGTCGGCCATCTGGCCGATGCGCTCGACCAGGGCCGCTTGCGCCTGCTGCGCCGCCTCCAAGGCCAGCCGCTCGGACAGCTCGCGCTCGTACGGTCGCGTCAGTCTCCGCAGGCGGCCGCTCAGCGCGGCGTCGAGTTCCTGCTGCACCAGCGCACGCTCGCGCCGGGCCAGCGCCAGCATCAGCCCCAGCATGGCCGATGCGGCCACCCCCGCCACCGAGGCGCTGAAAGCCAGGCCCAGTCCCTGCACCGGCGCACCCAGAGCGCTGCGCAGGCTGGCAAGGTCGGTGCCGGCGTGCAAGGCCTGTGCGGTGCCACCCAGCGTCAGCAGCAGGCCGCTGAAGGTGCCCAGCATGCCCAGCAGGACCAGCAAGCCGGTGAGCGCCGGCGCCAGGCTGCTGCCCGGCAGGGCGACCCGCTCGGCCCCATCGAGCCGCTGCCCGACGGCGCCGCGCAATGCCGCCGGCACGCCCGCCAGCCAGTCGGCCGCCGAGCCGGGGGTCGGCAACGCCGGGTCGAGCGCCGCGCGCAGGCCGGCGCTGGCGCGGCGCATCTGCGTCAGGTCCCAACTCCCCAGCAGGAAGAACGCGCCGATCAGGACGCACACGCCCAAGGCCACCGGGTGGTGCCGGGCGGCAGCGGCGCCGGCCGCGGCCAGGGCCAGCAGGCCGACGCACCAGGCCGCGCGGTACAGGGTGTGTGAAAGGAGACGGTCGCTCATCGCTTCATCGGGTTCATTCGGTGGAAGGGGGCTGCAGGGCCTCGATCAGGCCCCGCAGCGGCAGCAGGCGCAGCGCCAGCTCGGCCTGCAGCGCGTCCTGCAGATCGCGCCACAGCAGCCGGCGCCAGCGCAGGGCATCCTGCTGCTGGTGGCGTTCGGCGCGCGCGCCGAACAAGCGCGCCGTCAGTTCCGCCAGGGCGCGCGACGCGTGCGCGGCCAACGCGCGCTCGAACACGGCGTCGAAGCCCGCGAGCTGGCGCAGCCGGGGCCGGCCGCTGCCGGCCAGTTGCTCGCGCAGCTGCTGACGCAGCGCGCCGACCCGTGCCGCCATGGCGCGCTGCCGCTGGGCGTGGTGCAGGCGGTAGGGCGCCAGCGCATCGGCCAGGGGCAGCGGCGCCGCCAGCGGCTCGCCGGATTCGCGCTCCAGCAGCGCATCGGCAAAGTCCGCCCGCATTTCGCTGCCCAGGCGGTGCAGCGCCGCCTGGGCAGCGGCGTGCAGGGGCCGCAGCTCGATGGGGTCGGTCGCAGCGGCGTCACCGGACGACAAGGCCTGCGCGAGGTGCACGGCGTCGGTCCAGTCCAGCAGCGGCGACAGCTGCGCCACCGCCGGCTGCCATGGGGCTGCCGGCACCCCCCAGTGGCGCAACAGGCGTGGCAGCAGGTCTTCAGCGGGCAGCGACCTTGCAGCAGCCCTGGCGCCGACCCGCTGTGGCGCCTCGGCCCCGCCTTGCTCCCTGCGGCCGTTCAGCCGAACCTCTGCCTGCATGACCCGCCCGACGCCGCGCGGCGTCCCGCCGGGACGGGCGCAAAAAAGGGCGGGATTCTAAGAGCTGCGGGGACTGAACTGGGTGGCCTGGAAGCCGTCGGCCGGCAAGGCCGCCGGTTCGGTGGTCTCGGGCGCCGGCTCGATGGCGGCGGCCGGCCGGGCCGGAACCTGCACCCCACGCCGCGCCATCAGGTGGCGCAACTCGGCCACCTCCTGCTGCAGGGCCTCGTTCTGGCGCCGCGCCGCGGTGGTGTTCTGCATCTCCAGCTGCCGGCTGGCCTCCAGGTGATGCATCCGGGCCTGCGCCTCGGCCAAGCGCCGGCGCAGCACCAGCAAGACCCCACCGGCCCCCAGCGCCAAGCCCAGCAACAGCGCCAACATCTGCGATCCCGTCATCGTGTCCCCCGCGTTTTGCGACATGCGGCCGGCATGCGCACGTCCCATCGACCCCATGCCGGCCGCAGCCTACCTGCTTTGGCGCCCTTGCAAGTACCCGCAGGGGCGCCACGGGGTTTCCCGCCCCCGGTGTTTCAGAACAACCAGCGCAGGCCGAGCTTGAGCGAACGACCGGGCAGCGGCGCGAGCGAGCGCAGCGTGGGGGCGCTGCTGGCGCTGTAGGCCAGCCGGTTGCCGAGGTTGTGGACCTTGAGGAAGAAGTGCGCCTCCTGCCCCGGTGAGCCCGCCCATTGGAGCCGGTGCAGCAGAGCCAGGTCGACGCGGCTCCAGGCCGCCGTCGGCCGGTCGTCGGCGCTGACGCGCGACTGCCGGGCCGCATGCGTGGCCAGGGCGCTCAGGGTCCAGGGTCCGGTTTGCCACTGCAGGCCCAGGCTGGCGCGCCAAGGCGCCAGGCGCGGCAGCGCCTCGTTCCGGCTGAGGTTGCGGCCGCGCACGGTGTCGAAGCCAGCCTCCAACTTCCAGCGCTGCACGCCCTGCGTCCAGGCCTGCTGCGCCGACAGCTCGATGCCGTGCAGACGCGCGCGCACGCCACGGAACTCGTAGACCGGCACGCTGCCACCCTCCTCGTCCTCGAAGTCCGGCGCGTCGCTGCGCAGCAGGGCGATGTAGTTGTCGAAGCGCGCGTCGAAGGCGCTGGCCTTGAATTGCGCGTCGCCGCGCTGCCAGTCCAGGCCCAACTCGAGTTGGCGGCCGCGCTCGAGCTTTTGCAGCGTGTCGCCGCGCTCGTAGGCCGCGGTGGCGGCATGCACACCGTCGGCGTACAGCTCGTACTGGGTGGGCGCACGCTCGCTCCAGGCGCTGCTGAGCTTGAGCTGCCAGCCCGCCGCCAGGCCCCAGCCGAGCCCGAGCGAGCGGCTGCCGGGCTGGAAGTGGCGTTGCTGCGCGGCGCCGAAGCGGGGCGCTTCGACCTCGGCCACGTCGCCCGCCGAAGCCACGTTGACGCGCTCGGCACGCAGCCCGGCGCTGGCCTGCAGCGCGCCCAGGGTCCACTGCTCGAGCAGGAAGAGCGCGCGCTGGCGCGTGCGCGTGCCGGGCACGAAGGCCTCCTCGCCGAGCGCCTCGAAGCGCGCCTGCTCGACCTGGGCTCCGGCCACGCCCTCCAGTTGACCGCCGCCCAGCGCCAGGCGCGGGTGCACCAGCTCCAGGCGCGCGTCGTGGCCCCGGTTCTTGAACGTGGTGCCGACCTCGCCCCC